>OY282378.1:0-880000 GCA_958295835.1 uncultured Gammaproteobacteria bacterium
CTGAACCGGCCAGAGGAAGCACTGACCGCCTGCGACGAAGTATTGCGCCGCTTTGGCGAGAGCGAGACGCCGGCCCTTCTTGAGGGGGTCGCGAAGGCTCTCGTCAATAAGGGAGTGGCACTTGGCACGCTCGACCGGTCAGAGGAAGCACTGACCGCCTGCGACGAGGTGGTGCGTCGCTTCGGGGAAAGCGAATACCCCATACTTCGCATGTGGACTGAAACCGCGCTCCTGAACAAGGCAGGTCTGGAGCTAGCGAGCCAGAGGTACGACTCAGCTATCGAGACGGTTGATCGAGCACTTGATCAGCATCTTGCAAGTTCACCGGAGAACCGATGGTGGGGTCACCTGATCCGGGCGGAGGCTGTTTTGGCAAGTGGCGATCCTTCCGCCTGCGAGCAGGACGTTACGGCGATCCTCGCGGCGCTTCCAGGGCTCGGTACTCTGCCCGTGGTGAGGAGCCTGGACGCCCTGATGGCGTTCAGCATTGAGATCGGACCGGCGCGGATGCGGGAGATGATCCGGGCATCGCCGGCGGCGGATCTTCTGTTGCCGCTCACGACGGCGCTGGAACGGGAAATGGGACTTGAGCCCCGGGTGGCGCGGGAAGTCGAGGAAGTCGCCGAGGACATCCGGCGGGATTTGGCGAAGCGGAAGGAAGATCGGACCAACGGCGCGACGTAGAGATCAGACGGCGAGAAAGGGGGCGAGGCCCCGCAACCATGTGTCCATATCGGAAAAGAGTCATCCTGGCCCGGCTGACCGGACAAGGGTGAGTGGTGATGAATATGAGGGGCTGCGTCCTATCCGGTGGCGGGCCGGAAGCCCGCCACCAGGCAAGACGGGCGAAACGTCGACGTCCGCAGGACGCTCCGTAGCGCGGGACGAACCGTCGAAGTGCATAACAGATATCCGGCTGAACATTGGCATTACTTCGTCCTGCCGGTAGTTGTTGTGCCTCTGGATCTCTCCACCTCCTCGATTCGCTGGCAGATGTCCTGGGCGATCTCAAGCACTTCAATCGGCGCGCGAACCGTCTCGCCGATGCGCTGGCGCAGTGCGACGATTAGTGGTTCCAGCCAACCGAATTTCCTCCTGTCACTCGACAGGATATCGACCAGATCACGCTCCGAGGCTCCAACTGCAATCAAGGCCAGTACATGATCCAGCATCTGACGCATCATGGTCCTGTTTCCAGGAACAAATGAAGCATAAATTGAGCGGAACGTCTCCACGGAATCCGAACGTTTCCCTTGAGCAAGAAATACTTTCATCTTTATCCACTTCGCTCTCCATTTGAACGTGATTGCATTGTCGTCGGTCAATGCGCTGTATTTTCGTTCAAGTACTTCGCTTGTATTCAGCGCTTCTTCCATATGATGGAGATCGACTTGTACCTTGCCTTTGTTAGTCAGTGCTTTGGCCACCAGCTCCTGAAGCTCTGGCGCGTCACTGTCTCCAAAGCGCTCGATTAACTCGTCGTAGACCGCAATCGCTGCATCGGTCTCCCCGAGTTGCCCCCGCGTCGCTCCCTTGTTGAACAGTGCTTTGGCCACCCGCTCCTGAAGCTCTGGCGCGTCACTGTCTCCAAAGCGCTCGATTAACTCGTCGTAGACCGCAATCGCTGCATCGGTCTCCCCGAGTTGCCCCCGCGTCATACCCTTGTTGACCAGTGCTTTGGCCACCAGCTCCTGAAGCTCCGGCACGTCACTGTCACCGAAGCGCTCGATTACCTCATCGTAGAGCGCGATCTCCGCTTCGGCGTCACCAAGTTGCCCCCGCGTCACACCCTTGTTAACCAGTGCTTTGGCCACGCACTCCTGAAGCTCCGAGGCGTCACTGTCTCCAAAGCGCTCGACTACCTCGTCGTAGACCGCGATCTCCGCTTCGGTCTCACCAAGTTGTCCTTGCGCCACACCCTTGTTGAATAGTGCTTTGGCCACCCGCTCCTGAAGCTCCGGCGCGTCACTGTCTCCGAAGCGCTCGACTACCTCGTCGTAGACCACGATCTCCTCTTCAGCGTCACCAAGTTTCCCCTGCGTCACACCCTTGTAGATCAGTGCTTCGGCCACCTGATCCTGAAGCTCCGGGGCGTCACTGTTCCCGAAACGCTCGATTACCTCGTCGTAGACCACAATCGCTGCATCGGTCTCCCCAAGTTGCCCCCGCGTCACACCCTTGTTGACCAGTGCTTTGGCCACCTGTTTCTGAAGCTCCGGGGCGTCACTGTCTCCGAAGCGCTCGACTACCTCGTCGTAGACCGCAATCGCTGCATCGGTCTCCCCGAGTTGCCCTCGCGTCACACCCTTGTTGAACAGTGCTTTGACCACCTGCTCCTGAAGCTCCGGCGCGTCACTGTCTCCGAAACGCTCGACTACCTCGTCGTAGACCGCGATCTCCGCTTCAGCGTTACCAAGTTGCCCCCGCGTCACACCCTTGTTGACCAGTGCTTTGGCCACCTGTTTCTGAAGCTCCGGGGCGTCACCGTTTCCGAAACGCTCGATTACCTCGTCGAAGAGCACAATCGCGGCATCGGCCTCACCAAGCCATCCTTTCGTCATCCCTTTGTTGATCAGTTCTATTGCCAACTTCTCCCGATGCTCCAGGGCGTCACTGTCTCCGAAACGCTTGGCTACCTCGTCGTGGATCGTGGTCTGCTTGGATTTCTCTGGATATGGCTGCACCATATTGGGAAAGAATTTACCGAGTTGCGGAGTTTCGGCTACGGCTCGCTCGATTCCTTCGCGAATAGTTGATGATTGCATCGCTTCCGAATTCAGATTGACGAACATTTCTGTCATTTCATCATCGGTATAGAATACGACCAGGAACAAGATCAGATTCCGCACGACAGCCGCTTCGTCACGTTCCCGCCGCAGTTTGTAGTAGATGCTGTAGAGGCGTTCCGCGGCAGCATACAGCCGCTTCTTGCCCCTTCCTTCCACGATGACCGCACCTCGATTGACCAGTCTCCCGAGCAGGGTCGATACGGATCGGACGTCCATGCGGGCACGGGCCGCGATCTCGCCGGTGCTCGACGGTTGCCAGAGGTCGATCACCGAGAGATAGACGCGGCGTTCAGTCTTTGCGAAGCCTGCCAGGTGCGAACGAAAATACTCGGTATGATCGTCGATCAGACTGACCAGATTTTCCATTAGCTGGCGCAGGGATCGGTGCTGTGCGAATCCTGCGACGATGACCAGGAGACGGGGGTTGCCGCCGGTCAGGATCTCCAACGGCCTGATCTCCCGTTCGCTTACGGTGTCGCCACTGGCCATCTGCCACAGACGTCGGCACCCTTCGGTATCCAGCGGCTCCAGGCGGACGATTCGGAACAGCTCGAAGAAAGGTTCTTTCGCGTCATCCAGTCCCTTGAAACGACTGGTGGCGGTAGCGAGCAGGATGATCCGGGGTTCCGACTGCAATGTCTTGCGGAGCTTCCATCCGAAATCGGCGTCCACGTCTCCGCACAGCGTTTGCAGGTTTTCGACCATCAGGACGATTTGCTTTCCCGTCCGATCGGTCGCTTCCAGGGCGGCAGCACGAGCGTGCCCCTCCAGTTCCTTCCCGCGCCACCGGGCCGCCAGATCGGCGTGCGTATCCCTGAGCTCTCGCGAAGTTTCGGGATCGTTCTTGCCAATCTCCCTTGCGATGTGGAACAGCGTTTCGAGCCAGAAGTCGCCCAGATTGAAGATTTCCTGGCTCTCTTCCATGAACCGGATCGGCAGCAACTGTTCGGAGAACTCCCGGTTGGTGCGCAACTCCGCGGCAACGCGCGCCAGCAGCATGGTTTTTCCCCGCCCGCGAGGCGCCACGAGCAGGACGTGTTGGCACGACGGCGCACCGACGTTTCCGTGGAGGATTTCGAGCACGATGCCCAGTTCGCGCTCCCTGACCACGAATTGCCTGCTCAACTCTTCGTCGGATTGAAACGTCCCCGGATTGAACTTGCGGATCTGTCTCCGTGGCCCAAGCAATTCGTTCATTGGAAGCTCCATCGGCCTTCAGTTTTCATCCGGAAAGTGGCGATCAAGGGGGGTATGGTGATCGCGGAAACGCGCAGACCACCAGTCCTTCAACAAGCGCGACGGAAAACGATGACCGTCACGTCCGGCTTCGAGATAGCCATCATGCACCAGGACGTCGAGCGTCTCCGTGATGCGGCGGGAAGAATCGTCGATCACGACGGAATACAGTCCTTCGAGGCAGCGGCGGGCGTTGGCCGTGAATACCCCTTGGGTAGCTGCCTCAGCCAGGATCTTCATGGCGATCGAGTAGCTCGTCTCGTCGTCAAGCCCCTCCTCGAGACGTGTCGCGTAGTGCGCCAAGTCGTTCTGCCCCGAGGGTCCCAGAAGTTCGGTGCGGTAGACTTCGGCGACGTCGGCCATCGTCACGCGGTCGCGCTTCTTCATCATGGCGGACTCCCGAAGACGTGCGAAGAAGGACTGTACGTGGTGAGGAATACCGATACCGAGTGCTTCGTATACGGCATTTGCCACGCCGTCGTCTATCGGTATTCCGTGACTCTCGGCGAGACGTTCGAAGCACTCGACGCTGGTTTCGAGGCTCCAGGGTCTCAGCGTGAAGGGATCGAGGTGATTGATGCGATCGGATATGCCGAGCCGGTGTACCAGAGGAGCGAGCCCGATGCTGCCGGATACGATGAGCACCGGGGAGCCGCCTTCGAGCCTCTGGAACGCACCGCGGAGCCAGCTCAGGAACTCTTCGACCCGCCCTTCGCCGCCGTCCTCGCGGAGCATTCGCTTGAGGAATATGGGCAGTTCGTCGATGACGAGGAGGATCGGCTTGTCGTGCGTGGAGCATTCGCGGATGAGTCGTTCACCGTGACGCCGCCAGGTTCCGGCGTTCAGCCCGGCGCGGATCTTCACGCGAAAGTCCTGTGCGCTGATCCCCGCCCCGACCTCCTCGACGTTCTCCTTGACCCAGCGCCCCATCGTGGTGACGAAGCGCGACGAGATCGAGCGAATCGGGTGCGCGGCCTCCGCGATGTCGGCGATCACGTCCTCCGGGCAGGTCGCTCCCTCGACGTCGGTGAAGAGGAAGTCCCATCCCTGGTCTTCGAGCCGCCGGCCAAGCTCCCGGAGGATGCTGGTCTTGCCCATGCGCCGCTGTCCGCTCAGTAGTACGTGGTTACGGCCGCGAACTCGCGACTCCAGCACCTGCAACTCCGGCTCGCGATCGAAGAAGTCATCGCCGCTCACCCAGCGCCCGGTGGACGATTTCATGGCTGGCGCCTCCGTATTCAACAGATTTGTTGAACATCGTAACATCAACAAATCAGTTGTCAACCGTTTTGTTGACAACAATTCCGTTGAACAGATGTACGGACTCCCGAGGTCCGCCCGGCGCGGACGGCGACATCTTCGGCGGCTGGCTGCTCGCGTAGCGGACTCCCAGGTCCGCCCGGCCCGGCCTCTGGCGGCGCGCGCGCTGTCCGCGGGACAGGCATTGGCTGCTGGCGGAGTTGCCACTTGAGCAGGGTCGGGCCGGAGGTTTCGGCCTGAGCCACGGGCGGTGCGGCAAATCAGTCGAGGAAGGCGCTTGGGATCTCTGGCAGGATCTGGCGAAGCCGAGGGAAACGCGGGCCGATGATGTCGAGTAGAGAGAAGGAGGCACGCCCCGTAGCCGTGCGGCCGGGCCGACAGGGTGGCTGACGCCCGGCTGATCGAGCGGTGGTTGCCGATCGCGGCGCTTGGCGAGGAGAGTATCCGTGAGCGGCGGTCGATGACGGCACTCGCGCACGGAACGACGAACGCCACACCGGAACGGATGCGGTCCGGCCAAGTGACGCAGGACATGAGGGCGAAGCGCAACCCATGACTATCCCGACGATCTTCGAGACCGCGCGTCCGCGCGGCGACGTCCTCCGGGGAGCGATCGCCGAGGCCGACTTCGCGGCGGATCTCGCGCAGGTCGTCGGGGGCAGGGGCGGGGCGGAGTATCTCGACCCCGCCCGCTTCTTCGCCCGGACGTACCCGACCCGGGGGCTCAGGAACCTGCTCGCCAACGTGGGGCGGCGCCTCACCGGCGCAGGCGGCGAGGCCGCCGCGATCTTCCGCCTCGACACCTCCTACGGCGGCGGCAAGACCCACGGGCTGATCGCGCTGGTGCACGCGGCGCGCGGGATGCGGGGCGTCGCGAACGTCGCGGAGTTCTTGGAGCCCGCGCTGGCGCCGGCCGGACCCGTGCGCATCGCCGCCTTCGACGGGGAGAACGCCGACCCGGCCAACGGGCGGGCGATGGGCGAAGGCGTGCTGGCTCATACGCCCTGGGGCGAGATGGCTTATGCCCTCGCCGGGCGGGAAGGCTACGAACGGGTGCGCCCGAGCGACGAGCGCCGGGTGGCGCCCGGCGCCGAGACCCTGCGGGAGCTGTTCGGCGGCGAGCCGGCCCTGATCCTGCTCGACGAGCTCTCGGTGTATCTGCGCAAGGTGCGCCGCCTCGACGACGCCCACGAGCAGTTGACCGCCTTCCTGACCTCGCTGTTCAAGGCGGTGGAGGGTGCGCCGAACGCGGCGCTGGTCTACACGCTGGCGATCGGCAAGGACGGGCGGGCCACCGATGCGTACAGCGAGGAGAACCAGTTCATCGCCGACCGGATGGCGGAGGCGGAGAGCGTGTCGGCGCGCAAGGCGACGCTGCTCAATCCGACCGAGGAGGACGAGACCGTCCAGGTCCTGCGCCGGCGCCTGTTCGAGGAGATCGACGAGGCGAAGGCCGCAGCCGTGGTCGACGCCTACCGGAGCCTGTGGACGGCGCACGGGGAGTCGCTCTCCGCCGAGGCCGCCCGCCCCGAGACCGCGGAGACCTTCCTCGCGAGCTATCCCCTGCATCCCGAGGTGCTGGAGACGCTGACCGGCAAGACTGCGACGCTGGCCAACTTCCAGCGCGTGCGCGGCATGTTGCGGCTTCTGGCGCGTACCGTCTCGCACCTGTGGGAGCACCGCCCCGCGGACGCGACCGCCATCCATCTCCACCACGTCGATCCGGGCCACGAGCCGATCCGCCAGGAGGTCGTGACGCGCCTGCAACAATCCGCCTTCACCCCGGCGATCACCCGGGACGTGGCGGCGGGAGCGGCGGGCAAGCGCGCGCTCGCACAGGAGATCGACGCCGTGCATCACCGTGGGATGCCGCCCTATGCGGGATACGTCGCGCGGACGATCCTGATGCACACCTTCGCGTTCAACGATCCGCTCAAGGGGCTCTCGCCCGAGCAACTCCGCTACTCGGTGCTGGGGCCGGCCGTGGACGTGAGCTTCGTGGAGGAGGCGCGGCGGAAGTTCATCGCGGAGTCCGCCTATCTCGACGATCGGCCGGGCGCACCGATGCGCTTTCTCGCCGAGGCCAACCTGAGCCAGATCGTCCGGCGCGCGGAGCGGCACGTGGACGCGGGCGAGGTCCGGGCGCATCTGAACGACCGTATCCGCGAGATCTTCGGCGGCCGGGTGTTCGAGATGGTGGCCTTCCCCGGGGGACCCTTCGACGTGCCGGACGAGGTCGGGGACGGGCGGCCGAAGCTCGTGGTGACGTCCTACGACGCGGTGACCATCGGCGCGGCGGTGGAGGCCATCCCCGAGCTGGTGGAGCGCATCTTCTCGCGCAAGGGCTCGGAAGGCTCGGCCCTGCGGGCGTTGCGCAACCACCTGGTCTTCGTGGTCGCGGACGATGCGAGGACGGCGGACATGCGCAAGCGCACCCGCCGGCGCCTCGCCTTGCAGGAGATGAAGAAGCCCGAGCATCTGGCGGAGCTGGCCGAGCACCAGCAGGCCAAGGTGCGCGAGCTCGAAGCCCGCTCGGAGCAGGAGCTCGCGATCACCGTGCAACAGTGCTACCGGCACGTGTTCTATCCGTCGCGCCACCGGGTCGGCACGAGCGGCGCGGATCTGGCGCACTCGGCGATCGACGTGCATTCCGCGTCGGACCGCCCCGGCGTGGGACAACGGCAGGTGGTGCGGGCGCTGCGCGATCTGGGCAAGCTGCGGCTGCCCGAAGACGAGCCCGATTCGCCGGCCTACGTGCGCGACCGCACGCCGTTGAAGAAGGGCCGGATTGCGACGCGCGCGCTGCGCGACGAGTTCCGGCGCGACCCGGGGTTGCCCATCCTGTCGGGTGACGACGTGTTCGTGCGGGGGGTGCGGCGCGGCATCGAACAGGGCGAGTACGTCTACCGGCGCGGGGATCTGCTGTTCGGCCCCGGCGACCCGCCGGCCGAGATCGCGATCGACGAGCAGTCCGTGGTCTTCACCATGGTGTACGCCCGGAACATGGAGGTCTGGCCGCGTCCGAAGCCGGCGGAGCCTGCGCCGCCCGTGTCCGTCCCCCCGGCGCCGGGCGGTGAAGGCGGCGGCCCTTCGGGCGGATCGCCGGGGGCGGTCCCTCACCCGACCCCTCCCCCGGGGCAGGCGGGCGGCTCGCCCTCGGAACGGCAGCGTGCCTCCTTCACCGCCGAAGGCTTGCTCAAGGAAGCGCTGGTACGGCTGTGGGAGCAGGCCCGCGCCGGGGGCGTGGACAGGATCGGGGTACTGACGATCCGCATGTTCGAGGCGGGGGACGCCTTCCGCCTCCTGGGGGCGGTGGGGGCGGTCTCCGGGGCGGACAAGACGGTGACCTTCGAGGGCGGGTATGAGACCCGCAACGGCGGCTCGTTCGAGCTCGAGTTCCGGGGGCCGGTGGCGGATGCGCAGCCCGTGCGGGAGTTCATCGAGCCGCAGCTACGCGACGCAAGCGCCCGGACGTTGCAGGCGGGGTTCGAGCTCGTCTTTGCCGACGGCCTGGCGATGCAGGGCGACGCGGCCGAGAAGCTCACCGAGCGGCTGTCCCGCTTCGCCAGCGGCGCCGCCTACGTCTCGGCGACCGCGGAAGCGAAACCTTGATGGCGCGGCTGGAACGGGCTTCGCGAATCGAGACGCGGGAGTCCGCGCCCCGGTACGAGTCGCACGTTTGCGCCCATACGAAACCGCGATAACATGCGGGCAGTTGCCGAGGGCATCGAGACGGTGCGGCGCAAGGAGGCGACCTGCCGGCTCGGGAGGACGATGCACCGCAAGCGCCCGCGGCAGGTGTTGATGGCGCTTCGTATGCTGTTGACCGAACCGTGGGCCGGGCGGATCGTTTCCTGAAATCGTCGCCCGCGGATCGGTCGGCACCGGAGGGGACGGGCACCATGCGGATCGAGCCGGAGATCGATGGCGTGGACGTTGTCCTGGTCGGCGACTTCAACCCGGCGATTTTCACTCCCGCCTGGTTCGCGCTGAACGGCTTCCTGCCGGAGAGCGCCGTGGCCAACGCAGAGTTGCAGATTGCGCATCAACAGATCACTGCGTTCAACACGGACTGGCTTCGTCTGCAGGTGACGCCCGATCGTTTTTCCGCTGGAACTTTGCAGGCGCCCCATGTCCGCTTGCACGATCTGGTCGTGCGTGTGTTCAAGGAGCACCTGCACCATACGCCTCTCAGAGATTTCGGAATCAATCGCGAGGTACATTTCCGGGTACGGAGCTTGGCGGTAAGGGATCGAATGGGAAGGACGCTGGCGCCGGTGGAGCCATGGGGCACCTGGGGTCGAGAGCTTGGGTCGGACGGCCTGCAAGGTGGTATGACGTCGCTCACGATGTCACGGAACAATCCCGAAGGAAGGCCGGCGGGCGGGCGAATCAACGTCACGGTGGAGCCGTCCTACCGCATCGGCGAGGGGCGGTTCGGCGTCTACGTTCGCGTCAACGACCACTACACGATTGACAATGCAACCGGCCCCGGAGCCAGCGGACGTTTGATGGAGCTTTTTGCCAACACCTTCGATGCGTCATTGGAACGTAGCGAAGGGATCATCGATCACATCATGTCCCTGGCGACGCATCAGGAGGTCTAGTTCATGTCCCGGACGGCTTCGTTTATCGCGGCACAACGTACCGATGCGTTTGGCGAGCGCAGTGGCTTCGATACGGATGCCGAGGCAAAGGATCTCCTTCGGACCGCAGACGAGGCCGTTCGCCTGGCGCTGGAACATGGAACGAACGCCGACCTGGCGACGAACACACACAACAGGGACGCGATATCGGCAACCCTGCGGGCGCCTGTCGGTCGAGAGCAGCACGACGACGCCTCCCGGCTCGTGAGCACGCTCCCGCCCCGCCCCCCGCGCCGTGTGCCGTCGGCAACCTTCCATGCGCTACAGGAGTGGGAAGGATACGTCGTCGACGTCGGCGCTGCCGACTTCGTGGCGCGCCTGGTCGATCTGACGGTCGGCTCGTCACATGAAAAAGAGGAAGCGGTGATTCCACTGACCGAGATCTCGGATGCCGATGCCGAAAGGATGCGCACCGGGAGCATCTTCCGCTGGGTGATCGGTTATGAACGCTCCGCGTCGGGGACAAAGAAGCGCGTATCCCAAATCGTATTTCGCGATCTTCCCCGCATTACCAGGGCCGATGTGCGGGAAGGCAGGGAGTGGGCGCGCGAAACGATGCAGTCGCTCGGGTTGTGACGGAAACGAACCGGCCGCCGGGAAAAGGCGAGTTCGAACTCACGCTTCTCGGTCCCGGCTATGGTGAGAGCATCGTCCTGCACGTCGGCGATGGCGCGTGGATCCTCATCGATTCCTGTATCGACGCGGCCGGAACGCCGAGGGCCTTGCAGTATCTGGAAAGCATCGACGTCGATCCCTCCCAGGCCGTCGTTCTGGTCGTGGCGACCCACTGGCACGACGATCACATCCGCGGGATGGCGCAACTGGTCGAAATCTGCGACGAGGCTGTTTTCTGCTGCGCTGGCGTACTATGCCGGGAAGAATTTCTCGCCGCCGTCGATGCACTGGAAAAGCGACACCTATCCGTCGCCGGTTCCGGAGTTCGTGAAATTCACAGCGTGTTCTCACGGCTTGTACAGGCAGCCCGGAAGCCGACGCTTGCGTCCGCCGATCGTCGTGTTCTGGTTCAGGGCGGGTGTGAAATCTGGTCACTCTCACCCGACGACGCGCTTTTCCTGGATTTCCTGAGATCAATCGAGCGACTGTTTCCGGGCGAAGGTCAAAGCAAAACGCGGATTCCTGCCCTGTCTCCCAACGAGGTTGCCGTCGCACTCTGGATCGGGGTGGCCGATGTCGCGGTACTGCTTGGTTCGGATTTGGAGAAGCGCGGTTGGACGGGAGTGCTGCAAAGTCGATCACGGCCGGCCGGCAGAGCCTCGGTGTTCAAGGTTCCGCACCACGGATCGGAAAACGCCCATGAAGATGGTGTATGGGAGCGGATTCTGGTCCCTGACCCCCTTGCGGTGCTCACGCCCTGGCGCAGGGGCCGCGGCAGCCTGCCGAACCGGCGCGACGTGCAACGTATTCTTTCGTGCACGACGAACGCCTATGCTACCGCGAGGATCGATCAATCCGGCTCGGCACGCACGGGCAGAGGCAGGACGGTCGAACGAACCATCCAGGAATCCGGCGTCACGCTTCGACCTGTCGGGGCATCGTCCGGCGCGCTTCGACTACGGAGGCCGCTTGGTTCCGGGAGACCATGGACGGTCGAAAAATTCGGATCCGCCTGCCGTCTCCAGGACTTCATCGGGCAATGATCCATCGACCACATTGGGACGTGGAAGCCCTCATCACCGAGCGCTCGTGCAGGTTCGCCAGCGGCGCCGCCTACGTCTCGGCGACCGCGGAAGCCAAGGAGGAGTGACATGGTGACGCGAGTGAAGCGGATGGCTCTGGTCGAGACGCCGGAATCGGCGCCGCGCTACGAGCTGCGGGTGCGCGGCCACCGGCCGGGCGACACCGAATACGAGATCTGGCAGATGCCCTCGGCCGCGACGCCGCAGATCACATCGGCGACGCGCATCGCCGGGCTGCGGGGCCGGAACCTGGAGCTGGTCGAGCACCGGGTGCTGAAGCGGCTCGGGAGCGCGGGCATCAAGCTGGGTCCGAGCCGGCGGCGGGAAAGACATGGCTACGCCCTGACGGAAGATCTGGCGCTGACCCTGGGCCTGTTGTTCCGGGTGCTCGCGCCCATGCGCAGCCGGGGCAACATGCGGGCGGTGGCCGAAGGCATCGAGGCGATGGGGCGCGAGGAAGCGGCCTACTGGCTCGGCATGGCGATGCACCGCAGGCATCCCCGTCGGGTGCTGACGGCGCTGCGGTGCCTGCTGACCGAGCCACGGACGCGAAGGAGGGACGAGCAATGAAGCTCGAACGGGTGGAGATCGAGAACTACCGCGCCATTGAGACGCTCGACCTGCCGCTCGATCCCGACTTGACCGTGTTCCACGGCGCCAACGGGCACGGAAAGACCAGCGTCCTGAGCGCCATCGCCGTGGGACTCGGCAGCATTCCCCGGCTGTTGCCCGACGTTTCCGGCATCGATTTTCTAGATACGGACATGCGCGGGTCCCGGCCTTTGCGGGTGGCGCTGTGCGCCGTCGGCGGGCTCGAATGGCAACGGCAGAGGCTCAAGCGTCTGGTGAGGCTCAAGCGTCTGGTGAGGCTCAAGCGCCTGAGAGACACGATCGACGGCATCGTCGCCGCGGACCGGGAGGGAGCGGAACCGCTCGATCTCCCCATCGTCGCCTTCTACGACACGGACCGCGCGGTGTTCGACGCGCCGCTTCGGCGCCGGGGCTTCAAGACGGAGTTCCCGCGTTACGCGGCGCTGGAAGGAGCGCTCGCCCCCCGCGCCAACTTCAGGGAGTTCTTCAAGTGGTTCTACGCCTTGGAGAACGAGGAGTTGCGGGAAAAGAAGGAACGGCGGAACTGGGATTACCAGTTGACGGAACTAGGCGCTGTTCGCACGGCGATCGAACGCATGGTGCCCGGCGTCTCCGACCCCCGGATCAAGCTCCGGCCCCTGCGCTTCTCCGTGTCCATGGGTTCGGAAGCGGGCAAGCCGGCAGAGCTCGCGCTCGACCAGTTGAGCGGCGGCTACCGGATCGTCCTGGCGATGGCGGCCGACCTCGCCCGGCGCATGGCGCAAGGGAACCCGCATCTCGACGACCCGCTCGGGTCGGAAGCGGTGGTGCTGATCGACGAGGTCGATTTGCACCTGCACCCCCAATGGCAGCAGCGGATTCTGGCCGATCTGAGGCGGACCTTCCCGAACACGCAGTTCATCGTCTCCACCCACAGCCCTCAGGTGCTGACGACGGTTCATCCGAAACACGTCATACACTTGCACCGAAAGAACGCGCGTATCGTTGCGGGGCAATCTTCGGCGCCGACCTACGGCGCCGAGGCGGGAAGCGTGCTCGAGGCGGTTATGGGCGTGCGGGAACGGCCGGCCGCCGAACACAACGAATTCGTGAAGAAGCTCGACGAATACATGCGTCTTGTCGATGACGGCCACGGTCGATCCGAAGAGGCCATGGCACTTAGGAACGAGCTTGAAAGTCTTTCCGCCAGGGACCCGGCGCTCGACGCGGCGGATATGGAGATGGAGCGGCAGGAAATCTTCGAACGGCTGGAGAAGACGTCTTGAAACGGATACGACAATTCCCGGGACCCATTCCCGGTCTTGTCGAATACCAGAATCGGGCCGGCCCTAAAGCGAGTTGGCGAGGATATCGTAACCGTCCGGCGGGGCGTCAACGCTACCTGGAACTTGTCAAGAACCTCGCCGACCTTCAGCACGGGCTCTGCGGTTACTGCGAGATCGATCTTCGCGAGGGAGACTGCCAGGTCGAGCACGTCATTCCGGTAAGCGACCCGAATCGCGGCGCGGCCCACGCTCTCGACGCCGGGAACATGATCGCCTGTTGCTGTGGCGGCGCCTCGAATGACCCCAACGTTCGACAAGATCCTGAGCGGTTTTCGCGGCCGGAGTATAGTTGCGGCCATGCGAAGGGCGACAACGTCGCCCCGGCATTCGTGGATCCGAGGACATTGCCGGACTTGCCGTCGTTGACGCGCGTACGTCCGGACGGTCGAATCGAAGTCGATGCAAGCGCGTGCCAATCCACCGGATGGTCCGTGGACAACGTGGAAATGACCATCTGGATTCTGGGCCTGAACGTCCAGCGATTACGGCGGGCGCGGAAGGATTATTGGAGCAATCTCTCCGGGATGATGCCGAAGTATCGTGGCGACTCGAACGCAATGAGAAATTGGGCGCACAGCCGACTTTTGCCGCAGAACGGCAGTCTGCACAAATTCTTCACTACCAATCGTTCGTATTTCGGACAATTGGGCGAGCGCGTTCTGGCGGAAGAACCCCGCGACTGGATTTGAGCCGGTGCCCGATGTCTGGCTGATCGAACGGTGGTTGCCGATCACGGCGCTCGGCATCGAGAGCGGATGCCGATAACTCGGCGAGCCGGTTTACGTCCTGTGCACCGGCCCGAAGCTCACCGGGCGGTGAGCGGTGAAACGATGGCAGCAACCCCCGGCGGCAGGGTGATTCCATGTGGCGGAAAGGGCGTGCGCGCGTGGGCCGGTTCGGTCGGGCGCGGACAGCGGAGGTCCTGGGACAGCGCATCCCAGAGACACGAGTATCTCGCCCGCCTGCGAAGGGCGGGGCCGCGACAGTTGATGCGAGCGAGACGCCTGTGTTCCCAAGGAGGGGTGTCCCCAATGATGCCGAGCCTGTCCGCTTTCCCGGGCCCGGGTCGGTCGGCATGAAATCACCCTGCGGCGGGAGGCAACCATGACCGATACCCGGCTGATCGAGCGGTGGTCGCCGATCGCGGAGATCGGCGTCGAGAGCACGTGCGAGCGGCGGTCGATGACCGCGCTGCTGCCGATTTACTACCTGCACGTCTGGCGGGCGCGGCGCCCGCTGGTGGCGTCGCAGGCCGTCGTGCTGGTCTCCCTTACCGAAGGAAACGCGAGCCGAAGATGTCGAGTAGAGGGAAAGGGGGCGCGGCCCCGTAGCCGTACGACCGGGTCGGCCGGATGGCTGACGCCCGGCTGATCGAGCGGTGGTCGCAGGGCCAGATCGCTAAAAATCCACTGACAACAAATGGAGATGGCAAGAAATGGACACGATGGCACCTGAAAGTTTGATCCAACATTCCTCGAAGCTGGAGGATTCGCGAGGGGCGAGATCAACAAATGGTTCGATGGATGGCTCGTTCCGCTTGATGTTCTATGTCACTCTTGTTCTTTGTTCAGCATCTTATGCAGAGTATCTAGACTTTCGGCACATCTCTCGGCCATTCCTCTTACGTGTTCTCTCGCCGTTCCGTACTCCTCCAACAAATCTCTCACTTTCTCACTCCAGCTTTCTCCTCTCTTATGTCCCCACATCCAGCTTCGTACCTGTTGGAGCTCCTTCAGGCTTTCTACTGTCTTCTCCGCTTCTTTCTTGTCCATCCCACCGTATACCAGTGCTTCTTGTGCCCATCGGATGCCTCTCCATTTCTTTTCGTCTTCTGTGATGTTTCCCTTACCCCTGCGTATACATATACGTTTCAACCCCTGCGCCTTTAGTCCTTCCACTACTACTTGTTGCATGGCTGCTATGCTCTGCGCCCATTCATCTTTGCTCCTGCTCAGAGGATATTGTATTTGCTCCTCAAGTTCATCCATTTCCGCTTCGAACCATTCCGGTTTATTTCTCATTATCCTTCTTATTGTCTCTATCAGTCTCTCTATTCCTGGTTCAATCTCTCTCCATTTGCCAATGAAATCTGTCCTTATCGTTCTTTCGGGTAACCATGCCTTCGGTTTTTCGTTGAATTGTTTCCAGTGCATCTGTTCTTCATATGGGATGCCTGCCAGATCTTTTGCATACGCAAATACTTGTCCTTCTTCGTTGTAGTCCCAGCTCTTGATATGCCAAGCATTCCGGCAAGTTATGCTACTTGCCGTCAGCGTGTACTTTTCCTTGTCCATCTTGTATTTGCTCAGTACTTCCCCGTCGAAAAAGATGGGAGAGATTTCGTAGGGTTTACCCTCCGCATTCTCGTAATAAGATGTCATATTTTTCGGTTCTAGCGTCATCTTGACTAATCTTCTGTGTCTCCAGTCACATACCAGAAATTCTTCGTACCTTTTTTCCGTAGTCTTTGAGTTTATATGGGCAGCCAAGGTGTACTTGTCGTGCCTCTTTCTGATTACTTTCACTCCTCTTATCCATCCTTGATCTTCTTCCTCGTGTTCTTCGTAGTACAGACCTACTGATGCTTCGATCCTTTTCTTCGTTTCCTGAATCTTCCATTCTTTGAAGTTTTCTCTCGTCCACATGCAATCGAACACGAGCAGGATCAGTTCGCCTCTGGCTGTAGTTTGCATTTCCATCATTTCGCTGTTTGCATGTATGATTTTCGTATTGTCTATTTCTTCTATTTTGATAACATCTTCCACATCTCCATTATCATCCAATCTGCACCACGCCTTGTTTTCTCTTACCCAATGTAATCCGTGCGCCCACAGAAGTTCCTGCCTTATATCGTAGTAGTCTTTTCTTCCTGTCATCCCTTCGAATGTTCTGTGTTCCACCACCCGATCTGCCGCTCCAGGATTTTCGTGTTTATCTCCTCCGATCCTCATTTTCTCCTCACCATATTCGATCCTCGGTGCTTGTCCCCCTCCTTCGACCATGCCGCACCATAAACTTGTATCCATCGTCATATCGTCCCACCTGTGTCTGTTATCTTCTTCGATTCTTTTCCATGTTTCTTCTTTGCATATTGCCGTCTTGACGAGGATGCTGTTTTCACACCATCCGCTCGCGAACAGTATAATCCGCTCCCTATCAAATTCTTGGCTTTTGATCAGCCGGATTACATCGTCCTTTTTCTTCTTCCAGTCCTCTCTTCCTTTACTTATTTCTCTCACTGCGCTCATCGTGTTCATTTTCTTCTCCTGCGTTCCAGTGGTTTTAGTCAGAAGTGGACCCCGATTATTGGACAGGGCGATAAGTGTACTCCGCCCCCGTTGGTTCGCCAGCTTCACGCTGCCTTGGGCCATGAGCCGCTGTCAGCATACACCGCGTCGGGTGTCCTGCGCCCAAGGCCCTGATGGCGGCGCTCGGCATTGTAGAACCGGAAGTAGCGGCCCAGTCCCGCGCGAGCCGCGGCCACGCCCTCGTAGGCGTGCAGATACACCTCCGCGTACTTCACACTCCTCCACAGCCGTTCCACGAACACGTTGTCCACTCAGACGCTGTACTCGCTTGCGGTTGGCCTTCACCCCACGTTCCCCGAGCCAATCGCTCAATCGACGGCTCCCGTAGAACGGGAACTGAAGATGGGCCTCGTCGAGCAGGCGCATGGCCTTCAGGTCCTGTTCCGAGACCGGTGCTGGCTGGTGGTACACGCTCGAACGCGACAGCGCCAGCAGCTCGCACTGATGCGTCACCGCCAATGAGTGACCCCGCTCGATCATGGCCTTGCGCCGGGGGCGGCTCAATGACCGAGCTTGCCGGATAAACAATCCCGTTCCATCGTCAACTGTCCGATCTTCGCGTGCAGCTCCTTGACTTGGTGCTCGGTGTCGTTGTCTCGTGCGGCCCCGCGTTCGAACAGGCGCTCGGCGCTGCCCACCAAGCGGCCTCGCCAGTCCTGAATCTGGTTCGGGTGCACGTCGTACTGTTGAGCCAGTTCCGCGAGGGTCTTCTCACCGCGAACCGCGGCCACCGCCACCTTCGCCTTGAACGACGCCGAATGATTCCTGCGCTTGCGTCTCATCTTCTGCTCCTCTCTCTCACTGCTATGATCATGGCAGAAGACACTGACTGAATCGTGATCCCTGTCCAACCGCTGGGATCCACCTCACACGGCCCTCTGGTTCCTGGTCACCGGGCCGAAGCACCGGGCGAGCGACCGAAGCGCATGACCGATATCCGGCTGATCGAGCGGTGGTTGCCGATCGCGGCGCTTGGTGAGGAGAGTATCCGCGAGCGGCGGTCGATGACCGCGCTGCCGCCGATTTATTACCTGCACGTCTGGTGGGCGCGGCGTCCGCTGGTGGCGTCGCGGGCCGCCGTGCTGGCCTCCCTCCTGCCGGCGGACGCGGATCGGGAGCGGTTCCTTCATGTGATCGGGATTCATGGCGATCCGGTGGCGACCAGAAGCCGGATCGATGTGGCGAAGCGCACGGGCGAAAATCTGGGGCCGGACCCCTATGGCTACAAACGTGCCTTCACGTATGCACCAAGTGGTGAAGACAAGGGCTGGTTGGCGAGCGCGACGGGACGCCCATTACCCACCATTTCGGTACTCGACCCGTCCGCTGGCGGCGGCAGCATTCCCATGGAAACGGAGCGGCTGGGGACTGCCTCCCTGGCGAACGACCTCAACCCCGTCGCCGCGCTGATTCTCATGGCCACCGTCGATTGGCCGTTCCGACACGGGTACGCCGCGCTTGAATCGTTTCAGGCGTTGAGCCGTGAGTTCATCCGCCGGGCGGAGCCGAAGTACGAGGGTGTGTTTCCTCCTGAACCCGATGGCGTTCAGATCGTCGGTTATCTGTGGGCGCGGACCATCACCTGTCCGTACTGCGACGGGCTCGTTCCGCTCTCGCCAAACTGGCGGCTTGCACCCGGCGGCACCGGCGTCAGACTGACGCCGCATCTCGGCGACGGCCCCGGATCGGAAGGCCGCACCTGCACGTTCGACATCGTGAATTCCCTGACAGACCAATCGCCCGGCACGGTGGCACGCGGTGACGGGACCTGCCCGTTTTCCGACTGCGGGCGGGTGATCGACGGGGACGTGATCAAGGAACAGGCGCAGGCCGGGAGGATGGGAGAACAGCTTTACGCCGTCGTCTACAAGGAGCGGGTCGAGGTCGGGACGAAGACGGGGCGGCTCCGCGAGAAGTGGGTACGCGGCTACCGGGCACCGCGGCCGGAGGACGACAACGGCGCCGAGGTCCGGGCGCGGCTCGACGAGAAGCTGCCGGAGTGGGAAGCCTTCGACCTCGTGCCGAGCGAGAGAATCCCGGACGGCAACAAGACGACCGAGCCGCAACGGTACGGCATGAACCAGTGGCTCGATTTGTTCTCGCCCCGTCAGCTTCTCTGCCACGGCACGAGCGTTGAGGTCTTCCGGCAAATGCTTGTGCCGACCGGGCCGCAGGCCGGTTGGACGAGGGCCGGAAGGCGGCCTACGGGTATCTGGCGCTCTCACTCGACAAGCTGCTGAACTACAACTCCCGCATGTCCGTCTGGATGCCGACCCGAGAGGTCGTGGCAAACACCTTCAATCGTCACGATTTTGCATTCTGCTGGTCTCATGCGGAGATGGCCCCCCTGATTACCGGGCTCGGTTACGACTGGGCCATCAAGCAGACCGCGAAGTGCATCGCCGAGCTCGTCGCTCTGGTCCGCCCCGACGCCCCGGTCGGACATGGCGACCTGTTCGACGGGACCGACCGCACCGGCCATACCGTTGACACCAGACACACCGAACACCCGGATCACATCGGCCACGCCGCCCGCGGCAGCCGCACCGGCCCCATCGACCACGACAACGGTGAAGCCCCGCGCCGGTCAGCCCGAACGTCCGGACTGTCGATGACGACTTGGGCGACCAGGCAAACCGCACCGACGAAGCAGGACCTTCCCCCACCCCCGATCACCATCACCTGCAAGCCGGGCGACAGCCTGGACCATCTCGGGGACGCCTCCATCGACGTCGTCGTGATGGACCCGCCGTACTACGACAACGTGATGTACGCGGAGCTGTCGGACTTCTTCTACGTGTGGCTCAAGCGCACCGCCGGACACGTCTTCCCCGAGCTGTTCCGCCGCCAGCTCACGGACAAGGAGAACGAGGCGGTCGCCAACCCGGCCAAGTTCCGGGGCGAGAAGGGCGCGCGGGCGCTCGCCGGGCAGGACTACCGGGAGCGGATGGCGGCCATCTTCGCCGAATGCCGCCGGGTGCTGAAGCCGGACGGGATCATGACGCTGATGTTCACCCACAAGGCGACCGGCGCCTGGGACGCGCTCACCAAGGGGCTGATCGAATCGGGCTTCGCCATCACCGCCTCCTGGCCCATCAACACCGAGGCGGAAGGCAGCCTGCACATCAAGGACAAGGCGGCGGCCAACAGCACCATCTTCCTGGTGTGCCGCCCGCGCGCCGGTGGCCGCTCCAGCTCTGCCGGTCCGGATGATCCAGGCGAAGCCGGCCAGGAGGGCGCCGACCGCCTTCCGGACCAGGTAGCTCCGGTCCGCGCTCCTCCCGACCGCATCGACCGGAGCGAAGCCAGCCGGGAGGATGCCGACCGCTCCCCGGAGCGGATTGCCCCGGCCCGCCCCCCTCTCGACAGTGTCGACCGAGGCGGATCCGAGCAAGACCAGGACACCGCCCGCGCGCCCCTCCAGGTGCGGGAGGCGCCGGGCATCTACGAGCCGACGCGGCAGGACGTGCCCGATCTCTACTGGGAGGACGTGGAGCCGCGGGTCGCGCGCGCCGTGCGGGCGCGGGTCGGCGAGTTCCAGGACGCGGGCATCGCGGGGGTCGATCTCTATCTCGCCTCCTTCGGGCCGGCGCTCGAAGAGTTCTCCCGCCACTGGCCGCTCAAGCGGGGCACGCCGCGCGAGCCGCCGGCGGAGCGTCGTCGCCGGCGGCAACAGGTGTTGCTCGACGAGGAAGAATGGGACCCCTACGCCACCACCCCGGAGGACGCCCTCGACGCCGCCCGGCGCGAGGTGAAGCGCTGGCGTCTGGAACAACTGACCCATCTCAAGGCCGACGCCGATCTCGATCCCGCGACGGCGTTCTTCGTCCTCGCGTGGGACGCCTTCCGGGCGCCCGCGTTCTCCTACGACGAAGCGCTCAGGCTCGCCCGCGCCGTCGGTATCGATCTGGACGATGACGTCGTCGACCGGCTTGCGAAGAAGAAAGGCAGCAACCTGCATCTGTGGGACAGCGCCCAACGCGCGGCCAAAGGGGCGCTCGGACCGCCCGACGGTTCCCAGGGCATGATCGACGCCATCCACCGCGCGGCCCATACGGCGCGAACCCGCTCCCTCCAGGCCGCCCGCGAGCTGCTCGCCGGGGCGCAGGCGGATCGGGACCCGCGCTTCTTCGCGGCGCTCGAAGCCGTCCTGGAGGTGCTGCCGGTGTCCAGGGCGTTCACGGGCATCGACGTCGAGGGCGAGGCCGCGGCGGCGGGCGACGACTTCGAAGCGCTCTACAAGCTCGCCCGGCTCGCCTACCGGGACGAGATCGGCGAGCCCGAACAGCTCAAGCTATGGCGCGACGGCGGGTGCTGACCCCATGCCCGCCGGCCCATGTCCCGGATGTCTGCCGGAGCGAAGATCTCCGTGGCACGACGGCGGATGCTGACCCCATGCCCGCCGACCGCACCTGGAAGCTCGAATACATCCCTGACGACGGCGGCCTCGTCGATCTCGTCCATGACGAGTGCTGACCCCATGCCCGCCGCCTGCACCTGGAAGCTCGAATACATCCCTGACGACGGCGGCCTCGTCGATCTCGTCCATGACGAGTGCTGACCCCATGCTCTCCGACCGCGCCTGGAAGCTCAAGTACACCCCCGACGACGGCGACCTCGTCGAGCTCTTCTACGTCCCGGTGCTCGAAGACGCCGAGCGCTACGACCGGCTGACCGGGTACTTCAACGCCGGGGCGCTCGCGCTCGCCGCGCGCGGCATCGAAGGGCTGGTGCGCAATGCCGGGCGGATGCGGCTCGTCGTGGGCTGCACGCTGGAGCCGTCCGAGATCGAGGCGATCGAGCGCGGCGAGGCGCTTCGCGACCTTGTAGAACGACGCCTGGCGAGCCTCCCCCTGGCCCCACCCGACCCGGCGTCGTGCGAAGCGCTGGAGCTGCTCGCCTGGATGATCGCGCGCGGCCATCTGGAGGTGAAGGTCGCCGTGCCCTGCGACCTCGACGGCCGCCCGATCCCCTCCGACGGCATCTTTCACGAGAAGGCCGGCATCGTCGCGGACCGCACCGGCGACCGGCTTGCCTGGAACGGCAGCCTCAACGAGACCGCCGCGGGCTGGCAGCGCAACTGGGAGAGCATCAACGTCTATACGAGCTGGGGGCCGGAGCCCGGCCGGGTCGACGACGAGGAGGCCAACTTCGCGCGCATCTGGGCGAACCGCTCGAAGCGCGTGATCGTGCTCGACGTGCCCGATGCGGCCCGCCGGGACCTGATGCGCTTCATGCCGGACAGCGATACCCCGGCCCGCCTGAAGGCGCCCGATCCGGCGCCCGTCAGGGCCGCCGCGGAAGACGCGGCGCTCCCTCCGAAGGAGTCGGAGCGGTCGCCCGCGGAGACCCCGGAACCGTTGCCCGCGTCGCCGCCGGCCGGCGACTTGAGAAGCCGCGTCTGGGCCTTCATCGCCCGCGCGCCCCCCTGCCCGAGGGCGGCATCCGGGTCGGCGAGGCGACCGCCGCGGTCACGCCCTGGCCGCACCAGATCAAGGCGTTCGAGCGGCTCTACGACCACTGGCCGCCCCGGCTGCTGATCGCCGACGAGGTGGGGCTCGGCAAGACCATCCAGGCCGGACTGCTGCTGCGGCAGGCATGGCTCTCGGGCCGCGCGAAACGCATCCTCGTCCTGGCGCCCAAGGCGGTCCTCGGGCAGTGGCAGATCGAGCTTCGCGAGAAGTTCAACCTCAACTGGCCCGTCTACGACGGCCGCCAGCTCGTACGCTATCCCTCGCCGGCGCTACGCGGGAGGCATCGGGCCGAGGCCGGCCCGCATCGCTGGCACGAGGAGCCGGCGGTGATCGCGTCGAGCCACCTGATGCGGCGGCGCGAGCGCGCGGCGGTCCTGCTGGAAGACGCCGCGCCCTGGGATCTGGTGGTGCTCGACGAGGCGCACCATGCGCGCCGGCGCGCGGCGGGCGCCCCGCAAGAGGGCGGGCCGAACGCCCTGCTCCGGCTCATGCGGGGGCTTGAAGTCCGCACCCAAGGTCTGGTGCTGCTGACCGCGACGCCCATGCAGGTGCATCCCGTCGAGGTCTGGGACCTGCTCGATCTCCTGGGCCTGCCGCCCGAATGGAGCGCGGAAGCGTTCCTCCGCTTCTTCGAGGATCTGGAACAGCCGAGTCCGTCCTCGCAGGCGCTGGACCGGATGTCGGGATTGTTCCAGGCCGTCGAGCGTTCCTGGGGGGAGGTCGCGACGGAAGACGCGCGACGTCTCACGGCGCTCTCCCGGTTCAAGGCGAACAAGGTCCTGCGGGCGCTTCGCGACCCCGCGAGCATCCCGCGCCGGCAACTGGAGACCGAAGAACGCCGGGCGGCGCTCCGCATCGTGCAGGCGCATACCCCGATCCGGCGGCTGGTCTCGCGGCATACGCGGGAGCTGCTGCGCCGCTACTTCAAGGCCGGAACGTTGACGACCCCGATCGCCGACCGCTCGGTGGACGATCGCTTCATCGACATGACCCCGGAGGAGAGGGCGCTGTACGGCGCGGTCGAGGAGTACATCGTGAGCACCTGGAACCAGGCGGGCGCCGCCGAGCGCACGGCGGTGGGGTTCGTGATGACGATCTACCGCCGCCGGCTGGCAAGCAGCTTCCACGCCCTGCGCGCCACGCTGCGGAAGCATCTCGACGCCATCGCGGTGGATGACCGGAGCCGACCGGCCGGTTCGGACGAGGACGATCGGGAGCGGCTGGCCGGTTCGGACGAGGACGATCGGGGCCGACTGGCCGGCTTGGATGAGGACGACCGGGGCCGGCTGGCCGGCTCGGACGAGGACGACCGTGGCGAGCTGACCGGCTTGGGCGAAGACGATCGGGGCCGGCTGGCCGGCTTGAACGAAGACGATCGGGGCCGGTTGGCCGGCTCGGACGAGGACGCGCCCGACGACGAAGCGATGGACGAGATGCCGGATACCGACGAGATTGCCGAGCTGGAGCAACGGGCGCTGGCCGCCGAAGAGGCGCATGACATCGAGCGGCTGCTCGACGGCATCGGCCGCCTGCCGCCCGACAGCAAGCTCGAAAGCCTGAAGGACGTGCTCATCGAGCTGCGCGAAGCCGGCTTCGCCCAGACGATGGTGTTCACCCAGTTCACCGACACCATGAAGTTCCTGCGGGAGGCGCTACGTGGCGAGACCGGTCCGCGGGCGCTGCGTGACGAGGCCGGGCCGCAAGCGTTGCGTGGCGAGGTCGGTCCGCAAGTGCTGAGCGGCGAGGCCGGGCCGCGAACGCTGCGTGACGAGGCCGGTCCGCAAGTGCTGAGCGGCGAGGCCGGTCCGCAAGCGTTACGCGGCGAGGCCGGTCCGCGAGCGCTACGCGGCGAGGCCGGGCCGCAAGCGCTACGCGGCGAGGCCGGGCCGCGCCTGATGTGTTTCTCCGGGCGCGGGGGAGAGATCCCCACCGCCGACGGCGGCTGGCGCCGGATCGGCCGCGACGAGGCCAAGCGCCGGTTCCGCGACGGGGAGGCCGACGTCCTGCTCTGCACGGATGCCGCCGCCGAGGGCCTGAACTTCCAGTTCTGCGGCGCACTGGTCAATTACGACATGCCCTGGAACCCGATGCGGGTCGAGCAGCGCATCGGGCGCATCGATCGGCTGGGCCAGGCGCATCCGGTCATCCGCATCGTCAACCTGCACTACGAGGGCACGATCGAGACCGACGTGTACCGGGCGCTCCGAAGCCGCATCGGCCTGTTCGAGACGGTGGTCGGGCGCCTCCAGCCGATCCTGGCGCAACTGCCGCGGACCATCGCCGACGCGGTGGTCTCGGGCGCCGGCCGGGAGGGACCGGAACGCACGCGCGTGACGGACGCGATCGAACGCCAGGCGCGGCAGGCCGAAGCCGGCGGGTTCGATCTCGACGCCGCGCTGGACGACGACGTCACCCTGCCGGATCGGCCGCCTTCGCCGGTGACCATGGAAGACCTCGACCGGGTGATCGGATCGCCCGGCCTGATGCCGCCCGGCACCGACGTCCAGCCGCTGGCGCCCCGTGAATACGGACTGCTGGCGCCGGGAATGGCCGAACGCCTTCGGGTCACGACCGACCCCGCCTGGTACGAGGAGCACGCGGAGAGCGTGGAGCTCTGGTCGCCGGGGAGTCCGTTGTTCAAGGCGCCGGAGTTCGTAGTCACTCCGGAGGAGCCAATGGAGGATGAGACACTGAGGGATGTCCTGGGACGATAACGCATCTGCGGAGCTCGACCGGCCGTTTCGAGCGGCATGATCTCCATCTCCTCGGCGAACTTTTGGAAATCCCTCGGGCTTTCAGTGACGATCCTCGGTATTCCGTGTGTCAGGGCAGTTGCTACCACATTGGCGTAAGGATCGCTTGTTCATGGAAGCGCGATGCTTGAGCGCTCGGTGAATCTCGTCGGGCAGGTCGCGAATCGGCAAATTGGCCAAGGGATCCTCCTGGCATTCGGTCGCGAGCAGGCGGAAGGTGACACCGGTATCGGTGTCAGGCGCAACATCCTCATCGGCCTCATGGCGGTATGATTGCGTCCGTCGCGACACGTCATCCTCATGATGGAAGAAACGAATACTCACGCGCAGATGGCGGCGGGCAGCGGATTTCGGATCGGGATCGAGCGCAAGACATTCGAGAGTCCGCCGACCCTGGCGCTCGAAGGGCTGGAGTTCAGCGTCGAGCCGGGGGAGTTCGTCGCGATCGTCGGCCCGTCCGGGGCGGGCAAGACCACCCTCCTGAACATCGTGGCCGGGCTCGACCGGGATTTCGAAGGGGAGGTGGCAGGCGATGCGAGTGGGGACGGGGCAGGGGATCGGCGGATCGGCTACGTGTTTCAGACCCCTCGCCTGATGCCCTGGCTCACCGCGCTGGAGAACGTGCGCCTCGTCCTGCCGCAAGAAGGGACCGACGGCGTCGAGGCGGCGCGGAAAATCCTCGACGAGGTCGGGCTGCAAGGGTTCGAGGATGCGTATCCCGGACGGCTCTCGGGAGGTATGCAGCGCCGGGTGGCGCTCGCACGGGCGTTCGGGGTGAATCCGGCGCTGCTGCTGATGGACGAACCCTTCGCCTCTCTCGACGAGCCGCTGGCGTGGCGCCTGCGGGGCCGGCTGCACGCGCTGTGGCGCCGCCGGCGCTCGACGGTGCTGTTCGTGACCCATGACCTGAAGGAGGCGTTGTCGCTCGCCGATCGGGTGCTGTTCCTGTCCTCGCGTCCCGGCCGCGTCGTATGGGAACAGCCGGTCGGGCTGCCCCATCCGCGCGGGCGCGACGATCCCGGGGTGGAGCGCCTGCGGGCCGATCTGATCACGCAGCATCCGGAGCTTCTCGCCGGGCGCGTCGGCGAGGTCCCGGGCGCCGGGAGCATTTCATGCTGAGGACCGAGATCGGCCCTTGGTTCCGGGATCCGCCGGGTTGGGGAATCGGCGGCGGAGGTTGACATGAGCGAGTCCGGGACGAAGACGCCGGCGCTGGAGGTGCAGGGACTCGGCAAGTCGTATGGCCCGCTGAAAGCGCTCGATGAGGTGAGCCTCGCCGTCGCGGGCGGAGAGTTCGTCGGTCTGCTCGGTCCGAACGGCGCCGGGAAGACGACGCTCTTCCAGATCCTGAGCGGACTCTTCGCCGCCGACACGGGATCGGTGAACGTGCTCGGCCACGACATCCGGCGCTCGGCGACGGCGGCGCTGGCCGGGATCGGGGTCGTGTTCCAGCAGCCCACCCTGGATCTCGACCTCTCGGTGCGCGCCAACCTGCGCTTCAGCGCGTATCTCCACGGCATGTCCCGCGCCCGCCGCCGCGAGCGGATCGAGGCCGAGCTCGAACGGCTCGGGCTCGCGGAGCGCGCGGGCGCTCCCGCGCGCACCCTGAGCGGCGGCAACCGGCGCCGGGTGGAGCTTGCCCGCGCGCTGGTCCACGAGCCGAGCGTGCTGCTCATGGACGAGGCCACGGTCGGGCTCGATCCGGCCTCGCGGCGGCAGCTTCTCGACTACGTGCTGGAGCTGCGCCGGGAGCGCCCGGTCGGGGTGCTCTGGGCCACCCACCTGGTGGACGAGGTCGAGCGCGCCGACCGCGTGGTCATCCTGCACCGCGGTCGCATCCTGGAGGCCGGGCCGCCCGCGGAGATCGTCGCCCGCGCCGGGGTGCCGGGCATCGGGGAGGCGTTTCTCGAGATGACCGGCAAGCCGGCGGGCTCCGAATGAGGGGCGCTTCGTGGATGGTCCGGGCGACGTGCCGGCTCCGCTCGCATCGGTGCGGCGAACAAACGATTGGCCCTGCTCGTGCGATCCGCGTTGACACACCATGCGATCCGCGTCGTTGAACGGTCCGGTGCATTTTTGTACCTTTCAGGCGCTCGAATCAACCGGAAGATTCCTGCACCGCTTGTGTGGAACAAGACTGTTCCCCGCCCGTCCACGGCGCTGGCCAGGGCGCGAGTGCACCAGCGGTCGCCGCTCACCGGGAACACCGAAACCAGGGAGGACGTGATGAAGACCATCCGGACGATGTTGCAATGGATCGGGGCCGGGACGCTGCTCGCCGCCTCCGCTGTCTCCACCACCTGGGCGGCCGGCACCGGCTACCTGTTCGTCAGCAGCGAGAAGGACCACGCGGTCAGCGTGCTCGACGGCGATAGCTACGCGCTCGTCAAGCAGATCCGCACCGCGGCCCGCCCCCGCCATCTCCAGTTCACCCCCGATCGCAGCCGGATCTACGTCGCCTGCGGCGACGGGGATGCGATCGACGTCATCGATGTCGCCAGGCTGGAGCTGGTCGATCGCATCGGCCCCATCGGCGACCCGGAGGCGTTCGAGTTCAGCCCCGACGGCGAGACCCTGTACATCTCGCTGGAGGACGATGCGCAGCTCGGGATCCTGAACCTGCGCGCGTATTTCGCGGGGCGGGAGGAGAAGCCCGAGCTCACGGTGGCGGAGGTCACCGAGGGTGGTGGCGACGACGATGACGCCGAGGAAGACGAGGAGGGTGGGGAAGAAGACGAGGACGAGGAAGGCGAGAACAACGACAACGGCGTCGAGATCGAGGGCATGAGCACCGTCGAGGTCGGCGAGGAGCCCGAGGGCATCCTGGTGAGCCCCGATGGAAAGACCGTGTTCGTCACCTCCGAGGTCGCCAACATGGTGCACGTCGTGGATACCGCCTCCGCCTCCATCCGCGCCAACATCGTGGCCGGCAACCGTCCCCGCCGCTTCGCCCTCACCCCCGGCGGCGACTCCCTGTGGGTGACGAACGAGCTCTCCGGCTCGGTGAGCGTGGTCGATCTCGATACCATGCAGGTGAGCGATACGGTCGAGTTCAAACCCAAGGGCTTCCGCCCCGAGGACGTGACGCCGGTCGGGATCACCATGACCGGGGACGGACAGACCGCATTCGTCGCGCTCGGCCGCGCCAATCACGTGGCGGTGGTGGACGTCGCGTCGCGGGACGTGGAGGACTACATCCTGGTCGGGAGCCGGGCCTGGAACACCACCCTCACCCGGGACGAATCCCGTCTGGTCGTGGCGAACGGCCTGAGCGACGACATCTCGGTGATCGACACCGCGACACGCCGGGTCGTCAAATCGGTTCCGGTGGGACGGGTGCCCTATGCGGTCCTCATCGACGATTGAGGGCGGGATGCGCCACGTCCTGGCTCGCATTTCTCGCCAGCGCGCGAAGCGAGGCCTGCGCCCGGCCCTGACCGGGTGGCGCGCAGAGGGCGGCCGCGGCAAGGCGAGCGCGAGTCGAGGCGCGCAGGCGTACTTGACAGTACGTCGAGCACGTTGGCCGCGTTCAACGCAGCCGATGCCGTCCGATCCGCGTCCGCAGCCGAGGGCTGGCGAGAAATGCGCCCTGGCTCTCGTCCTCGGCCTCGCCCTGGTCTTCACCGGCGCGGCGCCCCCGGCCGGCGCGGCGCCGGAGGAACTGGTGATCGGCTACCTCGCGCTCAAGAAGGACCCCCGCTACGCCCGCAAACGGACCTACGCCCGCTTCCTCACCCAGGCGCTGGGGTCTCCCTACCCGGCAGCCAAGGTCGCGATCGCCGAATCCCGTTTCGCGGGCGCAGCCGTCGGCGCCGAGTTCAAGCTCAAGCGCCGCCGGGCGAAGAGTGGGGGGAAGCTCGCGGCGGCGGCGCTCAAGATGGCGGACGCCGGCGTGCATTACCTGCTGGTCGACGCCCCGGCGCCGCTGGTGGACGAGGTGGCACGCGCCACCCGCGACCGGGACCTCCTGCTGTTCAACGTCTCTGCGCGCGACGACGTGCTCCGGCAGGCGCAGTGCCGGCCCCACCTGCTGCACGTGATCCCGAGCCACGCGATGCTCACCGATGCGCTGGCCCAGTACCTGGTGTCGAAGAAGTGGCGCGAAGTGCTGGTGCTGACCGGCCCCCGGCCCGAAGACGAACGGCTCACCGCGGCGTTCGAGCGGTCGGCGAAGCGCTTCGGCGTCGAGATCGTCGAACGGCGGCCCTTCGTGCTCAGCAACGACCCCAGGGAGCGCGAGAAGAACAACGTCGCGCTGCTGACCGCGGGCGCGGAGTACGACGTGGTGTTCGTGGCCGATACCGACGGGGAGTTCGCCCGCGACGTCCCCTATCAGACCGTCCGGCCGCGGCCGGTGGTCGGGACGGAGGGGCTCGCGGCCGCGGGCTGGCATTGGGCCTGGGAGCGCCACGGCGCGCCCCAGCTCGAGAACCGCTTCGAAAAGCAGGCCAAGCGCCCGATGCGTAGCGTGGACTGGGCGGCCTGGATGGCGGTGAAGGCGGTGGTCGAGGCGGTGCTGCGCACCGGGAGCACGGAGTTTACGAAGGTGCGCGACTTCCTGCTCGGGGACGAGATCGTGCTGGACGGGTTCAAGGGCAACCGATTGAACTTCCGGCCGTGGAACCGGCAGTTGCGCCAGCCGCTCCTGCTCGTCACCCACAACTGGGTCGTGGACCGGGCGCCGCTCAGAGGCTTCCTGCACCAGAGCAACAACCTGGACACCCTGGGCTTCGACGAGCGCGACAGCCGGTGCGAGCTGTGAGGCGCCCGCGCTTCATCCGTCCGACCTGCCGGCGTGCCCGGGGAGCGGCCCGGTGACCCCCGCCCACGCTGCCCGGGCGCTGGTGGCGGTGAGCGGGCGTGAGATGTTCAAGTTCGTGCGCCAGCGCGGGCGCCTGTTCTCCGCCCTGGTCCGCCCGACCCTGTGGCTGGTGGTGTTCGCGGTGGGGTTTCAGAACGTCTTCGGGGTCTCGATCATCCCCCCCTACGAGACCTATATCGAGTACCAGGAGTACATCGTGCCCGGGCTCGTCAGCATGGTGCTGCTGTTCAACGGCATGCAGTCCTCGCTGGCGATGGTCTATGACCGGGAGATGGGGATGATGCGCCTGCTCCTCACCGCGCCGCTGCCGCGCTGGTACCTGCTGTTCAGCAAGCTGGTGGCCGGTACGGTGCTCTCGGTGCTCCAGGTCTACGCCTTCCTGATCGTCACCGCGCTGTTCGGAGTGCACGTTCCGCTGCTCGGCTGGGTCTACGCGCTGCCCGCGATCGCGCTCGGGGGGATGATGCTCGGCGCCACCGGGCTGCTGCTGTCGGTCTACATCAGGCAGCTCGAGAACTTCGCGGGAACGATGAACTTCGTCATCTTCCCGATGTTCTTCATCTCCTCGGCGCTCTACCCGTTGTGGAAGCTGCGTGAGGCCGGCGCGGAGGTGGTGTTCCAGGTGGCGCGCTTCAACCCCTTCACCCACGTGGTGGAGTCGGTGCGGTTCTCGCTTTACGGGCAGCCCAACCTGCCGGCGTTCGGCGTCGTCGCGGCGATGCTGGCGGTGGTGTTCGTGCTCGCGGTGATCGGATACGACCCGCAACGGGGGTTGTTGAAGCGGATGCAGCGCCCCGGCTGAGTGCGGTTCCGGGGGCGGAACGTTTCGCGCTCACCCGAGAGATGGTGCGGGGATGCCGGAGTAACAGCGACAGGAACAGGACAGATCGGCTGACGTGCCGACTCGATGCACCGCGCCCACCATCTCCGAGGCGAACAGGATGTGGTCGGCCGGGATGACCTCGAGCAGCAGGTCGACCCCGGGCTGGTGGTACACGCAGGTGTCGAAGTACACGTTCCGCAGCACCGGCCAGAGCGCCCGCGATTCCGCGCAGCGGAATCGCCAAGCGACCGCGCCAGCGCCCGCCGCTCGCATCGTTCACGAGCCCGACTCCCGGACCGCCTCGTCCGGTCCGCTCCCTCCTCGCGCTTCCCAGCATTGCAGCGCCCAGTCATTGAGCCAGTTCGTGACGACGGGGTTCGTCACGCCCGCGTTCCTCAGCGCACGGGCTGCTTCGCGCTGGCTGAGCCCCGCCGCCGTCACGATGGCCCCCGCTTCCCTGGGGGCGTCGCTGCTCGCGTCCATGCCCGCGAACAGCCCCTCGACGATCATCTGCTGCCGTTCGGTGACCGCCCCTGCGCGCAGTGCCCCGACCATCTCTTCCCCACTCGGCTGGTTCGGAAACCCGGCCATGGACGAGCCGATGCAGCCTCTCACGTACCTGGCCGCCTCCGCCTCCACGTCTTCTTCCGCACACTGCAGCACCAGTGCGCGCCAGCGCATCCGTGGCCGGTTCCGGCATCCTTCCACGTCGAACCAGTCGTCTCCGGCGATCGGGGTGGGGAGCGCGTTCGCGAGGTCGCGCCCGACGAGCCATACGTTCTCCGGCCACAGGGGCGGTGTTCGGCGCGTGCGGATTTTTTCCAGCCTTGCACGGTTCGTTTCGCGCCGCTTCTCCTTCGGCTCGGGCGCGGCTCCATGCGCTTTCATCGTTGCGGTCCCCTCGCGCCCGTCCTGTTCGGCTGCGCCGTGCTCCCCGGGATCCACTGTTCCACGGCGTCCACGATGATCTCCGGCGCCCGGCGCAGGGCGTCGTCGTCGGTGGGATCGAGGATCCTTCCGTCCGTCCCCGCCCTGCTCCAGTGCATGTCTTCCCATCTCGACAGGCACGTCGCGAGTACCGGGAACGGTGTCCGTTCGATTGCGGTCTTCGCGTCGTCCGGGGCGCGTTTCACCGCGACCGCCAAGTCGTACACGTCCCTTGGGAGCGCCATGGGTCCGCGTCCAAGCAGCTTCCCGGCCAGGATCGTCGATACGGGCACGACCGGCCGCGCGGTCTGCCCTGCGCGGTACCGTCCTTCGAGCGGCCCGCACATCGGGTTCATTCCGACCACGTCGATGGCGCCCAGCGCGTTCCCGTGCAGTTCGAGTCCGCTGAACTTCACCGCCGCATCGCCGGCCGCGTCCACCCCGCGCGCTTTCGAATGCGGATATGTTCCTGCCAGTCGTTCGAGCAGTTCCTGCGGTCCGCCGTGTGCGGTCCAGTCCAGATATGCGCCGTAGGGGACGAAGACGTCGAGGTCGATGCTCCGGCGGTGCTTCCAGTGCGCGGCAAGCGCCGACCCGCCCCCGAATGCCCACTCCGCGTCTCCGATCCATCCGTCGGTCGCCCGCTCCATCCAATGGAGCAGCGCGTCGACTTCCGGGTCCGCGACAAGGTGTTCCGCCGTGCTCGCCATGTTTCTCCGGCCCTTCCACAGAATTCGTGGGCAGAAATCAAAGGATTTTCGGGGCGGTTGCCGGGGTTGCGCCGAGTTGTGCGATGCGTCCTGTGGAGATGCCGATACCCGCTCTCCCCCCCGGCCGCTCATCCAACCGACGGAGTCCGCCTGGAATCCAGTTCCCAGGAGATCGTTATCCTCGAATTCACTGGTCCCCTACACCCGCCGAGCGAAATTTTCTCCTGCCTCGCCGCCGAGGATCCGCCACCGGAGCCCTGGAGCGCGACACCCGGATTCCGGTTTCAGGTGTCGCGCTCCACCGTTCATCGACAAACGAGACTCATCGATTGATCTCCCCGGCCAGAACGCTGGCCAGATTCCCCGGCTGACCGCAGCGTGCCGTCTTGATCGTCAGTTGCCGCCCGCGGAACCGCACTTTGGCGCGGTTGAGCGCCTTGCGTGCTTTTTCATGAATGCGCTTTCCATGAAACAGTATCGGATGGCAAACGGATCCGACCGCGATTCGATTGCGCGTGAAACGCTCGGCGAGCTCCGCACCTCGTTGCAATTGCTCGGATGCTGTGGATGCGTTGATTTCACCACTCTTGAGCTCTATCGGGACCATGACGAGCAGATCCCCGGTGGCGCTTGTAAAGAAGAGGATGAAATCACATCGTTTTCCCGAGATTTCATGCACCTGGGATGCACGGTCCACGTCCACCACGATTCGGGGGGACGGTACGTCCGTCATGTAGACCCGACATCCATCCCGGCTGCATGATCTGCTGAGGCTCTCCGTTCCCACCTGCGCACGAATCCGACTGAGAATTTTATTCATGGCCACTTCCTGCCGCCTCCTCTCCTCTTGTCCTCTCAAGTCGGTTCTGCAAGTCCGCCGAGCGGTTGTACAGTGCCTCGGCGACGGCTTCATAATCCTGGGGCTCCACGCCTTCGATGCGATCGAACGGAATCTCTTCCACTGTCGAACCTGAAGCCGAGCCATCCTTGCGGAACAACCAGATCCCCACCTCTTCGGGCCGGAGTGCGCTCGGAAGTTCTCCCCCGCTTGAGGGTTGATCGGTCCCTTCTCCCAGCTCTCCTTCCCGCATCAGGTTCCCGATTTCCTTGAGCAGCCAGTCACTATGCGTCGTGACCACCACACGGACTCCGGCACGAACCATGCGGGCCAACGTCACGGCCATTCGAGTCTGGGCAGCGGGATGCAGATGGGCTTCCGGTTCTTCGATGATGAGCGTATCGCCCCGGCCAATGACTCCACGGAGGAACAACACGACGGGAGCAAGCTCGGACACCATCGACGAAGCGCGGGTCAGGCGGATGTCCTGTTCGGTCTTCAGAGGGCGGTACACGAACTCCGGGTAACCTCCGAATAGTGATCTCTTCGTCCGTATCTTTCCGGCGAGTGCCTCGCTCTCCAGTTGATCGGCGAGTTTGTTCATCGTTTTGTTGTCTGGCCCGCTTTCTTCGTACAGGATGAGTCTCTGCATGAAATCGGCCATCATGCCTGAAAACGTTGGAAGCTCCGGGAAACGTTCCAGGCCGGCGCGAGTGGAGCGTGTCACAAGAGAACTCGCGATGACACGGTGGCTTTGCATGATGCCGCTTCGGGCAGCCGGCAGGTAATGTGTGTCGCTTCCTACAATGGAGTGACAGTTTGCAAGCGCCAACATGAATTGGGTGAATATATTTTGGTGATTCCATATGGAGTCGGATTCACTTTCTGCAATATTCCGGAGTATGCTGAACAGGCTTTCGATATATTCCGAACCCCGCCATCCTTCAGGGAAGAGAATCATGTTCTCGATTCGGCCCTCCGCTGTAATGTATGGTGGTTCCGACATCTCCATGCGAAAATGCCAGAGATCTTTTTCTTCCTTGCTGACGGACAACGAAATGTCCATCATGTTCGAATGCCTGGACAGTCGAGCCAAGTCGGAGATGGACTCGACATCGAAACAACGCATGAGCTCTTCTGCCAAATCAGCCTGAAACAATTCCCGATGCGAAAGGGATAGATGGATTGCATTACGCACGCTCTTCGGCAAATCATGAAATCTGATGGATCTTTCATCTGAAGACAGTTTTTCGAGAAATGTCCTGAGTTCCCGGCCTTGCACCGTAGTATCCATCTTTGGAAATCTGTCATAGTCGTGACGCAACACGGAAAAAGGGAGAAAGTAGCGCACAACAGGAAGTCGGGGAAATCCAAACAGGATGCGGCGTAGCGCATAGATCAGAATGGAGAAATAGGTCTTCCCGGTATTACTTGGACCGACGAATACCGTCAACGGCCGCAGATCTACAGTGCCGTTCTTGATGGGTCCGAAATTCTCCACCGCAATCCGGACGTCCGGATGCGCCAACCGTGTGTCCGATGCCGGGGATTGTTCAGAACTTCCCATTTCATATACTCCCTCTTGAAGACCACGCTTCCAAAGCCTCCTGAGTCCGGGGTATACGTTTCCCTCGTCCGGGGTAATCCATCCTGAACCGGCAGTATGACCGGAACCGGGAAGCGGACCGGCAAACGATTCCCCGCCATCTTGTCCGGGGCTCCGCGGGCAAGGGAGCCAACCCGGTATCGCCGGAACCAAACGCCGGTCGGCGAACAAGGCTTCGTCGTTTTGCCGAAGATTCCACGGGCAAGGAACGATGGAACACGAGCGGATTCACACCTGAAACACCTTCATCACTTCGTCGCCAAGGTGGTTGATCACCTTGACGGCGATGCGGCCGGAGGCCGGTTTGTCGAAGGGGCGCGACAGGTCGCTGTGCAGCGTGGCCCAGGCGTCGGGATCGACCTCGGCTTTCAGGGTCGTCCTGAGTGCCTTGTAGGGGTCGTTCGCGCCGAGGAAGTAGGCGTGGCGGACGAAGAAGCTCTCCTCGTTGTAGTCGGTGTCGATGAACCAGCAGGCGATGCCCTCGGGGCCGTCGCTTCGTATCTCGCCGGTGTTGGGGAGGAAGACGTCCACGCCGTTGATCCTGACCTGGAGACGGCCGGCGTCGTCGCCCTCGACCGGGAGGACGTCGATGTCGGGCTCGCCGAAGATGACGAAGAGGTTGCCCTTGCCGGTGTTCTTCAGGTCCTCCGCCATGTGCAGGTCGGCGTTCATCCGGGCCTTGAGCACCGGGATGCGGCCGAGCTTGTCGAACTCCGAGGAATGGGCGTCGTAGTTGAACGCGCAGGCGATGAGCACGTCGAAATCGGCGTCGCCCGCTTCCCGGGCGGCGGAGACGAGGTCGGGCCGGGAGACGGTGCCGAACTCGGGGCCGATGAAGATGCCGGCGCGCTGTTCCCGGCCCTCGTCGCCCTGCGCGTACCGGCCCTCGCCGCAGATCCGGCGGCCGGGCCACGGGATCAGGGCGTTGAAGGTGATCCGGTCGTCCCTGTGCGCCTGCTGCACGCCGGCGGTCTTGAGTTGTTCCAGGATCATCGAGGCGAAATCGGCCGCCTCGCCGTAGGCGGTGCGGGGTTCGGCCGCGCGGTCGATCAGCTCGTCGTTCTCGTCGACCGCGAGTGTGCGGTGCGGCGACAGGCTGTCGACGGTGAACGGTCCCGCGACGCGCACGACGTTCCTGTCTTCGTATGGCTTGTCGTAGAGGTATTCGTAGTCGGCCCTGGCGGCAATGGCGGCGTCGATCTCCTGCTGCCGGGCGATGCGCTGCTCCCACCATTGGGCGTGCAGGGCGGCGGGCGCCTCCGGCCAAGGGTCGGCGGGACGGGGCGGGAGCGTGTCGAGGGTGTAGCTGCGCCCGAGGTTCGCGTTGAGGTCGCGCAGAAGCCGTTGTGCCCGCAGGGTGTCGAGCGTCGTCGGACCGTCGCTGATGTTGAAGGTGGAGGTGGAGGAAGGGCTCCGTTGTGCGTGCGGGGTGTCGGTCCGTTCTTTTTCGAGTTCCGCCCGGAGCCTGGAAAAGAGCGCCTGTGCCGCGGGGTTCCAGGGATCTTCGGCGTGGCGGGGGATCTCCCACTCCTCCCGGCTCGTCTCCGTCGCCTCGTTGAGCTTCCGGCGCAGGGGTTCCAGCATCTGCTGGTGCTTCTCCCAGATTACGTCGATCTCGGCGTTGTTGGCGATGGACTTCAGGGTGATGTGCGGGACTCGTTCGTAGACGAAGCCGTGGCGGACGTTGCCGTGGGTGGGCGCTTCGGACGGGGCCTTGCCGGCGAGCTCGGCTTCCTTCCGCTGCCCTTCCGGGCTGTCCGCGAGGAGGTAGTAGGGATAGCGGGCGCCCATGACGCGGGCGCGGGCCAGCGCGAGGGCGACGCGGGAGGTGTCGATGGTGATCCAGCGCCGGCCCCACTGCTCGGCGACGTAAGCGGTGGTGCCGGAGCCGCAGGTGGGGTCGAGGACGAGGTCGCCGGGGTCGGTGGTCATGAGGATGCAGCGTTGAATCACGGTTTGTGAGGTTTGAACGACATAGGTTTTATCGGCCATAAAGCTTGCGCCGACATCGTCCCAGCGGTTTGTGATTTGAACAGCCGGAAAATCGGCTAGGTAGCGCACATAACCTAAACGATTCTTAGTAGCCTCCAAGCGTCCGGCGGATTTTAGACGCTTCATTCCTTGTTCGTTCGTCTTCCATCGAACAGAAAGCGCAGGCTTGTGGATTCTACCGTCGAGATCGACACCGAACCAAGATGCGGCGCCTTCGCCTTTATCGCGACCAGCACTTTGAGAAGTCAGATTATCTAATGAGTAAATCCGCAGCTCGTCAGAGACAATTCTTGGATCATTCAAGAGTGAGCCAACAAAAGATTGGCTCATACCTGACAAATCACGAACACGATTGTAGTTTGTGCCTCCTTTTTCCCCTGGCTTTTTCCGTTTGAACATCAATCGGTATTTTACTCTTGATTTATCTTTGCAATACCACAACAAGTAATCAGTGGTTTGCCCAAGATATTCTTCTGTTGATCCTGTTGTCTTCGCAAATCCAATTAACGATATACATCCCTCATCTCCAAACACCTCGTCCATCACCGCTCGCACCCGGTGGACGTTCTCATCCCCAATCTGCACGAACACCGAGCCACTCTCCGCCAGCAAGTCCCGCGCCACGGTCAGCCGGTCCCGCAGATACGTCAGGTATGAGTGGATCCCGTCCCGCCACGTGTCCCGGAACGCCTTGACCTGCTCAGGCTCGCGGGTGATGTGGTCGGCCTTGCCGTCCTTCACGTCCCGGCTGGTGGTGGACCACTGGAAGTTGGAGTTGAACTTGATGCCGTAGGGCGGGTCGATGTAGATGCACTGCACCTTGCCCCGCAACCCCTCACGTTCCGCCAGCGACGCCATCACTTGCAGGCTGTCGCCGAGGATCATCCGGTTCGACCAGTTGGCGTCGTGGCGGTAGAACTCCGTGCGGGCGTTGTCGTCCGGCAGGCCGTTGAAGTCGGCGAAGAGGTCGGGCTGGTCGTCGTTCGCCTGCTCGCCGGCCTGGCTGCGCCGCATCAGGTCGTCGATCAGCGCCTTCGGGTGGACCTTCTCCTGGATGAACAGCGGCGGCGCCTGGACGATGAGGTTCGACCAGTCCTGCATGTCCTTGCCCCGCCAGACGAGTTGCGGGTCGAGGTCGCGGTTGCGGCGCCGCCAAGCAACCTCGATCGGGTTCTGGTCGTCCTTCGCCATCACCGACTGGTACTCGGCGGTCGGGATGTTCTTCCGCGACGCTTCCTCGTGGGTCAGCGTCCGGACCTGCCTGGACTTCTTCGGTTTTCTGGCCATGGACCTGCCCGTCGTCTCGCGCTTGCTATGCGAATTCAAAGACCTTCAGGGCGATGGACTTCGTCGGCTCTGTTCGTCCGTGGACCATCAGACGAATTCTCTCCGTGGTTTCACGGCTGAAGCTCTCCTCTCCGCAGCGCACGCACACCGTGGCCGGAATGCGATCGACCAGAACGTACTTGCCATCGATCCGGAAGACCTCCTCCACCAGTTCTTCGCGGCCGTCTCCGGCACCACACACCGAACACGTGAACATGGATCACCTCCGTCGAGCATACTCGATCCATTCTGCTGATCGCGGTTCATATAACGTAATGATTCTCACGAGATCTCCATCCGCAAGAGACACCTGAATGTGCAGAGATCGTCCTGCTCGCGTAAAACCCGGCAACAGACAGCTCGGAGAATACTTGTCTTCCGGGTATTCCTCAATGACGGTTGCCGTTGTCCCGGCCTGTCTGATCTCCTGCTCGCCGATGTTTCGTTCGACGGCACGCTTGACCGCGTGGCGGCTGAAGTCGAATTCTCCACCGGACAACTGACCTCGTATTCGTTCGAGAGTTTTCACCTGTCCCTTTTCAGTTCAATCGGATCAAACGTGTCGCTCGCGCCTCCTCATGCCATAGTCTCGATTTCTCCCACTACGAACCTGCTACCGCTCGAACTGTTCGAACTCGCGTCCGGCATCGTGAGTCCGCTCCAGGCAGAGACGATCGATCAGGTTCAGGGATCGGAACGTCCATTCGTCGTCCTGGTGTTGCTGGTACGTCCGGAAGACGAGCTTCGCGACGGTGCGCGTGTCGCCGGCACGTCTGGTCCGAATGTCCCGTGCTTCGTCGGCGAAGCGATCGAGGAATTTGTCGCAGACCTCACACGTCATTCCCGGCAGCCGTCCCAGAGATTCCTCCAACGTATGAAGAATCGAGAAGGAATCCTCCTGGAATGCCTTGCTGTCACAGAACGTCGCGATCAGATCTTCGTGTGTGTCCAGGGCTTCGCCCTGCAATCGGTCGAAGCATGACGCTGCTTTGCGACGCACTTCGGAATCGTCGTCGTCGAACAACTCGGCAAGCGTTGCTTCGCACCAAGCTCGGCACTCCGGATCGGCGATGTTGGCGGCGGCGACCTGCGCAACGCCGAGGCGGTGCGGGGCGCCTCCCCGCAAGGCGTCATCAACGAGACCCGCAGCACGCTCGTGTATCAGGGAGGCGATACAGGCGAAGCGTGCCCCGGCCTCGCAGGCTTCCGGTTCGGACGACCGAAGCATATGCTCGACGATCGACCGTAGTTCCGCGAAGCCGTCGTGCAAGTGGCTATGGATGAAACCGCAAACATGGGGTGTCGCGAGCAGGCGGTCTTCGGGCAGATCCATGTTTCGGAAGAGCGATATACCGAGTGCAGGATCGTGGCAGGCAACGGCCCGGAGGGTCCCGGCGACACATGAGAGTACGGCCGCGCTCCGATCCCTGATCATCTGATCGAGGGTTGGGCGGAACCGATCGATGTACGTGGCGTCGGAAAAGATGAGGTCCCGAATGGCGTCGGCCGCTCTCCCGCGCGTCGTGTTGATACCGTTAAAGTGGATGTCGCCGCCGTAGTACGGTTTGCCGCTGCCAGCGTCCTCCTGCCACGCCTCGCGGTCGGGATCTTCGTGCTCCGTCGCGAGTCGGTGAAGCATCTGGACGGCATCGTCCGGGAGTGGATCTTCGATGTTGCCGAGGACATCTGCAATCGACCGGCCGCAAGGTCCACACGACTCTGTAAATGCCTTGCGGCAGACCTGGAGTTTCAGGTCGCTCGCGATCGGGGTTTTCTCCAATGCGGACAGCGTCCGCTCCAGGTACACGGGGTTTGTGTCGGCGGGGAAGCGCAGGCCGAGGCGGGCGAATCGCTCCGGTTCCTCCTTGGCACGTTCTTCCAGGACTTGCGCCAACTGCCAAGCGCCGCCCGTAACCTCATCCCGCAAGAAACGCCCCCACTCCTCCGAGTGGTACTTCTCGATTGCCCGCAGCCACTGGTCGTCGTTCATCTTGTCCGCGGTGTCCTTCTTGATCGGTGACTTGACCACACCTCCAGCGGGTCCGCGCGGCTCGCCTTCCGGCTCACCGAACTTCCGTTCCAGCTCCTCGAAGTGCGTGTTCGCATGGGCGCTACGTAGCTCTGATGAAATCGCCGAAAGCAGTGCGAATCGAGCCCATCCGATTCGTTTGAATCCGCTCTTCGTGCGTTCGTAGGGATGAACGTAGCCCAGGATTACCATCTCAAGCCGCTCGCGGTTCTCGGCAGTGCAGTGCGGGACCACCGCCCGGATCGCTTCCATCGCGCACCAGTGCCGGCTGTCGGAGAACCCGCACTGGAATCGCCACGGTTCGTCGCACAGCAGGGCGGTTGCCTCGTCCGCATGGCGTGCCGCCCCGCCGGTGTACAGGGCCAGCAGGAGGTGATTCGCGACGTGGGTGTCGCGGCGGCGCAAGTCGGGGATCACGTCACGTAGATCCGCAGTGCCGTCGCGAGCGAGGGTGGCGAGTGCTCCGGCCAACTCCAGGAGGCACGCTTCTTCACCCCCCGGATAATCGGTTTTCACGAGAAGCGGCCATACGGCATCGCGTTTCGGCGGTGTACCACCGATCAGGGCGGAGTCCGAGATTTCGAGAACCACCGGAAGCACATGCTCCACGAACACCTCCGGAGCGTGCTTTGCGGACGTATTGAACATCACTGCTGCCGATTGTTCGTAGCCGAAGAACTCTCGTGTACGCAGATCCCTACCGCTGGCGCGGACGACCGCAAGGCGCCGCCGGAACCGATGGGCCATAACTTCCGGGACCCACTCGGGACGGCTCTTGCCCAGAGCGCGGAGGCTGCTCCAGAACGTGTTCGGTGCCTGAGCCTCGTCAAGCGTGCCGTTGTCCACCAAGCGCAAAAAGAGGTCGAAGAAGCAACGGCTCCTGTGGAGGTCTGCCCACTCCATAAGGGATCGCAGGCGCAACGCCCACTCCCCGCCGTGGTCGGCATACGGTTCGAGCAGGGCCGCCACGCGATCCGGCGAACGGCGCTGGTGACGTCCCAGATAATTCACCGCCACGTTGGCAAACCGGTCGTTGCCCGAGGCCAGCCAGTCTTCGATCACGCCGCGCCGATCGGTGGCCGTAAACCAGGACGACGCTCCGAAGAAGCGTCCCCACGCGATCTCCGACAGCTTGTCCGGGTTCGGCGTGCCTTCCTCGATGGCCTTGAGCGCCGGCGCGATCCACTGTTGCCAGACCGACCATTCTTCCTCGGTCGGTTCCGTGACTTCGGCGAGGAGCGCAAACGCGAGGTCCTTGATATGCGCCCGGATCCTCTCGTCCGAGAGCAGGGCGCGAAGCTCCTCCACGTACCCGGCTCGGTCTGCGTCCCGGAGATAGGCCAGCACCTGCCGGACCTGGGCGCGGCGGAACAGATGCTGCTCCGATCCCTTGAGGAACGACACCAGCGACTTCCGCCGCCCGACGAACACCCGGGCGAAGCAGTAATCGAAGAAGCTCTCGTGGCCGAATCCGTAGCGTCGGCCGTCGAAGGTGAGTACGCCTTCCGACGCCAACTGCTCCACGTATGCGGACGAGAAACCGTCCAGCGTCTCGCGGGGCACTGAAAGCTGTTGAGCGGAAGTCATCGCGTTGCAGAGGGTTTCCATCACCCCCATCCACTGATCCGGCGAGGGTGCGACTCGTTCTTCGACCGCCCGCCGCTTCTCGGTCCAGTACCGTTCAAAGAGCTCCGTTGCCGTCCTGAAGGTGGGTGTTCGCGACGTGTCGAAACCGGCTTCGGCTTCGAGGAAGAGGGACAGATTCTGCGGGAGCCGCAGGAGCGCCAGTTGACGTTCCCGGAACAGCGCCGGGTCGAAACCGGCATCGGTCAGGAGCGGCTTGACCTCATCGACCGTGAACTCCGTGACCTCGACTGGCGCGTCCGAATCGGGCGGCGCGAGTTGCCGCAGGCGATGATCGTGCTGCCAGTCGAAGGCCCGGCAGACGACGACGGTGTGGATCACGGCCCGTGCGCGCGTGCCGCGAGATTCATCCCGATCCTCCGGGAACGCCTGTTCACTCACGGCCCGTGCGCGCGTGCCACGGGCCTCCTGAAGCAACCCCTCGACGACGTCGAACGCGCCGGAGCTTCTGCCGGACATGGTGCTCACCGCGTCCAATTGATCGACGATCAGGACGCCCGGAAGACCGGCGGCTTCGGCTGCCGCCGCGAGCACCAGGACCGGAGATTCTTCGAGATCGAGATGGCTCCCGAGATCCGTGGTGGTCGATGCCGAAAGAAGCTGGATGCGGTCGAGGCGGAACGTCAGTACCGGCAGGCCGCGTTCGCGCAGAGCCTCCGTGACTTCGACGACGCAGGCCGTCTTCCCGGAGCCGGCCTTGCCGGTCACGACGCTGTCGGTCGCAGTCTCCCCCAGCCGGGACAGCAACGTCTCCGCCGCCGTCCTTGGGACGAGCCTTTGCCGGATGAGCTGCGGCCGTGCGGCACCCAGGTGCTGTTCCGTTGCTTTTCGCACGGCGACGCCCGCGTTCTCCGGGCTGGACAGGCGCCGCATCCGGTAACCGCGCCCGGAGAGTTCTTCGACGAGACCCTGACGGGTGATCGTGCGGTGCACGGAGTCTTCGACGATCACCCGAAGCTCCGACAGCACTTTGCCCGGGTCCCCGAGAAAGAGCGCCTGCGTCCCCCATCGCACATTGTCTTCGAGACCACGTTCGTCAATCGTTCGGACTTCGATCCGCCGCAAGCGCTCGATCGCGGTCGGGACGGCGCACTTCCAGTAGCAGCTAAGCAGCCTCTCGAACCATGCCTTACTCTTCTTGTTGGCAGCGAGAAAGACGCGCTCGAACTCCTCCTCCGACTCCGCGGCGCACGCCTCCTCGCACAATTTGACCAGATCGGGGGCATCACTGCGCGAGACGAACACGAAGCGATCGTCGTTCCCCGCCAACTCATTTCCGATCGCCTGAAGCAGTCCATCGGAGGCGAGCGCGGTGATACTCCACTTGCCGCTCCGGTGGCTGCGCTTCGCCTGATGGAGCTCCCGCCGAGATCCAACCGTCACGACGAACTCCGCCTTCTCGACACCGGGGTCCTCGATGCGGATTTCCTTCGTGTCGCCGCGAAGCATGCGGACGCACTCCGAGACCGTCCACCACTTCTCGTAGCGGTTGCCGAGCTTGTTCGCGGGGCCGCCGGGGAGGGTCATGCCGGAACGGCGCCAGCCGCCGCGCTGGTTCGTCCACGGCGACCGGTTCGGCGCCAAGCTTTGCCTGAGGATTGCAGCATGAACATGTGCCCGTTGCCGCGGCACGTCAGACCATGATCCGGCTTCGGGAGAGGGGACATCAAGATCCGACGCTTGTGTTATCGTCCACTTGGCGCGGTCGCCGACCAGGAGAGATGATGCAACTCACAGCAGTATTAGTGCCCGCCCCGGAAGGAGGATTCGTGGCAACGAATCCTGAAACCGGCACGACGACACAAGGCGAGACCGTTGAAGGGGCATTGGCCAACCTGCGGGAAGCGACGGAACTCTATCTGGAAGAATCGCCGATAGAATCATACGGGAGGCCGCTGGTGACGACGATCGAAGTTCGCTCCCGTGCCGCTTGGCCTGCCGCATGTATCCGGCCGTCGAACATGTCGTGTTCTTGAAGAGCATTCTGCGCGCCGATTGACGTATCAGCAGTACGCTGTTGATCGCGGCGGCTCGGCGTATCGGCGACCGCCCGCCGCCACGTCCCATCACGCCAGGACCCCTTCGACCAGCCCGTCGAACGCCGCTTCCACCTTCGCCCCGAAGTCCTCCTGCATTTCATACACGTCCCCGAACTCGGCGAAGGCCCAGCGCCCGAACGTGCCCAGGCGGTTCACGCCCGGCACCCAGAAGGTCTCCATCGCCGCCTTCTTCTCCTTGGCGTCCTCGCGCCGGTAGCCCTTGACCTCGACCACCAGGTGCAGCGGGTCTTCGCCGCCCCGGCCGTCGTCCACCAGGACGATGAAGTCGGGGCGGTAGCGCCTCGCCTCCGAGCCGAACCGGTAGGGCGCCTCGAATCCGAGATTGTCGTTCTTCACATAGGCGCGCACCCGCGGATGCGATTCCGCCACACGGCAGAACTCCGCCTCCCACTCGCTGTCGCAGATCGCCCAGTTGACGTGGCTGCGCCCGGCGGCGGTCTCCCACCGCAGCGCCTTCGAGGTCCTGAAGTTCACGTGCACCGTCGAGCCCGCGGGGTTGTACGGGTCGAGCACCGCCTTCACCGGAGATTCGCCTTCCAGTGTCTCCACGATGCCGCGGGTGATCCGCTCGCACGCGACGTCGGCCAGCTCCTGGTACATGAGCTGGGCCGGATACGTGCCGCCCTTGCACACCAGGTGGCCGTCGAGCCACTGCCGGGTGATGCGCTTGAGCTGCCCGAAGAGGTGGAGCTTCGGCGCTTCCCCGGGGTCCCGCCATCTGGTCTCCAGCAGGCGTTTGGTCAGGTGGTAGAGGAGCGTCGAGCGGCGTAGCGCGTGCGTATGGACCAGATCCAGATCCACTCCTTCGCCGATGATGCCCTGGTTCAGGGTCTTCGACGGCCCCACGAGGTCGGGCGTCAGCTCCAGCGTCGAATTGTCGTCGAAGCGCGCCGACAGCCGCTCCTCCGGCAGCTCCACGCGGTAGCCCTCGACCCGGGGGAAGCGGATCTCGCAGGCGTCGCGCTCGGGCGTGACCGCCTTCACGTGCACGGTCTTGCGCGGCGGCTGCGGCGGCTCGACCACCGGCTTGGCGGTGAAGTCGAAGGGGATGCCGAGCACGTCGGCGTACTCGACGCCGAAGCGGCCATCCTCGTCCAGGTCGTAGGACTGGCGGCGTAGCGCCCGCCCGACCACCTGCTCGCACAGAAGCTGCGTCCCGAAGGCGCGCACGCCGAGGACGTGGGTCACGGTGCTCGCATCCCATCCTTCGCTCAGCATCGAGACCGAGACCACGCATCGGATCGATCCCCCGAGCCGGCCCGCCTTCCCGACGGTGTTCATCACCTCCCGCAACAGGTCCTGGTCGGTGAGATGCCCGGCCTCGCGCCGGTCGCCGGTGCGCTCGACGATCTCGCGGCGGAAGCGCTCGATCTCGTCCGCGGCCATCTTGCGGAAGCCCGGGTCCAGCAACTCCCCCGATTCGAGCTGCTCGCTGTCGATGAGCAGGGTGTTCGGGCGGGCCAACGGGGCGCCGCCTTCGTCGAAGTTCCGGAACAGCGGCAGTCGGCCCTGCACCAGGGCCGGGGCGCCGCCGCCGTGCCCGTTCCTGTCGCCGTCGCCGTTCCCATCGCCGCCGCCGTCCCCGTCCCCGCGGTGGAACCCGGAGACGTAGTCGTAGACGAGCTTGGACGTGGACGTGTTGTTGCAGACGACGATGAAGCAGGGCGGGACCTCGATACCGGCGGCCTGCCAGAGCGCGAAGGTCTTCTCGTAGTGCCCGTAGAGCGCTTCGAGCGCGGCCTGGAGCTCGACGGGGAGGCTCAACGGGTCGAGCGCCTTCGCCTTGCCGCGCCCCCGCTTCGGCATCTTCCCCCGGATGTGCTCCCAGAGGTTGCGGAACTTCGGCATCTCGCCGCCCGGAATGTTGTCCGCCACCGGCACGCGCGGCAGCTTGACGATGCCGCATTCGATGGCGTCCATCAGCGAGAAGTCGCTCATCGTCCACGGGAACAGCGTCCCTTCGGCGTAGCCGGACCCGCGGAGGAAGAAGGGGGTGGCGGAGAGATCGACGACGCGCCGCACGCCCAGCGTGCGGGTGGCGGCATCGAGGCCGGACATCCACAGCCGGGCCGCCTCGCGGTTCTTCTCGGCCTCCTTCCGGTCGTCGCCGGTCAGAGGGCCTTCATCACCGCCTTGTACCCTGCTTCGTGCGCCGCTGCCTGCGCCACCGCCCCCGCTCCCGCCCGTGTCCGCATCCTCGTCCCCGGGCTTTTCGCGATAGCAGTGGTGCGCCTCGTCGTTCAGGACCAGGACGTCCTTCATGCCCATCAGCTCGGGCATCACGCGCTGGAGCATCTGTCCGTCGCTTTCGATGGATCGGATGCTGGCCCCCCGCCCTTGCAGCAGCGCGCGTCCGCCCCTGGACAGCGGCAGGGTCTCGCGCCGCCTGAAGGCGTGGAAGTTGGTGATGACGATCCGGGCACGCCCGAGGTCGGCGAGCATGTCCGCCGGGACGAGCTCGCGGCCGCGGTAGTAGCTGTCCGGGTCGTTCGGGTGCAGCACGCGCAGCCGGTCACGGATGGTGAGGCCGGGGGTCACGACGAGGAATCCGCGGCTGAAGCGCCGGCTGCCGGGACGGCGCACCGCGTTGACCGTCTGCCAGGCGATGATCATCGCCATGACGGTGGTCTTGCCGGCCCCGGTCGCGAGCTTCAGGGCCAGCCGGGCCAGCCGGGCCAGCCCCGGGTTGGCCCCGGCGTTGGCCGCTTCGAGGTGGTCGAGGAACGTCTTCCCGCGCCGGCCGCGCCGCGGCGCGACCTCGGTGAGCCAGATCAGCGTCTCGACCGCCTCGACTTGGCAGAAGAAGGGTCGGATGCCGTCGAAGCGGTGGTGGCGCCAGTGCCGCAGCAGGCGGGCGGTCTCCGGCGTGACCTGCCAATCACCCGGCTTCGGCAGCGCCCGCCACCGGTCCACGTGGCCGCGCAGCTCGTTGATGATGGGCGTCGGGTCGTACTCCTGGGTGTTCGTGGACACCCCGGTGCGGTCCCCGAACTCCAGCGCGTCCTGTGCGCCGGGGGTCTTCCGTTTCCTCGCCTTCGGGATGGGAGTGACGAACTCGGCCCGCCGGCGCCGGTCGATCAGCCGGTGGGTCGGCTGCCCCTCTCCGTCGAGCTCCCAGTGGCGGGTGGGGGACTCGTACGGAGAGTTGATGATCGGCTTCTTGAAGAAGCTGTCTGCCATGGTGCAACCGGCCCGGTACGGGTCAACTCATGAAAGTATGCGGAATCTACCCCAAGCGACACCGTCACCCTATGCAATCCCGATCGGCAATTCCCGCCAGGCCCGAAAACGTCCATCCCACCACCACGATCGGACGGCAGGGAAAGTCGCGAAATCCCGATGGACGACCGCGCCGGATGGAATCCCCATCGAGCGCCCGGGCGCTACACCCCCAGCCGGCTGAAGACCCGGCGCGCGTTGTCCTCGAAGATCTTCGCCCGATCCGTATCGCCCAGAGCGCTGGCGTCGATGTAGCGCTTCGTGTCGTCGAAGTAGTGCCCGGTCTCCGGGTCGATGCCGCGTACCGCGCCCACCATCTCCGAGGCGAACAGGATGTTGTCGGCCGGGATGACCTCGAGCAGCAGGTCGATCCCGGGCTGGTGGTACACGCAGGTGTCGAACCAGACGTTGTCGAGGATCAGCTCGGCGAGCGGCGGCTTGCCCATCATGTCGGCCAAGCCCCGGAAGCGGCCCCAGTGGTAGGGGACGGCGCCGCCGCCGTGCGGGACGATGAACCTGAGGGCCGGGAAGTCCCGGAACAGGTCGGAGGTGATCATCTGCATCACCGCCGTGGTGTCCGCCCCGAGGTAGTGCGAGCCGGTGGTGTGGAAGGCGGGGTTGCAGGCGGCGCTCACGTGGATCATCGCGGGCACGTCGAGCTCCACCATCTTTTCGTAGAAGGGATACCACCAGCGGTCGCCGAGCGGGGGGTCGGTCCAGTAGCCGCCGCTGGGGTCCGGGTTCAGGTTGCAGCCGACGAAGCCGAGCTCGTTGACGCAGCGTTCCAGCTCGCGGATGCAGGCGGCGGGCGGCACCCCGGGGGTCTGCGGAAGCTGGGCGACACCGGCGAAGTTCGCGGAGTAGAGCCGGGTGATCCGGTGGATGAGGTCGTTGCAGTGCTCGGTCCAGGCGATGCTGGTGGATTCGTTGCCGAGGTGGTGGCCCATCCAGCTCGCGCGTGGCGAGAAGATGGTCAGGTCCGTGCCGCGCTCGCGTTGCAATCGGAGCTGGGCGCCTTCGAGGCTTTCGCGGATCTGGTCGTCGGTGACGTCGAGCCCGCCCTTGACGTGCCGGTGCAGGGGGTCGTTGCGAAGCTCCGCCTTCTGCCGCTCCCGGTACCGTCCCAGCGCATCGGGGGCGGTGGTGTAGTGGCCGTGGCAGTCGATGATCATGGCGTTTCCTCCTCCCGCGCGGAATCACGGATGGCTCTTCCGGAGAACATGCAAAATTCCATTTGATTTAAAAGGATCATGTATGCCCCTACATGGCCAATCTCCGGTGTTCCGCCCTTCCGGTATTCCCGACGCCAGGGTCGATGCCTACGATGTAGTCCTTCAATTCCTTGCCGTGCGCCTCCCGGATCCTTCTGTTCAGCGCCTTGCCCTCGCTGCGCATTCCGCCTGCCACGAGCTGGTCCGTGAACCGCAGCAGTCCTTGCCTGAGCTCTTCCGGATGGCGTTCCTCTGCGTTCTCCGGCCGCCACACCCCGATCGCCCATCGCTTCGTGCATGATTCGGGTTTTACGGTTCTGACTTCCTCGAGCCGTCTTCTGACCGCCTCGTCTACCCGCAGCACGAAGGGGATCGACGCGTTCTCGAACTCGGGCCGTCCCTGCCCGATGCCTTCTTCGGTCCATCTGTTCAGGAGATCGTGGTCGATCGTCTTGAAGTTCTCGCTCGTCACCACGTTCGTCCCGGCGAGCAGGCACTGGGCCACGACCATCGCGTCCCGATGCCGGTTCGCGTTGTCCGAGAAGATCGGGGTGTCCAGCAGCTCGATATGCAGACGCCCTGCCCTCGGGTCTTCCCCGATCGTCTTCCAGGCCGCGTCGTTTCGCGTTCGTTCGGCCTCCAGCCACCTTCTGAACCCCTGCTCGTTCGCCTCGGCGATGGTGATCACCGCCTCCCGTTTCCGTGTTTCGTCGGCATCCCGCCACTTTCCCGACCGGTAGACTTCGTTACGCGCCGCCTTCAGCCCCGTGTCGGTGCACCGCCACCAAGTCTCGTTCCACGCCTGTGGCACGACGACGACCTCTCCGTCCGTGTCCTCCTGCATCGCGCACAGGAACCTGCGCACGGACGCGGCCAGCATGACGTTCGCGTCGACGCCGATGCTCCCCAGACCGGCCTGCCGGTCAGCCCGCACCGTCGTGCCACCTGGAGCATATCTGCTGAGGAGATTCGTCCCACCCGCCTTCATCGAGCCACTCGATGACGTCCCACACATCGCAGGGGTCGATCATCTCGTACCTTTTTTCGGGTGTCCGGGGCGTGGCCTGCCGCCGGCAGGCGTCCGCGAGTCTCTCCTCGCTCCGGCGTGTCCGGCCGACATGCACGTGCGACTTTTCCATCTTCGTCTCCTCCTCCTCCTCGCCTGGATTCGGCCTGGATTCCGGGATACCAGGGGAATCTTCAGGTATCGCCCGCAACTCCGGGACCGAAGCTCCCAGGGTCGAGCTGACGATCGGCCAAGCCGACGTCCATGTCGGTATCCGATCGGTTCCCGTGGCGCCCGTAGCGCTCGCCCGCTACGTGGCGGAGCCTCAATCCGGCTCGGACAGCTCGGACGCGCTGTCCACGTAGACGAGGCCGGCGGCTTCGAGCTTCGGTCTCATGCCGTAGATGTCCAGGCCCAGGACGCCGGCGGCCAGCTTCTCGCGCTTGTCCGCCTCCCCGGCCTCGCGCTCGCGGGCCGCGGCCAGCACCCGCGGGGCGGCGCTCCTGGCCACGACCACCACGCCGTCGTCGTCGGCCACCACCACGTCGCCAGGGTGGACCAGTTGCCCGGCGCAGACGACCGGCACGTTCACGCAGCCCAATGTGCTCTTGACCGTGCCCCGGGCCGAAACGGCGCGCGCCCACACCGGGAACCCCATGTCTTCGAGGGCGCGCACGTCGCGCACCCCGGTATCGGTGACCAGCCCCCTGACGCCGCGGGCCTTGGCCGAGGTCGCGAGCAGGTCGCCGAACATGCCGTCGGTGTTGTCCGCGGTGCAGGCGAGGACCAGCACGTCCCCGGGCCGGCAGAGCTCGATCGCCACGTGGACCATCCAGTTGTCGCCCGGCTGGGCCAGGATGGTGACGGCGCTGCCGGCGGCCCGCGCCCGCGGATGGATCGGGCGGATGTACGGTTTGAGCAGGCCGCTGCGGCCCTGGGCCTCGTGAACGGTCGCGACCCCGAGCGCGCCGAGGTGGTCAATGGTCGCGCCGTCGGCCCGCTCGATGTTGCGCACGGCCACGGGTTTCATGTCGTTTTCCTTGTCGTCAGCTCCGTATCGAGCAGGCTCGACGCCTCATCCGACAGGCCCTCTGCCACCAGCCGCTTGACGGCGACGCTCGCGTCGACGACACAGCTCTTCACGTCGCTCCGTCCCGGTCACGGTCGGCCCGAATCGTTTCAGCGCTGTCCACCGATGATTGAAGGCGTTGCCTCATGATCCGTGCACGGTCCGCGAAGTGTCCTTCATCGGCGAGCAACGTCTTGCGCAGGATCTCCCGATGCTCAGCTTCCGCGGACCGGCCATGAGCGGCCGCCCGCTGCTTGAGGACATCGACCACCCGCTATGCTCAGTTTACGGACTGTCAATCGGGCCATTGCATCGCCTTCAAAAGGATGCCGTCAATCCTCATGCGCGCTCGGCGTGACGTCAACTCCTGGAGCTCGACACTGGCACTCAACGCCGGGTAACGCCACAGAGGAAACCCGCACCGGACTTGTCTCCGCGACACCTTGTACCTGCAAGACGGGTATTCTGAATGCAGACCTTTCCCGATCAACTCGAAACATGCATGGACTTGGACAGTAAGGAGCATGTTCCCGCGCCCGATGTTGCCGCTGTCACCGGGGACGATGCGATCGATGCGGATGGCGCATCACCGGACCACAGCCTGTCGCCGAAGGTGGCACAGGTGGAGGGCGTCTCCTCGACCGAGACGAGATGCATGGCCGTGAAAACCTTCGTTGACGCCAACCCGATGGCGTTTTTCCTGTCCGCCGATTGGAGCAAGGATGCAAAGAAGCGCTCCGTGCACGTGGCGGACCTCCACGAGCGGCGTATTCGCTACGCGGAATGCGGCGGCTGGAATCTGGCGAAACTGTTGGCGTTAGCCCGCAAATATGCGCATTGGGGACCGGTGCTGATCGGAATCGACCTTGCCATCGGGCTCCCGAACCGCTATTGGCAGGCGCTGCTCTGTTCCGGGCGGCACGGCGATCCGGCCTCGTTCGTCGAATGGCTTGGACAGCGCGACCCGGATTCCGACTTCTTCAGGCGTGTCCGTTCGCCGTCGGAATGGCGCGTTGATCGTCCTTTCTTCCACGTGCCAAAAGGCAAGGGCGGGAGGAAGTCGTTCGAGGAGAAGCTGGATGGCGGGTTTTATCGCCGGATCGACGCAAAGGCCGGAGCGAAACCATTGTTCGCCGTCAGCGGCATCCCCGGCGTCGTCGGATCGGCCACCCGCGCGTTCTGGAAGGAGCTGGTTCCGCTGCTGCGGGCCGGGGATCGCGACTTCGCGGTGTGGCCCTTCGAGGGTGAGTTGAACGAATTGCTGCGCGACAGACGCATCGTGCTGGCCGAGACCTACCCGGCCCTCGCCTACGGCACGGTGCTGGCCGGCGAGCTGCCTGCCCACCAGGTGCTCGTCGCGAAGACCAAGTGCGAGCAGCGCCGCGCCGTGTGTGAACGGATCGCGGTCGCGCGGTGGGTCGAATCCGCGCATGTCGACCTGGGCGATCTCGGTCCCTTACAAGACGATACTGAATCCGCCGAGGACGCTTTCGACTCGCACGTGACGGCCGCTGCCGTCATGCGCTGCATCCTCGACAATCGACCGCTCGTTGCACCGGACTGGATCGATCCCGTTGCAGAAGGATCGATGCTTCTGGCCGGCCCGGTCGATCCGGCCCCGCCCTCCCGGCGGTTTCGTATGCCGCCGTCCGCCCAGACGCAGGGGCCGCGTCGCGACGCGCTACGCCGCGCCTCTCCCCCTGCCGCCAACGACACCCCATTACCGAAAGGTACGGAGTATCGCTGCCCGATCCCGCAGTGCGACAAGGTCTTCCGGGGATCGCGCGGTGGATGGGATGCGCACGTGGCATCGACCACCAAGCATCCCGTCTGGCATCCGGACGTCGTTGACGGAAAGAAGCGGAAGGACCTGTTCAGGCGGGAATATCCCGACTGGTTCGACCGGTCCGGTGGCCACTCCGGCTGAGCAGGCATCGGAAAGGCGACGAGACCGAGGCGTTGACAGCGAGAAAGCGCGGGACGCAACATGCCCTCCCACCGATGTCCTCGGATCCGGACAATGGCCAAGGGAAACGACGGCAACTACCTCCAGCACAGCGTCGAGATCGCCGCCGCCGATCGTCTTGCGGCTGAAAATCCCGACGCTCTGCACATCGCACTTGCCCACGGCATGGCCCCGTTCGAGCGTTTCGAGCACGGGCTGACCGAAAAAGTGCCCGGGCTGGCTCGACGTTACCTGAAGGCCGCTCTTCGGCAGGCCGGCCAAGCCCCGAGACCGGACGAACCCCCGATCGTGACGGCCTACCGGAACACCCGCGCATCGGATGTGCATTACCCGAACTCCGCGGAGCTCTTGCGAGAACGCCGCGGCGGGGACGGGGCTTGTGCCCTGTCCGGCGGAATCACGGAAACATGTCCGGTCAAGTACGAAAAACTCGTCAGGGCCTGGAAGCCGCCGGTAAGCGTGGCAGGCGCATCGTGGCGTTCCCAGATACGCCGGGGAGGCGCGTTGGCTTGTCCGGGGAACCTGCAAGCGCCCTGGCTGTTCACGATGGATCCGATGACCTACCACGTTCGAGGCAGTTGCGATGACGACAACCTGTACGCGGCGAACATGCCGCTTCTATCCGAAGGGCTTGCGCCCTTTGTCGAGAGCGGACAGCCAGGCATCGCCCTGCTGTTCGTCTACAACGTCAAACCTGCCCGCCGGTGCGCGTTCTGGCAGTTCACGGAGGAACTTGCCCAACGCACAGGTTCAGGCGTGTGTACTTATTCGCTTACCCACCAGGGCGACAACAAAAATCTCGCGGCGATGCTCTATTCTGCCATCGACGTTCCAGCGGATTTCATCAGGGATGCCGTTGAGGAAATCGAAGATGTGGCGTTGGCGGCTGCCATGCAGGCGAGCGAACGGGAGTTCACCGCAAGGGGGAAAATCATGGATATTTTGGAGAATGATCGTGGAGACGTTTTTTCGGAGAAGCTTCGAGCGTGATTTGAAGAAGATCAGAGATCGCAATTTGCTGGAAAAGATCAAGCAATCTATCGAAAGCGTGGAGTCCGCCGGCACTCTTTCGGAAGTGAGTTCGGTCCGCAAGTTGAAGGGCGCCGCAAACAGTTATCGCATTCGAGTTGGCGACTACAGGATCGGCTTGGAAGCAGACGCTTCTACTGCCGAGTTCGTGCGGATTCTGCATAGGCGCGATATCTACAGGTTATTCCCGTAACGGCGCATCGGCCCGGCCATTGCTGGAAGAAGCTGTCTGCCATGGTCCAACCGGCCCGGTGTGGGTCAACTCATGAAATCATCCCGCCCGACCAGTACAGCCGGGCCGGGTTGTCCACCAGCACCTGCCGGCGTAGCGCGGGGGTGTCGCAGACGGCCATGATCCAGTCCACCAGGGCGCCGTCGTCCGGCATGTGGGACTTCATGTTCGGATGCGGCCAGTCGGTGCCCCAGAGCACCCGCTCCGGGACGGTGCGCAGGAGCTCCCGGGCGACGGGCTCCACGTCGGCGTAGGGCGGTCCGACCTGCGACAGCCGTTCCGGGCCACTCACCTTGACCCAGAACTTCCCGTCCCCGGCCAGCAGGTCGCGCAGCAAACGGAAGGGCCTGGACTCGACGCCCTGCTCCACCGGCGCGCGGCCCATGTGGTCGATGACCACCGGAACTTCGATGCCGCGCAGGAAGGGCGCCAAGTCCTCCAGATCCTCGGCGTCGAAATACACGACGACGTGCCAGCCGAGCGGCGCGATCCTGTCCAGGATCGTGCGGTACACGCCGAGCGGTCTACCGCCCCCGAGCCGTTTGACGAAGTTGAAGCGCACCCCGCGCACGCCGGCTTCGTGCATCTCCGCGAGCTCGGGCTCGGTGACGTCCTCCGCGACCACCGCAATGCCGCGATAGTCCTCCCCCCCGCTGCGCAACGCATCCAGCATCGCCGCGTTGTCGGCACCGTGGCAGCTCGCCTGCACGATGACCGCGCGCGAGAAGCCCAGATGCCGGTGGCGCTGGAACAGCGTCTCCTTCGGAGCGTCCACCGGCACGTAGGTGCTGGTGGGCGAGAACGGAAACCGGGCCGCCGGCCCGAAGACGTGGCAGTGCGCGTCGCAGGAGTTCGGGGGCAGGGCCTGGGCGGGCTTCCTGGGCGTCGGGTGGAAAGGCAGGTAGTCGGGCGTGACCATCGCATCAACTGCCGTAGGGCAGGCATCGCTGCAGGCGGTCGAGCGTCCACATCGCGCCCCGGCACTGGGCGACGCTGGCGTTCGGCTCCCGGTCCTCCCTGATGGCGGCGATGAATTCGCGGTCGGCCAGCTCGACGCCGTCCATGGACACATCCACGCTGGAGACGTCGATGGGCTGCTGCCGGCCGTCCACCAGATCGTCGTATCGGGCGATCCAGGTGCCGTTGTCGCAGATGTAGCGGAAGAACGTGCCGAGCGGCCCGTCGTTGTTGAACGAGAGCGAGAGCGTGCACACCGCCCCCGAGGGCGACGTCAGCCCGATGCTCATGTCCATGGCGATGCCCAGCTCCGGATGGGGCGGACCCTGCAGGATTTGAACGTCTTCGGCGAGGTCGCCGGTCTGGTACTGGAACAGGTCCACCGTATGGCAGGCGTGATGCCACAGCAGGTGGTCGGTCCAGCTCCGGGGCTGGCCCAGCGCGTTGATGTTGGTGCGGCGGAAGAAGAAGGTCTCGGCCACCAAGTGCTGAAGTTGCAGCTCCCCGGCCTGGATCCGCCGATGCATCCACTGGTGGCTCGGGTTGAAGCGTCGCACGTGGTTCACCATCGCGATCAGGCCGGTGGACCTTTGTATCTCGATCACCCGCTCGGCGCTCACGAACGAATCCGCCATCGGGATCTCGATGAGCACGTGCTTGCCGGCGTGCATCACCAACTCGGCCTGCCAGGCGTGCAGCGGGGTCGGCGAGGCGAGGATGGCGGCCTCCACCCCCGGCTGCCCGAGGCCCTCGTCGAGATCCATCGTCCAATGGGGGATCCCGTACTTGCCGGCCACGGCCTGGGTGTGCTCGGCCACGCCGCCTACGATGGATGCGACCTCCACGCCTTCGATGCGCGCAAGCGCATCAAGGTGCTTGTGCGCGAACGCCCCTTCTCCAACCATGCAGATCTTCATGAGTTCCGGCTCCTTCCGTCGTCCGCCTTTCCATGCTTCCGCTTTCCGGCCATGCGGATTTTCATGCGTCCCGGCTCCCGCCGTCGCCCGCCTTTCCGTGTTGCCGCTTTCCGGCCATGAACATGTTCATCAACCCCGGATCCCGCCGTCCTCGAGCACCATCAGGCCGTAGGCGGTGTTCGAGACCGGCACGTGATAGAAACGGCAGATCTCGTTGACCGTCCCGGCCAGCGCGCCCCGCATGGCCAGCCACATCACCAGCTCGATGCCCTCCGAGCCGGCCTCGCGCATGTACTCGACGTGGGGGATGCCGGTGAGCTCGCCGGGCGCGCTCACCAGCCTGTCCATGAACGCCCGGTCGAACGCGCTGTTGATGAGGCCGGCGCGCTCGCCCTGCAACTGGTGCGACATGCCGCCGGTGCCGAACACCGCCACCCTCAGATCCTCCGGATACGACTCGACGGCCCGGCGGATCGCCTTCCCGAGGTTGAAGCAGCGGTTGCCGGTCGGGGGCGGGTACTGGATGACGTTCACGCATAGCGGGATCACACGGCACGGCCAAGCGTCGGGCTGGCCGAACGCCACCGACAGCGGCACCGTCAGGCCGTGATCGACCGGCATCTCGTTGACGAGGGTGAGGTCGAATTCGTCCAGGATCAGCGATTCCGCGAGATGCCAGGCCAGAGCGTCGTGGCCCCTGACCACCGGCACCGGGCGGGGGCCGTAGCCCTCGTCGGCGGGCGGGAACTCCGGCGCCGTCCCCAGCGCGAACGTGGGGATGGACTTGAACGAGAAGGCCGAGGCGTGGTCGTTGTAGACGATGATGCAGACGTCCGGCCGGGCTTCACGGAACCAGCGCCGGGCCGGCTCCACGCCCTCGAACAGCGGCTTCCAGTACGGCTCGCGCGTCTTGCCGTGATCGACCGCGGCCCCGATGGCGGGGACGTGGGAGGTGGCGACGCCCGCGATGATCCTGGCCACCTTACCGCTCCCCCTTGCTGCGGTTGCCTTCGATCGGCCGCCCGCCGTCGAGCAGCATCTGTTTGAACTCCGCCTCGCTCATGCCGGTGCCGGACATGGCCGCCCCGATCTGCTGCATGGTCATGCCGTCGAAGGCGGCCAGCTTGAAGGTGTAGTAGATGTTGCCGCCGAGGCGGAGCAGGCCCAGCCAGTCGCGTTCGAGCACCGCCTTGCGCTGTGCCTCCGTCATCGGATACCGCTCCAGGCAGGCGGCCTCGTCCGCCCGGAAGGCGTCCCGGTTGCCGGCCTCGTTCAGGGACAGGCAGAACATGTTCAGGTGGTAGCCCTTGCGGAGGTGGAGGGCGTCCTGGACGTAGGTGCCGGGGATGTCGTCGTAGTCGCGTGGCGCCCTCATCGTTTCCTCTGCCGGTATTGGTTCACGGGAGCCCGCACGAGGTCGTCCGGTTTCATCGAGGATTCCTCGCACACGGGCCGCCCCCGCGGGACGAGCCCTCGCTTGAGAGGTTCCGAAGGCCCCAGGCGGAAGGCCGGTGCGCCACGGGAATTCGTCACGGCATGACGCCGGCGCCGCCCGGCCTGTACCGGAATTCGAGCAACGGCCGATTCCATTGATTCTTTGCAATGGACGTTCGCACGAGCCGCCGGCCTCCCTGCCACCGCGCATCCCGATGGATCAGGGAATTGGCCCCGGCCCGCCGCCGGGCGTCATCCCTTGCCCCCGGCCGGTCCGATTCGCCGACATGATGTGGAGCACGTCGAAGGCGAGTGCGCCCGGCAGGCAGAACCGGCTCATGTACCGGATCCGGCAGGACGGCGAACCCGTTCAGCATATCGTAAAAACTTGTCGGAAGCGGATAAGATGAACTTCCGATCCGGCAGATTCGTTCGGACGATCGGGACGACGAGCGCGTTGCCTGCACGTTGCGGGCACAATGCACCGGGTGGATGTCCGGCGGCCGGCGATGCAGCCTCCGGCCGGGCCGAGGGTAGCCGGCGGGCCTCTTCGGGACTCGAAGACACGACGCGGACATTGCCGATGCAATGGCCGGCTCACCATGGAGACGGCGCCACCTTGTTCAAGGGAAAACACTTTCTCGTGACCGGAGTCGCCTCGGGGATCGGCGAGGAGACCGCCCGGATGCTGCTCGACGCAGGCGCCCGCGTCACCGGCATGGACCTTCGCGAGCCGGCGATCGGGTGCGAGCGGTTCGTGATGCTGGACCAGGGCGACGCCGCTTCGGTGGACGCCGCGGTGCAGGCGCTGGACGGCGGCTTCGACGGCCTGTGCAACGTGGCCGGGGTGCCGCCGGGTGACCGCTTCACGCCGGCGCAAATCCTCAAGATCAATTTCTACGGATTACGGCGTCTGACGCTGGGCGTCGAGCCGAGCCTGAACGACGGTGCGGCGGTGGTCAACGTGGCTTCAGCCGCCGGCATGGGCTGGATGAGCAACCTGGAGCGTAACCGCACCTTCCTCGCCATCGAGGATTTCGACGCCGTCGATGCGGCCGTCACGGAGCATGGCATTCACAACGAGGGCCTGGTGTCCCAGGCGGCCTATCCTTTCAGCAAGGAGCTGGTGATCACCTGGACCATGAAGCACTCGGGAGACGGGCTGGCGCGGGGCATCCGCGTCAACGCGGTGAGCCCCGGAGCGACGCGCACCCCGATCCTGCAGGACTTCGTGGACAACTTCGGGGAGATCGTACAGGAGCGGATCGCCGATATCGGCATCGGCTCCCCGGAGGATGCCGCGCGGGCGATCCTGTTCCTGCTCTCGCATGAGAGTACCCGGATCAACGGCGCCAACCTCCCGGTGGACGGCGGCGTCTCGGCCCGCGCCATGAGCGGGCGCCTCGGGCTCTGAGCGCGGCGGACCGCCCGGCAACGGCATATCCCCCGCAGGTGAGGAACACGGCGGATGCGGCCGAACGTCCTTTTCTTCGTCACCGATCAGCAGCACGCCGACCATGTCGGCTACGCCGGCAACCGCGTCGTCAGGACGCCGCACATCGACTCGCTGGCGGAAGCGGGAAGCTGGTTCTCCCACTTCCATGTCGCCTCGCCGACCTGCATGTCGACCCGCGCGACCTTCATGACCGGGCGCATGCCGAGCCTGAACAAGGTGTGCTGCAACGGCGTGCCGCTGCCGCTCGAAGCGGTGACGTTCGTGGACCTGCTGCGCGCCGGCGGTTATCGCACCGCCCTCATCGGCAAGAGCCATCTCCAGGGCATGAGCACGGAAGCGACCAGGGTGGCGCGCCGGCCCTTTCGGTGCTGGCGTTCTACGTGGCCGGCTTCGGCGTGTTCGACGACTCGATGGTCTCCGCCGGCACAGTCACCCTCGCCCTCCTCATCGGGTTCCTGATCCATCGCAGGGGTGAGGACGAGGACAGGGACGAGGACGCCGGCACGCCGTCTCCGGGACGGCGCCCGCTGCACTTCCTGCTGCGCGCGGCGCTCGAAGGAAGGCCCCCGCCATAGGTCGAGTTGTGGCCGGTCCTGTTCGGTGATTGAATCGGCACGTGCAGGAATCGCCGACAGGCCCTTTCCCGGGAATTCGATCCGGCGGAAACGGGCGCCGCCCTCGCACCCTTCTGCTTCCCGCCCTGTCATCGGTCGGCCGGGGCGAACGTTTCCGCGGGCATTTGCTCCACCGATCGATTCGGGTCTCCGGCAGCAAGGAGCCGAGGGTGAGAACACAGGTAGGAATCATCGGTTCCGGCCCCGCGGGCCTCCTGTTGTCCCAGCTTCTTCACCTTCAGGGAATCGAAAGCGTCGTTGTCGAGAGACAAAGCCGCGAATACGTCCTCGGCCGGATACGCGCCGGGGTCATCGAGCAGGGCGCGGTGGCATTGCTCCGCGAGGCGCAGGTGCATGAACGGATGGACCGGGAGGGGCAGATCCACGAGGGAATAGGGATCGCGTTCGGTGGGCGGCGCCACCGGATCGATTTCAGGGCCCTGACCGGCTCGTCCGTGATGGTCTATGGCCAGACCGAGATCACGCGCGACCTGTTCAAGGCGCGGGATGCCATGGGCGGAACCATCATCCACGATGCCGAAGACGTGACGCTCCACGACGTCGCAACCGAAGCGCCTCATCTGACGTATCGCAAGGGCGACGACGTCCACCGTGTCGACTGCGACTTCATCGCCGGCTGCGACGGCTTCCACGGGGTCAGCCGCCGGACGATTCCTGCGCACGTCCTGCGCACGTACGAGAAGGTCTATCCGTTCGGCTGGCTGGGCGTGCTGTCACGCACGCCTCCGGTCTCGCCGGAAGTGACCTACAACCACCACGAACGCGGCTTCGCACTGTGCAGCATGCGCTCGGAGTCCCTGAGCCGATACTACGTCCAGTGCTCGCTCGACGACGACGTCGGCCAATGGCCGGACGATCGGTTCTGGGACGAGCTGCGGCGACGGCTACCCGAGGACGCCGCCCGAACGCTGGTCACCGGCCCGTCGATCGAGAAGAGCATCGCACCGCTACGCAGCTTCGTGGCCGAGCCCATGCGCCACGGGCGCCTGTTTCTGGCCGGCGACGCCGCGCACATCGTGCCGCCCACCGGGGCGAAGGGGCTGAACCTGGCGGCCTCGGACGTCTACTACCTCTCGCATGCCCTCGTCGCCTGGTACGGGTCCGGCGACACGAAACTCATGGATGCGTACTCCGACCACTGCCTGAGGCGCGTCTGGAAAGCGGAGCGGTTTTCGTGGTGGATGACCACGCTTCTCCACCGATTTCCCGAGAACGGTCCGTTTGGAGAGCGCATTCAGCTTGCCGAGCTGGATTACCTCGTCAACTCGAAGGCGGCGATGACCGCGTTGGCCGAGAACTACACCGGATTGCCGTATTAGCGCGCATGTCCGTCCACGCCGTGCCCGGGCCATACGGCCGCACGATTGTCGCGCAGATCCGGGGGATTCCGAATCGCGCGGGTGGCCGGTGACTCGCCCGGGGCTTCTTCGAATCGGTTCCACACGGAATTCGTCCCCGATACACGGTCACGCTATGCTTGGTATTGACAAATTCAATATATGCGGATGGGTTGTTCGGGCACGGTAAATGCTCGTGACGACGATGAACGCGGCCGGCGCCGCACGCCGGCCGTGATGGCTGCGCAACGGGGAGCACGCCATGAAGATCTGTGTGGTAGGGGCAGGGGCCATCGGCGGGTTGCTCGGCGCAAGGCTCGCGGTGGCCGGTGAGGACGTCACCCTCGTCGCGAGGGGCGCCCACCTCGAGGCGATCCGCACCCGCGGGCTCGAGGTGACGATGAACGACGGCGCCGTGGTGCACGCCGCGGAGGTCGCCGCGACCAGCGACATGCAGGAATGCGGCCCCCAGGACCTGGTGATCCTCGGGGTCAAGGCGCACCAGATTGCCCCGATCGCCGGCGAGCTTTCCTCTCTGCTCGGTCCGGAGACCACCGTACTGACCACCCAGAACGGGATCCCGTGGTGGTATTTCCAGCGTCACGGCGGGCCGCTCGACGGGACGGCGCTCGGCTCGCTCGACCCGGGCGGCACGATCGCGGATGCGATCGCGCCGGAGCGGATCATCGGCTGCATCGCGTATCCTGCGGCGGAGATCGTTGCGCCGGGCCGGATCCGTCATATCGAAGGGACGCGATTCCCGGTCGGCGAGCTCGACGGCGTGGCCACGGAGCGGATAAGCGCGCTGTCCGGGACGTTGCAGCGGGCGGGGTTCAAGGCGCCGGTGCTCCCGAACATCCGCTCGGAAATCTGGCTCAAGGCGTGGGGCAACCTCTCCTTCAACCCGATCAGCGCGCTTGCCCACGCGACCCTGGTCGACATCTGCCGGTTCCCTTTGTCCCGCGATCTCGCCGCGAAGATGATGACCGAGGCGCAGGACGTCGCCGCGAAGCTCGGAATCTCGTTTCGGGTGCCGCTCGAGAAGCGCATCGCCGGCGCGGAGCGGGTCGGCAAGCACAAGACCTCGATGCTGCAGGACGCCGAGTCCGGCAAGGCGCTGGAGACGGAGGCGCTCATCGGCGCGGTGGTGGAGCTCGGCCGGCTGACCGGGACACCCACTCCGAGCATCGACGCCGTGTATGCCCTGACCCGACTGCTCGGACACGTCATCGAGGAGGAGCGGGTCCGGGTCAGGGCCGAGCCGCTTGCGCCGGCCCTTCGAGCCGCGCCCGGACCGGCGATGGCCGCGAACGGCGGGGATTGACCCGCGGGCGGCGCTCCCGTTCCCGGACCGCCCACCGGGAGCGATTCCGGAGGTTCGCACCACCGCTTCCGAGGAGCCCGTGCCCCGGACCCGTCAGCCGGTCCGATCCGGTGGATGCGAATCCCTCTCTCCGCCATCCTCGGAGGCGACGACTTCGTTCACGAGAGCCGGATGACCCCGTAGACTGGCCCGATGGCGGACTCGCATGCGCTCGACCCCCGCGGCGCCGCGCTGGCGGCATGGCTGCGCGATACCCTGGCGACCATCGCCTTCCGGATCGAGCCCGCGTCGGAGGATGCGAGCTTCCGCCGCTATTTCCGGGTGCACGCGGGCGCCCGGACATGGGTCGCGATGGATGCCCCGCCGCCGATGGAGGACTGCCGGCCGTTCGTCTCGGTGCTCGGTCTGCTGCGCGGCGCCGGTGTCCGCGCACCGGCGCTGCACGCGGCGGATGTGGAACGCGGCTTCCTGCTGCTCGACGACCTCGGATCGCGTTGCTATCTCGACGTGATCGGCAAGGCGAACGCCGACGCCCTCTACACGGATGCGTTCGCGGCCTTGCTCGACATGCAGTGCCGCATCGGCCCCGGGCAGGTGCCGCCGTACGACGGTCGGAAGCTGTGTGAGGAGATGGAGCTCTTCCGGGAATGGTTTCTCGCGCGCCATCTCGGAATCGAGATCGACGGCGCGCTCTCGCTCGCCCTCGACGAGACGTTCGAGGTCCTGGTGCGGGTCTGCCTGGAGCAGCCGCGCGTCTTCGTCCACCGTGACTACCACTCGCGCAACCTCATGCATCTCGACGATCACAATCCCGGCGTGATCGACTTTCAGGACGCGGTGGACGGTCCGATCACCTACGATCTCGTCAGCCTGCTGCGCGACGTCTACGTCCGCTGGCCGGAGGATCGAGTCGCCGGCTGGGTCGATGCCTGCCACGACCGTGCCGTCGCACGCGGTCTCGTCGGCGTCGGCCGCGAACGGTTTCGCCGCTGGTTCGATCTCACCGGGGTCCAGCGCCACCTGAAGATCGCCGGGATCTTCGCGCGGCTGTGGCATCGTGACCGCAAGCCCCGCTATCTCGACGATCTGCCACTCACGCTCGCCTATCTCGCGGAAGTCTCGCCGCGCTACCCGGAGACCGAAGCGGTCGTCCGGGTGCTGGAGGAGTGCGACGTCGTGGCTCGAACGCATGCCGTGCGGCGCGAGACCCCGGCTGAAGCACGGCGTCAGCGGCGCGGATGAAGGCGATGATCCTTGCCGCGGGCCGGGGCGAGCGCATGGGCGCCCTGACCGACCGCGTACCGAAGCCGTTGCTCGAAGTCGGCGGCCGGCCGCTCATCGAACACCAGATCCTGCGGCTCGCCGCCGCCGGCGTGCGTGACGTCGCGGTCAATCTCGCGTGGCTCGGCGACATGATCGCGATGCGGTTGGGCGACGGGTCGCGGCTCGGCGTACGCATCCGGTATTCGCGTGAACCGGAAGGCGCGCTCGATACCGGCGGAGGCATCCGCAATGCGCTGCCGCTGCTCGGCGACGAGTGGTTCATCGTCGTCAACGCCGACGTCTGGAGCGACTATCCCTTCGAGAAGCTGCAAGGCGCGGGAGCAGGCGACGCCCACGTCGTGCTCGTCGACAACCCGGCGCACCACCCGGACGGGGATTTCTCGCTCGCACCGGACGGGAAGGTCGTGGAGGCGCAACGGGATCGGCTCACGTTCAGCGGGATCGGCTGCTATCGGTCCCGGTTGTTCGCGGCCTGCCGGAGCGTGCGGTTTCCGCTCGTCGAAGCTCTGCGAGAGGCGATCGAAGCAGGGACGTTGAGCGGTGAGCACCACCGGGGAGAGTGGATCGACGCCGGCACCCCGGAACGGCTCGAAGCACTCGATCGCAAGCTCCGCGCCCGGCGCCCGGGCTGAGGCGGCGGATCGCACTTCAGTCCGCTGCGGCTGCCTCACTCGGAGGTGCTCGCGGTCAGGCGATCGCGGTTCCTCTCGACGGTCTTCGCGCTGATCCCCCGCACCTGGGCAAGCTGATCGACGGAGGAGAACGCGCCGTGCCGCTCCCGATAGAGCACGATCGCCTGGGCGCGCTTGCGGCCGACTCCATGAATAGCCTCTGCAAGCACTTCCGCGCTCGCGGTGTTGATGTCGACCTGATCGGCCGGATCGGCAGCGAACGCGAGGCTCGAGAGCCCCAACGCGACGGCCGCCACCAGATGCTTCCACATGCGCATGACGATGTCCCTCCTGGTTGATGGCACGAGAGTCCGGCGCGAACCCTCGGGCCGGGCCTGCAAGAGAAGGTAATCGGTGCGAGCGGCGAGTGCGGCGGTCATCGGCGACGCCGCATGTAGGCGCACGGCGCTTCGGCGGTACGCGGATGGCGCGGGTTCAACTCCAGGCGTCGATAGTGGAAGGGAGCGCATCGAGGGTGCGGATCTCGGCGTCCGGCCGTGCTTCTTTCGGCCAGGGGCGTCCCTCGGGGTTCATCCACACGGTGCGCAGCCCCAGCGCAGCCGCGCCCGCGACGTCGCGCATGGGATCGTCCCCGACGTGCACGACACTCTCCGGCGAGGCGCCGGCCGCGTTCAGCGCGCACTCGAAGATGGCGGAATCGGGCTTCGCCGCCCCCGCCTCGGCCGGCGTCACCACGAAATCGAAGTGATGTCCAATCCCGATGTGGTGCACGTCGGCGTTGCCGTTGGTAATCGCCCCGATTGCGTACCGCTGGCCGAGCGTTCCAAGCACGCGCGTCACATCGTCGAAGAGGGTGACGGTGTTGCGATGTTCCCAGAACACCCGGAACCCGGTTTCTGCGAGCCCCGACCCGTACCCCCACTCCTGCAACAGGGATTCGAGCCACAGCCGGCGGGCGCGGGTGAGGTCGTGGCGGATCTCGGGGATCGACGCATAGTGTGCGTTCCGGTGGGCGACGAGGGCCTCGTACGAGTGGGTGTGCGCGATGTCGGGGCAGGCGTGCTCGATCCATTCGTAGAGCTTCGCCTCGGCGTTCGCGAGCACGGACCCCGATTCCCAGAGCGTGTCGTCGAGATCGAAGGTGATGCAGGTAATGGCCATCGCGGCGCCATTGTAGTCCGCCCCTGAGCAGGACGATCGGCCGGACCTGCCGCCGGCGTGCGGCGGCACCGAATCTCCGGCCCGGGCGCCCTCGATCACCTCCGGCGCCGCCGTTCCGCCGAGCGTGGCCGAGGCGCCGGATGGAACCCGTGCTGATCGATCCAGTCGATGTCGGGGCCGTCCCAGCCGACCGTGTCGAAGTCGATACGCCCCGCCGCGTCGAACAGGACGCCTTCGGCTTCGAGAGCCTGGCGTTGGCGGGAGGTTCCCCCACCACCGCTGCGTTCGCTCAAGGCGCCGGTGCGATTCAGCACCCGCTGCCACGGTACGGCCCGATCGATTCCGGAAAGTGCCGCCAATGCGTAGCCGACCATTCGCGCCGAAGAGTGGCCCTCGATCGCCGCGATCTGCCCGTACGTGGCGACCCTGCCGCGGGGAATCTGCCGGACGATTGCGTAAATCCGCGGGTATCTGCCGGCTTCGCGCAACGAATCGCGCCGGTCTTCCGATGAATCGGCCAAGCCCAGGTCCCCGGGCCGGTGTCGTGTCGATGTCACTCCATCTCCAGGGCGCGGCGCAGCGCGTCCAGATCGAGAAAGAAATGGCAGACTTCGAGCGAGCCATGGACCAGGACGGGCACCCTTGCGCCGTAGCGGGCGGCGAGTGCCGGCGAGGTGTCGACATCGACACGTTCGATCTCGAATCCGAACGCCGTCTTCCACTCCGAGAGCACGGACACCATGTCATCGCAGAGGTGGCAGCCGGCCCGTTCGTACACCGTCAACAGATGTGCCGGAGTCATGGTCGCTGGCCCATGCCGAACCTTCCTGTGGTGGCCTCGGCAATTATGGCTATACTCTCATCCGTATGCCGGCCTGTTGTCCCGGTTGATGCTGAAGCTCTTCCCGTCGGTCCAGGATTCCCGACACCGAACCCGGCCAAGGAGACCCGCGATGTTCAACAAGAGAAACGAACCCGTCGTATCGAGCGGTTCGGCGGACAGCCGCCGCGAACCTTCAAGCCTGAGAGCCGATCCGCCCCCTCCGGCAGCATCCCGAAAGGGTGAGACCTCCGTTATCGGGGCGTCACTTCTCGTCCAGGGCGACGTGACCGGCGAGGAAGATCTGGTCGTTCATGGCCGCGTCGAAGGAAGCATTTCACTCAAGCAGAACCTCGTGACCGTCGGCACGGATGGTCATGTGAACGCCACCGTCACCGCGCAGAGCATCAAGGTCGAGGGGACCGTGGAGGGCGAGCTGCGCGGCCGGGAGCAGGTCGTCGTCGCCCAGACAGGCAGCGTCAGCGGCAACATCGTGACGCCCCGGGTCACCCTCGAGGATGGATGCCGCTTCAAGGGGTCCATCGACATGGAGGGAGCGGATGCCGGCGGCACCGGCAAGGTGACCGACATCATGCTCGGCGCATCCCTGGCCGATGAATCCGGGAATGCGAGCTGATCAGACCCGGTTGGCGGGGAGCACCATCTCACGGCCCGCGTTCGGCCGCACGGCCGACCCCCTCTCGTCGGAGATGGTGCTCAAGGCGCCGGGTCTCGAGCTGGTCGCGCAGCAAATCGCCGGCTCCCGGCGTTCGGACATTCTCGATCTCGGCTCGCCGTGCCGGGCGAACGTCGACTACCTGTCGCAGTTTCCATGCACGCTCCACATCGGGGATATGGCGCGGGCGCTGGCCGACGATCCCGAGATGTCCGCACCGGAGGAAGAACGTGACGTCGAGGGCGTGATCGAGCGGCTGATCTCGTACAAGGACGACATCCACTTCGATGCGATTTTCGTCTGGGACCTCTTCGATTACCTCGATGTAGCGACGATCCGCGCGATCACGCGCCGGGTAGGACACTACTGCCGCACCGGGACGCTCCTGTACCTGACGACGTCGAACGGGGAGACGATTCCGGACGAGCCCGGAAGATTCACGCTCATGGACGAGCAACATTTTCGTTTCGAGCGCGTGGGCACGGACACACGTAGCGGCATGAAGCACTCCCCGCGCGGACTGGAACGGATCATGCCGGGGTTCCACCTCCTGCATTCCTTCCTGCTCGGGCACCAGATGCAGGACTACCTCTTCATCCACGACTGAGCGGGACGTCTGCCCGCCGAGCCGCCGGAGGACTCATCATCGTGAGCCTTCGGGGCGCCTGCGTTTCTCGTCGTTGCGCACTGCGCCGGTCATCCGCGCGAGATCGCGGTCGGTCTGGTCCCGCATCGACGTGTAGAGCTGGCCCGACGTGAACTGCCCGCCCGGCGACACGATGATCGGCCGCTGCTGTGTCTTGGGTTTGGGGGCGCGGCGGACCATGCGGTAGAGGGCGAACACTCCGAGCGCCCCGTGAACGCAGGCATTGACGATGAACAGGGTGGACTGCCCGAACATTTCCATCAGATTCGACGTGAGCACGGGACCGGCGGACGCGCCGAGGCCGTACGCGATCAGCAGTCCGCTCGCAGTCTGCGCGAGCCTGTTGGAAGGCGCGAAATCGTTGGCGTGGGCAGTGCACATGGAGTACACGGTGGACGACAGGCCGCCGTAGGCGACGACGAGCACGATCGTGCCCGTGAAGCTCCCGCCGGCCGTTCCGGTGATGATCCAGACGCCGAAGGAGGCCGCCGCGGTTCCGAGTGCCACGCCTGCCAGCACGGTACGGCGGTCGATCCGATCCGAGAGCCGGCCCATCGGCCATTGCAGCAGCAGGCCTCCGATGATTCCCGCCGCCATGAACGTCGAGGTCTGGGCCACGGTGAAACCCTCGCCGTAGGCGAACACCGGCGCGAGCCCCTGGAAGTTCGTGTTGACGATGCCCGCTGCCGTTGCGCCGAGCAAACCGAGCGGCGAGAGCCTCCACAGGTCGGGCATGCTGGCGCGTTCCGGTGGCGAAGGCCGCGGTGCGCTCGCTCGCGTGAGCAGCACCGGAACGAGGGCGAGCGAGTAGATGATGGATGCGACGCAGAAGAGCTCGAACTCGGCAGGATCGCCCAACGGAAGAATGAACTGCCCGCAACCCGCGGCCAGATAGGTGGTGATCATGTAGAACGCCATCACCTGTCCGCGGGTCTGGTTGGTGCAGCGCTCGTTGAGCCAGCTCTCGGTGGCCACGATCATGCCGGCCATGCAGAATCCACCGACGAACCGCATCGCCGCCCAGGCGACATGGTCGATCACCAGGATGATGCCGAGTGCGGAGACGGACATGATGGAGGCGAACGCCGCGAAGGCGCGGATGTGTCCCACTGCCGCCACCACGCGTACCGCCTGGATTCCGCCCGCGAGCAGGCCAAGGAAGTAGGCGGCCACGATCAGCCCGGCCACCGAGGTCGAGAAATTCTCGATCTGCGTACGCAGTCCGATGAGCGTCCCGAACAGCCCGTTCGCGAGCAGCAGCAATCCGTACGACGAGAGGAGCGCCGCGACGGAGGAGAGGGTTTGGCGAACGAGCACCGGGCGGCGTTGGATCAGAGACGCGTTCGCGTCGCGTCAGCGTCGATGGTAGTGCATCGGTACGCGGGGAGCGAGCCGCACGGTGGTGTTGTCCTGATGACCGATCTGCCGGATATCCGGCCGGGCGACCGCGTCCTCGACGCAGGCATCGGGCTCGGCTGCCAGACCGCGGTGCTCGCCGGCCTCGGGTCGAAGATCCGCAGTGCCGGAATCATCGAGGCGCTCGCGCCGGGCGCGCCGGGCCGGCTCCTGCCGTGTTCTCGACGGGATGCGGGTCGAAGCCCAGGGACGCGGCGACTTCGCCGGAATCGATACGCCCGACCCGCACCCGGATGCCTCCGTGGTCGAGCCGGAGCTCCGGCTCCGCCCCCGGCGGGCTCGCGACGAACGTGGCCACGAATTCGTCTTCCGCCTGCTTGCCGTGGACATCGACGAGCCGATCGGCGAGCGCCGTCAGGTCGCGGTCGTCCACGATGCCGGGGCCGGGCTCGCCGACCAGGATCAACGTACCGGCCTCGTCGATCCACGCGCTGTCGACGGCACCGCAATCACGGCCGGTGTGGGTGACGAGCGCTCCTCGTCCGTCGAGCGAGTAGACCCAGGGAGTGTACGCGAGATCGACGAACACCCGCTGCGGTCCGTTCTGGAAGAACCATCGGCCATGGTGGTCCGCTGCATAGTTGCGGGAGATGAAATCGACGGCGGCGCGATTCGGAATCATGTCGCCTTTCAGCCTCCAGGCGCCTCGCCGGTCGAGCGACAGCCATCCCCACACGGCCGGCACGTTCGGCCATTTCGCCATCGCGCGGATGACCATCTCGTCCATGTCAGCGGTTCACGGCGACGAGCCGCATTCTCGATGGTAAGGTGCGGCCATGGCCAGGAGCATCGATCGATGAGTATGGTGACGCCGAAGGATGTGCTGTCGTTCTGGTTCCAGGACGCGACGCAGAGCCCCGAGGCGTTGCAGCGCCGCAGCGCGGTCTGGTTTCGCAGTGACCCCGCGTTCGACCGTGAATGCGCGACCCGGTTCACCGCCTTGCTCGCGGAAGCGGCGCGCGGTGTCCTGGGCAGTTGGGGCGAGACGCCGCGCGGGCGGCTGGCCCTGGTGGTTCTCCTCGATCAGGTGCCGCGCAACATCCATCGTGGCTCACCGGCCGCCTTCATGCACGATGCGCAGGCTGCCTCCCACTGTGTCGCCGGCATCGAGTCCGGGCAGGACCGCTCCCTGCATCCGGTCGAGCGCATCTTTCTGTACATGCCGCTCCAGCATGCGGAGGACATCGATCTCCAGCGCCGATCGATCGAACGGTTCGAATCGCTCGCGGCCGAGGCGGGCGACGTCTGGCGCGGCTACCTTGCCGAGAACGTGCGCTACGCCCGCGAGCATCACGACATCATCGAACGATTCGGCCGTTTCCCGCACCGCAATCGTGTCCTCGGCCGGGAATCCACCGGGGAAGAGCTGCGGTATCTGGCCGATGGAGCACCGACGTTCGGTCAATGACGGGTTCGGCCGAAGGCGAAGGAGTGTCTCGGGGCGTCCGACCTTCCGGAAGCATCATCGATGGTTGGTGGGCCTTCAGCGACCGGTCGGCGGCGAGACGGCGCCGGCTCGACGTGCCATGATCGGCCTCCCACCCCCTCGATGCGACGAGAGAGATCGATATGGCAAAGCAATGGGATTTCGTCCACGCGAAGGCGGACGACGCCACCTGGACGCCCGGATTGCGGGAGATCTTCGACTACCGCGATCTCGGTATCGAGGACGGCACCCGGGGTGACTATGTCGCGCACATCATCAAGGCCAACGGGAAGACGATGCAGGACGAGGTCCAGCAGTGGCACGTTCACGACTGTGACTTCCAGCTCGTGCTGGTGCTGAACGGCTGGGCGGAGTTCGAGTACGAAGGGCAGGGCGTGCATCGGATCCGGAAGGGCGACTGCATCCTGCAGCCGCCACGGATTCGGCATCGCGAGATCGCATGCTCGGAGGACTTCGAAGTGCTGGAGGTCGTCTCCCCGGCGAGCTTCGGGACCCGGATCGTCGAAGATCCGCAAGAGGCCGCGGCCTGAGCGACACGGGGTCGAGCACGGCGGAAATCGAGCCGCGTTCAGGCCTTTCGACCGGAAGTGCCCGCGGCTCGAGCGAGCCATGGATCGGTCACGGCGGCCGTTCGGCGATCGAGCGGTCCGGGCGGACGCGACGGCGATGATCGGGCTGCTCCAGCGCGTCACGAGCGCGAAGGTCGAGATCGGTACGGACACCGTCGGCGCCATCGGCCGCGGCCTGATGGTGTTGGTCGGCGTCGAGCGCGGAGACACCGAGCGCGAAGGCGATCGGCTGGCCGAGCGTCTGGTCGGCTACCGCGTATTCCCCGATGCCGAGGGGAGGATGAATCGCAGCGTCGCCGACGTCGGCGGCGCACTTCTGCTCGTCCCCCAGTTCACGCTTCCCGCCGATACCCGCAAGGGGGCGCGGCCGAGTCTCTCCAACGCCGCGTCGCCGGACGCCGGCAAGCGCCTGTTCGACCACGTGGTGTCCCGGGCGCACGCGTTGCTTCCGGTGGTGGAAACCGGACGATTCGGCGCCCACATGCAGGTCACCCTCACGAACGACGGACCGGTAACCTTCACGTTGCGGGTCGCGCCTCCGGGATGATCGGGGGGCCCCGACAACCCTGCCGCGATCGCCTTCGACAGGATCCGGCACGCGGGCAGCCCGCCTCCATGCCGTCGGGACACCGGGAATCCGGCATGGCCTGATCCGACACCCGCGACGTCGCCGCGCGTGTGTGCGCTTCCGGGTCTCGGCCGGGACCGGATCGCCCGTGGAGCCCACCTTCTTGCCGACGATACATCGATATTCGGTCTTCCGCGTACCGTCCGCGGCTCCGGCACGAAGGATTCCCGGGAGGAGGGGGAACGGAGGGTTATGCCCGGCGGCCAAACAGGTGTAAATTCGTCCCTGCAATCACGTGCAGGTGCCCGCGATGCCGGGTCGCCTGCCGAATACAACAGCTTGATCCGGCGAGGGTTTGGCCGCCCGAGCCCGAGCGAATAGGCGGGATCCTCACATACCTGTGCGTGATTGCAACGGCCCGGCGCCATTTCGCCGGGTCCGCATACCATATGGAAGGCGGTGCCGGATCGAAGGATTTGCAGTCGGATTCGGCGTTCTTGCGGGATGCAGGACGGATAGCGGCATCCTCCTCCGGAATTCCATGATTGATCTCGCTCAAGCCATTTCGATTCAGCGGTGCGATACGCTCACTGGCGACATGCCGAAGCCGTCGACTCCGAACTTCGAAGTCCTCGTGTCCAGGCCGGACGAGGCGCTCGATATCGCCAGAATCGCGCTCGCGCTCGCGACGGACGCGTACCCGGACCTCGACTCGGGCCTGTACCTTGCATGGCTCGATGCGATGGCGGAAGCGATTGCCGAAGCAGCGGATCTCGCGAGGCCGCTGCCGGAGCGGCTCGCGATGCTCGATCGGCAGATCTTCGAGGTTGAAGGTTTCAGGGGGAATCAGGTCGACTACTTCGACCCCCGCAACAGCTTCCTGAACGACGTGATCGAGCGCCGGACCGGCATTCCCGTCACGCTCTCGATAGTCTACCTGGAGGTCGGTTGGCGGCTGGGGCTGCCGCTCGTGCCCGTGTCGTTCCCGGCGCACTTCCTCGTCGCGTCGACCGGAGCCAGGCGCGTCTTCATCGACCCGTTCAACCGCGGCGCCCGCGTCGCGCCCGCCGAGCTGGTGGCGCGGCTGACGCCGATCGCCGGAGGTGCGGAGCAGGCGCGGCAGTACCTGCCACGGGTGACCGGGCCGGCGTCACGCCGGGAAGTCGCGATGCGCCTTCTGCGCAACCTCAAGCAGATCTATGCCAGGCGACAGGATCTCGACCGGTTGCTCGTGGTGTCGAACCGCATGGTGGCGCTGGACCCGAAGGACGCCGCGGCGCTACGCGAGCGCGGGCACGTGCTGGCCCGGCTCGAGTGTTACCAGGCCGCCTATCACGACTACCTCCACTATCTCCGCCTCGCTCCGCTCGCGGCGGACGCGGCGGACGTCCGGGCGCGGATCGATCGGCTGCGTCCCATTGCCACCCGCCTGAACTGAAGCGCGACGGCGGGCACGTTCGCGCAGCCGCCAAGCCGGCCGCCGCCATCGTCGGCAACGGACGATCAGCTCGCGATTCGCGGTTGCCGCGCGACCAGGTAGAGCCCTGTCGCGACCAGCGCCATCCCGGCGAGCAGGAGCGCGCCGATCCGATCGCCCAGCAGCCACGCGGAGAACAGCACCCCGGCGGCCGGCGAGACGAAGTTGAAGCTCATCATCACACTCGGTGTGTAGAGCTTCATCAGGTGGTACGACACGGAGAATCCGACGCCGGCGATCACGACGCCCTGAAAGAGCAATCCCGCGATCGGCCCGGCGCCAACGCGATCCCAGGCGATCTCTTCCAGCCAAAACGCGCCGGCGCCGAACAGCGGCAGCGAGAGCACCATCTGCCACATGGCGACCTTGATGGGCTCGATGCGACGCACGAACCGCGCGCTCAGCGAGAGGCGGAACCCGAGCATCACGGCGCTCGACAGCACGATCCAGTTGCCGGCCGCCCCGAGATCGAGGGCCGCGACGTCCGCGTCCTCGAGGAGTGCGAGGGAGGTCCCCGCCATCGCGATCAGCAAGCCCAACGCCTTCGCCGGCGTCATCCGATCTCCGGCGACGAGGAAGTGCGCGAACATCACCGCGAACAACGGATTGGTCGCGATGAGCACCGACCCCATCGCGCCGGACGTATGGTGAAAGCCGATGTTCATCGACGCGATCTGCACCGCGAACAGCAGTGCGGCGATCCAGAGCGAGCACCATTCCCCCTTCTCCGGCAGGAGCCCGATACCGCGCCATCGCGCCCACAATGCGATGCATGCGATTCCGATGGCGAAGCGAAGGAACGCGGTGGTGAGCGGCGGGAAGGCGATGAGGGAGAACTTGACCGCGACCGGATTGCCGCCCCACAGCGAATGGATGGCGATCGAGACGATCACCGCCCCGAGAGGAACCGAGAGCGCCATGCCGGAAGCTCCGCCGAGGCCGGGCCCAGCGGCCCGAAGCGCTCGGTTCAAGCCGTGGTGGTCAGCACGATCTTGCCTCTCGCTTCGCGACGCAAGAGCCGCCGGAGCGCTTCCGCGGCGCGTTCGAGCGGCAGCGTCCCGGAGATCACCGGGTGGAGCGTGCCTTCCTCGAACCACGTGAAGAGGCGATGAAGTGATCGGGTGATGATCGCGGGCTCGCGCATCCGGTACGCACCCCGGAAGACCCCGACCACGCTCATGTTCTTCACCAGCAGGCTCCCGTTTCGAATGCGCAGCCATGCGCGAAGATCGCCACCGAGAAGCATGCACAGTCTACATGGCGGACGGGGACGTGCGCCCCGCGACGGGCGCCCGATCCCGATACGATCCTCACGAAGGCAGGGGATCACTTCACCCCGGTGATCGACTCGCTCACCGCGCGCGGGTCGCGCATCGGCCATCTTCCGGCGTCGACCTGGGCGAAGAAGTCGGCCAGTGCGGTGTTGAACGCGGCGGGCTCCTCGAGGTTGACGGTATGGCCGGTGTTCGGCACCACCAGCAGCCCCGCGCTCGGGATCGTCCGCTTCATGAAGACGCTCGGAACGAGGCAGGGCCAGTCCTCGTCGCCGGTCACGATGAGGGTCGGAACGGTGAGCTTCTTCATCCGATCGGCGAGATCGAAGAGGGAAGGGCGCTTCTTCTGCACCCCCTGCTGGGTATGCGCGGACCCGGCCGCGGAATGCTCGGCGAGCATCCCGGCGAACTCCTCCCAACCCCGCGGGTCCTTGTTCCGGAACTGCACGCGGGTGGGGCCCACCGAATAGGTCCCGGCGAAAGCGGCCATGCCCCGGGTGCGCAGGAATCGGGCGGTGGCGTCCGCTTCGTCCTGGAACCGGTCGCGCTGCTCGGGCTCCGCCCCGTAGCCGACGCCGGCCAGGACGAGCGAGCGCGCCCGCTCGGGACAGGCAAGGCCGAAGTGCAGCGTCGCGAAGCCGCCCATCGACAGCCCGACGATATGGCCGCGCTCGATGTCGAGGGCATCGAGCACCGCCAGCACGTCGTCGCGCGCACGGTCCTGCGAGTATGCGTGGGCGTCGTCCGGGACCCCGGACGGCGGAAATCCGCGGGCGTTGTAGGTGATGCATCGATAACGACGCGAGAGATGGCGGACTTGCGGCTCCCAGCTACGAAGGTCACCCGCAAACTCGTGCACGAACACGACGGGCGTGCCGCTGCCGGTGTCCTCGAAGGCAAGGCTTGTTCCATCATCGGTGGTCAGGGTCGGCATTCGTCGGCCTCCATCGTCAGGCTGGACAACGGCTTCGAACGACGCGGTCCCGGCGTTCGAAGCCAGGCCCCTTCCGCTTCCGGGACGAGGATCGGTGGCAATGAAACCGTGAGCGAAGCGGCCATGGCGCGGTGCATTTCTGCAAAACCGCGCACCGAGTGTACAGTGAGCCCCGGCGTGTCCGCTCCCGGGCGGAGCGGGGATGCGCCGTCAGCCGGCAGCGTATGTTGACATGCTCCAACTTGTCTGGCCCTGGATGCTCGCCGTCGTCCTGGCGCCGCTCGTGGTGGCGCGGGTGGCGCCGCGGGCGCCCGACGCCGCAGGCGCACCGATTCGGATCCCGTACTTCGACGAGGCGATTGCGTGGTCGAGCCGCCGGCCGGTGTCGAGGCCGCGCGTGCGACAGGTCATCGCGCTGCTCGCGTGGTGCGCGCTGGTGCTCGCCGCCGCACGCCCGCAGTGGACAGGCGACCCGGTGTCGCTTGCGGTGCGCGGGCGTGACCTGATGCTTGCCCTCGATCTCTCCGGAAGCATGCGCGAGCAGGACATGAAGAGCCGTACCGGATTCGAGGCGCGGATCGACGTCGTGAAACGGGTGGCGGGTGATTTCGTCGCCCGCCGCGCGGGCGATCGGGTCGGCCTCATTCTCTTCGGCACCCGCGCCTACCTGCAGGCGCCGTTCACCCTGGATCTCGACACCGTCTCGGGGATGATCTCGGAGACGGTCCTGGGGCTTGCCGGCGAGCAGACCGCGATCGGCGACGCGATCGGGCTCGCGGTGAAGCGCATGCGCGAACGCCCGGCGGATGAGCGGGTGCTGGTGTTGCTGACCGATGGCGCCGACACCGCCAGCCAGGTCGATCCCCTGTCCGCGGCACGGTTCGCGGCGGACGAGGGGATCACGATCCACGCCGTCGGGGTCGGGGCGGACGAGGAAGCGTCGATGCGCTGGTTCGGCGACCGGCGCACACGCACGCGTTCGGTGCTCGACGAATCGACCTTGCAGACGATCGCGAGGATGACGGGCGGACGATACTTCCGCGCGCACGATGCCGCGGAGCTCGAGGAGATCTATCGGCTCATCGATGCGCTGGAGCCGATCGGTGGCGACGACGAGGTGTTCCGCCCGACCCGCGAGCTGTTCCATTGGCCGCTCGGACTCTCGGTGATCCTCTTCGCGCTCGTCGCCTTGATCGGAGTCTCGGGGCTTGGCGCCGCGGCCGTCGCGCGGGGGCGCGGCGGCGGAGGGGGCGGGTGAGCGGGCTCGTCTTCCCCGTCCGAGGTGGCGCGTGGCCATTTCGTTGAAGCCCGCGTTCGCGCGGAGACCGAGCCGGACGTCCCTCGATCGGGGACCGGGGATCGGAGGGAATCGGTGATCGAGCTCGTATTCGTCCGCCCCTGGTGGCTCGCGGCGGTGCCGGCGGGATTCGCGCTGGTCTGGTGGCTGCGCCGCCACTGGAACCGGAGCGGTTCCTGGGAGTCGATCGTCGATCCTGGGCTGCTGCCCCACCTCGTGGTGGGAGCCGGTACACCACGGCGTGAATGGCCGTGGGCGGTGATGGCCATCGCGGTGATCGTCGCGGGAACCGCCCTTGCCGGCCCGGCGTTCGAACGGCTCGAGCAGCCGGTGTTCCGTTCCCTCGCGGCCCGGGTGGTCGCCCTCGACGTCTCGCGCTCGATGGACGCGCGCGACCTTGCCCCTTCGCGCATGGTGCGTGCGCGCCACAAGGTCTCCGATCTTCTCCTGCACAGCCGCGACGGACGCACCGGGCTCATCGTCTTCGCCGGGGACGCGTTCGTCGTCGCTCCACTCACCCGCGACGCGGACACCCTCGTCCATCTGCTTTCGGCCATCGACACCAGCGTCATCCCGGTGCAGGGGAGCCGCCCCGACCTCGGGTTGGTGATGGCGCAAGAGCTGCTCGAGAAGGGTCGTGCCACCATCGGCGAGATCATTCTCGTCACCGACGGGGTGAAGGGACCGCGGACCCGCGACACCGCCGAGACGCTCGCCGCGCGGGGCATCCGGGTGTCGGTGCTCGCCGTCGGCACCGAGGAAGGTGCGCCGGTGCCGCTGCCCGAAGGCGGCTTTCTCAAGGGTCTGGGCGGCGAGATCGTCGTGCCGGGGGTCGGCATCGCGGCGTTGCGCGCGGTGGCCGCGGCGGGCAAGGGACGCTTCTCGACGGTCACCGCGGACGATGCCGACGTCGACTGGCTGCTCGGCACGCGGGTCGATGATCCCTGGCGCCGGACGTTGGAGGAGACCGATCGAACCACCGATGAATGGCGCGACGAGGGGCCGTGGCTCGTGCTTGCGCTGTTGCCGATGGCGGCTCTGGCGTTTCGGCGCGGCTGGCTTCTCGTGTGGCCCCTCGCATTCGCTCTTTCCGTCCCCGATGCCGGCGCGTTCGAGCTCGCGGACTTGTGGGCGCGGCGCGACCAGCAGGCGGCGCGGGCGATCGAACAGGGGGATACCGGCCACGCGGTCGCGGTCGCTCCCGACCACCGGTGGCGCGGCACCGCGCTCTACCGGGGTGGCCGCTACGACGAATCGGCCGAGGCGTTCAGCGCGGGCGACACCGCCGACGACCACTACAACCGAGGAAACGCGCTCGCCCGCGCGGGCGATCTGCGCGGCGCCCTCGATGCCTGGCGCGAGGCCCTGGCCCGTCGTCCCGAACACGAGGACGCCGAGCACAACCGGAAGATCGTCGAGTCCTTGATCGAGACGCGGCCGGAGCCGCAAGGCGGTGATGGTGAGCGCGACGGCGGCGGCCGGGCGAGTCCGCAAAGCGCGGATGGCGGCGTCCCGGATCGAGCCGCGCGGCGTCCGGAGGAGGAGCGTCAGGCCGGGGAGCGCGACACCTCGGGTGAAGGTGCACCGCGAGCGAAGGGGGGGACGCATGGCGGCGAACGCGCGCGATCCGCACAGGGTTCCGAAGGATCGCGCGCGGCGCGCGAAGGCGAGGAGCACGAAGTGGACGCCCGGGGGGGCAGCGCGGCGAGCGCCGACCGCACGCGAGGCGGCTTCGGTACCGAGCATCCGTTCAGCGAGGAACAACGACTCGCTTACGAGCAGTGGCTCCGCCGCATTCCCGACGACCCCGGAGGGTTGCTGAGACGCAAGTTCGCGCTGGAGTACCGGGCGCGGGGTGACCGGCCGCCGAACCGGAGCGACGCGTGGTGAGACCTCAGCCGATCAGCCGCGGGACGGTGTCGATGAGACCCAGAGCCAGCAACATGGCCAGCATCGCGAAGATGAACCTGATCTGCATGCTCAGCGAATTGAACCTGGCTTCGAGCTTGCCGTCGAGGGCGTCGAACCTGGCTTCGAACTTGTCGTCGAGGGCGTCGAACCTGACTTCGGACTTGTCGTCGAGGGCGCCGAGCTTGGCTTCGAGCTTGCCGTCGAGGGCGTCGAACCTGGCTTCGAACTTGTCGTCGAGGGCGTCGAACCTGACTTCGGACTTGTCGTCGAGGGCGCCGAGCTTGGCTTCGAACTTGCCGTCGAGGGCGCCGAATCTGGCTTCGAATTTATCGTCGAGGGCGCGATAGTCGGCTCGAATGACCTGGATCGCCGAATCGAGGTCGGCTTTCGTGACGATCTGGTCGGTGAATACATCGCCGAGCGCACGAGCGAGTCCCTCGGCTTGCCGATCCTGGAAGCCGGACTCCTTGAGGCGGTCCGCCAATTGCAACGTATCGATCACGGCTTGGGTCATGGCTGCGCTGTCTCCATTGTATCGGTGACTCGTTTCGGTAGCCATGATGACGGCGCGTCCGGGCGTCCACGAGAGGAAGAGCGCCCGAAGCGTGTCGGCGCGGGCCGCGGTACGTGCAGGCGTGGGACCACATCGCAAGATGCAGTTCCAAGCGTCGTATCGGTTTCGTATAGTCTGATTATCCGCGTCGTCCCGGAGCAGGCATGGGCCGATGAGCGACCACTCGATCGATCCGCTGTACGAGTACGGCGTGGTCCCGGTGATTCGCACGCGATCGGCGGAGCGCGCGAACCGTGCCGTCGAGTGGCTGAACGACGCCGGATTCCGAACATTCGAGCTGGCGGCGTCGATTTGCGGAATCGTCGGCCTCGTCGAAGAGCTTTCCGGCAATGTGGAACTCGACGTCGGGGTGGGGATGGTGATGGATCCCGGGCAGGCGCGTACCTGCATCGAGGCCGGGGCAAGCTACATCCTGACCCCCGGCGTCGCGGCGGGCATCGTGGAGCCTTGCCGCGAAGCGGGAGTCGCGTGCGTGCTCGGGGCATCGACGCCGAGCGAGGTCATGCAGGCGATCGATCTCGGGGCGGATGCGGTGAAGATCTTTCCGATCAGCAGCCTCGGCGGTGTCCCTTACGTCAAGACCCTGAAGGCGATGTTCCCGGATACGCCGCTCGCTCCGGCCGGCGGGATCGGGATCAGCGAAATCGCATCGTATCTCAGGGCTGGCGCCGCGTTCGTGAGCGTCGGACACGAGCTCACCGATGCCAAGGCGCTCTGCGCGGGCGACAAGGACGCAATCATCGACGCCGCTGCGAACGCGCTCGACCAGGCAGCGCGGGCGAGAACGCCGCCGCGCAACAAGAAGCGCTGAGAGCATACCCTGCGCCCGGCGCGTGGGATTGCCGCCCAGCGGCGTCCCCATCGCCATGCCTGCACCCGATCGCACCTGGAGGAAGGTGCGTGCGCCTTCGGGACGGACGGGAATTCAGGGAAGGGTGATCTCCAGCCCGAGCACCCCGGAGCAGGAGTTCCGCTTCATCTCGCGAAGACGCACGCATCGCACACCGCATGCGCACGTCCCGGGTGCCGGTGGGATAGTCGAGCGCGGTCGCGTGCAGGGAGTGGACCCCGACCAGATCGACTCGCACTGGCGCGTTGGTGCCGTGCACGCGGCGCATGCGCTCCATCACGATCTCCCCGGCCATCGCCCCGCCGCTCCTGCGCGCCTTCTCCGGCGTACGACACGCCGGCTTCCGTCCGGGAGCCGGCGCCGGATCGGGATCGCCCATCCGCCTGTACGTGCCGTGCGGGCAGTCGCCGAACTGTCATATGTTTGCAACAATCAGGCTTCGTCCGGAGTTGTCCGTGACGCTGGCGTGTCGAGCAGGACAGCGAAGCCATCCAGGAGCCGGCGATGTATCTGCGCAAGGTCACCCATCTGTTCGGCCGCACCCACGCGCTGGAGAATCAGATCGACGAGTTTCTCGACAAGGTCACCGAAGCGGGGCTCGTGTTCGAGAAGGCGATCGCGACCTACCTCGCCGAAGGCGCCAACGAGACCTACGACAGCTTTCTCGATCAGGAGCAGGAAATCGAGAGCCGGGAGGACGTGTTGCGGCGCTCGATCGAATCGGAACTCTTCGCCCGCACGCTGATCCCCGATCTCCGCGCCGACGTGATGACCATGCTCGAGGACACCGACGGCATCGTCAACATGTTCCAGGCCAATCTGTTTCGAATCTCGATCCAGCAGCCGCGGATCCCCGCCGAGTTCCACGGTGACTTCCACGACCTCGTCGAGACGGTGGTGAAGTGCGTCGAAAGCGTGGTGTCCGCGGCGAGGGCGTTCTTCCGCGACATGAGCTCGGTGCGCGACCATGCGGCACGCACGATCTTCCTGGAATCGGAAGCCGACAAGCTGAGCACTCGGCTGCAACGCTCGGTGTTCTCGTCGGACCTTCCGCTCGAGCGCATGATGCATGTCCGCTACTTCATCGAGCGCATCGACGACATCGCCAACGAGGCGGAGGATCTCGCCGATGTTGGATGTGGCTTCATTGGGGGCAATACAAATCAATCAAAACCCGAACCGATCTGGAAGAACTGGAAAACATCGTGTCGGTATTTTACTCGGTGTCTCCCATGTTGAATTGTTGGAGGAAAAGCCCTTACGGACGGGAAGTGTTCGACGAGGATTTTGTCCAGTTCGTGGAAGCCGCTATCTCAAAGAAAGCGACATGATGGCGATGGCTACCTTTCGTCGTGCCGGCCCGGCGCGAACCGGGCCGGAGCCGGATTAGTCGAATCCTGACCAGTCTGGACGGAGGGCGTTTCATGCCGGCGTCCGCTGCGGGATGGCGTTCGCGGTAAGCCGGTTACGGCGGTTTCTACCGGTCATGGCCAGCCTCCTTCCCGCTTCCGGTCATTGCATCGTGGACGATGCCGGAGATACGCCTCGCCGCCTCGCGCACGTGCTCGTCGGCGAGAATCGCGGCGGCGGCCTGCTTGTCCTGCGCATGGTCGAGAACGAAGCCGAGGTGCTTCAACTCGTCGAGCGACAGGAACCGTTCGCGCGGCTTCATCCGGTAGCGGCGCATGTTGCGGCAGGGATTGGAACCCTGGGGCCGGAGGTCCCAAAGCTCGGCCTGCCGCATCATCACGGACAGCACGGGCAAGGCCCGGTTGGCGTTGCCGGGGGTGCCGCTCATGGAGTCGAACCAGCGCTGCACGTCGGCGCGGGCGATGTCGGCAACGCGCGTGCCGCCGAAGAACGGCACGAGATAGCGCCGCAGGAGCAAGGCGTTGCCCTTCCGCGTGGCGGGCTTCCAGCGCCGTCCCTGGCGGCGCATGAACTCGTCGGCGAAGTCGCGGAACAGAGGGCCGTGCTCGCGCTCGGTTCTGGCGGCCTCGATGATCGCGGTGGCCCTCTCGCGGGCCTCGGCGGCGGTCAACTCGTCCGCCGTGCCGAGGACGGTCTCTGCGATGCCGAGCTTGCGCGCGGCGCGCGCAATGAACGTCTTGCTGCCGTTGGACGAAATCTTGAGGCCGGAGCCGCGCAGGTCCTTGTCGAAGACGGTGAGGCCGCGCTTGTCCTTCAGTCGTTCCCTGAAGGTGCGGCGCAGGATGCGCTCGTTGATGGTGGCATGGATGCGCATGGGCGTTCTCCCGCAAGTGTTCCCTTGAGCGCCGCCTGTTCCGAGGGAACAAGGGCGGCAGTTCCGGGGAGAGAACGCGGATCGCGCGGAGGTTGCGGTGCTGGACCGATGAGAGCCTGACAGCGTGATATCAAGCGGAAAACGTCCGTAGAGGGCGGTCCGGTCGGGCCTCGCTCAATGCATCACCGCTGCTTGCGACGTGCAGACCGCAGGTGGCGCACGCCCGACGTTACCAGCGCAGGTTCACGTTCTTGATGCGGGTGTAGCTCAGCAGCTCCTCGAAGCATTCCTCGCGGCCTGCGCCGCTCTGCTTCCAGCCGCCGTAGGGGACGCCGATGTACCGGCCGGTGGAATTGATCCACACGTAGCCGGCCTCCACCCGTTCGGCGGTCTCCATGGCCTTGTCGAGGTCGTTGGTGACGATGGCGGCGGTGAGGCCGTAGTGCAGGGCGTTCGCCTTCGCCAGCACGTCCTCGTAGTCCGACCACGTGAGCACCGACATCACCGGACCGAAGATCTCCTCGCGGGCGATGCGCATCGAGTCGTCGACGCGGTCGAACACCGTGGGGGAGACGAAGAACCCGTTCGCGAGGGCCGGGTCCGCGGGGCGTCCGCCGCCGGTGACGAGCCGCGCCCCCTGCTCGCGGCCCGAGGCGATGAAGCCCGTGACCCGCTCGAACTGCCGGGCGGAGACGATCGGCCCGACCTCCTTGCCGTCCTCCCAGGGCAGCCCCACCGGCAGCGCCTCGACCTCCGCCACCAGCGCGTCCAGCACCGCGCCGTGCAGCGATTCGTGCACGAACACCCTCGAAGTCGAGCTGCACGACTGCCCCTGGCGGTTCATGTTCATCCCCTTCACCGCCGCCTTCGCGGCCCGGGCCGGGTCGGCGTCGGGGAAGATGATGATGGGGTTCTTGCCGCCCAGCTCCAGGGTGACCTCCTTCAACCCCTCAGCCGCCTCGCGGGCGATGATGCGCCCGGTCTCCACCGAGCCCACGAAGCCGATGCGCTCCACCAGCGGATGCCGCACCATGGCCGAGCCCGTGTCGGCGCCGCCGGTGACCACGTTCACCACCCCCGGCGGCAGGACGCCTTCGCACAGCTCCGCGAAGCGCAGGCTGGAAAGCGGCGCCTGTTCCGAGCCCTTCACCACCACCGTGTTCCCCGCCGCCAGCGCCGCCGCGGCCTTCTCGGCGCAGAAGCGGAGCGGGTGGTTGAAGGGGTTGATCTTGGCCACCACGCCATAGGGCTGGCGCCGGGTGAAGTTCAGATGCCGCGGGCCGTATGACGAGGTCTCGCCCTTGATCTCGGTGACCAGCCCCGCGAAGTAGCGCAGCGTGTCCACCGTCCAGTCCACGTCGCCGACCATGCCGGCGAGCGCGTTTCCGGAATCGACGCAGTCCATGAGCCCCAGCTCGTCCCGATGCGCGTGCAGCCGGTCGGCGAGGCGCTCCAGGTATCCGGCCCGCTCGCGCATCGGCATCCGGCCCCACTCCGACTCGAACGCCTTGCGCCCGGCGCGCACCGCCCGGTCGACGTCGGCCCGCGCCGCGGCCGGCACCTCGCCCAGGTGCTCGCCGGTGGAGGGGTTGATCGATGCCAGGCGTCCGCCCTCGGCCGCCTCCTGCCACTCACCACCGATGTAGAGTCCGCGCGGCGTGAAGTTCAGCTCCGGTCCGATCATGATCTCCTCCGGGGGGTCCGGCTTGGTGGGCGCGCTGCGCATTCTTCCTCGTCAGGGCACGACGGCGGCGCGCAGCACACGATGGTTGGCGGCCTTCTCGAACGCCTCGCCGAGCCGGTCGAGGCCGAAGCGTGAATCCACGATCTCCGCGAAGGGGAATCGGCCGCGATTGGCCATCACGAAGTCGAGCGCCTGGACCAGGTGCCGCGGGTGGTAGTTGTGGATCCCCTTCAGGGTGATCCACTTGCGGATCAGATCGTGTCCGTCGAGGGCGAAGCACGAGCCGGGGTTGATCAACCCGGCGAGCACGTAGCGCCCCCCGATGCGCAGCATGCGCACCCCGGACGGCACCACCGAGGCGACGCCGCAGACTTCCAGCACCACGTCCGGACCGTCCGGAGGCGATGCGTCGCGGACCGCGGTGACCAGCTCGTCCTCGTTCATGGCGCTCACGTCGAACGTGAGATCGGCCCCGAACCGCTCCGCCGCCCGCCGCCGGGCGGGAACCGCATCCAGCCCGATGACCCGGGCCGCGCCCCGGGCCTTGGCGATGGCGCAGCCGTAGAGCCCCAGCAGCCCCAGGCCCTGCACCACCACCGTCTCGCCTACCGCGATCGCCGCGGCCTCGGTGACCGAGATCATGGTGGCGACCCCGCAGTTGAGTGGAGTCGCCTCCTCGTCGCTCAAGACCTCCGGCAGCTTGAGGATGCCGGTGCCGGGCAGGATGTAGCAGTAATCGGCGAAGCCGCCCAGGAAGTGGGGGTCGTCGTCCACGTGATCGTGGCCGTACTTGCGCAGCCCCGGCGCCTTCTGCGGCATGTCGTGCACGTCGCGGTAGTACGACGGGCCGTCGGCGAAGTACTCGGTCCAGGTGATGCGATCGCCGGCCGCGAGCGGGTCGCCGCGCAGATCCTCGCGGACCCCGTCGCCGATCTGCTCGATGACGCCGATGATCTCGTGGCCCAGAATGCCGGGGCAGGGATTGGGGCGGCGGCCCTCGTAGGAGTGGATGTCCGACCGGCAGATGGTGGACATTGCGATCTTCACCAGTACCTCGTTCTCGCGGGCGTCGCGTACCGGATACTCGCGTATCTCGAACGGCGCGTTCGGCGCCGGGTAGACCACGGCGCGGCCGGTCCTGGTCATGGATTCCTCCCGGAGGATGTCAATCGACGATGCCGTTGAAGGCGTAGTCGAATGCCTGGTAGCTGTGCAGCCGCGCATCCTCGGCGTGGCGCGCGTACTCGTCGCTGACCGGACGGCTGAGGATGATCGGCACGTCGGCCTCGTGGACGCTGCCGTGGGTGCGCAGCCGATGGCCCTTCAGTCCGCTCAGGTCGTGGTCCACCTCGCGGGCGCCGATGACGGTGCGCGTGTCCCCGAGCACCGCCACGTCCCCTTCCGGGCCGACGGGGAGGTCGAATTCCTGCGCCACGTCCTCGCGGGACAGCACCTGCTCCAGGCCCGGCACGTCCGCGATGGCGTCGATCACCCGCTCACCCGAGAGCCCCTCCCGGCAGTACACGCGCACGAAACCGCCGAGCGCGCCGTGGTGACCCACGAAGGCGTCGGTGATGGGGCAGATGACGGTGCTCGCGCCCTCACCGAACTCTGCGTCGAGGAGGTCCTGCAGCCACACCACGCGAGGCGTGCCGTCGTCGTTGGTCTTCTCGTTCATGCCGTGGTCCGCGGTGAGCGCCACGGTCGCGCCCAGCGCCTCGAACCGGCCGAAGCGCGCGTCCAGCTCCCGGTAGAACCGGTCGGCCTCGGGATGGCCCGGCGGGTAGGCGTGCTGGATGTAGTCGGTGAGCGAGAGGTAGAGGATGTCCGGGCGGCGCTCTTCCAGCAGCCGGAGACCGGCGTCGAGCACGAACAGGGAGAGATCTGCGGAATACATGTCCGGCAGTGGCCGGCCGACGAAGTCGAGCGCGTCCTCGATGCCGTTCTCCTCCATCGTGCAGCGGTCGGCGTGCTGCGAGGAGAGGCTGACCGAGCCGTTGGAGAGATCCATGCCCTTCTGAAGCTGCCGGCGGAGCTTGTCCTTGGCGGTGACGGAGACCACCCGCGCCCCGTGGCGCGAGAACTCGCTCATCACCGAGTGGACCTTGAGCAGCTCGGGTCCGGTCATCACCACCGGCTCGTTCGTCGCACGGTCGAGGTAGAAGTTGCCGGAGATTCCGTGCACCGAGGCCGGACGTCCGGTGACGATGGACATGTTGTTGGGGCAGGTGAAGCTCGGCATGGTGCCATGCGCCACCGTATGGAAGCCCTCCTTCATGTAACGCTCGACGTTGGGGATGATCCCGGCGGCCACGCCGTGCTCGATGTAGGCCGGGTCTCCACCGTCGATGCACACCACCACGATCGGGCGATCGGGCCAGCGGTATGCGGTGCCGTTTACTGCCAGACTCTTCGCCGTCATGTCGTTCCTCCTGCTTTCTCGCCTCCCCGTGCGGGGGGCGGCTACGCCCGCGGGAACCGCCGTCCGATACCGCCGCGCTCGTCCCGTGCACGATAGCAACTGTCCCGCCGCCATCAAAATCGAATGTTCTTCCGTGGCTCGTCGATTCCGATCGAAGCACCGGACATGGCTGCCGGCGTTCCACGTAGCGGCCGTCACTTCATCTTCATCACCCGGTCACGGGCGAACGCGGAGACCGCCTCGGAGACGAGCACCAGCACGACGATGGAGAGAATGATCGCGGCGACCCGCTCGGTCTCGATCTGCAGCACGCTGCGCTTGAGGTACCAGCCCATTCCCCCGGCGCCCACGAAGCCCACCACCGTGGCGGCGCGGAAGGCGACGTCCCAGGTATAGATGCCGATGCCGGTGAAGGCCACGCGCACCTGCGGAAACACGCCGAACACCATGACCTGGAAGAGGTTCGCACCGGTTGCACGCATGGCTTCCACCGGCCCCATGTCGATGGCTTCGATCTCCTCGGCGAACAGCTTTCCGGCGAAGCCCGCGCAGAAGAACGTGAGCGCCAGCACCCCGGACAGCATGCCGAAGCCGAGGATGCTCACGAACGGGATGGCCCAGATCATCTCGTGCACGGCGCGAAAGCCCATCGTGAACAGGCGCGCCACGGGATAGACGAAGCGCCGGCTCGGGGTCATGTTGAACGATCCGAACCAGCCGAGGGGGACCGACATGAGCAGTCCGAACAGGGCGCCGAGGTAGGCCATCTGGATCGTCTCCACCACGGAGCCCATGTAGTCCCGATCCAGGACGTAGTCGACGTCCGGCGGGTAGTAGCGGCTCGCGAGCACCGACGCGGTGCGCTCGAACATGGCCGGGATACGCTCGAGCGGGATCTCGAGGTAGTCCACGCTGAAGCCCAGGAAGCCGAGCACGACGATCCACGCGCCGTAGCCGTAGAGCGACTCCGGGAACCGGTGGCGGCTCCAGCGCAGCTCGCGCGGCGCCGTCCCGGCCGCGGCGGACGCCGTGCCGCCGGGCATCGGCACCCCGGCCACGCCGCTTCGGGGACCCGGTGCCATTCAGATCACCGCCTTGCGGGCGAAGTGGGAGACCACCTCGCCGATCAGGATGATGCCGAGGATCGCGATGATGACCGTGGTCACGCCGGGGAAGTTGAACGTGTTCATCTGGCGGAAGAACACGAGCCCCAGCCCCCCGGCGCCGACGAGCCCGAGGATGGCCGAGCGGCGAATGTTGATCTCCCACTCGAACACGACGACCCCGAGGATCTGTGGCAGGACCTGCGGCAGGATCGCGTAGAGCAGCACCTGGAATCCGTTGCCCCCCACCGCGCGAATGGCCTCGACCGGGCCGGGGTCGATGTCCTCGATCGCCTCCGCCGACATCTTCGCGATGAAGCCGACCGAGCGCATGGCGAGCGCGAGGATCCCGGCCATCGCACCGAGCCCCACCACCGCGACGAAGAACAGCGCCCAGACGATCTCGTGGATCGAGCGGCTCAACGTCATCATGAGCCGCGCGAGCGGATAGGTGACCGGCTTGAAGGGCGTGACGTTCAGCGCTCCGAACCAGGTGACCGGAATGCAGACGAACACGCCGAGCAGCGTGCCCAGGCACGCGATCATGAACGTCTCGAGCGCCGGCCCGGCGAGATCCGGGAACAGGCCCCAGTCCACTGCGACGAACTCCCCGGCCGACTCGAGCACGTTGGCGAGCGAGCCGATGCGCTCCCAGTCGGTGTCCTCGATGATCGTGACGTCGATGCTCCACACGACCATGGCGACCAGGACCACCGCGATGGCGAGGCGGCCGCCGCGGCGCCGGCGCCGGGCGGCGAGGAGTCGGTCGGCCGCGGGCGCAGCGGTCACGCCGGCACCAGCCCGCGCGTCTCTCATCGTGCCGGTCTCACAGCACCTCCATCGCGTAGATCTCGTCGAGCTTGGCCTGGTCCATCCGTTCGGTGGGACCGTCGAACATCTTCACGCCGTCCTGCAGTCCGATGATCCGGTTGCAGAACTCCATCGCGAGGGCGACGTCGTGGATGTTGCACAGGCACGGAACCCCGAACTCCGTCGCCATGGTCTTGATGAGACCCATGACCTCTCGGGAGATCTTCGGATCCAGCGAGGACGTCGGCTCGTCGAGCAGCAGGAGCTTCGGGCCCTGCATCAGCGCCCGTGCGATCCCGACCCGCTGGCGCTGGCCGCCCGACAGCTCGTCGGCGCGCTTGTCGACGTGATCCTCCAGGCCCACCCGGTACAGCAACTGCAACGCACGCTCGACGTCGACGCGCGGAAAGGCGCGGAACAGCGTGCGGAGGTTTCCCGTGTACCCGAGACGCCCGGACAGCACGTTGTCCATGACGCTCATGCGGTCGATGAGGTTGAACTCCTGGAAGATCATGCCGATGTCGCGACGAATCGCGCGCAGGCCGCGCCCGCGCAGCGACGTCACCTCACGGCCATGGAAACGAACGCTTCCGCCGCTCGGCTCCACGAGCTTGTTGATGCAGCGGATCAGCGTCGACTTGCCCGCCCCGCTGGGGCCGATGATGGCGAAGAAATCGTCGGCCTCCACGTCGAAGGAAATGCCTTTCAGGATCTCGGGTCCGGCCAGCGTGTAGCGCGCGCTCAGCGCGCGCACCTCGAGGATCGGCATGAATCTTTCTTCCGGCGGATACGTACGGCGCCGCTCCCGTCGCGGGGCCGGCGCCGCACTGCGCCCGTCAGGCTAACCGGACTTCTTCCTCGCGTCCTTCGCCGCCTTGAGCTTGCGGATGATGTCGTAGTCTTCCGACGCCATCGGCACGAAGGTGTTCGACTTCACGTTGTCGAGGAACTTCTTCGACCCGGGCTGATCCTTCAGGCCCAGGAACGTCTCCGCGACCTTTGCGCGGATCTCCTGACAGAGATCGTTGCGGTAGACGAACGGGTCCTGCGGGATGGGGTCGGACTGCCACAGGACGTTGACGTCCTCGAGCCTGATCTCGCCCTTGTTGACGACGTTGGGGTCTGCGTCGCGATTCTGGTACCCGTATCAGACGATCCCGTCGCCTTCGAGCGAGCGGAGTTCCGCCTCGTCGAGGCCGAGGGTGTCGATGTAGACCTCGCGGTTGTGCGCTCCGACCTCCGGCCCGGGCCATCGAGTCGCGCCGGGGGTGCGGCCGAGCTTCGGGGTCAGGGCCGGGATCTTCAGGGGCTCGCCCGCGACCTCGACCGTTTCGAACAATCCGCGGGCGTTGTACTGGGGGTCGTCGATCATGTCGGCGACGCTGTAGATGGGGCCGGCGGGGACGTCGGCCCCGTCGAGGATGTCAAGCACGCGATCGGCGTCGAGGGTCCGCGTCCATTGAGCGATTGCGTCGTCCACTTCGCGCTGGTGGGCGACTCGTCCCGCGTTGTCGGCGAGCCGCGGGTCCCCGGCGAGATCGTCCCGCCCCGCCGCGCGCATCAGCCGCTTGAAGATCGAGTCCGCGTTTCCGCCGATGATCACGTAGCGCCCGTCCGCGCACGGATAGGTATTGGTGGGGACGATGCCGGTCAGGGTGGAGCCCGACGGCTCGCGCACGATGCCGGCGCCGTCGTACTCGGGCACCATCGCTTCGAGCACGTTGTACACCGACTCGTAGATCGCGACGTCGACGACCTGGCCCGCGCCGCCGATGGAGCGCCCGTCGATGCGGTTCCGGTGCACCAGCGCGAGCAGCACTCCGATCACCGCGTGCAGCGCCGCCAGCGTATCGCCGAGGCTCAGGTTGGGGCGCACCGGCGGCTCGCCGGGAACGCCGTTGATGTAGCGAAATCCGCCGAAGCCCTCGCACACCGATGCGAAGCCCGGCCTTGCCGCACAGGGGCCGGTCTGGCCGTAGCCCGAGACGCGGGTGTACACGAGCTCCGGGGCGTCGGCCCGAAGCTGGTCGGGGCCGAGGTCCCACTTCTCCATCGTTCCGGGCCGGAAGTTCTCGATGAGCACGTCGGAGCGCAGCGCGAGGGCGCGCGCGAGCTCCCGGCCCCTGGACTCGCGCAGGTTCAGGGTGATGCACTTCTTGTTCCGCCCCATCGCGCGCCACCACAGCGAGGTGCCGTCCTTGAGCACGCGCCAGTTGCGGAGGGGATCTCCGGTGCGCGGAGGCTCGATCTTGACGACCTCTGCCCCGAAGTACGCGAGCATGCATCCGGCGAACGGTCCCGCGATGAGCTGCCCCATCTCCAGCACACGGATGCCCGCGAGGGGCGCTTCGCCGGTCGGCTGCATCGACGGCATCCGCGATCAGGCGCGAAAGACGATCGTGTGGCCGTCGAACACCGGACCGTCCACGCACACCCGCTTCATCGCCGGGCCGCCGTCGGTGCGGACCCGCACCGCGCATCCGGCGCATCCTCCCACCGCGCAGGCCATGTACTCCTCGAGCGATACGCGGCACGGCAGCGCGTATTCGCCAGCGAGACCGACACAGGCTTCGAGCATCGGCACCGGACCGCATGCGTAGACCGCCACTTCGCCGCGCGCGTCCTCGTCGAGCGCATCCAGCCACACCCTCGCGAGATCGGTGACGTAGCCGCGATGACAGCCGGCGAATCCGGCTCCGCTCGCGAGGCGGGCCGCGACCCCCCATAGCTCGAGGAGCGACATTGTCGCGGTAACGTCGCCGGCGAGCCCCGGGACCACGATGTCCGACGCCCGGGTCTCGAACGGGAAGGGAACCTCCGAGCCGATCACCACGAACGTCGATACCGACGGTTCCCGCCGAAGCCGATCGGCGAGGAAAACCATGGGCGGGATCCCGACTCCGCCTCCGAGGAGCAGCGCCCGGGAGCGGCCGGGGACCGCCTCGAACGGCCGCCCGATGGGACCGATGACGCTCAGTCGGGCGCCGGGGCGTTTCGCGGCGAGGAGTCTCGTACCGTGACCGACTTCCTTGTACAGGACGTCAACCCAGCCGCAGGCGGGATCGGCCCGCATCAACGACATCGGGCGGCGCATCGCGAGCAGTGGATCGCAGCTCACGTGCACGAACGACCCTGGCGCGGCGTCCGCCGCGATCCGTGGTGCGTGGATGCGCAGCCGCCACTGGCCGGCCGGATGCGCCTCGTGCGCAAGGATCTCGCATTCCTCGACGAAGATGGTGCCGCGATGCACTTGAGCTCGAATCCAGCCGTCCGCCGGGCGCGGGTCTGTCCGCGCTTGCGGCCCGCGAGTGTACTACAGCGACATGGGTGCAGACGCCGGCCAATGGCGCCCGCGGGGCCGGTTTGGTACAAGGAAAGTCACGCCGGTGAGGGAGCATGAGGGTTGAACCAGCACAACGATCGTCTCTTCCATGTCCTCGATCCCCGGCAGTTCGACCGCGCCATGCTCGACGACCTCTGTGCCCTGGCTACCCGCCTGCGGCAGCACGCCAAGTCCAGACTCGGCGCACGCTCGCTGCAAACGCTGCTACCCCACAAGCGGGCGATGCTCTACTTCACCCAGCCGTCCACGCGGACGTTCCTCTCGTTCGACAACGCCTGCCATCTGCTGGGGATCCGCACGAGCGAGATCCGGGACCCGTCGATCTCTTCGGAGGTCAAGGGAGAGACGTTCGAGGACAGCATCCGGACGTTCAGCTCGTACGTCGACGTGATCATCATGCGTACCCATGAAGCCGGGATGGCGACGCAGTCCGCCGCGTTGATGGATCGCATCGAGCGGCCGGTCCCGATCGTCAATGCCGGCAGCGGCAAGGACCAGCATCCGACCCAGGCGCTGCTCGACATCTACACGCTCGGGCGCAGCTTCGAGACCCGGGGCGGAATCGACGGCAAGACGATCGGACTGATGGGCGATCTCCGCCGCGGTCGCACCGCACGCTCGCTCGCGTACCTCATGAAGAATTACGGCGGCGTCCGGCTGGTGTTCATTGCCCCGGACACCTTCGCGATGGGGAGCGACATCAAGGCGCACCTGCGCGAGCACGGCATCCCCTTCGAAGAGACGGACGAGCTCGCTTCCGTGATCGGAGAGCTGGATGCGGTCTACGTCACGCGGCTCCAGACCGAGCACGACGTCGGAGACGAGTCGAAGGGCTTCGAGCACGCGCGGTTCCGGATCGGCTCCGAGCAGCTTCCGGCGCTCAAGTCCGACGCGGTGATCATGCATCCCCTGCCGCGTGGTCCCGAGCTCGATCCCGCCATCGACCGCGACCCGCGCGCGATGTACTGGCGCCAGGAGCGCAACGGCATGTGGATGCGCGTCGCGCTCCTGGTGAAGATCTTCGAGGTGGAGGGTGAGCTGCCGGACTGACGGCCGCGCCGATGGCGGAGGTCCGGCCGGCGTGAAATCACCCTGAGCGGCAGGGCAGCAATTTCCGCCAACGTCCCGAGCTCGATTGCATGACCGGGACTTCGCGGCCATCCCAGCCGCCTGAGCATTTGATCGTTGTGGCTCATGGGACGTTTTCGGGCCTGGCGGAAATCGCCGGCGGCAGGGGGCGGTGCTTGACTCGCTCGCGTTTCCGCATTCCACTACGCCATCGAGTGGTCTCGGGTCCCTTGTCCATCAGGAGCGTCTTCAGAGGCAGGGTCGGTCGGGACCGGGGCGCGGGACCGGGAGTGCCGGAGCGGGGTCGTTGCAGGCCGGAGAGCCTTGCTCTCGATACTCTCGCCTGCATCGGCGCCGCCAGGCGATCGTCCATGTCGTTCCGGTCGTGCCGGGAAGGAGCCCGGAAGAACAACAAACCGCAAAGCGTCGGAGAGTGACCATGAGCAAGGGACAGTCGTTGCAGGACCCATTCCTCAACATGCTGAGAAAGGAACGGGTGCCCGTCTCCATCTTTCTCGTCAACGGCATCAAGCTCCAGGGCCAGATCGAGTCGTTCGACCAGTTCGTCGTGTTGCTTCGCAATTCCGTCAGCCAGATGGTCTACAAGCACGCGATCTCGACCGTGGTGCCGTCTCGCAACGTGAGGCTTCCCCGTCCGGACGCATCCGAGAAAGAGGCCGGCAATCACTGACCGTCCGCGCTCGCTCTGCGACGGCGTTCGCTTCGGGCGGTGGCCGACGCCTCATCCTTCGCGACCGCGCGTACCGCAGCCGCTGCGCGCCGGTTGCGGGCAGGTGTCCTTGGCACACATCCATATTCGTTCGAGCCGGCGTGGGATGCCGGCGGCGCTTTCGCGCCGCTTCGGTACCCGCGCGTATCCCCTCCGATGACGTTGCCTTCGCGGCCACCACCCGATGTTCGACAGACCCGCGACCGGTGAACGGGCGCTCCTCGTGCACGCGGACGAGCGGTGCGCGGAAAGCATGGTCGGCGAGTTTCGAGAGCTCGCGGTGTCGGCCGGGGCACGAATCGCCGGCGCCGTGCGCTACCCCGACCGAAGCCCGGATCCGAAGTTCTTCGTGGGTGCCGGCAAGGCCGACGAGATCCGCGCTGCGGTCGAGGCGGGCGGGGCCGAGGTCGTCCTCTTCGATCGGCCTCTGAGCCCGGCGCAAGAGCGCAACCTCGAGCGGCATGTCGAGTGCAGGGTCCTCGACCGGCGCGCCCTCATCCTCGACATCTTCGCGCAGCGTGCAAGTACCTTCGAAGGCAAGCTCCAGGTGGAGCTCGCGCAGCTCGAGCATCTGTCCACACGGCTGGTGAGAGGATGGACGCATCTGGAGCGCCAGAAGGGAGGGATCGGCCTGCGTGGGCCGGGCGAGACCCAGCTCGAGACGGACCGGCGCCTCGTCGACAAGCGGATTCGCGTGGTTCGCGAGCGTCTCGAACAGGTGCGCGTCCGCCGTCGGCTCAGCCGGCGCGCCCGGTCCCGCTCCGGCATCCCGGTGGCCGCGCTGGTGGGCTACACCAACGCGGGGAAGTCGACCCTGTTCAACCGGCTCACCGGCGCTGGTGTCCTCGCCGAGGATCGACTGTTCGCCACGCTCGATCCGACGCTGCGCCGGTTCGAGCTCGGAGGCGGTGACACGGTGGTGCTTGCCGACACCGTCGGGTTCATCCGCCAGCTTCCGCATGATCTGGTCGCGGCTTTCAGAGCGACCCTCGAGGAGACGAAGGAGGCGCAGCTTCTCGTGCACGTGGTCGATGCTACGGCGCCGGATCGGAAGGAGAGGATGCGCGACGTGCACGACGTGCTGCAGGCGATGGGCGCAGGAGAGATCCCGACACTCGAGGTGTTCAACAAGTGCGACGCGCTGGCCCGGGAGCGGTTCGACGTCGGATCCGGGTGGCCGCGTATGGAGCCGGGTCCGGGCGTGCGGCCTGCGCGCGTGCTCGCATCGGCGAAGACCGGGGCCGGAATGGACCTCGTCATCGAGGCGATCCGTTCGCACGTCGGACGCTCACGAGTGACCCGTATCGCGCGCATTCCGCCTTCCCAGGGGCGATTGCGCGCGGCGATTCACGCCTGCGCGGACGTCGTGGAGGAGGTGGGCGAGCCGGATGGCGCCTGCCGGATGACGTTTCGTATCGAGCCGGACGCTCTGGCGCGGCTGCGTCGAGACACGCGGCTTGCGGAGTTTCTTGCCGAACCGGATTCCGGCAGCCGCAAGGAGGCAGCGCCTTCGGTCGCCGCCGACCGCCCGTGACGCTCCTCGCCGGCGTCGTGGCTGGCGCGGAGACGTTCGCGGTGAACGCGGGAGGTCGAACCTCCAGCGGAATTCGAGCTCGGATGCCACACTCGGAGTGGTCAGCCGTGAACTGGCGGGCAATGCAGGCTAAGATCCTGGTATGACTTTCTCTTCGCCGCGGCCACCTTGCCGTGGAAAGACGCTTCGCCCGAGCGGGCGCACGGGAGCGACCGAATGGCCTGGAATCAACCTGACGGGAACGGAGACCGCGACCCATGGGGGAATCGCGGCCGGCAGCAGGGACCGCCGGATCTCGACGAAATTCTCCGCAAGCTGCAGTCGCAGTGGGGGCGGATCTTCGGCCGGCGCCCGGTGGGAGGCGGACGGTCCGGCCGTGGGGGAGCCGGCCGCGGATTCGGCCGCGGCGGTTTCCTGGGCGCCGGACTCGTCGCCGTCGTCCTGGCCGTGGCCTGGTGGCTGGCGGGGATATGGATCATCCAGGAACCGGAGAAGGGCGTGGTGCTGCGCTTCGGCGCATACCACCGCACGATGGACCCGGGTTTCAACTGGGCGCCGTACTTCATCGATTCGGTGGTGACGGTGAACGTGGACCGGGTCCGCAACGCGGAGATCGGCTTCCGCCACCAGGGCAGCAGCGTCGCCGTGGTTCCGCGCGAGGCGCTCATGCTGACCGAGGACGAGAACATCGTCGATCTCCAGTTCGCGGTGCAGTACCGGGTGAAGGATCCCGGCCAGTTCCTCTTCGAGAACAGAGAGCCGGAGATCGCGTTGCGCCAGGCGACGGAGAGCGCGGTGCGCGAGATCGTCGGCCGGTCGAAGATGGACTTCGTGCTCACCGAGGGCCGCGGCGCGGTGGCGACCGAAGTGCAGGGGCTGATCCAGGAGATCCTCGACCGCTACGGGACCGGCCTGCGCGTGATGAGCGTCAACATGCAGAATGCGCAGCCGCCGACCCAGGTCCAGGATGCGTTTCTCGACGCCATCAAGGCGCGCGAAGACCAGGAGCGGATCATCAACGAAGCGAAGGCGTACCAGGCGGACGTGGTCCCCAAGGCGCGGGGCGAGGCCAACGCGATCCTCGCCGAAGCCCAAGCCTATCAGCAGCGGGTCGAGGCCATTGCGCTGGGCGATGCGTCGCGCTTCGATCAGGTGCTGCAGGCGTACAGGACCGCGCCGGAAATCACGCGCGACCGGCTTTACCTCGAAGCGATGGAGTCGGTCCTCGCGAACACGAGCAAGGTGCTCGTCGATATTCCGGAAGGCAACAACCTCATGTACCTGCCGCTCGATCAGATTATTCGGTCGCGAGGCGACTCGGCCATTCCCGAGCGTCGGTCGTTCGGAGCGGCGGGGGACTCGACGACGCGCGGCGGGTCCGTCGGTGATACACGGCGCTCGCGAGAGAATCCGATCGGGAGGACGCGCTGATGAACGTCAAAGCCTTGCTGGTGCTCCTGGCCGGACTCGGCGTCCTGGCCGGGTTGAGCGTGTTCACCGTCGATGAACGTCAAGTGGCGATCCTCCTGCAGTTCGGCAAGGTGGAACGCACGGACCTCACCCCGGGCCTGCACTTCAAGGTGCCGGTGGTGCAGAACGTCCTGAAGTTCGATTTGCGGATCCAGACCCTCGACAGCGATCCGCAGAACTACCTCACGTCCGAGAAGAAGAACGTGATCGTGGATTCGTTCGTGAAGTGGCGGATCGCGGACGTCCGCCAGTTCTACACCTCGGCCGGGGGCAACATCCTCCAGGCGAACAACCGGCTCGGGGAGGTGATCATCAAACGCCTGCGCGATGAATTCGGCAAGCGGACCATCCGGCAGGTGGTCTCGGGGGAGCGCGGCGAGATCATGGACGAGCTGCGGGTGGCGGCCAACGACCAGGCCGACGAGCTCGGGCTCGAGATCGTGGACGTGCGTATCAAGCGGGTGGACCTGCCCGATGACGTGAGCCAGTCGGTGTACAACCGGATGCGGGCCGAGCGGCAGGAGGTGGCCAAGCGCTTCCGCTCCGAGGGCGAGGAGCAGGCGCGCGAGCTCCGGGCCACCGCGAACAAGGATCGCGAGGTCATCATCGCGGAAGCGGACCGGGAGGCACAGATCACCCGTGGCGCGGGCGATGCGCGGGCCACCGAGATCTACGCTTCGGCATTCGGCCAGGACCGCGAGTTCTACAAGCTCTATCGCAGTCTGAACGCGTACCGCACGGCGTTCGGCAGCACCTCGGATATCCTCCTGCTCGAGCCCAAGAGCGAGTTCTTCGACTACTTCAAGGGCTCGGAAGCGCGGCCGTGAGACGCGCCCCGCCTCGGGTGCCCGCGCCGCCCGCCCGGTGCTGACGGCTGCGAGGGCGGGACGTGTGGCACGATCTGCTCGTCGCGATTGCGCTCGTGCTGGTGATCGAGGGCATCGTGCCCTTTCTGAACCCGGGGGCGATGCGCCGCGCGCTGCTGGCGCTGGCGCAGATGAATGACAACACCCTTCGGTTCGCCGGACTCACCGTGATGGTGATCGGTTGCCTGCTGCTCTACGCCGTTCGCTGAGCCGGCGCGCAGCCCGTTTCCTTTCTGTCACTGCAACTTCCCGCTCCATGGAGTCGCGTACGGAACGCTGGTTGCTGCCGGAAGGCATGGAGGAGCTGGTGCCTCCGGAGTCGCTGCGTCTCGAGCGGACACGGCGTGCGCTGCTCGATCTGTTCGATCGCTGCGGCTACGAGATCGTCACCCCGCCGTTCATCGAGTACCTGGAGTCGTTGCTGACGGGCACCGGCGAGGATCTGGAGCTTCATACCTTCAAACTGATCGATCAGTTGACGGGCCGGATGATGGGGGTCCGCGCGGACATGACCCCCCAGGTGGCCCGCATCGACGCCCGCCGCCTGCGCCGCGCCGGTCCGTCGCGCCTGTGCTACGTCGGGACCGTTCTGCACACCCTGCCGGAAGGCATCTCGGGCGGGCGCAGCCCGGTGCAGATCGGGGCGGAGCTCTACGGCCATGCAGGCTGGGAGAGCGATTGCGAGATCGTCTGCCTGATGCTCGAAGTGCTGGACTCGTCCGGGGTCGGGCCGGTGCATCTCGACATGGGCCATGTCGGGATCTTCCGTGCGCTCGCGCGCCGCGCCGCCTTGTCGCACGAGCGGGAGACCGTCTTGCACGAGGCATTGCAACGCAAGGCCAGGGCGGAGGTCCGGGAGTTGCTGGACGTCTGGGGGGTCGAGACGCGGTGCGCCGCCGCACTGACCGCGCTCGTCGACCTGGATGGCGCCCCGGCGGTCCTGGAGCGTGCTGCGGGTGAGCTCGAGAGCGGCGGCGGGGAGGTCGAACGCGGGCTGGCGGATCTTGCCGCGCTGGTGCACGCGGTGCGCGCGCGCCGTCCCGACGTGGAGCTGCACGTGGACTTGGCCGAGCTGCGCGGATACCGCTACCACACCGGATTCGTCTTTGCCGCGTTCGTGCCGGGATACGGGCGGGAAGTGGCCAGGGGTGGGCGCTACGACGAGATCGGCGGTGTCTTCGGGCGCGCGCGGGCGGCCACCGGATTCAGCGCGGACTTGAAGACGCTCATCGCCTTGCAGGCATCCGGCGGAGAGCCGGTGGATGAAGACGTGGTCACCGCGCCGTGGTCCGACGCTCCAGGGTTGCTCGCCGCGATCCGCGAGCTCAGGTCGCATGGAGAGCGCGTCATTCAGAGCCTGCCGGGTGAATCCGCACGCGGCGCCCGGCGTCTGGATCTGCGGGGCGGGCGGTGGGTGGTCGTCGGCGACGGGGGTATGGACCGCGGCCCGTCGCCAGGGAAGACGGGGGGGTTGGAATGACCGATGCGGTTGCCGTCATAGGCATGCAGTGGGGAGACGAAGGCAAGGGCAAGATCGTCGATCAGCTCACCGATCGAGCCTCCGTGGTCGTGCGCTTCCAGGGCGGACACAACGCCGGCCACACCCTGGTCATCGGCGGCGAACGCACCGTCCTCCACCTCGTTCCCTCCGGTGTGATGCGGGAAGGGGTGCAGTGCATGATCGGGCACGGTGTGGTGCTGTCGCCGACCGCGCTCGTCGACGAGATGCGCATGCTCGCCGACCGTGGCGTGCCGGTGGCGGAGCGGGTGCGGGTGAGCGATGCGTGCCCGCTCATCCTCCCCTACCACGCAGTGCTGGACCGCGCGCGCGAGGCGGCACGCGGCGCTGTCGCGATTGGAACGACGGGACGCGGGATCGGCCCCGCGTATGAAGACAAGGCCGCGCGACGGGCGATGCGCGTCGGCGATCTTCTCGATCCCGTGCGACTGGACGCGAAGCTTCGGGCGCTCGACGAGTACCACAATTTCATTCTCACCCGATGGTTCGGCGTGGATCCGGTCGACGCGGCTGAGGTCCGCGAGGCGCTCGACGCGGCAATCGAGCGGATCAGGCCCCTCGTGACCGACGTGCCGGGTATGCTGCACGACGCGCTGGACGCCGGCCGGGGCGTGCTGCTCGAGGGTGCGCAAGGCGCCTGTCTGGACGTCGATCAGGGCACGTTTCCGTTCGTAACGTCGTCGACGACCACCGCGGGCGGGGCGGCGGCGGGAAGCGGACTCGGCCCGCGCGACATCGGCTACATCCTCGGAGTCACCAAGGCGTATACGACACGGGTAGGCGCCGGGCCGTTTCCGACCGAGCTGCACGACGAGGTGGGAGGCTGCCTGGCCGCCCGGGGCAACGAATTCGGTGCGACGACGGGGCGGCCCCGGCGTTGCGGCTGGCTGGACGTGGTGAGCCTGCGCCGGGCGGTCCGGATCAACAGCGTCTCGGGACTGTGCGTTACGAAGCTCGACGTGCTGGACGACATGCCGGTGGTGCGCCTGTGCACCGGCTATCGGCTCGATGGCGAGCGACGGGACGCGCCGCCGAGCTCGGCCGAGGAGCTCGGACGTTGCGAGCCGGTATACGAAGACTTGCCGGGGTGGAGCTCGTCGACGGTGGGGATTCGGTCGCGTTCCGGCCTGCCGTCGCGTGCCCGCGCGTTCATCGAACGAATCGAATCGCTCGTCGGGATCCCGGTCGATCTGGTCTCGACCGGGGCGGGGCGTGACGAGACCATCGTCGAGCATCACCCTTTCGACTGAAGGCCCGATGCTCGATGTCTGGCGCGCCGTATCGAGATCCGGCGGCTCACGCGCGCCGAGCAACGATCCCTCGTGCGCGAGCTGCGCGTGCTCGACGACACCCTGAAGGTGCTGCGCTCCTCGGTCGCCCGCTGAGGCCGAAGTCGCTTTGCTTCCAGAGGGTTGCACCCGCCATCGAAGTCCATTCAACTCCACGGGGGACGGCGGCGGTCCCGGTCCGGCCTGTCCGGCCGGCACGCGCTACCCCACGACCCCGACACGGGGAGTCTGCCGCCTCGATGCTCCGGAGTGCTTCGGGCGGGCCGGATCACCTCGTAGCGCGAAAGGGGTTCGCCGTCCGGTGCGGTCGCAACTCGTTGCGACCGTCGCCTGGTACGATTGCCGAAGGAGGCGCCAGCCATGCAGGAGATCGTCCGCGCCCTCGAGGCGAAGCGCGACGCGGCCCGGCAGGGCGGCGGAGCGGCCCGCGTCGAGGCGCAGCACGCGAAGGGACGCCTGACCGCGCGCGAGCGGATCGAGGTGCTGCTCGATGCCGGCTCGTTCGAGGAGTGGGACATGTTCGTCGAGCACCGCTGCACCGACTTCGGCATGGCCGATCGGCGCGTGCCCGGCGACGGCGTGGTCACCGGCTATGGGACCATCAACGGCCGGCTGGTATTCGTGTTCAGCCAGGACTTCACGGTGTTCGGCGGCTCGCTCTCCGAGTCCCACGCCGAGAAGATCTGCAAGGTGATGGATCACGCGGTCAAGATGGGCGCCCCGGTCATCGGCCTGAACGACTCGGGCGGCGCGCGGATCCAGGAAGGCGTGGCGTCGCTGGGCGGGTACGCGGAGGTGTTCCAGCGCAACGTGCTCGCCTCCGGAGTCATCCCCCAGATCTCGCTCATCATGGGGCCGTGCGCGGGCGGCGCGGTCTACTCCCCGGCGATGACCGACTTCATCTTCATGGTGAAGCACAGCTCCTACATGTACGTGACCGGTCCGGAGGTGGTGAAGACGGTCACCCACGAGGAGGTCACCCACGAGGAGCTCGGAGGCGCGATGACCCACTCCACCCGCTCGGGGGTGTGCGATCGCGCCTTCGAGAACGACGTGGAGGCGCTGCTCATGCTGCGCCGGTTCATGAGCTACCTGCCCGCGAGCAACCGGGAGCCGCCGCCGTTTCGGCCTACCCCGGATCCCGGCTCGCGGGTCGAGCCTTCCCTCGACTCGCTGGTGCCGGACAACCCGAACCGGCCGTACGACATGCAGGAGGTGATTCTCAAGGTCGCCGACGACGCCGAGTTCTTCGAGCTGCAACCGGATTACGCGCGCAACGTCATCATCGGCTTCGCCCGGATGGACGGGCATCCCATCGGTATCGTCGCCAACCAGCCGATGGTGCTCGCGGGCTGCCTGGACATCGCGTCATCGATCAAGGCGGCGCGGTTCGTGCGCTTCTGCGACTGCTTCAACCTCCCCATCGTCACCTTCGTCGACGTCCCGGGGTTCATGCCGGGGACCGCGCAGGAGTACGGTGGCATCATCAAGCACGGCGCGAAGCTGCTCTACGCCTTCGCCGAGGCCACGGTGCCGAAGATCACCGTCATCACCCGCAAGGCCTACGGCGGCGCCTATGACGTGATGAGCTCGAAGCACCTGCGCGGGGACGTGAACGTGGCGTGGCCGAGCGCGGAGATCGCGGTGATGGGCGCGAAGGGCGCGGTGGAGATCCTGTACCGGAAGGACGCCGGCGATCCCGAGCGGCTGGCGGAGCACGCCGAGGCGTATGCCGCCGCATTCTCCAATCCCTTCGTGGCCGCGCGCCGGGGATTCATCGACGACGTGGTCATGCCCCGCGCCACCCGGTCGCAGGTGTGCCGGGCGCTGTCGATGCTGCGCGGCAAGGAGCTCGAGAATCCGTGGAAGAAGCACGGGAACATGCCGCTGTGAATGTGCTCTTCGACAAGATCCTCGTCGCCAACCGGGGCGAGATCGCCTGCCGTGTGATCCGTACCGCGCGCCGGATGGGGATCGGTACCGTGGCGGTGTACTCGGAGGCGGACCGCGGCGCGCTGCATGTCGAGCAGGCGGACGAGGCGGTGTGCATCGGGGGTGCGGCGCCGGCGGAGAGCTATCTCAGGATCGAGGCGATCGTCGACGCATGCCGCACGAGCGGCGCGCAGGCGGTGCATCCGGGCTACGGATTCCTCTCCGAGAACCGCGCGTTCTGCGAGGCGCTGGCGGAGGCCGGCATCGCGTTCATCGGCCCGCCGCCGGGGGCCATCGAGGCGATGGGGGACAAGATCACCTCCAAGCGCATCGCGGCCGAGGCCGGGGTCAGCACCATCCCCGGCCACGTGGGCGTGGTGCCCGATGCGGACGAGGCGGTGCGCATCGCCCGCGAGGTCGGCTACCCGGTGATGCTCAAGGCGAGCGCCGGGGGCGGCGGCAAGGGGATGCGGATCGCCCGCGACGACGCCGAATGCCGCTTGGGGTTCGAGCGCGCGGGGAGCGAGGCGCGTTCGAGCTTCGGCGACGACCGCCTGTTCATCGAGCGGTACATCGAGGAGCCGCGCCACATCGAGATCCAGGTGCTGGCCGACCGACACGGAAATGCCCTGTACCTCGGCGAGCGCGAGTGCTCCATCCAGCGCCGGCACCAGAAGGTCATCGAGGAGGCGCCGTCGCCGTTCATCGACCCGGACACCCGCCGCGCGATGGGCGAGCAGGCCGTCGCGCTCGCCCGCGCGGTGGGGTACGAGTCGGCCGGCACCGTGGAGTTCATCGTCGATCGCGAGCGCCGCTTCTATTTCCTGGAGATGAACACGCGCCTTCAGGTCGAGCATCCGGTGACCGAGATGGTGACCGGCCTCGATCTCGTCGAGTGCATGATCCGGATCGCGGCGGGCGAGCCGGTCGGCTTCGAGCAGGACGACGTGACGCTGCGAGGCTGGGCGATGGAATCCCGGGTGTACGCGGAGAACCCCTTGCGCGGGTTCCTGCCCTCGACGGGACGGCTGGTGCGCTACCTGCCGCCGGTGTCCACCCGCGACGTCCGGGTCGATACCGGTGTCCGCGAAGGCGGCGAGATCTCGATGTACTACGATCCGATGATCGCCAAGCTCGTCACCCGGGGCGATACCCGGGACGACGCGATCCGCCGCATGCGCGATGCCCTCGACGCCTACTGCATCCGTGGCGTGGACAGCAACGTCGCGTTCCTGTCCGCGCTGTTCTCGCATCCGCGTTTCGTGGCGGGACGGCTCTCGACCGACTTCATCGAAGACGAGTACCCCGACGGGTTCGGGGTGGACGACGTCCGGCTCGACGACCCGGCGCCGTTCGTGGCGGTCGCGGCGGCGGTCCAGCGCCGGTACCGCGAGCGCGCCACGAGCATCTCCGGTCAGATGCCGGGCTACGAGGCGACGATCTCCGACGAGTGGGTGGTGCTCATGAACGAGCGGGAACATCCGTGCCGCGCGACCACCGTCGAGGGCGGCGAGGAGGTCGAGTTCGACGCCAGGACGTTCGTGGTCCGCAGCGGCTGGTGGTTCGGGCAGCCCCTGTTCCAGGGAACCGTCAACGGCGAGCCGAAATGCTTTCAGATCGAGTGTCATGGCGTCGGATACCGTCTCGTTCACCGGGGGATGCAGGCCGATGTGTGGGTACTCACTCCGCGGCAGGCGGAGCTGCGCGCGTTGATGCCTGAGCGGGTCGCCCCGGACCTGTCCCGGTTCCTTCTCTCCCCGATGCCCGGCCTGCTGGTGAGTCTCGCGGCCGGCGAAGGCGACCGCGTGAAAGCCGGAGAAGAGCTCGCGGTGATCGAGGCGATGAAGATGGAGAACGTGCTGCGGGCGGAGAGCGACGCGACGGTCAGGTCGGTGCTCGCGGCGCCCGGCGACCACCTCGCGGTGGATCAGCCGATCATCGAATTCGAATGATGGCGACGGGCATGCCCACGATGGTTTGGCCGGACCGGAGCGAGAGCACGGTGGGGCGCGGATCGATCGGTCCCTGGGCAGGCAGGTCTTGCAGCTCGAGTTGCGGGACTCCATTTCGGTCAACGAATCCCGTAGCTCGAGCTGCAGCATGACGGAGAATTGCTCTTGACGTCCGGATTCATGCGAAAGCGGACAACCGGAATGCCCGGTTCCGGCGTTGCCGGCTCGGGAGAGCGTCGGACGGCGCCCGGCGCCGATGCGGATATGGCATCCAGTGCCGATGCGGACAGGTGACGCCGCGTGTCCGTGATTGATCCGGTGGAGTTGGAGCAGGGGGTTCGAGGCGCGGATCGGCGGGCTATCGCGCGGGCGATCACCCTCGTCGAATCCTCGCATCCTGATCACCAGCCGGCCGCGGCCGGGCTCCTCGAAAAGCTGGCGCGTACGCCCGGCCATGCCCTGCGCATCGGACTCTCCGGGGCTCCGGGAGTCGGGAAATCGACCTTCATCGAGTCCTTCGGCACGTTTCTCGTCGATGGCGGCCATCGAGTCGCGGTGCTCGCCGTCGATCCGTCCTCGGCCGTGAGCGGCGGATCGATCCTCGGCGACAAGACCCGAATGGAACGGCTCGCGCGCGACCCTCGGGCATTCATTCGGCCGACGCCTTCCGGGGCGGTGTCCGGCGGTGTGGGGCGGCGCACCCCGGAGACGATCCGGATCGTGGAGGCGGCGGGGTTCGACGTGGTGATCGTGGAGACGGTCGGAGTCGGGCAGTCGGAGGCAGCGGTCGCCGCCATGACCGACGTCTTCGTACTGCTCCTCGCGCCGGGCGCGGGCGACGAGCTTCAGGGCATCAAGCGCGGAATCGTCGAGCTTGCGCATCTCGTGTTCGTCAACAAGGCCGACGGCGATCTCGCCAGCGCGGCCCGGCGGACCGCGGCCGAGTACCGCAACGCCCTCCACCTGCTCGCAGGGAGTGACGACGGTTGGAACCCGGAGGTGCATACGTGTTCCGCCCTCACCGGCTCGGGGATCCCCGAGGCGTGGGGCCGCATCGAGCGTTATCGCGACTGGTACGAAGCCACCGGCGCCCGGTCGCGCCGGCGTTCCGCACAGGCGCGGGGATGGCTATGGAGCGAGATCGCCGGCAGCGTTCGCGCCACCATCGAGTCTCAGGAGGACCTGAAGCATCTCGTCGAGTCGCTGGAGGAGGATGTCGCGGCGGGGAAGATGCCGGCCTCGGCAGCGGCCCGGCGGGTCATCGCGGCCGCGTTCGAAACAGCGGCCTGACGACGGGTTCACGACGGGAACCGGAAGCATGATCGGACGGCTCAATCATGTGGCGATTGCAGTGCCGGACCTTGCCGCCGCCAGCGCGCTGTACCGCGACACGCTCGGGGCTACCGTCTCCGCTCCGGTAGACCTCCCCGAGCACGGGGTGACCACGGTGTTCGTCGATCTGCCGAATACGAAGATCGAGCTCCTGGCGGAGCTCGGAGCGGCTTCACCCATCGCGAGCTTCCTCGGGCGCAATCCGGGCGGAGGGATCCACCACGTGTGCTACGAGGTCGAGGACCTCGAAGCGGCACGCGCGCGGCTCCAGGAACACGGTGCCCGCGTACTCGGTGACGGGCGGCCGAAGATCGGTGCGCACGGCAGGCCGGTGCTGTTCCTGCACCCGAAGGACTTCTGCGGGACCCTCGTCGAACTCGAGCAGATCTGACCCGGAAACCGCTCACCAACGCCGGCCGGTCCTGCCGGCCATGGACCGCCCGTCACCGCGCGGTCCGACGGCCGTGTCGGCTCCGGGTCGGGCACCAGCGAGGCGTCTGGCGTACTATGTTTGGTGTTGTCCGCCTTCCCGGAATCGTGTCGGCTCCGGGTCAGCCGCTGGCGAAGTGCTTGTAGATCGAGACCAGCTCCTCCGGCTGGAAGTTGATGATGACGATCTCCTGCCCCGGGTAGACGCGATCGGGGCTGCGGCCCATCCGATCGTCGCGGAAGTTGTAGACGTAGGACTCCTTCGTCTTCCGGTCGATCAGCTTGCCGAGAAAGGAACTCGATCGATCGTGAAGCCTTTCGTCCGCATCCCTCGGGATCCGCACGGTGTACGTCTCGACGTCTTCGCCGCGCCGGACTGCCATCCCGCGGGCGAAATTGTCGATGAGTCCGAAGTGGACGATTCCCCAGATCCCCTGCTCATCGGTGGGCTGTACGGTGTGGAGGTAGAAGATCGAATCGGGATTCTCGGTCTTCTGCCTCCGGAGCAGATCAGCCAGTGTCGCCGCTTCGAGCCGGTAGGGCCGCGTGATCACGTTCAGAAACGTATCGGCGTCCTCTTCGGTGTCGAGCAGCTCTCTCAGTGTCATGACCTCGAAGTACCGCACCGTCCTGATGACCGAGATCGGCTTCTCGGGCTCGGCCAGGAGGCGTTCCAGCGCTTCACGCACCGTGATCTGCTCGACGGTGGGGGCGACCGTCTGCCCGGTATCACCCTGCTCGGCGTCCGTTTGCCCGGCGTCGCCCCGCTCGGTGTCACTTTGCACTGCAACGTTCTGTTCGGCGTCATCCGACGAATCGTCATACTTCACCAGGACACGCAACTTGGTATCGAGATCTCCACCGAATTCGGCGATGAGCTGCTCCGGAGCGGCGGTCTCTATCTGCTCCACTTCGCGGACGACGGTGACGGGGGTCTCCGCCGCCAGGGCGTCATCCTTGGCGAGCTCGCCGACGGAAACACTCTCGATCATGTCTTCCGGCACCAGTGAGAGCACGTGTTCCTGGGTGACGAAATGGTCCGCCTTGTCGACGGGGATGGTCCGCGGCGTGGTCGCGGTCAGCATCTCGACGTACTGCTTCGCCTCGGCCTCGGTCGCGTCGGCCTCGGCGGTTCGGGCGGCATCCGCCGAGGGCGCGGCGTCGGAGTCCGTGGTCCGGAGCGCTACGGTCGGGGTTGCAGTATCGGCGTCCGTCGCATCGGCGACTCGTACCGGGGGGGTGGCGTCGGAGTCGGCGGTTCGGGCGGCCTCGTTCGATTCGACGCCGACTTGCGCGGCGTCACCCTGCGAGTCGTCATACTCTATCTGGACGCGCAACTTCGTATCGGCGTCCACTCCGGGCTCAGGGGTGAGTTGTTCCCGGATCGTGGCCTCCACCTGCTCGACCAAGCGCTCGACGGCGGCGAGGAGATCCGTCTGTCCGGGCTCATCCGCGTCCGGAGCGTCGATCGGAACCTGTTCTATCGTTCCCTCGGGCACCGCCGAGAGCACGGCTTTCCCTGGAACGGCAGGGTCCGCCGGTTCGGCGGCGGCGCCCTGCGGGGTGCTCCCGGTGGTGGCGCCGGATTCCGCCATTCGGGCGACATCCGCCTGAGATGTGGTGTCGGAGGCGGCCGCAGGAGTGTCATCGGTCCGGGGCGTGGCGCCGGGGTCCGTGGTCTGGGCGACCTCCACCGGAGACGCGGTGCCGGAGTCGGTTGCTTGAGGATCGCCGGTCCGGGGCGTGACGCCGGAGTCGGCGGTTTGGGTGACGCCAGCCGGGGAAGCGGTGTCGGTGTCGATCGGGTTTTCGGCGTCAGTCGCGGGTTCGATGCCGGAGTCGGCCGTTTGCGAGTCACCTGTCGCGGGGGTGGCGCCAACTACGGGCTCGGCGGTCCCGGGTTGGGCGACGACCGACGAATCGGCAGGCGTCAGCCAATACCATAGACCCACCGCGATCGCGACCGCGAGGATGAGCAGGGTGAGGGTGCCGCGCATCGTTCGATCTCCCGGCTGACAAGTGGCGATCGGCGCCGGATGGTGCTCCCCGGCGCGATCGGCCCGCGACGCAGGCGCCTGTATCGGCAATCGTATTTGAATCCACCCTCCGGATTCGAGCCGGACGGGGATAAACAATACAGGCTGTCACAATGCCGTTCTTTTGAATGATACTCCATCGTGGGCGGGAGGATTGGAGTCGGTCCGCACCGGTCCATGCACGATTCTCCACCCGCGCTCCGGCCGCGCACGAAACGCCGAACATGCCGATTCGGCGATGACGCCCGATGTCGTCGATCCATCGGTCGGACCGCACGCACGCAGCCGCCCTGCCACGGTCGCCAGATGTGCTCGGCTCGCGCCGGAAAGGGTCGATTACAACGAGAGATCGCCGCTGATGCAGGACTTCGTCGTCGCTTTCGAGCCGCACGTTCGCCTGAGCGCATTTCTCGGCATTTTCATTGTCGTCGCGCTGTGGGAGCTTGCCGCGCCGCGCCGTCTCCTTCGGGTGTCGAAGGCGGTCCGATGGATGAGCAACATCGGGATCGTCGTCATCGATACCGTACTTCTGCGCCTCGTGTTTCCGGTCGCGGCGGTGGGTATCGCAGTCGTGGCCGGCTCGCACGGCTGGGGACTGTTCAACGCGCTGGCGTGGCCGTTCTGGGTCGAGGTCGTGCTGGCGGTGGTGGTGCTCGATCTCGTGATCTATTTCCAGCACGTCATGTTTCATGCGGTACCCGGGCTGTGGCGGCTGCACATGGTGCATCACGCCGATCTCGACTTCGACCTGACCACCGGGGTGCGGTTCCACCCATTCGAGGTCCTGTTGTCGATGGTCGTCAAGATGGCCGCACTCGGCGCACTCGGCGCGGCGCCGTTGGCGGTGATCCTGTTCGAGATACTCCTCAGCGCCACTTCTATATTCAATCACGGCAACATCACCCTGCCGCCCGCGCTCGACCGCCTCTTGCGCCTGATCGTGGTCACCCCCGACATGCACCGGGTTCATCATTCGGCGATCGCGAACGAGACCAACAGCAACTTCGGTTTCAATCTTTCCTGGTGGGACCGATTGTTCGGAACGTACCGGGCGCAGCCCGTGGCGGGTCACGAGAACATGACCATCGGGCTCGAACAGTTCCGCGAGCCGCGTTTGCAGCGGCTGTGGCACATGCTGGCGCTGCCCTTCACGGGCGCCGGGGGAGAGTATCCCATCGGCCGGCGGGGCGTGGATTGACGCTTGCCCCCGCGACTCGCGGGCAGCTTCGGACAGCCACGACGCCGAAGCCGTCCCCGCGGGCTCCGGCCGGGCCGCCGCGGGCATCGGACGCTCGACTTCAGGCACTGTGACCGCCTCGGTGGTCCACGTTCCGGCGCAGGTCGAATCGCGGCATCGTCACCTCGCTGCGAATCAGGCGCCGGCGGGAAATGCGGGTTGACACCGTCATGGCCGATCTCCGCCGGCGGGGGGCTCGACACCCGGTCTACAGCTCCCCCTCCGCGCGAAGCATGCGTATCGATTCGCGCAGCGCCTCCGCGGTGTGGGCGATGTCCGCGCCGGTGTGCACGGCGGAGGTGAGGCCGCCGGGCTTGCCGGAAATATCGACCCCGCCGATCGACATCGCGAGGCGGAGCTTCTGCGCGGCCGGATGCTTCCCACCCTGCTTCAACGCTTCGAAGCCGGCTTCGAGCGGATCGAACGATCGCGGATCGACGTCGAGACCACCGGGATTGAGGAAGAAATAGAAGCCGGAATGCTGCCCGTAGACCGCCCAGGGGACACGTTCCTCGGCGAGGACCTCGTTCAACGCGGCGCGAAGCTCCGCCCCGTTGCGGTTCGCGCGCTCGCAGACGTCTTCCGAGGCAACGCGCTCCAGGCATGCGATGCCGGTCGCGGCGCATACCGGATTGGCGTTGTAGGTGCCCTGATGCCCGATCTTCTCGAACCCCTTCGACTCCGCCGCCTCGAAGTCGAGCCGCTCGAGGATCGCCTCCGGCCCCGTCACCGCCCCGCCGGGAAGGCCGCCCGCGAGGATCTTGGCGAAGGTCGCGAGATCCGGGGTGATGCCGTAATACGCCTGCGCGCCGCCGCGGGCGACGCGAAAACCGGTCACCACCTCGTCGAAGATGAGGACGATGCCCCGCTCGGCGGTGACCTGACGCAGCATGTGGACGAGCTCCGCCCGGATCGGCAGAACCCCGAAGCTGCCGCCGGTCGGTTCCAGCATCACCGCCGCGACGTCGTCCCGGGATTCGAGCAGGGCGCGCGTCCCTTCGACGTCATCGGACGAGGCCAGCAGGACGTTGCCGGCGATCTCTTCGAGCAGCCCCGGGGTCGCACTGCCGTCGAAGTGGTCGTCCACCCCGAACGCCGCGTGGTCCTGCCATCCGTGGAAGTGGCCCTTGAGGCGCACCAGCATCTTCTTGCCCGTGCAGGCGCGCGCGAGGCGCAACGCCATCAGGTTGGCCTCCGTGCCGGACGAGGTGAACCGCACCCGCTCCGCGCACGGCACGAGCTCCTTGACCAGTGTTCCCCAGCGCACTTCGAGGTCGTGGCAGGCGGCAGGATGGGTGCCGAGCTCGAGCTGGCGCTGCGCGGCCCGGGTCACCCTCTGGTCGCAGTGTCCGAGGATCAGCGCCCCGTGCCCGCCGTGGTAGTCCACGTACTCGTTGCCGTCCACGTCCCACTTGCGGGACCCGAGGGCCCGTTCGACGTAGATCGGGTGCGGCAGGAACCGCCGCGAGTCGTGGACGATGCCGCTCGGGAAAATCGAGCGCGCCGCCCGCGAGCGCTCCGCCGATCCGGGGGTGCGGTCGCGGTAGCACGATACGATCTTCGAGTTCGACAGCGTGCCAGCGTTCATCGCCCCTGCTCCCGGAGGAACGTCGCCTCCCTCGCCTTGACGATCGCGGTCACCACCTCGTTGTACGGCGCGGCGGTGCCCACCTCGCGCGCGACCACCGGCACCATTCCGTTGATCGCGTCGATCTCCGAAGGCCGTTTCGCCAGGTAGTCCTGGAGCATCGAGGGGCGGCTGTTCGGGATCCTGCCCCCGAAGGCGCGGACGTGCGCGACCGGATCGTCGAACGAGAAGGGGACTCCTTTCGCGACGCCGGCCGCATGGGCCTCCGCCGCGCAGTTGCTCGCGACCTGCCAGGCCTGCGCGTTCTCGAGGATCCCGGCGATGGTGCATTCGAATATCGTGCAGGAGCCGCTGAAGGTGACGTTGCAGACGAACTTCTCCCACACGAGCTGGTTGATGTCCTCGAAGCACCTGACGTTGAACCCCGCGTCGCGCCACACGCCGCCGACCCGCTCCAGCCGTTCGGTGATCCCGCCCCCGAGCTCTCCGAGCCGGACCAGCTCCATGCCGTTGTGATGCGCGTGCCCGAGCCCGCGGATGGAGGCGCCGAAGCCGCCCGCAACACCGAGCAGCACGTTGTCCGGAGGCAGGTGCCGGCAGATCCGCTCCGCCGCGCCGAGCCCGTTCTGGATCGTGAGCACGAGGGTGTCGCCGCGCAGCAACGGTCCGATGGAGGCGGCGGCCGATGCGACGCCGGCTGCCTTGGTCGCGATGATCACGAGGTCGCAGGGTCCGGGCTCGGACGCATCCGTCGTCGCCTGGAGCCGCACCGTGCGATCGCCGCTCGCCCCTTCGACGCGCAGCCCTCGGGCGCGTATCGCATCGATATGCTCGTGCCACGTATCGATTGCCCAGACCTCGTTCCCGGCCGCAGCGAGCAGGCCCGCGTACACCGAGCCCATCGCCCCGGCGCCGACTACCGCGATCTTCATCTTCATGTGTTCCCCTTCGTTGAAATGCCGGCGATTCCCGCCAAGACCGCGAATGTCTCCCGAGTCGTCGGGATCGGGCGCTCAGGCGGGTGGTCCCTCATCCGTGAAGTCTTCGACAACACGACGAAGATCTTCGCCAACCGGCGTTTGGTCCTGGCCATGCCGGGTTGGAGGGGCCGGGACATCCCGGTCGTGCGGTCCTTGTCCGGGCGTTGGCGGGAACTGCGGTTGAAATACCGTCCGTGAAACGTCGTTCGTCATCGGAACCGCACCGAGCACGCGCCGAGCCCCGCGAACTCCGCGCGCCACTCGTCGCCGCGCGATACGTCGTGCTTGCTGAACGAGCCGGTGATGAGCCGTTGCCCCGCTTCGAGATGCCGGCCGTATGCTCCGAGGACGTTGGCCAGGGTGGCGACGGACACGAAATGGTCGTCGATCACGTCGCGTCCGACCACGTCCGCCCGCACCTCGCCGTTGCACGACATGGTGACGCGGAGCGAACCGGAGTCGAATCCGCTCGTCACCGGCGATGCGGGGCCGTGCACGATCGCCCACTGGGTCAGGTTGTCCGCGACGGAGAGCTCGAAATCGGTCACCCCGCCCGATCGTTTCTGGTTGATCTCCATGCCCGGCGCGATGCTCGCCACCGCCGCCCGGGCCTCGTCCGTGGTGACCCCGGGACCGCGCAGATCCGAGCCCATGGTCACGCAGAGCTCGGGCTCGACCCCGCACCCCACGACGAGGTCGTCGAGCGCGACCTCGCCCGGGGATGCAATGACCCCGGACTCCATGATGTGTCCGAACGGTTGCCGATCGGTGTCGAAGTGGGCGCGCACCGCCGCCGAGGTCAGCCCGATCTTCCAACCCGCGAGACGCTCGCCCCGCGCGAGCCTCCTCTCCAGGATGTCGAGCTGCACCCGCAGCGCTTCGTCGAACGAGAGGCGTCCGACGACCTCGGGCGGGAAGTATTCGCCGCGCCGGTAGCCTTCCCAGATTCGATCGGCCGCTTCCCTGACGTTCATCCTGGCTCCAACGGTGCCGGCCCGGTGACGGCAGCCGGGACTCGGGGACTATAGCCGCCGCGCCGGTGACGGTCACGAAACGTCCACCGGCCCGGCGGCCCCGGCCCTGGCCCGCCCGGGGCGCCGCGATCGGTCGCGGTGCGCATCCTGCCACGTCGGCAGGTACGATCGCAGCGGTCTCCACTTCCGGGTCCACCCGATGACGATCGAAGCTTCGACCACCGGCGAGGCGCGTCACGGCCCGTCTCCGTCGCCTTCCCCGGCGGTGCGCTTCGTCGAGCCGGCGGTCGGCGTGTACGAGATCCTCGATCGGCTGGAGCGCGAGGACGCCCTCGCGATGCCGGCGCTCACCGGCGAGTACCGTGCCTGGTTGCTGGAAGAGGCGTGCGCGGTGCGGTTCCGCGAGGCCCGCCCGGTGGTCGGTCGGGGCGATCGCCTCGTCCGGCAGCGCATGGGCGTGTACGCCGATTTCGGACCCGCCAGCCGCTTTCACGACCTGACCGGGCGCTACCAGGCGGTCTGGGACGGCTGGCTCGCGTCCATGGGGTCCTGTCCCTTCGAGTCCCGGCTCGTCTTCAACGATCGGATGCTCCAGGTCTACGAGCCCGGCGAGACCGGGATCACCCCGCATATGGACCGCACCGCCTACCGGAACCTGATCTGCCTCTTCGTGCTCGAAGGCCGCGGGCGCTTCGGAATCTGCCAGGACCGAAGCGGACGCGGGACGCGGATCATCGCCCACGAGCCCGGCGACGTGGTGCTGACCCGCGCGCCTGGATTCAGGGGCTCCGACCATCGTCCGTTCCACTTTCTCGATCGAATCACCGAGCGGCGCTACGTATTCGGGTTGCGGCACGAGCGCGGCGGCGGCCGGTGAGCGCGGTGGGAAATCGAAGCCGGGCCACTGGCGTACGGCGGCCCGCCTTGTGGCGTGACCGGCGATGATCTAGCCTGCATCCGAATCCAGGCCGACCTTGATGTTTCAACCGGCGCCGCCCGAGTGCGGCTCGAGGAGAATCCGATGGAACTGAATCAACCGTTGCAATCCCGAATCGAATCGCTCGTCGAGTCCGACCGGGTGGTGCTGTTCATGAAGGGCACGCGGATGCAGCCGATGTGCGGCTTCTCCGCCGCCACCATCGGTATCCTGGATTCCCTGGTGCCGGAGTACACGACGTTCAACGTGCTCGAAGACCAGGGGATCCGGGAAGGCATCAAGGCGTTCTCCGACTGGCCGACGATTCCGCAGCTCTATATCGACCGGGAATTCGTCGGCGGCTGCGATATCGTGAAGCAGATGTTCAACAACGGCGAGCTGCACGAGATGCTCGGCGTGGAGGCGCCGGACCGGACCCCGCCCGAGATCGCCGTGAGCGACGCCGCCGCCGCCATCATCGCCAACGCGCTCCAGGCCAACCCGGGCAGCGCGGTGCACCTCTCCATCGACGGGCGCTGGCAGCACTCGTTCAACCTCGGCCCGATGGAGGGGCACGAGGTCCGGGCGGAGTCGAACGGGGTCGCGCTGCTGTTCGACGTGGCGTCGGCGCAGAAGGCGAAGGGGCTGTCCATCGACGTCGAAGAGACGGTGCAGGGCACCGCGTTCAAGATCGACAACCCCAACGCACCGCCCTCCGTGGGCCGGATGTCGCCGGCCGAGCTTGCCGCCGCGCGGCGCGAAGCGGCCACCGCTCCTACCCTCGTGGACGTACGCACCTCCGACGAGCGGACGCGGGCGGTCATCGAGGGCTCGATCCCGCTCGACGAAGAAGGCATGAAGATCGTGTCGGCGCTTGCGAAGGATACGAAGCTCGTCTTCTACTGCCACACCGGCGTCCGCAGCCGATCCGCGGCCGAGCACTTCCGTACGGAGGGGTTCACCGACGTGCACAACCTCGAAGGCGGCATCGACGCATGGTCGCGGGAGGTGGACGCTTCCGTACCGCGTTATTGAATCCGCCGCGCGGGCCGGGGCGCGTGGCGGAGGGCTTCGGTCTCCGCGGCGAGGATCGGAAGATGCACCGTTCACGGGATCGGCGCCGATCATTGGTTCCGGCCATGCCGGACCAGGACCATGTCCCCGGATGCGGATGCCAGCAGCAACAACCGAAGCGGTGGCATCCGCCCTGCCATTTCCCCGCACCGAGGGTCGCCCGCCATGAAACGCCGGAACATGGCTGGAAGAAAACCGGTTCGCATTCGGTCGGTTGGATAGAGCGCAGCCCGGAGGTTGGGTGAGGGCAACCCATGCGAATGGATGCAACGCGTCTCTGGGAGGAGGTTCGCCTTGGCGAGGACAGTGAGCTTGAGCTGAAGGAAGTGCGCTTCAAGGGTGGCAAGGTTTCCGCGCCCGGCCGTGACGACCTCGCCAACGAATTTGCGGCATTCGCCAACGCTGGCGGCGGCCGGCTCGTGCTCGGCGTGTCGGACGACCGCGCGCCGCAATCGCTCGAACCTCCGCAGCTCGACGTGCTGATGGACACGATCAGCACGATCTGTTCGGACAAGATCAAACCGTCTCCGGATTACCGAACCTACCGAGTGCCCGCGCCGCCGCCGGCCGAAGGTGGCGTTCTGGTCGTCGAGATTCCGCCGGGAGACACCGTGCACCGTTCGCCCGGCGGGTACTTCCGGCGCCGGGGAGACACCAAGCGTCGAATGTCCACCGACGACATCCGCCGTCTGTTGCAGTCACGAGGACAATCGGACGCATCGGCCACCGATACGCAGGTCGTCCACGGTACCGGCATCAACACATTGCGCCCGGAATTGTGGCGGCCGTACGCGAGCTCCCGCGTCAACGAACCCGCCGAAGTCACCCTGTCGAAGTTGAAGTTCCTCAAGACGGACCGGCAGGGTGCGTTCCGCGCCACGGTCGGCGGCGTATTGCTCGGCACCGAAGCTCCCGGCGAGTGGTTGCCGAATGCCTGTATCCAGGCGGTCTGCTATGACGGCGAACGCATGGACGGCAATCGGCAGCTCGATGCCCAGGACATCGGCGGACCTCTTGATCGACAGATACGGGACGCCATGCGATTCGTGGTTCGCAACCGCCGCGTCGCCGCCCGCAAGGACCCTGCGCGCAGGGAAGTGCCGCAATACAGCGAACGTGCGGTGTTCGAAGCCGTGGTGAACGCGGTGGTCCACCGGGACTACGCCGTATCGGGGTCGCACATACGCTTGTTCATGTTCGAAGATCGCCTGGAGCTCTACTCCCCCGGCGGCCTGTGCAATTCCATGACCACCGACGATCTGCGCACCAGCCAGTTCACGCGCAACGAGCTTCTGGCGTCGCGGCTGGGGCAGTGCCCGGTGGGTGACGTGCCGGGCGCCGGTGGACGGCAGTACTTCATCGAGCGGCGCGGTGAAGGCATCGCCGTCATCGAGGATGAGACGTTCTCGCTCGCCGGAAAAAAACCCATCTTCGAGATGATCGGGGAGCGGGAATTGAGGCTCGTCCTGCCCGCGGCGAGTCCGCCCCTCCCCGAGGGTATCGCCGCGCGCATCGTGGTCCGCAACGCCGAAACCGGCGAGCCATTGCGGGGCGTGCACGTGCTGATGATCTATCCCAACAGGACCTTCCGGGAGGAACGGACCGACGCGTTCGGACACGCGGATTTCATTCTGCACGCGAAGCTGCCGATGACCGTGCTGTGCGCCGCGCCCGGTTTCTCGTCATGTGTAGCCAACGACCATCTGCCGGACCGGCTCCTCGAACTGCGGATGCGGCCCGCGTCGAATGGAGGTTCACTGATCATCGCCAACCACACCGGATATCTTCCGGGCCTCGAAGGGCGGCTGAATCCCATACTCGACAATCTGGACCGTACTTACCTCTACGCCGACAACGTGGCGATCAACGACGGGATGCAGCAACCGGTCCACTTCGGACTGAACGAACCGGTTCGCCTGACCGATTCCCTGGGGACGAGCGCCACGTTGTGGTTCCGCGAGATGATGGGGGCGTCCTGTGTGTTCGACTATCGCTACAACGGCAGGCGCTACCACGGCGAGACCAGTCCGCGAACGGATTGAATCGGCGTCGGTGCGTGGCCCCGGGAGGCGGATCCTTCGGTACCACGGTATCGAAGGCGGCCGGGTGTTGAAGGCACCGGCACCGCGGCATTGACGGCCCGCGCCGGGCGGATACGTCGCCGTCGAGGGCGCTGCCGGTCAGTGGACGGCGCCGTGCTTCAGGCGCGCGTCCCGGTCGATCGATTCCAGCACTACCGGGCGAGGCTCGCCGTCCCGGACGATGGTGAGGGGGATGGCGCTCCCGGCCGGCCCGATGCCCCAGACCTTGCGGAACAGCTCCGCAAGCCCGTCGACGGGCTCGCCCGCGACCTCGACCACCAGATCTCCGACCTCCACCCCGGCCTGATCCGCCGGACAGCCGTCGTAGACGCTGGCCACCACCAGATGATCGCCGACGTCCTGGACGAGGAAGCCGAGCCACGGCCGCGCCGGCCGGTTGGGCCGGCCGTACGCCTTCATGTCCTCCAGGATCGGCTTGAGCAGATCGATCGGCACGATCATGTTCGCGCCCGATTGCTCGCCGCTCGACGAGACGGTCTGCACGAGCAGCGAGCCGACGCCGAGCAGCCGGCCGTCCGGCCCCACGAGCGCGGCGCCTCCCCAGTTCGGGTGCGCCGGCGCGGTGAACAGGGCTTCGTCGAGTACGTACTCCCAGTAGCCCGCGAACTCCCGCTTCGCGATGATGCGCCCGGTGACGATCGCATCGGCCCCGCCGTGCCCGGCGACGAGGACCGGATCGCCCACGTCGCATTCGGCGCTCACCCCGAGCTCGATGGCCGGCGCGGGAAGCGGTTGAAGGGCCTGGACAAGCCCGAACCCGGACTCCTGGTCGTAGCCCAGGACGTGCCCGGGCACGGCGGCGCCCCGGCGGTCGGTGATCCACAACGTCTGCGCCTCGGTCACGAGGTAGCCGATGGTCAGGACGAGGCCGCGATCACCGATCACCACGCCGTTGCCCGAGCGTTCGGTTCCCAGGACCGGCGCGGTGAGCGCGTCGTCCGGCACCAGGGAGCGGACGCTCACGAGTGACGACAGCATCTCGTCGAGGTCGAAGCCGAGGTCCGGCTGTTCCGCAGCTTCCGTCACCGTCGCGTGGCCTCGGGTACGTTCGGGAAAGGCGAGGCCGCGATCCTGCCCGCCGTACCGGCCTCACCGGCAATCATACCGGGGCGGCGGCGGGGAACAAGCAAGACTTCCCTTCTACAATGCCGTCATGGCCGGCACCGACGCATCCGCGCCCGCGCGCTGCCGCCGCTGGAGCTGGCCTCCGCGGCAGAGTCGTCGTCGACGACAGTGCTACGACTCGATGGACCTGATGTCGTGCGACGAACGGAGCCGGCCACGGGAGATCATGCAGGCGAACCGGACCGTATTCCCGGATCCGTCGCGGGCGATGGTGGCAGGCGGGCTCGGCTACCCGGACGTGGCTGCTTTGAAACATTCACTGCCGAAGACGAGTCAGACGGCATCCGGCCGGTCTCGCGCGATCAGGCAGAGATAGTCGAGGGCGATGCTGGCGGCGGCGAGCGCGGTGTTCTCGGCCACGTCGTAGGCGGGAGCGACTTCGACGACGTCCATGGCCACGAAGTCGATCCCGCCCAGGCCGCGGATGATGCTCTGCGCCTGGTGGGTCGACAGCCCCCCGGTCACCGGGGTCCCCGTCCCCGGCGCACAGGCCGGGTCGAGGCAGTCGATGTCGAACGTGAGGTAAGCCCTGGCGTCGCCGACGATCCGCCGGGTCTCCTCCGCCGTCGCGGCCGGCCCGTGCTCATGGACCCATGCGGCGTCCAGCCATGTGAATCCGAGGCGGTCCTCGTTGTGGGTCCGTATCCCGATCTGCACCGACCGGGCCACGTCGACGATGCCTTCCCTGACGGCGTGGTAGAACATCGTCCCGTGGTCGATACGCCCGTCCTCGTCGCTCCACGTATCGCTGTGGGCATCGAAGTGCACCAGGGCGAGCGGGCCGCCGTAATGGCTCGCATGGGCCCTGAGCAGGGGCAGGGTGATGAAGTGGTCGCCGCCGATGCCGAGCATCGACGCCCCGGCGCGGAGGATGCCGGCCGCATGACGCTCGATGCGGGCGGGGATCCCGGCGGGGCGGCCATGATCCAGGGCACAATCTCCGACGTCGACGATGGCGAGACGCTTCGTCGGATCGAAGCCCCATGGCCACGGCGGCCCCCAGGAGAGCTGCGCGGATGCGGCCCGGACCGCGCGCGGCCCGAGACGTGCGCCCGGACGGTTGGTGGTCGCGAGGTCGAAGGGGATGCCGGTGACCGCGACGTCGGCGCCCTCCGGATCGGGGGCATACGGTCGCCGGAGGAAGCTGAGCGCCCCCGCGTACGTCGCTTCGTCGCGCATCCCGTAGGGCGACCGCGAGGTGAACGCGTAGTCACCGTCGCCTTTCATCGTCATGCTTTCTTCGCCTCGGGTCGGGGTCGGAGATGGGCTCGGAATGTAGTGAGAAATTCGGGCCGACAGGCGTATCATAGCGCCGCCCCGGTCCTCTATCGCCCGATCGGGCGGGGGGCCGGTGAAGATCCAGCCTCGGAGGTTGCGATGTCGGGAGCCGTATCGAAGCTGCCCTTGCTCGAACGAGAGCCCTCCAACGGCGCCCGCCGCCGGATCGAGGACAAGGAGTGCATCTACTACGACGGGTACTGGATCCGGTACTACGACCCCTCGGAAGAAACCTTGGCCGCGAAGCAGCAGCTCATCGACCAGCTCACCCGGCGGCTGTTTCATCACACCGAATTGGGTATCAACACCCCGAGCGATCGGCTGGATACCGCGCGAGCCGCGTACGAACGAGAGACGGATGCACGGCGCAAGCGGGTCTGCGGAGCGATGCTCGCCGGCGCGCTCTTCAACCGCGCGACGGACATCTTCACCTCGATTGTCGAGCTCGCGGCGAAGGGTATCGAGACGAGCCCCGACAACGAGCTGATGCGCGAGTGCGAGGAGTGCTTCGTCGAGGCGTTGAAGCTCGGGAAGACGGTCAAGCACTATAGCGGCCACGAGGGGATCGACGAGCTTTGGGGCGAGCCGCTCAAGGCGTTCTCCATGTCCATGGCGGACTGCTACGAGAGCCGCTACGCGAAGATCGCGCAGACCATGCGGGACATCGATCGCATCGCCGATGCGCTCGTTGCGCAGATCGAGGGAGACGAGAGGCTCCGTGGGGCCAAGCCGCTGGTGCGCGCTTTCGCCCGGGCCGCGAAGGAGGAGACGGAGACGATGCGCACGGATCCGGCGACCTTCGACGTGTGGCCCGAATTCGTCGCGTGCGGGGAGCGGCTGCTCGATTTTCGCCCCCCCGCGCCGGTCTCCGGCGACGAGGCCGTGCAACGGCGTATCGAGGATGGACTCCGCCTGCTGCGCGAGGGCAAGAGCCTGCTGACCTACCTCGCCGGCGCCCGGGTGCCGATGCCGAAGAGCACGCGGGAATTCCTCGATCTCTGTCGCCGGTACCAGGAACGCCGCCCGCTGGGCCTCTGATCCACGTCGGCGCCCGGAATTCCCCTGTCGGGCACGCCGCTCCGCTGAGGTATCGGCAAGTCGTATCAAGTCACTTCAACACACTTGGCCTCGCCGGTCGGCGCTCGGTGCGGAAGTGCTCCTCATGCGCGTACCGGCGCCTCTTTCTCACGGCCTTGGGCGCTGGAACCAGCGCATACGGAAACCTGATTTGAACCGCCCCGCCTCTCGCTCCACCCTCGTCACCAGCCAGCTCCCCCTGGCTCAATGGCATGAACTGCTCGGCGACCCACCCTCGCCGACGCCACCCTCGACCGCCTTGTCCACAACGCTTACAAGCTCGAACTCAAGGGAGGCTCCATGCAAGAACAGCACCCCGGAGGGTGTTGGAAACAAATAGAACTGTCCGATTTTAGGGTTGACCCATGCCCTTGTTCATGCTCGCCTTCTCATTGGACATTACTGTCATCATCCTGCATCGCTCCGACTGGTGATCGACTTCACCGGAATGCGAAGGAGATAAGGAGAAAGTCGATGAGATGGTTCATGCCCCGACGCTCACGGTCGTTCGCCGGCTCGCATGGGCGGAGATTCCCCCGGAGAGGAGGAGGCCCTTCTCGCGTCCCTGAACCGCCCCGGGAAACCCGGAGGGTGAATTGCTTGAGTCAGGCGGCCATCGCCGTTCTCCTGCTGCTGGTGATGGTCGCGGCTCTCGCGCCGCGGGCGTTCGCCCAGACGACGCCGAACCCAGTTAGATGGACAGCACCGGGCCCGAACCCGGCCGCTGCTGCGAACTGGGCTCAGCTTCATGTGGCCACGACGAGCCTCGTAGGCAAGCTGATGCTTCAGCAGTCAGTCACACTCACCAGATCAGGCGGTGTTCAGTGGCGCCACGCTGGGGTTTTCGCTTGTCCCTGGACGAGGGTGGATCCGCCGTTCCCATCTCTTGACGGGTGTCAGACACTCAAGTCAGAAGGAACATCTGCAACCGGAGGAGCCTCTTTCACGTTGCCGGATTTTGAACCGACGCAAGCCATGATCGACAATGGCGGGGTCGTCATCAGACTTACGTGGAACCTCTACAGCAGCAACGTTGTCATGACCGAGTGGGTTCCTCTTGTACCGCCTCCGAATGCGACGCTGGTCCTCATGCCCGCCTCGATTTCGGAGAACGCCGGGGTTTCGACGGTGACGGCGACGCTGGACCGGACGACGAGCGCCGCGACGACGATCACGGTGTCGGCGGCGGCGGTAGCCCCGGCGGTGTCGGGTGACTTCGCGCTGTCGAGCACGCGGACGCTGACCATCGCGGCGGGGGCGACGACGAGCACCGGGACGGTGACGATCGCGGCGAACGACAACGACGTGGACGCGCCGGACAAGTGGGTGACCGTTTCGGGGACGGCGACGGGGGATGTCGTCGAGGATCCGTCCGACGTGAGGCTGACCATTGCGGACGACGACGATACGCCCACGCTCTCCATCGACAGTCCGAGCGTCACGGAGGGCGACAGCGGGACGGCGACCCTGACCTTCACCGTGACCTTGAGCGCCGCGAGCGCACAGACGGTGACGGTGGGCTACGCGGACGCGGGCACCGGCACCGCCACCTCGGGCACCGACTACACGGCGATTCCCGCCGGGACGCTCACCTTCGCGGCGGGGACGACGAGCCAGCCCATCGCCGTGACGGTGACCGGGGACGCGACGGACGAGGCGGATGAGACGGTGGTGGTCCGGTTGAGCAGCCCGGTGAACGCGACCCTCGCCGCCGCGAGCGGGACCGGGACGATTGCCGACGACGATGCGCCCACGCTCTCCATCGACAGTCCGAGCGTCACGGAGGGCGACAGCGGGACGGCGACCCTGACCTTCACCGTGACCTTGAGCGCCGCGAGCGCACAGACGGTGACGGTGGGCTACGCGGACGCGGGCACCGGCACCGCCACCTCGGGCACCGACTACACGGCGATTCCCGCCGGGACGCTCACCTTCGCGGCGGGGACGACGAGCCAGCCCATCGCCGTGACGGTGACCGGGGACGCGACGGACGAGGCGGATGAGACGGTGGTGGTCCGGTTGAGCAGCCCGGTGAACGCGACCCTCGCCGCCGCGAGCGGGACCGGGACGATTGCCGACGACGATGCGCCCACGCTCTCCATCGACAGTCCGAGCGTCACGGAGGGCGACAGCGGGACGGCGACCCTGACCTTCACCGTGACCTTGAGCGCCGCGAGCGCACAGACGGTGACGGTGGGCTACGCGGACGCGGGCACCGGCACCGCCACCTCGGGCACCGACTACACGGCGATTCCCGCCGGGACGCTCACCTTCGCGGCGGGGACGACGAGCCAGCCCATCGCCGTGACGGTGACCGGGGACGCGACGGACGAGGCGGATGAGACGGTGGTGGTCCGGTTGAGCAGCCCGGTGAACGCGACCCTCGCCGCCGCGAGCGGGACCGGGACGATTGCCGACGACGATGCGCCCACGCTCTCCATCGACAGTCCGAGCGTCACGGAGGGCGACAGCGGGACGGCGACCCTGACCTTCACCGTGACCTTGAGCGCCGCGAGCGCACAGACGGTGACGGTGGGCTACGCGGACGCGGGCACCGGCACTGCCACCTCGGGCACCGACTACACGGCGATTCCCGCCGGGACGCTCACCTTCGCGGCGGGGACGACGAGCCAGCCCATCGCCGTGACGGTGACCGGGGACGCGACGGACGAGGCGGATGAGACGGTGGTGGTCCGGTTGAGCAGCCCGGTGAACGCGACCCTCGCCGCCGCGAGCGGGACCGGGACGATTGCCGACGACGACGATGCGGACCTGCGGGTGCGCCTGAAGGGCATCAACGAAGCCATCCTGCCCGACCTCTCCCGGACGATGATCGCGAGCACGATGGACGCCGTGACCGGACGCATCGGGCAGGCCCTCTCCCCGGACGGGGCTGCCGCCCACGGCGCGATGGCCCCCGCTGACGTGCTCACGGGGTTCGCCGGCCTCCTCCAGGCGAACGAGCAGGCCCTCGAGGACGGCACGTGGTCGTGGAAGCAGGGGCTCGACGGGCGGCGCTTCGCCCTCGCGCTCTCCGGGGACGGTGAGAGAGACGGCGCCGGGGGCGGAGCCGTCACGGACGCCGGTGCGCGCGTGACCGCCTGGGGCGCGGGCGACTACCGCAGCCTCGCCGGCGACGGCGACGGTAGCGGGGTGGACTGGGACGGCCACCTGTTCGGCGCGCACCTGGGGATGGACGCCCGCTTCGGGGCCGGGGGATTGGCCGGGCTCGCGCTCTCGGTGAGCAAGGGGAGCTTCGACTACACCGACACGTCCGCCGGCGAGACGGTCGAGGGCGAGTACGAGAGCCGGATGACGAGCGCGCATCCCTACGTGGGGTGGGCATGGCCGGCGGGGAGGCACGCCTGGGCGTCGCTCGGCTACGGCCGGGGCGACGTCACCCTCCTCGACGGCGAAGCGGGCCGGCAGACGAGCGACAGCACGTTGCACAGCGCGGCGGCGGGCGGGAGCGTGCGGGTGCTCTCGGGCGAGGGGCCGGGGGTCTTCGGCCCGGTGACCGTGGACCTCAAGGGCGAGGCGTGGACGACGCGGCTCGCCGTCGAGGACAACGGCGAGCGCATCGCGGGGCTTGCGGTCAGGACCCACCGGCTGCGGGTGGCGGCCGAAGGCGCGCGGGCGTTCGCGTTGGGCGGGGGTGCGGCGTTCACGCCCTCGGTGGAAGTGGGGATGCGCCTCGACGGGGGCGACGGCGAGACCGGGGCGGGGGTGGAGCTCGGGGGCGGGCTGGACTACGCGCACCCGGCCCTGGGCCTGAGCGCGGACGTGGCGGGCCGGGTGCTGCTCGCGCACGAGGGCGGGACGGAGGACTGGAGCGTGGGCGGGGCGGTGCGGCTGGAACCGGCCTCGGGCCTGGGGCCGTCGTTGCGCTTGGCGCCCTCGTATGGAGAGACGGGAAGCGGCCTCTCGCGGCTGTGGGAGGGCGGCGTGGCCGGGAGCGGCGCCACCGGAACCACCGGCGCATCCGCGCCGAACGGCGCATCTCCGACCGCGCGGCTGGACACCGAGATGGGCTACGGCCTGGCGGCGTTCGCCGGGGTGCTGACCCCCTACGGCGGCCTCGCACTGTCCGAGGGCGGCGCGCGCGGCTACCGGCTGGGGGCGCGCTTCCTGCTCGGCCCGGCCTTCGAGTTGGGTCTTGAAGGCGAGCGCCGGGAGAGCCGCACCGAGCGCGCCGAGCACGGCCTGATGCTGCGCGGGCGGGTGCGCTGGTAGGCGGCGTATCCTGGGGAGGCGCATCCTGACGGACGCGGGCGTCTCGCCCGGCGCGTCGGAGACGTTCACGAACCGCCCCCCGGCCCCGCCGTATCAGGGCGATTCGATCGTCGCCGGATATTGCTGCCGCCCGTCGGTCTCCGGATCTCGAAGGACTTCATAAAACGTGTGATGAAAGATGGGTCAGGACCGCCCGGCGAAGGCGACAAGCGCGGCACTGCGGCTCGGCAGGGGTTGCGCGAAGGCTGCCCTTGTCGGCACATGTAGCTCCACTTCAGCCCCGCGGGGAGCCCAGGGCGGTTCACTTCTCCGGGTGCTTGCGGATATCCGGAGAGATACGCGGGCTATGTGCCCGACAAGCGCGGCACCGCCGCGATGAGCCGGCGCGTGTAGGGGTGCTCCGGCGCGCTGCATACGCGCATCGTCGGACCCAGCTCCACGATCTTCCCCTCGCGCATCACCGCGGTGGTGTCGCTCAGGTACTCCACCACCCCGATGTCGTGGGTGATGAAGAGCAGAGTGAGCGCTCGCTCGCGCCGAAGCTGCAGCAGCATCCGTAGTACTTCGGCCTGCACCGAGACGTCGAGCGCGCTGGTGATCTCGTCGCATACCACGAAGTCGGGGTCGAGGCACAGGGCGCGGGCGATGCCGATGCGCTGGCGTTGCCCGCCGGAGAGCTCGTGCGGGTAGCGCCACAGGTGGTCGCGCGTGAGCTGGACCTCGATAAGGGTCCGCGCCGCCGTCTCCAGCCGTTCCTCCTGGTTTTCGCCGATGCCGTGCGCCGCCATCGGCTCGGTCAGGGCGGTGGCCACCGTGAGCCGCGGGTTCAGCGAGGAGGCGGGGTCCTGGAACACGTATTGCAAGCAGCGGCGCATCGGACGCATCTCGCGGCGGCTGAGTCCGGTGATCTCCCGTCCGCCGAAATGCACCTGCCCTCCGGTGGGCTCGACGAGACGCAGCACCGCACGCGCCAGCGTGGTCTTGCCACAGCCCGATTCGCCCACCAGCGCGAGGATCTGCCCCCGATGGATGCGCAGATCGACCCCGTCCACCGCCCGCACGTGCCCCACCGTGCGCTTGAGCACCCCCTGGCGGATGGGGAAGTGCACTTCCAGCCCATCGAGTCGGAGCAGCTCCGGAGGGGTCGCGACCGGCCGGCCGGCCAATGGAGACGTGTCCGGCTCTGCGCGCGGAGGATTCGGGGCCGGTGCTTCGAGAGGAAGGCCCGCGGTGCGTGCCTTCCGGAAGGAGATCGCGGCCGAATTTCCCGATCGCGGTTCCTCGGGTGAAACGGTGGGCGGCGCTTCCCGGTCGTGAACAGGCCCGCCGCCTTCGCCGGTGTTCGCCACATGCGGACCTGCGCCCGCAGCGCGAGTCCGGCGAGACGCCCGGGCCAGATTCTCGGGCACCGCCGCGAGGAGCTGGCGCGTGTAGTGGTGTGCGGGGCGTTCGAGCACCGCTTCGAGCGTGCCGGTCTCCACGATCCGGCCTTCGCGCATGACCGCCACGCGGTCGGCGATCTGCGCGACCACCCCGAAGTCGTGGGTGATGAAGAAGAGGCTCATGCCGCGCCGGTGCTTGAGTTCCTGCATCAGGCTCAGGATCCCGGCCTGTACCGTCACGTCCAGGGCCGTGGTCGGCTCGTCCGCGATCAGCAGGGCGGGGCGGCAGGCGATCGCCATCGCGATCATCACACGCTGGCGCTGGCCGCCGGAGAGCCGGTGGGGATACTCGTCCGCGCGTAGCTCCGGCCGCTCGATCCGTACCTCCGCGAGCGCCTCGATCGCCCGGCCGCGGGCCTCCTCGTAGCCGAGACGCGGGTGGGCGAGCCGGATCGCCTCCACGATCTGGTCGCCGACGGTGAGCACCGGGTTCAGCGAGGTCATGGGCTCCTGGAAGATCATCGCGATGTGTCCGCCGCGCACCTGCATCAGCTCCTCGTCGGGCAGCCGCAGCAGGTCGCGCGGTGGCGCGCGGTCCCGCGGGTCGAGGCGAAACAGCACCTCGCCGTCGCAGCGCTCGGTAAGGCCCGGCGGCAGCAGGCCGATCACCGACAGGGCGGAGACGGACTTGCCGCTGCCGGATTCGCCGACGAGGCAGAAGGTCTCCCCCGTCTCGATGTGGAAGCTCGCTCCGTCCACCGCCCGCACCGTCTCTCCATCGGCCCGGAACCAGATATGCAGGTCCCTGACCTCCAGCAGTGGGTCCGCGCTCTGGTTCGGGTCCCGGTCCGGGCTCACTTGCTCCGGTTCTCCTGCGAGTGGCGACCGCGGGTGCGGTCGCTTGGCGATTCCGCTGCGCGAAATCGCGGGCGCCTCGTCCAACGCGCGGACCGGTCCGGGCTCACTTGCTCCGCTTCTCCTGCGAGTGGCGACCGCTGGCGCGGTCGCTTGGCGATTCCGCTGCGCGGAATCGCGGGCGCCCCGTCCAACGCGCGGACCGGTCAGGACTCACTTGTACGGATTCTCCTGTAAGTGGCGACCGCCAGGACCGCTGGCGCGGTCGCGCCTCCGGCCGACGCCACGGACGGGCGGGGAGCTACTGTCTCGTTCCATGCGAGAGGTGGGGATCGATGGCGTCGCGCAGCGCCTCGCCGATCAGGTTGTAGGCGAATACGGTGAGGAAGATCGCGCCGCCCGGGAACACCGCCATCCACCAGTTGAAGGTCGAGGAGCGCACCGCCTGGTTGAGCATCTGCCCCCAGGAAGGGTCGTCGACGAGGCCGAGGCCGAGGAAGCTCAACATCGCCTCGGCGAGGATGGCGGAGGCGATGCCGAAGCTCGCCGCGACCAGGACCGGGGCGACCCCGTTGGGCAGCATGTGGCGGAACAGGATGGAGTGCAGCGGCAGCCCGCAGGCCACCGTCGCCTGCACGTAGTCCTGCTCGCGCAGGCGCAGGAACTCCGCCCGCACGAAGCGCGCGTAGCCGGTCCAGCCGGTGAGGCCGATGATCACCATCATCAGGTAGAGGCTGCGCCCGAAGAAGGCGACGAAGGTGAGGAGCAGGAACAGGGTCGGCACCGCCTCGAAGATCTCCACCAGGCGCATGCCGGCGAGATCGACGGCGCCGGAGAACCAGCCCATCAACCCGCCCACGGCGACCCCGATGAGCATCGCGATGCCGGTGGCGACGAGGCCGATCCCCAGCGCGATGCGCGAGGCGTGGATCATCCGCGACAGCACGTCCGCGCCGTTCTCGTCGGTGCCGAACCAATGGGTGCGGGCGCCGGACGCGGCCAGCGGAGCCTCCAGGCCGGTATCGCCCGCGTCGCGCTGGTAGTCCTTCGGCGAGTAGGGCACCGGGGCGTGGATCGCCCATTCGATCTCGCCGGCACGGGCCGCCTCTCGGTACTGCTCGTACACGGTGAGGACGGGCGGATCGGTGGCCGCGGCGCCGAGGAGGGCGGAGCCCGCCAGCGTCGCCAGCAGCGCGACCACGCCGGTGCGAAGGGTGCATCGGGCGACGAGCAGCGCCACCGCCGCGAGGAACGTGCACATCAACACCACGTCGGCGGCGCCCAGATGCACGAGGGCGGGGCTCTGCAGCCGTCCGTCCGCGCGCATGAGCAGGGGATGGGTGTTGGCGAGGAGCGGAGCCAACGCCGCGGCCACGATCAGCACGCCGATCCACAGCGCTCCCACCCGCGCGCCGATGCGCACGAAGGTGGCCCCGATTACGCGCGCCGCGTAGCCGCGCCGGCGCGCGCTGGCCCGATCCGGCGCCACCGTCGCCACGCCGCTCATTCGTAGCTCACCCGGGGGTCCGCCACCGCGTAGCACAGATCCGCCACGAGGTAGCCGACGAGGGTGAGGAAGCCGCTGATCAGGGTGAGCGAGAGGACCAGCTCGCGGTCACGCCCCTTCACCGCCTCCACCGCGAGCTTGCCCATGCCGTCGATGCTGAAGATGGTCTCGACGATCACCGAGCCGCCGAGCATCGCCGGCAGGATCCCGGCCGAGACGGTGATGAGCGGCAACAGGCCGTTGCGGAACACGTGGCGCCACAGCACGTCGTGCTCGCGCACCCCCTTGGCCCGGGCGGTGCGCGCGAAGTCGGAGAGCAGGTTCTCGAGCATGGAGGTGCGCACCAGCTTCGACAGGAAGGCGAAGCCGCCGTAGGAGAGGCAGATCACCGGCAGCACGAGATGCAGGAGCCGGTCGGCGAGGAAACCGCCGGTCCACTCGTCCCCGCCCCAGTGGCGGCTGATCCAGGCGCCGAGCAGGACCCCGAGCAGCCCGAACCCCCAGGTGCGGAGCGCGCTCCCCGCGAGGCCCGCGAAGGCGCCCAGCGCCGATCCGAGCACCAGCATCAGCGCCGCATGGACGAGCGCGCCTCCGCCTCCCGGAAGCGCATTCGCCATCGCGAAGCCGAGTCCGGCTCCCAGCGCCCCCATCACCGCGACGCGAACGCGCCACGGTAACCAGCGCCCCGCCGCGGCGAGGAGGACCATGCCGCCCGACATCCCGCCGAGCAGGGCGAGCCCGGCCCGCGGGTGGCGCCAGTGCGGCAGGAAGGCCATGTCCAGTGCCTCGCGCCGGTTCAGTCCCGCGGTGGGGAACCAGTGCCAGTACTGCTCCGATGCGAAGAAGCCGAGCAACAGGATGCCGGCGAGCATGGTGGGCACCGACCACAGGGCGAGCATGACGCCCCCGGAGACGACGTCGAAGGCGTCCCCGCGCTCCCTTGCCGCCCGCACCCCGATGCCGATCGCCACCGCGTAGACGAGGGGCAGGGAGAGCAGGTTGAGCAGCAGGGTGATGGGGACGCGCTCCGCGACGAGATCGAGCACCGGGCGCCCGAAGCGGAAGCTGGTGCCCAGGTCCGAGCCCTTGAAGAGCGAGAAGCCGGTGAGGCGATGGTTCTCGTCGAAGGTGAAGCCGGCCGGCGAGATGTTGTTGAGCCAGCGCAGGTACTGCAGCGGCGCGGGCTGGTCGAGGCCGTAGAGGCGGTTGTAGTAGTCCTCCAGCGCCTTCTTCGCCTGCGGCTCCAGGTTCTGGCCCTCGATCAGATGCTGGGCGCTGATCCCCCCCGGCGATGCCGCCATCACCAGGAAGACCACCAGGGTGATCCCGATCAGGGTCGGGAACATCAACAGGATGCGCCGGACGAGGTAGGTGATCACGAGGGACTGCCCGCCTGCGTTCCGCGTGGTCCGCGTTCCCGCCGCGGCCCCTCAGTCGGCGTAGCGCTGCTGCGCGCCCGGCGTGAAGATCTCCACCGGGACGAAGCCGAGGTTGAGCCCGAGCCTGGTGACCTCCAGGTTCCGCAGGCGCCGGTCCACGAACGCCAGGGTCTTGCGGCGCATCAGGAAGGTGTAGGGCTGCTCCTCGTAGAAGATGCGCTCCACCGCCTGCCACAGCGGCATGCGTTCCTCCTCGCGCACGGTGGCCCGCGCCTCGTCGACGAGACGGTCGAACCCGGCGTGCCTGAAGTGCACGAAGTTGTCTCCGCCGTCTTCGGTCCGGGAGCCGTGGAACATCTGGTAGACGTCGGTTTCCACGCCGCTCGTCCAGCCCAGCGTGATCGCGTCGTAGTCGCGCTTGCCCAGCAGGTCGAGCATCACCGGCCACTCCGCGGGAACCGGCTTCAGGTGCACGCCGGCCCGCGCGTAGAGGTCCTTGAGGAAGAGGACCATGCGCTCGGTGTCCTCGTTCTCCTGGTAGTACACGAGCTCGAACTCGAAGGGCTCGCCCGCTTCGTTCTCCAGCACCCCGTCCCCGTCCCGGTCCCGGTAGCCGGCCTCCGCGAGCAGCGACATCGCCTGGTCCGGATCGAAGGGGCGCGGTTCGATGGCGGGGTCGTGCTGGCGGCTGCGCGGGCTGAACGGGCTGACCGCGGGCTCCGCGTGGCCGAGCATGATCTCGTCGATGATGCGGGCCCGGTCGGTGAGCCAGGTCATCGCCTCGCGCACCCGGCGGTCCGCGAAGCGCGTGGGCTCGCCGGCGCGGCGCTGGTTCCAGCCGATGTAGCTGTATCCCGCCACCGCGTTCATGAATTCGAAATGCCGGGCCTGTTCGGTGAGCGCCGCGTCCTCGCGCAGGCCCCGGTACTCCCGGGGGCGCGCGGTATAGGCGTCGATGTCGCGGTTGCGGAAGGTGGTGAGCCGCGCGCTGTCGTTCTCGATGACCTGCCACAGGATGCGGTCGAAGGGCGCCGCCGCAGGTCCCCAGTAGCGGGGGTTGCGCTCCAGCTCCACGATGCCGAGGTCCGGGGTCCAGGCCTTCGGATCGGCGAGGCGGTAGGGCCCGGATCCCAGCAGCAGCCCCTTCGACTCGTTGAAGGTGGCGGGTTCTTCGAGGTAGGGCTCGTAGAAGTGCCGCGGCATCACCGCCATGCCGCCGGCGAGGGCGAGGGCGTTGAAGTAGGGCTCGCGGAACCGGAAGACGACCTCCAGAGGGCCGGTGGCTTCGACCGATTCGATCTTCTCCAGATAGGCGCGGTCGCGCGGAGCCGCGATCGACTCGTTCATGATGAAGGCGAAGGTGAACGCGATGTCGCCGGCGAGGAGCGGCCGGCCGTCGGAGAAGGCCACCCCGTCGCGCAACTGGAAGGTGATGGTGAGGCCGTCCTCGCCGATGTCCCATGAGCGCGCGATGAACCCCTGCCATTCCAGCGTGTCGGGGTTGCGCGAGAGCAGGGTCTCCTGCACGTAGCTCTGCACGTTCGAGGCGTAGACGTCCTGGGAGACGAGCGGGGTGATGGTCGAGAGTCCTACCCCGAAGGCTCTCACCAGCCAGTCCCCGGGCGCGTACCCGGCGAGCCGGGACGCGGCCAGCGCCCGATCGAAGACCGGGGCCGCGGCGGGGGCGGTCGGCGTGGCGGCCGGTCGTGCGGCGGCGAGCGTTCCGCTCCCGACCCGCCGGTCGAGCGCCTTCACGTCGGTGCGCAAGGCCCGCAGGTCCTCCGCCTGCTCCTGCATCGTCGCGCGCATCCGCGACATCATGATCCACTGCCGGTCGATCATGTACATCGCGACGAGCAGCGCCACGAGGACCGCCCCGACCGCCGCGAACAGGAAGAAGTCCTTGAGGGTGAACCGTTTCTCCATCGCCGGAGACCGCTCGGAGGGCGGAGCGCAGTGTCGGGAACGTCCCGCCGGTCGGCGGGACGCCGCCTGCATCGTGCAATTGGCGCGCCCGGAGGGACTCGAACCCCCGACACCCAGGTTCGAAGCCTGGTACTCTATCCAACTGAGCTACGGGCGCTTTCGCGGGCGGCGCAAGGTGCGCTGCCGGAGCGTGGCGCCAAGTGTACACGCGGCCGCGGGGTCCCGATACGGGACCGGTGGAGGAAGGACCGTGCTCCACCGTCGCCTGCCCGTCGGGGTACGCATGTACTCGGGCGATGCCTTCAACTATCCGGAGCTGATCGCCGGCGACGAGCAGGGGTACTCGGACGCGCTGCCCGGCATCTTCGACTCCATCGCGCCGACGGCACCGGCGGCCCTCGCCCGTGGCGACCGGGCCGGCTTTCAAGCGATCCCGGACCCGACGGCGCCGCCCTCACGCCACGCCTCTTCAAGCGTCGCGGCGTGCGCGATCATCGCGCCGCCATAAGCGATAATTCGTCCATGAGCGCGATTCTTCCCGTCAACCTCGACGCTCTCCTCTATTGCCGCGGCGTGGAGTCCGAGCGGGTGGAGTTCAAGGCGTCCTGGGACCCGAGCACCACCGGCCCGCAGGTGCTCAGGACGATCTGTGCCTTCGCGAACGACTACCACAACCTGAACGGCGGCTACGTCGTCATCGGCGTCGGGGAGCGGGACGGGCGGGCTGCCCTGCCCCCGTCCGGCCTGACCGCGGAGGAGGCCGAAGCGGCGCAGAGGTGGATCCGTGGCCGATGCAATCGACTCGATCCGTCCTATCAGCCCATCCTGTCTCCCGAAACGGTCGCGGGCCGGATCATCCTGGTGGTGTGGGCGCCGGCCAGCGAGGTCAAACCCCACCGCGCACCCGACGTCGGCACCGGTGCAGGGCCGGGGCGGTACTGGATACGCCTCGGCTCCGAGACCGTCGATGCCGAACGGCGCGGCGATCTGCTCCGGGGGCTCATCCAGCAGACGGCCCGCGTGCCCTGGGACGACCGCCGGGCGCACGACGCCCAGGTCGGGGACCTGCGGGAAACGAAGGTCCGGGAGTACCTCCGAGAGGTGGGGAGCGGGCTCCTGGACGAGCCGGACGAAAGGGCCGTCTATCGGCGGATGCGGCTCACGATGCGGGTCAACGACCACGAGGCGCCCCGGAACGCGGGCCTCCTCTTCTTCGCGAGGGACCCCGTGGAGTGGTTTCGGGGGGCGAAGATCGAAGTCGTCCAGTTCGCCGCGGACCGGGCCGGGGACGTCCAGGAGGAGCGCACCTTCCGCGGCGCGCTCGTCGACCAGCTTCGCGACTGCCTGAACTATCTCGAGAACCTCTCGACGTACCACTTGCAGAAGCAACCCGACCGGAGCCAGGTCCGCGGCTGGGTCAGCTATCCGATACCGGCGCTTCGCGAGACCCTCGTCAACGCCGTCTATCACCGCGGCTACGACGTCGATCAGCCCGAACCCACCAAGGTCTATCTCTTCCCGAGCCGGGTCCGGATCATCAGCTATCCCGGACCGGTGCCGGGAATCGAAGCCCGGCACCTGCTGCCGAACGCGGAGGTCGCTCCCGTCCCCGCCCGCAACCGCCGTATCGGGGAGTTCCTGAAGGAGCTGGGGCTCGCCGAAGGACGGCTTTCCGGGCTGCGGAAGGTCTTCCAGGCGATGGAGGCCAACGGATCGCAGCCCCCGCGCTTCGACTTCGACGAGCAGCGGACGTACTTCCAGGCGACGTTGCCGGCCCATCCGGAGTACACGGCGCTCTCCGCCTTGAGGGACGCGGCCCATCTGCGGGCGCTGGGAGACGCCCGGGAAGCGTTTCGTCGCATCGAATCCGCATGGGCGACCAACCCGGCTTCGGCGGTTCTCGCGTCGGAGATGATCCGGGCGTACGCGAAGAGCGGCGAGATTGAACACGGCGAAGAAGTGCTGGAGACGTTCGAGGCCCAAGGTCCGGAAAGCGCGGTCTCCCACGTCGCCAATACGCTGATCGACGTGCTGTTGGAAGCCGGTGAAGAGAACAAGGCGCGCATGCTGCTCCGGCAGAACCGTCCCGCGCTGTTCGGCCAGGACGCCATCGACGCGGCCATCCTCGCCCGCCGCGTCAGGGACTCCCGCGCCGCGCACCGGTACTTCGAGCGCGCCGGAGACGCGGTGTACGCCGACCCGCGCGCGCTGCTCGAGTTCGCGCAGACCAAGCTCTGGCTGGCGAGCGAAGCCCATCGGCAACGGCAAGGTGATTCGAACCGCCGATTTCTCACCGAAGCTCGGGGGCTTCTGGAGCGCGTCATCCAGCTCGACGCCTCGCCGGCCCGCCATGCCTGGGCGTGGCGGGAGCTGGCGTGCACGCTGCACTGGCTGCGGGCGCCGGCCCGAGAGGTCGAAGACGCCTATCGCAGGGCGATCGAGCTGCTGCCGGATGAACCGAGGTTCGTTCGGGAGCTGGAGAGGTTGCGATCAGTCCGGCGATGACGGCAATCAGGTGGCGGTCCTTTGCGGGCGGCGGGAAACGAACGGTGAACTTGCCCACCGCTGCACCCCTCTCCGGGGGCTCTGTTCCATCTCGCCGCAGTGTCACCGAAACGTTATGAACATCCCTGTGACGACGCGGTCGATGGCCGAATCACGAAGCGGGCAAGGGTGGCCGGGACCAAGCACCCGCACTCAGGCATTCGCGTAGCGCATTCGCAGGCGTTTCTTGTCGATCTTCCCGACGCTGGTCTTGTCGAGCGTGTCGACGAGCAGGATGCGGTCCGGCACCGCCCACCGGTTGATCCGTCCCCGGTCCGCCGCCTCCCGGACCGCAGCCCGGATCGTGGCCTCCTCGGGCGGATGCTCCGGATCGCCCGGCACCACCAACACCAGCGGCCGTTCGCCCCATCGCGCGTCCGGAACGCCGATGGCAGCGGCCTCGGCCACCCCCTCGCATCGCGAGACGACGTCCTCGATCTCGATGGAGGAGATCCACTCCCCGCCCGACTTGATCACGTCCTTCAGCCGGTCGGTGACCCGCAGGTAGCCGTCGCCGTCGAGGTAGCCGATGTCGCCGGTGTGGAGGTATCCGCCCCGCCACAATGCTTCCGATCCGTCGCGGTTCTTCAGGTAGCCGTTCGTGGTCCACGGGGCACGGGCCACGACTTCTCCGGTGCTCGCTCCATCCTGCGGGAGGGGACGCATCGACTCGTCGACGACGCGGAGATCGACCAGCGGGATGGGCCGGCCGGCCTTGCAGCGCAGTGCGATCTGCGCTTCGTCGGACAGCGCGAGGGCCGGGCGTTCGAGCTGGGCCATGGTGAGCACCGGCCCCGTCTCCGACATGCCATATCCCCCGAAGACGTCGATGCCGCGGTCCATGGCCGCGCGCGCGAGGCCCGCGGACATCGCCGAGCCCCCGACGACCACCTTCCAGCCGCTCAGGTCGATCTCGCCGGCCACCGGAGCGTTCAGCAGCATGTGCAGGATGGTCGGCACGCAGTGGGAGAACGTCACCTGCTCGCGTTCGATCAGGCGCAGCAGCTTCTCGGGCTCGTAGCGTCCGGGATAGACCTGCTTGATCCCGAGCAGGGTGGCGACGAAGGGCATGCCCCATCCGTGGACGTGGAACATCGGGGTGATGGGCATGTAGACGTCGTCGCGGTGCAGGCGCGCGTGGCCGCCGCCGCTCGCGAGCGCGCCCAGCGCGCCGAGGGTGTGCAGCACGAGCTGGCGGTGGGTGTACCACACCCCCTTCGGGTCGCCGGTGGTCCCGGTGGTGTAGAACGTGGTCGCGCGGGTTCGCTCGTCGAGCGCCGGGAAGTCGTAGCCGTCCCCGCCGCGGTCGAGCAGCGACTCGTAGTCGGCCGCGAATTCGAGCCCGTGGCCGGGCGCCGTCGCGGCGCCGTCGCGTAGCAGGACGAGCGTCGGCGCGCGATCGAACCGGTCGCCGATCTGCCGGATCAGCGGAATGAAGTCCTCGTGGACGAGGATGACGTCGTCCTCGGCGTGGTTGACGGTATAGAGGATCTGCTCGGGGGAGAGCCGCACGTTGATGGTGTGCAACACCGCGCCCATCATCGGGATCGCGAAGAAGCATTCGAGATAGCGGGGAGAGTCCCAGTCCATCACCGCCACCGTCGCGCCCGGCGCCACCCCGAGGGAGGCGAGCCCCGCCGCGAGACGGCCGATGCGGCGGTGCAGCTCGCGGTAGTCGAGCCGGCCGTGGTTCTCGTGGACGATCTCGCGGGCGGGCGAGCAGGCGAGCCCGGTGTGCAGCAGGTGATCGAGGGTGAGCGGGTAGTCGTACGCCTCGGTGGCTACGACCGGATCGTCTGGTGTCATGTCCACGGGCTCCCGGTTCGATGCGCCCGCGCCGGCGGGCGCCTCCGGCATGATGCGGCGGCGATGCGGTGCGTGCAATCGGACGGACGCCTCCGCGGCTCCGGCCGGATTCCCGCATCCACGTGGTGGGTATCGCGTTTCCGATTACGGTATTCTCATACCCGAGACCGACGAGAAAGGGATGCGCGGGCTGCGTCGTCGGATCGGGTCCGCGTAGCGGCCGAGATCACAGCTCCGGGGAGCCTGTAGCCGATGATGAACGACAACACCGCGGCGATGGACGACAAAACCGCAAAGTTTCGAATTGGTCAGGTCGTGCGCCACCGCATCTATCCGTTCCGGGGCGTCATCTTCGACGTCGATCCGGTGTTCAGCAGCACCGAAGAGTGGTGGCAGTCCATCCCGGAGGACGTTCGGCCCCACAAGGACCAGCCCTTCTACCACCTCCTCGCCGAGAACGAATCGACGACGTACGTCGCGTATGTCTCCGAGCAGAATCTCCTCGTCGACGAATCCGGGGAGCCGGTGCAGCACCCGCAGGTCTCCGACCTCTTCGGTGAGCTGCAGGCCGGACAGTACTCGGTTCCCCATTCGCTGATGCACTGAGCGCGGCGCGGCGCGCGTGACCTCGGTCATTCCCGCGGAGCGGAAGCGTGAATCCACGGGTTACACCGGCGACGTCTCGCGCTGCACATCACGGTTGAGGATTCAAGGAGCCCGAACCATGTCGCATCCGAAGTTCGTCTATCTCAACGATCGCGTGGTCCCATGGGAAGAAGGCAGGGTCCACGTGGCGTCGGTCGGGTTCAGGTTCGGTACGGGAGTCTTCGAGGGGCTGCGCGCCTACTGGAACCCCGAGAAGGAACAGATGTTCGTGCTGCAGCTTGCCGAGCACATGCAGCGGCTCGAATACTCCCAGAAGTTCATGCGGTTCGACACGATGCTGCCCGGCCCCGAGGTGGGCGGGAAGATCCTGGAGCTTCTGCGGGCGAACGCGTTCAAGAAGAACGTCCACATCATGTCCACGGTGTTCGTCGAAGGGTTCGGCCCTCCTTCGACGACGGGGCCGATCGGGCTCTCGATCCTCGCCGCCCCGAGGCACGACATCCCCCGGACCGGGAGCGGCTGCACCGCCCACATCAGCTCCTGGCAGCGCATCCCCGACACCGCGATGCCGATGCGGGTGAAGTGCAATGCGAACTACCAGAACGGACGTCTCGCCACGTTGCAGGCCCAGGCCGACGGATACGATACCGCCATCCTTCTCAACAGCCGCGGCAAGGTCGCGGAAGGCCCGGGCATGTGCCTGTTCATGATCCGGGACGGCAAGGCGGTGACCCCCCCGGTGACCAGCGACATCCTGGAGAGCATCACGCGCAAGACGGTGATGACGCTTTGCGGCCGGTATCTGGACATGGAGGTGGTCGAGCGCGACATCGACCGCAGCGAGTTCGCGGCGGCGGACGAGGCTTTCTTCTGCGGCACCGCCTGGGAGGTCACCCCGCTCACCAGCGTCGACCGCCTGCCGGTCGGGGACGGTGAGATCGGGCCGGTGGTGCGCAGGCTCCAGGACGTGTTCTTCGGCATCGCCACCGGCACCCTCGACGATCATGCCGAGTGGCGCACGCCGGTGTACGTCTGACGGAAGAACCACGCATGATCCATACCGCTGTCGCCGAGCAGATCGAGGCGGCGCTCGAAGCGTCGCAAGTCGACTACGAGATCTTTCCCTGCGACCCCGAGCTCGCCGATACCGCGGTGTTCTGCGAGCGATACGGCTATCCGCTCTCCGCCTCCGCGAACACCATTCTCGTCAAGGCGAAGACCGGCGGCGAGCGCTTCGTGGTATGCGTGATCCTCGCCGACACCCGTCTCGACGTGAACCGCACCGTCCGCAAACGCCTCGGGGCGCGCAGGGTGTCGTTCGCATCGGCGGACGAGACCCGCGCGGTCACCGGCATGGAGATCGGCGGGGTGACCCCCGTTGCCCTGCCCGACACGCTCGAAGTCTGGATCGATGCCCGGGTCATGGCGTGCGAGTGGGTGATCCTCGGGGGCGGCGATCGGTCGCACAAGATCAAGGTGGTCCCCGCGTTCTTCGAGCGGATGCCGGCCGCCACCGTCGTCGAGGGACTGGCGCTCGATCCGCCGGCATGAGCGCGCCCGCGACTTGCGCTCCGGCCGGGGTGCGGCGCAGGGCGCCGGGACGCGGGTGCGGCATCGACTTGTCGGGGAAGATTGCTGTACGTTCGTGCATGGTCGGAGACGTGAACCGGATCGATCCGCGAACATGACGCGCAAGCTCTACATCAGGACGTTCGGCTGCCAGATGAACGAGTACGACTCCGCGCGCACCGCGGATCTGCTCGCGGCGTCGCACGGTCTCGAACGCACCGGCCGGGCCGAGGATGCGGACGTCCTGCTCGTCAACACCTGCTCGGTGCGGGAGAAGGCGGCGGAGAAGGTCTTCTCGGAGATCGGCCGCTGGCGTGCCTGGAAGGAGGCACGCCCCGAGCTGGTGATCGGGGTGGGCGGCTGCGTGGCGAGCCAGGAGGGCGCCGCGATCCGGGAGCGCGCCCCCCATGTGGACGTGGTGTACGGCCCCCAGACCCTGCACCGCCTGCCGGAGATGATCGGCCCGGGCGGGACGGCCGGCCTGCGCCGCCCCCGGCGCCCCTCGGTGGACGTCTCGTTCCCCGAGATCGAGAAGTTCGACCGACTGCCCGCGCCGCGGGCCGACGGCCCCACCGCGTTCGTGTCGGTGATGGAGGGGTGCAGCAAGTATTGCTCGTTCTGTGTCGTGCCCTATACCCGGGGCGAGGAGTTCAGCCGGCCCTTCGACGACGTCATCGCGGAGGTCGTTGCGCTGGCGGAGCAGGGGGTGCGCGAGATCACCTTCCTCGGCCAGAACGTGAATGCCTACCGCGGGGCGATGCACGACGGTCGCGAATGCGATCTCGCCTTGCTCATTGCCTACGCCGCTGCTATAGAAGGAATCGACAGGATTCGATACACGACCTCGCATCCGGCCGAGCTCACCGGCAGCCTCATCGACGTGCATGGAGAGGTACCGGAGCTGGTGGGCCACCTGCATCTTCCGGTGCAGAGCGGCAGCGATCGGATCCTCGGACTGATGAAGCGCAACTACTCTGCCCGGGATTATGTCGAGAAGGTTCGGCGGCTTCGTGCCGCGCGCCCCGATCTCAGCCTGTCCTCGGATTTCATCGTGGGCTTCCCGGGCGAGACCGACGCCGATTTCGATGCGACCATGGATCTCATCGACGAGGTCGGCTTCGACGCCTCGTTCTCGTTCATCTACAGCGCCCGTCCCGGCACCCCGGCCGCCGAGCTTCCCGATCCCGTGCCTCTCGACGTGAAGCGCAAGAGGCTCGCCCGGCTCCAGACGCGGATCTCGGAGTTCGCGCGCGACGTGTCCGGCGCCATGGTTGGTGGCCGGGCCCGGGTGCTCGTGGAGGGGCCGTCGAAGAAGGACCCGGGCGAGCTTCGCGGCCGCACCGAGAACAATCGGGTGGTGAACTTCCCCGGCCCGCATGAGCTCGCCGGCACCTTCGCCGACGTGACGATCGTGGAGGCGCTCCCGAATTCGTTGCGGGGCGCGCTCACCGGCACGTCGGCCCTGGCGCCCTGACTCCGGCCGCCGAAATCCGAACCCCGTACCGGAATCCCCGACTTCCACCGGAGACCTCCCGCTGATCGTGCCGCCAGCGCGCGCCGAAACCGACGTCCACCTCGAGCCCGCGGACAATGAGCGACTCGCGAGCCTGTGCGGTCCGCTCGATCAACACCTGCGTCAGCTCGAGCACCGGCTCGGGGTGGAGATCATGACGCGGGGCAACGTATTCCAGGTGCTCGGGGAGCCGGCTCCGGTCGAGGCGGCCAGCGAGATCATCCGCAAGCTGTACGCCACCACCGGCGAGGAGTCGCTGACCGCCGAGCGTGTCCATCTGGCCCTGCAGGAGTCGGAGATCGAAGAGTGCCTCGGCCCGGACTCCGGCGACGGCGAGTCGGTGAAGGTCCGGCGCGGCGTGGTGCGGGGTCGCGGACGCAACCAGACCAGATATCTGCGCGCGGTCCGCACCCACGACGTCAACTTCGGCATCGGACCGGCCGGCACCGGCAAGACGTATCTCGCGGTGGCGTGTGCGGTGGAGGCCCTGGAAGCCGACCGGGTCACCCGTATCGTGCTGGTGCGCCCCGCGGTGGAGGCGGGCGAGCGGCTCGGCTTCCTCCCCGGCGACCTCCAGCAGAAGGTCGACCCCTACCTCCGCCCCCTGTTCGACGCGCTTCACGAGATGCTCGGCTACGAGCGCACGGCGAAGCTGATGGAACGCAACGTCATCGAGGTGGCCCCGCTCGCGTACATGCGGGGCCGCACCCTGAACGAGTCGTTCATCATCCTCGACGAGGCGCAGAACACGTCGGTGGCGCAGATGAAGATGTTCCTCACCCGGATCGGCTTCGGCTCCACCGCGGTGGTGACCGGCGACGTCACCCAGATCGACCTGCCGGACGGCCAGCGTTCGGGGCTGCGCCATGCGGCCGAGGTGCTGCGCTCGGTCAAGGGAACCACCTGGACCTGGTTCGATTCCAGGGACGTGGTGCGCCATCCGATGGTGTCGCGGATCCTCGACGCCTACGAGGCGGCCGGCGGCGAGAACGAGATCGGATGAGCGCCGGGGTCGAGGTGCAGCACGCCTGTGCGGCTCCCGGGGTGCCGCCTCCGGCAAGGCTCGTGCAGTGGGCCGAGGCCGCCCTCGCCGGGCGCTCCGAGGACGCGCGGATGACGGTGCGGGTGGTGGACGAGGCGGAAGGCGCGGCGCTGAACGCGCGCTACCGCCGTCGGGCCGGCGCCACCAACGTCCTCGCCTTCGCTTTCGATGCGCCGGAGCTGCCCTCGCTGCGGATCCTCGGAGACGTGGTGGTGTGTGCGCCGGTGGCGGCTCGCGAGGCGCGGGAGCGGTCCAGGCAGCTCGATGCCCACTGGGCGCATCTGGTGATCCACGGCACCCTGCACCTGCTCGGCCACGACCACGACGATCCCGGATCGGCGCGAGAGATGGAGACGATCGAGCGCGAGATCCTCGCCCGGCTCGGATACCCCGATCCGTACGCGGCCGGCGCCCGGCCGTGAACGAACCTCCGGACGGCAGACCGGATACCCGGTCCTGGCTTGGACGCTTCGTCCGGGCGTTGTCCGGCGAGCCGGACGGGCCACGGGACCGCGCCGCGCTGCTCGGGACCCTGCGCGACGCCGAGCGGCGCGACGTGCTCGGCCCCGACGCCCTGGCGATGATCGAGGGCGCTCTCGCGGTCGGCGACCTGCAGGTTCGCGACATCATGGTGCCGCGCGCGCAGATGGTGGTGATCGAGGCCGATCGGCCGCCGGAGGAGTTCGTCGGCGCGGTCGTCGAATCGGGACACTCGCGATTCCCGGTGATCGGCGACAATCGCGATACGGTCGAGGGGATCCTGTTCGCCAAGGACCTGCTCACGTACTTCGCCCGCAACGGCGGCGGTGACGGCGGCGGCCGTTTCGGACTCGAGGATGCGATGCGGCCCGCGGTCTACAGTCCGGAGAGCAAGCGGCTCGACGTCCTGCTCCGCGAGTTTCGCGCCAGCCGCAACCACATGGCCATCGTGGTCGACGAGTACGGCGGCGTGTCCGGGCTGGTGACCATCGAGGACGTGCTGGAGCAGATCGTGGGCGAGATCGACGATGAGCACGACACCGGCGACGAGCGCCTCATCAAGGTGCACACCAACGGCGAGTTCACGGTGGAGGCGCGCACTCCGGTGGAGGACTTCAACGAGTACTTCGGAAGCGCGGTCGACGATGAGGAGTCCGACACCATCGGAGGCGTGGTGGTGCGCGCATTCGCCCGTCTCCCCTCCAGCCGCGAGCAGATCACCTTCGATGGATTCCGCTTTACCGTGGTCCGTGCCGACAAGCGCCGCGTCCATCTGCTGCGGGTGCGGCCGCTCGGCCGCGAGGATGAGGCGGACTGAGCGGGGGCGCCGCCCCGGGACCCGGTCGGGTCCGGCGGCGCCGAGCCAGGGACGGAGGACGGAAGAACGAACGTGCGGGCGGAGTCGCAGGAGTGGCGAGAGGCTCTGCCTGCCCTCAGGGGGAACGACGATGAGCGACCGATTCATTCTCGAGAAGCAGGGCCACGTCATGTGGCTCAAGTTCAATCGCCCGCAACGCCTGAACGCGATGACCATCGAGAGCTGGGGAGAGCTCAACGAGCACCTCGCCGCGATCGACGCGGACCGGGACGTGCGCTGTCTCGTGCTCGCGGGCGAGGGCCGCGCCTTTCTCGCGGGACACGACGTGGGCGAGATCCGCGAGCACAACGAGGACATCACATCCGGCAAGCTCACCCCGGCCCAGCTCCGGGAGTGGCAGAAGAACCTCCAGAACAGCACGCGCCGCATCCGCCAGACGCGCTGCCCGGTGATCGCCTGTGTGCACGGCTACGCGGTCGGCGGCGGATGCGAGGTGGTGTTCGCGTGCGACCTCGTCGTCGCCGCGGAGTCGGCCCGATTCGGCTTTCCGGAGGTGAACATCGGGGTGACCATCACCAACGGCGGCACGTACTTCATGCCGCGCAAGATCGGGCTCGCCAAGGCGCGCGAGCTGGCCTACACCGGCGAGCTCATCGACGCGGCGGAGGCCCACCGCATCGGGCTGGTCAACCGCATCGCGCCGGACGGCGCCGAGCGGGAGGCCGCCGGCGCCCTCGCCGAACGCATCGCGAGCCGGGCCCCGGTCGCGGTCCAGCTCCACAAGGCGATGATCGACGCGGCGCTCGAAGGATCGCTCGAAGGCGCGCTCCACTTCGAGACCGAGGCGCTCGTGCAGACCGCGATGACCCGCGACAACCTCGAAGGGACCCGCGCGTTCTTCGAGAAGCGCGAGCCGAGGTTCACCGGTGGGTGAGCTCGATGTCGAGGCGCTGCAACGCGCGCTCCGGCGCTTCGCCGATGCACGCGACTGGGAGCAGTTCCACGCCCCGAAGAACCTCGCGGCAGCGTTGTCGGTGGAGGCGGCGGAGCTGCTGGAGATCTTCCAGTGGCTCGACGAGGCGCAGTCGCGCGCGGTCGGTCCGGGCCACTCGCTCCACGAGCGCGTGGCCGAGGAGATCGCCGACGTCCAGATCTATCTCTTGCGGCTGGCGGACAAGGTCGGCGTCGACCTCGACGCCGCGGTCCGGTGCAAGCTCGCGCGCAACGAGGAGAAGTATCCGCCCGAGAAGGCGCGGGGCCATGCCACGAAGTACGATCGGCTCTGATGGCACGAGGGGCGCCGGGCCGCGCGCCTCACCGGACCGGATCCCCGCGGACGAGCGCTGATCCGGCCTTCGCGGTCCGGTGCCCGCAATTCAATCCGGGTCCGCTTCGAGAAGAGACCGCAGCACCCCCACCGCACACCCCGAACGGGTGACCGCACCGCGCCCGCCGCCGCTCGCCGCCCATGCTCTACTTCACGATGTTCGCATCGGCGTTCCTCGCCGCGACCGTGGTGCCGTTCGCATCCGAGATCACCCTGACCGCGGCGCTGGCGGCGGGCGGCGCTGTCCACTGGCTGATCGTCGTTGCGACCTTGGGCAACACCCTCGGCGCGGCGGTGAACTGGGTGCTCGGTCGGTTCATCGAGCACTTCCGCGGTCGGCGGTGGTTCCCTGCCGATGCGAAGCAGCTCGAGCGCGCGCAGGTATGGTTCCGGCGCTACGGGGTGTGGTCGCTGCTGCTGGCCTGGGCGCCGATCGTCGGTGATGCGTTGACCGTCATCGCCGGCGCGATGCGGGTGCACATCGCGCTGTTCCTGGTCCTGGTGGCGGTCGGAAAGGGGGTGCGCTACGTGGTGCTGGCGTTCGCGGTGGAAGGCGTCGTCACGCCCTGAACGGCGGTTCCCGACGGCTCGGCTCCGGCACTCGAAACCCCCATCCCCTCGGAGGGCAGGCCGGGTAAACAGTGCGGGAAGCAGTACGCGGGCCAGCGATGCTCCCGCGCCGGGGGCACGCTCGCCGGCGCCACTTCAGTTCAGCAACCCCGCCCAACGCATCGCGCTCTCCACCTTCCCCTTCGTCGCCTGCGTCGGCTCGACGAGCGGCAGCCGCACCTCGGGGGAGCACTTGCCGAGCACGCTCGCGGCGTACTTCACCGGGGCAGGGCTCGTCTCGGCGAAGAGCGCCGCGTGCAGCGGCATCAGGCGCTGCTGCACGGCGAGCGTCGCCTTTGCGTCACCGTCCATCCAGCGCGTATGCATCTCCGAGCAGAGGCGCGGCGCCACGTTCGCGGTGACCGAGATGCAGCCGTGGCCGCCCTCGACGAGCAGCGCGAGCACCGCCGCGTCCTCGCCGGAGAGCTGCACGAAATCCTCGCCGCAGGCGATGCGGGTCTCCAGCGGGCGGGTCGAGCTGTTCGATGCGTCCTTCACCCCGACGATGTTCGGAAGCTTCGCGCACCGCGCCATCGTCTCCACCGTCATGTCCACCACCGAACGCCCCGGGATGTTGTAGATGAGGACGGGGATGTCGACCGCGTCGTTGATCGCCTTGAAGTGCTGATAAAGCCCTTCCTGGGTCGGCTTGTTGTAGTAGGGCGTGACGACCAGCGCGGCATCCGCGCCGCACTCCTTCGCGTGGCGCGTCAGGCTGACGGCTTCCTCGGTGGAGTTCGATCCGGTTCCCGCGAGGACCGGCACCCGGCCGTCCGCCACCTCGACGCAGAACTCGGTCACCCGCCGGTGCTCGGGATGGCTCAGCGTCGGGGATTCGCCGGTGGTGCCGCAGGACAGTAGCCCGTGCGTACCTTCGGAAATCTGCCACTCGACGAAATCGCCGAAGGCGCGCTCGTCGATCCCGCCGCGGTCGAACGGCGTGATCAGCGCGACATAGGAACCCTGGAACATGAACTCTCCTCCCCTGGCAGCGGTGATGGATACGGCATCCTGACCCGCATGCATCCATACGGCTCGATGATCGTCACCTGCATGGTATACCCGGTGGCGTCGATATCGGAACCTGCCGGCTCCCCGCGGGGCGTGCTTTCTCCCGCAACAGGGGTCCGGCCCCCGCGCGGACGCGGTATCCTCGCTCCGCCGCCACTCGGCGGCCGGATTCGACCGCTCCCCCCGCATCGATGACCACAGCCACCCGCGAGAGCCTCGCCGACGCCGAGCTCTCGGGACTCCAGAAGGCGTTGATCCTGGTCACGGTGTCGACCTGCACGATGCTGTACGCCCTCACCGCGACGATCATCAACGTCGCGCTCCCGCAGCTTCAGGGGGCGCTCTCGGCGACGCCGGACCAGATTGCCTGGGTCGTCACCCTGAACGTGGTGGCGACCGCGGTCGTCACCCCGATGACGGGCTGGCTGGTTGCGACGCTGGGGCAGCGATGGGTGATGCTCGGCTCGGTCGCGGGGTTCGCGATCACCTCGCTGTTCTGCGCCACCGCGCTCACGCTGGAGTCCCTGCTCGTGTGGCGGGTGGGGCAAGGCATCTTCGGCGCCCCCATCGTGCCTCTCTCCCAGGCGATTCTGCTCGCGGCGTATCCGGGCCGGGACCGCGCGATGGCGCAGGGCCTGTTCGGAATGGCGGTGGTCATCGGGCCCGCCGTCGCGCCCGCCCTCGGCGGCTATCTCGCCGAAGCATACGACTGGCGATGGATCTTCTATCTCATCATCCCGTTCTGCGTTGCCGCGTTCTTCCTCACGCTCGTCTTCGTGCGCGAGGGGGGGAGAGATCCGGCGGCGCGGCTCGACTGGACGGGATTCCTCACCTTGTCCGTCGCGATCATCTGTCTGCAGCTCATGGTCGACCGCGGCGAGCGGCTCGGATGGATGGAGTCGGGGGAGTTCGTCGTCTATGCCTGCGCCGCGGCGCTCTCGTTCTACCTGTTCATCACCCATACCGCGACGGCAAGGGCGCCGTTCCTCGACCCGACACTGTTCACCGACCGCAACTACGTCCTCGGGCTCGTGCTGGTGTTCATCTATGGAATGCTGAACTTCACTCCGATCACCCTGCTTCCGCCACTGCTTCAGGCGCTGAAAGGGTATCCGGACTCGCTCATCGGGATGCTGCTCGGGATGCGCGGGATCGGGATGGCGATCGGGTTCTTCCTCGCGAGCCGGATGGGCGGGATCGACCCCAGGCTGAGCTTGGGAATCGGCATCGTGCTCACCGGCACGAGCGGCGCGATGATGGCGACGTTCGAATTCAACGTACCGCCGTCGCAGATCGCGATCGCCGGCGTCATCCAGGGGATCGGGAGCGGAATGATGTGGGTGCCCCTCACCATCGTCACCTTTGCGACGCTGGCGCCCAGCCGGCTCCCCGAGGGAGCGTCGATCTTCCACCTGCTCCGAAACTTCGGATCCAGCATCTTCATCTCGGTGAGCTTCATGGCCGTCGTGCGCACCGCGAAGATCAGCTACGCGGGACTGGTCGAGCAGCTCACACCCTTCAACGAAATGCTCCGGTTCCCGTTCGTCACCGGCGCCTGGACGCTGGAGGACGTCGTCGGGCTCACCAGGCTGAGCTCCGAGGCCGACCGCCAGGCGTTGATGGTCGGATACGAGAACGCCTTCGTGCTGTACACCGCGGTATGCTTTGCCACGCTTCCGCTGTTGCTGCTGGTGCGGGTCAAGCGCGATTGATTCGAGAAGCCGCCGACATGGAGAGCGGACGACGGCATTGCGCGCCCGATACGCCCCCGCGCGATCCTGCGGGCCGTCCGCGCCGTTTCAGGAGACACGATATGGGTATCCCGGATATCGACCCGCGCTTCGGCGCTCCCCTGTTCAAGGACATCGGCACGTTCATGGGCGTGCCCGCCTCACGCGATCTGCCCCAGGCGAAGGCGGCGATCCTCGGGATACCGTTCGACTGCGGGCTGCATCCGGTCCGTCTGGGGGCCCGTCTCGGTCCGGCCGAGATACGGCGGCAGTCGTCGCTGGTGCGGCTCTACCAGCCGCCGCTGTGGCAGACGAACCTGCTCGAAGAGCTCGGGGTGATCGACTGCGGCGACGTGAACGTGGTGCTCGGCGACGTCGTCGAGAGCTATCGGCGCATCGAGGCGGCGCTCGACGTGCTCTTCGACGCCGGCGTCGTTCCGGTTACCTTCGGCGGCGACGGCGCGGTGACGCTGCCGCAGCTTCGCGCCGCGCACCGTCGGCATCCGGCGCTGGTGGTGCTGCACTTCGACGCGCACACCGACACCTATGCCGACAGCTCCGTCGGCGCTGTGCCGGGATCGAACTACAAGGACTACAACCCCTCCACCACCTTCACCCGGGCCGCCGAGGAAGGAATCGTCGACGCCGCCAACTCGCTGCACGTCGGGCCTCGCGGCACCGTGGCCGACGGCACGGTGTTCGAGCACACCCGCGGCAAGGGCTTCGGACTCGTCACGGGGTCCGAGCTCGACCGCATGGGCATCGATCGGCTGATGGCGCACGTGCATGAACGCCTCGCCGGACGCCCGGTGTACCTGTGCTGGGACATGGATTTCTTCGACCCCTCGTGCGCGCCCGGCGTCTTCACCCCGACCTGGGGCGGGGTGTCGGCGCGCGAGGGCCTCTCGCTGCTCCAGGGACTCGCGGGGCTCGATGTCGTGGCCACCGACGTCAACACCCTGAGCCCGCTGCACGACACCACCGGCATGAGCGGATTCCTCGCTGCAACGTGCGTGCTGGAGTGCGTCCACCTGGTGTACCGCGCGCTCGAAGCGCGCAGGGGGCGCTGACGGGAATGCCGGCGACGCCCCCGAGGTGTCTCCGGCCGCGCCCCGGCGGATCGGATGCGGGGCAGGCACTGAACCCGCGGCATTGGCGGACGTTCCTGGCCGTCCGGACCCGCGGCCACCGGGCGGCATCGTCAGGAAGGGTCATGGCGGGAACCGGTCGTCGCGCTACCGCCCGCGTTCCCGTGTACCCGGGGCGGCTTCCGGTGCGATGATCATGACTCCGTCGTCTCCCGCGAGCGCGGCCCAGCCGGGTGGAATGAGGGTGGTGGTGTCGTCCTGCTCGACGATCGCCGGTCCCTGGATCCGATCGCCGGCGCCGAGGGAGTCCCGGGAGACGCTCCGGGTCTCGACCCGGCCAGCCTCGTCCGGAAACCGGACCATGCGGTGGCCGCCGGCGCCCATGCGTTCCCGGCTCGCACCGCCGGTGCCGGAAACGCCGGGGGACGGGTCGGCGGGATCAGGCATTCGCTGGCGATGCACGGCCCGGATGTTGACGAAACGGGCCGGCGCCTCCACCGCGTGGCCGTGTACCCGTTCATGAGCCGCCAGGAAGTCGGCATAGAGGCGTTCCAGCCCGTCGTCGGCGCTCGAATCGAACGGTACCTCCAGGAAGTAGCCCTGGCCGACGTGGCAGACGTCCGCGAAATGCAGGACCTCGATCTCGTCGGGGGCGAGTCCCTCCTGCTCCACAAGCTTCCGGCCGGCCTCATCGAGCTCGGCCACGATGCGCCTCACCGGATCCATGGAGAGCCCGGCAAGGGGCTCGTTGCAGGCTACGGATACCTCGTGCTCGATCGGGGCGGCGAGCAATCCCGCGGCGGAGAGCACGCCGGGATGGCGAGGCACGACGACCCGCACGATGCCCAGGTCGGTCGCGAGCGCGCAGGCGTGCAGAGGACCTGCACCGCCCATGGCGACCAGGGTGAATTCGCGCGGATCGAATCCCTGGCGTACTGAAACCAGGCGGATCCCTTCGCCCATCTGGGCGTTGGCCACCTGATGGATGCCTGCCGCCGCATCCTCCACGTCCAGTCCGAGCGGCTCCGCGACGCGGCGCCGGATCGCCTCGACGGCCCGGTCCGGATGGAGACGGATGGCGCCGCCCGCGAACTTTCCGGGATCGAGGTAGCCCAACACCACCGAGGCATCGGTGACCGTCGGCTCCCGTCCCCCTCGTGCATAGCAGGCGGGTCCGGGATCCGATGCGGCGGAATGCGGTCCGACGCGGAGGCCGCCCGCATCGTCCAGCCACGCGATGCTTCCCCCGCCCGCTCCAATCGCGTTCACGTCCACCATCGGGACACGCACCGGGAATCCGTCGATCGACCCCTCGGCGCGCAGCAGCGGCTTGGCGCCGGAGACGAGCGCGATGTCGGAGCTCGTGCCGCCCACGTCGAGGGTGATGAGGTCGTCGTAGCCGACCGCGCTACCGGTGGCCTGGCCTCCGATGACGCCGGCCGCGGGGCCGGACAGGAACAGTCGTACCGGACGGTTTCGCGCGAGCCCGGCGCTTGCCAGCCCGCCCCGCGACTGCATCACCTGGAGCGGAGCGGGCACCCCGGCGTCTCCGAGACGTTTCCCGAGATCGGCGAGATAGCGCCGCACCATCGGCTTGATGTACGCGTCGAAGGCGGTGACCGCGGTGCGCTCGTACTCCCGGAACGCGGGATCGACCTCGCTCGACAGCGAGACTTCCAGCCCCGGGTGCTCCGCGCGGGCGATCTCGCCCACCCGGCGTTCGTGCTTCGAATTGACGAACGAGAAGAGCAGGCAGACCGCGATGCACTCGGCCCCCAGCGCGACGAGCCGGTCGAGCGCCGCGCGCACCGCGTCCTCGTCGAGCGGCTCGATGACTTCGCCGTGCGGTCCAATCCGTTCCCGCACCCCGAGGCGCATGGCGCGTGGGGCGAGAAAGACCGGGGTCTGGGGATCGAGCCGGATCTCGTACATCTCGCGTCGCATCTGGCGGCCGATTTCGAGGGTGTCACGGAATCCCTCGGTCGTGATGATCCCGAGCCGGCCGCCCTTGCGTTCCAGCACCGCGTTGGTCGCCACCGTGGTGCCGTGCGCGAGCTGTGCAATGGACCCCGGCTCCACGCCTTCCTCCGCCGCCAGCCGTTCTATCGCGGCGATGGCCGCGTCGCCGGGGTCCGCGGGGGTGCTCGGGACCTTGAACACGATGGGCCGTCGTCCCTCGCGCACGCAAAAGACGTCGGTGAACGTCCCCCCGACATCCACGCCGACACGACAGCTTCCTTGTAACGAATTCATAACCTGCCATTTTCCATATGACTCACTCGAATGAGTGTACGGCGCTGCATTGGTCCCGTACAATCCAGCGCCGTTCCGGTCAACGCGGAGACGGCGGGGGCCGCGACAGATCGGTCGGAAACCTCATGCACAACGGCGGACGAGGGTGTTCCCGTCCGGTGCCGCAACCCAAGCTCGACATCTGGCGTCTCGGCCAACTCGTCAATCGCAGGCCAGCCTGGATACCCACCGGTGAACGATCGCAGCTACAGCGACGCGCTCGACAGGGTCGACCGATTCGCCGGCGATCCGTCGCATGGGCGGCAGGCATCGATGATCGTGTTCGCAGGTTCCGCCAACCCCGTTCTCGCGCGGGAGATCGTGGGCCACCTGAACATGCCGTTCGGCAAGGCGATCGTGGATCGTTTCAGCGACGGTGAGGTCATGGTGGAGCTGATCGACTCGGTACGCGGCAAGGACGCGTTCGTGGTCCAGCCGACGTGCGCGTCGTTCGACGGAGATCGGCGCCGATCGGTCGATCAGAATCTGATGGAGCTGCTCATACTCACCGATGCGCTCAAGCGTGCATCGGCGGACCGGGTCACCGCCGTCGTTCCGTACTACGGTTACGCTCGCCAGGACCGCCGCCCCCGCTCCGCGCGCGTCTCGATCTCCGCGAAGGTCGTCGCCAACATGATCTCGGTCGCCGGCGCCGACCGGATGCTGACGATGGACCTGCACGCCGATCAGATCCAGGGCTTCTTCAGCATCCCTGTCGACAACATCTACGCCTCGCCGGTGCTCCTCGGGGACATCTGGAAGCACAAGTATCCGAACCTGGTGGTGGTCTCCCCCGACGTGGGCGGCGTGGTGCGCGCCCGCGCCGTCGCCAAGCGACTCGACGACGCCGATCTCGCGATCATCGACAAGCGCCGTCCACAGGCGAATCAGGCGGAGGTGATGAACATCATCGGCGACGTCCGCGACCGCACCTGCGTCCTCGTCGACGACATGGCCGACACCGCCGGAACCCTGTGCAGCGCTGCGACCGCACTCAAGGACCACGGCGCATCGACGGTCGTTGCCTACTGCACGCACGCGGTTCTGTCGGGCGCCGCGGTCGACAACATCGAGGAGTCGGTGCTCGACGAGCTGGTGGTGACGAACAGCATTCCGCTCCATGACCGGGCTGCCGAGAGCGGCAGGATCCGGCAGTTGAGCGTCGCCGAGCTGCTCGCCGAGAGCATGCGCCGGATCAACGAGGAGGAGTCCATCGGCTCGCTGTTCATGGATTGACGGGACGCGCACTGCGCGCGCCGGTCGGAGACATTCAGGCTGAACCCGGAGTATGGAACGATGAACGAGTTCGAAGTCGTCGCCCGGCCACGGACCGGGCTGGGTACGAACGCAAGCCGCCGGCTGCGTCGCACGGGGAAGATCCCCGCGATCCTCTACGGTGGCGGCAAGGACCCGATGCCTCTCTCGCTCGAAGAGAACCGGATCAGGAAGCAGGTCGAGAACGAGGCGTTCGCCTCCCACGTCCTGAGCGTGAAGATCGAGGGCGAGGAGAGCCAGGCGGTGCTGAAATCCGTGCATCGGGACCCCGCCACCGAGCGGGTCATCCACCTGGATTTTCAGCGCATCAGCGCGAGCAGCGAGATCCACATGCGCGTCCCGCTGCACTTCGTCAACGAGGAGGACTGCCCCGGCAAGAGGGCCGGCGGGATCGTGACCCACCTGCTCGTCGAGGTGGAAGTGGGCTGCCTGCCGAAGGATCTGCCCGAGTACATCGAGGTCGACATGGAGTCGCTCGATGTGGGTGATTCGGTACACCTCTCGGAGCTCGACGTCCCCGAGGGCGTGCACGTCATGACCCTTGTGCACAACCCCGACAACGATCAGCCGGTGGTGAGCGTGCAGCATCCGCAGAAGCTCGTGATCGAACCGGGAGACGAGGAAGAAGGGTTCGAGGAGTCGCAGACATCCGGCCCGGCGACCGAGGCCGAAGAAGGCTGATCCGCGCCGGCCTTGGGCGCGTCCTACCAGCTCCTGATCGGGCTCGGCAACCCCGGAGCCCGTTACGAAGCGACCCGGCACAACGCGGGGGCGTGGCTGATCGAGCGCGTCGCGCGGCGTTATGCGTCCGGCTTCAAGTCGTCGCCCCGCTGCTTCGGGGCGGTGGCGGATGCGAAGGTCGGCGGAACGCGGGTGCGGCTGTTCCGGCCGGATACCTTCATGAACCACAGCGGCAGGGCAGTGGCGGCGGTCGCGGGGTTCTACAAGGTTCCGGCCGAGCGGATCCTGATTGCGCACGACGAGATCGACCTGCCGGCGGGCACGGTTCGCCTCAAGCGCGGCGGCGGCCACGGCGGACACAACGGGCTGCGCGACGTCGTGCCCTGCCTCGGGGGAGCCGGGTTCTCCCGCATCCGCATCGGCGTCGGGCATCCCGGGAGCAGGGAGCGGGTCATCGGCCACGTCCTCGACCGCCCGCCACCGGCCGAGCGCGCCGCGATCGACCAGGCGATCGAACGGGTGATGGAGGACGTCGAGCGTATCGTCGGGGGAGACCTGGAGGGCGTGATGAACACCTTGCACCGGAGCGTCGGCGCAGAGGCGTAGCGCGGCACGATCCCCCCTCACGCCACGCGGATCGGCTCGGGCGCCCGATTACGATCCGCTCTGAAGCTGCCGGCGGAGCGCCTCGACGCGCGCCCGGTTCACGCCGAAGTCGTAATGGCCGAGCCGTGATGCGGAGCGGACGTGGATCACGTGCTCCGTGGGGCAGAGACGGCACTCCAGATCGTCGACGAACCCGAGCCGGGTCCGGCAGGCCGCATGGAGGTAGTCGGGCGTCGCGGTGACGATGACGGTGCGCGGCGCGGCGGCCAGCAGGTTGTTCAGCCGGGCGAAGGCGGCTGCGGGATCTCCCGTCACCGCGAAGGGCTCGACGCGATGGCGGCGCGGCGCGTCGTCCCGGCTGCACACGCAGTTGGGACGATCGGGACAGGGTGCGAGTCGTTTGGGCATGGCGGTCACCTTGGCAGGCGGCGACCGCGGTCGCGGTCGCTTGGCGATTCCGCTGTGCGGAATCGCGGGCGCCCCGACCGGCACCGTGGGTGGCGACCGCTGCGCGAAATCGCGGGCGGTGATCGGTCTTGTTCCAAGTATAAGGAGGTGTCCGGACGATGGGGATCCGGTGCGGCATCGTCGGGCTGCCGAACGTCGGGAAGTCTACGCTCTACAACGCGCTGACGAACGCGGCGGCCGCGGCGGAGAACTATCCGTTCTGCACCATCGAGCCGAACGTCGGAGTGGTGCCGGTGCCGGACCGGCGCCTCGACCGGATCGCGGAGATCGTCCGGCCCGAACGGGTGGCGCCGGCGACGATGGAGTTCGTGGACATCGCGGGGCTCGTCGCCGGGGCGTCGAAAGGCGAGGGGCTCGGGAACCGGTTCCTCGCCGGGGTGCGCGAGACCGGGGCGATCGCCCACGTCGTGCGCTGCTTCGAATCCGATGACGTCATCCACGTCTCGGGCAAGGTCTCGCCGCTCGAGGACGTCGAGACCATCGAGACCGAGCTGTTGCTCGCCGACCTCGAACAGGTGGAGCGGGCGAGGGACCGGGCCGCGAAGGCCGCGAAGGCGGGCGGGCGAGAGGCGAAGGCGCGCGAGGCGCTGATGGCCCGAGCGTGCGAGCACGTCGGGGAGGGCCGCCCGTTGCGTACCCTGGAGACCGGCCCCGGGGAAGCGCCGTGGCTCGCCGCCCTCTCGCCGCTCACCGCCAAGCCGGTGCTCTACGTGGCCAACGTGGCGGAGGACGGATTCGGGGAGAACCCGCTCGCGGAGGCGGTGGAGGCGCGGGCCCGCGCGCAAGGCGCGGGGGCGGTACGGGTCTGCGCCGCGACCGAGGCCGAGCTGGGCGGGCTCGACGAAGCCGGGCGCGCGGAGTATCTCGTGGCGATGGGCCTCGACGAGCCCGGCCTGGCCCGGTTTGTGCGCGCCGCCTGTGCATTGCTGGACCTCGGGACGTTCTTCACCGCCGGCCCGAAGGAAGCGCGGGCCTGGACCCTGCGCCGCGGAATGACCGCGCCGCAGGCGGCGGGGGTAGTCCACAGCGACTTCGAGCGGGGGTTCGTCCGGGCCGAGGTGGTGGGTTACGACGATTTCGTCGCGCTCGGAGGCGAGCAGGCGGCGAAGGCGGCGGGACGGTGGCGGCTCGAAGGCCGGGATTACGTGGTCGCGGAAGGCGACGTGATGAATTTCCGCTTCGCGGTATGAGGCCGGCGTCCTCGGATTGGTCGCTTCCCTTGCGTCGGACCGAAAGATACGGTGCCAGGATGACCCTCCCCCCTTGATCATGCGGGCGGGAATTCCGACCATCGGGCGATGAACAGACCCGGACCCGAGCCTGCGCCGTCCCGCGCGTCCGTCCTGATCCCGGTGGAGCAGGCGCGGGCGTACCTTCTCGACCGCGCCCGCCGCATCGGGGAGAGCGAGCGGGTCGCGCTCGAAGACGCCCTCGGCCGCGTCGCCGCCGCGGACGTGGCGACGCCGATCGACGTGCCGGGCCACGCCAACAGCGCGATGGACGGCTACGCGGTACGGGCCGCCGACGTCCCGGACGAAGGCGAGGTAACGCTACGGGTGACCCAGCGGATCGCGGCGGGCGAGATCGGATCGCCTCTCGCGGCGGGGGAGGCGGCGCGAATCTTCACCGGCGCCCCGGTGCCCGGCGGCGCGGACGCCATCGCCATCCAGGAAGACTGCCGGCTCGACGGTGCATCGGTGGTGGTGCCCGGCCCGCTCACGCCCGGGACCTTCGTGCGCCCCCGGGGGAACGACATCCGGGCGGGGTCGGTGGTGCTCGCGGCGGGGACGCGGATGCGGCCGCAGGAGATGGGCGTCGTGGCGTCGGTGGGGATCGGCTCGGTCGAGGTCTGCCGCCGCCCGCGGGTCGCCATCGTGTCGAGCGGCAACGAGCTGCGCCGGCCCGGCGAGCCGCTCGGCCCGGGACAGATCTACAACTCGAACCGTTACACCCTTCTCGGGCTGCTCGAACGCCTCGGATGCCAGGTCGTGGATCTCGGGACCGTCGCCGACACGCTGGCGGCGACGCGGGATGCGCTGCTCGACGGCGCGGCCCGTGCCGACCTGATGATCACCACCGGCGGGGTCTCGGTGGGCGAGGAGGACCACGTGAAGCGCGCGCTGGAGACGGCCGGTGAGCTGGAGATGTGGAAGGTCGCGGTCAAGCCGGGGAAGCCGCTCGTCTACGGCCGCCTCGGCGGCTGCGATCTGCTCGGACTGCCCGGCAACCCGGTCTCGACGCTCGTGACGTTCTGCCTGTTCGTGCGCCCCTTCATCCTGCGCCGCATGGGGGTGGCCGGCGCCTTCCCCGCCCCGGTGCTCGTGCCCGCGCGCTTCGAGTGGCCAAGGCCGGGCGGGCGCCGCGAGTTCGCCCGCGCCCGGCTCGCCGTCTCCGGGGAAGGCGAAGCCGGCGCCGAGATCTACGCGAGGCAGGGCTCCGACGTGCTCTCGGGAGCGACGTGGGCCACGGGACTGGTCGAAATCTTCGAGGGGACGGCCATCGTGCCCGGCGATCGTGTCCCGTACTACTCGTTCGCGGACCTGCTCGACTGATGACTCCGGCGGTCCACATCCAGAAAGCCCCCTTCGACGCGGGCGCGATCATCGAGGCGGTGCATCGCGCCAACCCCAAAGTCGGGGCGGTGGCGGCGTTCGTCGGGCTCGTGCGCGACGTGAACGAAGGCAGCGACGTCTCGGAGATGACCCTCGAACACTACCCTGGGATGACCGAGCACGCGATCGAGCGGATCTGCCGCGACGCCGCCGGGCGTTGGGAGGTGCTCGACGCCCGCGTGGTACACCGGACAGGAACGCTGCGCCCCACCGATCCCATCGTCATCGTGGTGGTCGCGAGCGGGCATCGCAAGGATGCGTTCGAAGCGTGCGAGTTCATCATGGACTTTCTCAAGACCCGCGCGCCGTTCTGGAAGAAGGAGCGCACCGGGAGCGGCGAGCGCTGGGTGGAAGCCCGCGCGAGCGACGACGAGGCGGCGGCGCGGTGGAAATGACGCCTCTTCCGTATTCGTCCCGTGAGGCGCGGAGGCAACGCTGCCTGATGTCGATGGATTCTTGGCGATCGAGTACTTGCAGCATCCAGGCATCCCTGGAGGTGACCGGATTGGGTCGACACTCGGCGTCTTCTTCGCATTGCTCGTTACTCGATCCGGGGCAGGCGCCTGACCCCGAACTCCCCGAGCAACAACACGCCGCCGTCGGCGAGTGCGAGCGCCGCCGAGATCCCCTGACGCGACGCGAGCCGCCCGAGCGATACGCTGCGTCCGCCATCCCGGCTGGTGAGGAGGGTCCCTTCGAGACCGGTGATCAGCACTTGTTCGGAATCGACACGGAGGGCGGCGGTCAGGGTCGCCAAAGCGCCAGTGGGCAGGCGGTGGAAATCGCGGCGCCCGGTCACGATGGCTCCACCACGAACCATTCGCCAAAGCGGATCGCGAGTTCCGGACGCACTTGGTGCCAGTAAAGCGGCGGCGCACGCCATTTTCGCTGCACGCCGCGCAGCGCCAAGTAGAGCAGCTTCGTCGCCGCGCGGTCGTTGGGGAAGTGCCCTCGGGTTCGTAGCGCCCGACGCACCGTGCTGTTCAGGCTCTCGATCGCGTTGGTCGTGTAGACCGCCCAGCGGATCGGCTGGGAGAAAGCGAAGAACGGCACCACCTGCTCCCAGGCGCTGCGCCAGCTCCGCACGATCGGCGGCGGGGTACTTCTCCCCCCAAGGACCGGCTTCGAACGAGTCCAACGCCTCCTCGGCCGCGGCCCGCGTCGGCGCCCCCGGTAGATCGTCTTGAGCGCCGCCGCCAACACCCGGCGCTCCTTGTACGACGCATACGCCAGCGAGCGCCGGAGCAGATGCACGATGCAGGTCTGGACCGTCACCTCGGGAAAGCCCTTCAGCCCATCCACGACCGCAATCAGCACGTCGGCCACCCCGCGCGCCTTGAGTTCGTTCATCACCGACAGCCAGAACTTCGCCCCCTCGGTGTGCTCGATCCATAGACTCGGTATCTCCTTGCGTCCGGCACAGTTCACCCCGATCGCCAAGTACACCGCCTTGTTGCGAACCAAGCCCTCGTCGCGGACCCTCACCCGCACCGCGTCGAAGTACACGATCGCGTAGACCTCCTCGAGCGGGCGTGACTGCCACTCACCGACCTCTTCGAGCACCGCATCGGTGAACTTGGAGATGAACTCCGCCGACACCGACACCCCGTACAACTCCTCGACGTGGACACGAATCTCGCGCGTCGTCATGCCGCGCGCGTACATCGAGAGCACCTTGTCGTCGAAGCCCTGCAAGCGCCGACAGTACTTCTCCACCAACTGCGGCTCGAAGCGTCTCGCGCGGTCCCGCGGCACCTCGACCTCCATCGCCCCCTCGTCGGTCAGCACCCGCTTGCGGTTGTGCCCGTTACGGTGGTTGCCCCACGCCGGCTCGTGCTCCAGATGCGCGTCCATCTCTGCATCCAGTGCCCGCTCGGCAACCGCCTTCTTCAGATCGTCGATCAGGATGCCGTTACGGAACACTTCCGCCGGGTCGTCCCCAGCCAGCAGCTCGTCCAACAACTCATCGCTGATCCGTCGCCATTCGCGTGTCTGTCTCGCCATGCTGTGTCCTCCTTCCGGGACTCCAAGGCTATGGCCCTCAAACACAGAAATCCTGACAGTCTCGCTTGATGGATCAGTTTCAGAGCTGCACCCCAGCACGCTAGTAACGGAACCACTTCCGCGCTAGCAGCGCAACGAAAGTGGAGTTCAGCACCAAGGAAATAAATCCCTGTATCCATATCAATATTTTTGTCAGCGCCGAAGCTTTTTCGATGTCCCCATATCCGATCATCGCCAGATAGTTCATTCCGCTGAAAAGCAAGCAGTCCCAGAATATCCATGTAGGTTCGATGTGCCAGAAAAGGCACGCGAACACCATAACCGTAGAGACGCCTGCGCCCAATAACCTGTACGGACGGTAGCCGAAACCAGCGGCCAGATACAAAATGATTCCCCAAAACCAATCCAGCCCACCTTTTCTTCTGAGATTCGCGGTGGATTCATAATATAAGCAGTCGTCCATCTCGCGATGGTTTTTCAACTGATCAAACAAGTCCGCCGCCCGCGATAGGCAGTGCCCTGCGTGGGATGGCCATTGCTTCTTCGAGAGAAATTTGCACCCAGCGGAGTGCAGGATTGTGGCTAGCCTTAATTTCTGCTCTTGAGTCATTTCCGACGTGATCCGAAGTTCGATCTCAGCGGCGGAGAACATTTTCAGCAGATCCTCCGTTTTCTGGCGTTCGCCAAGGTCGACAGACTGATTAAAATCGACGGAATTTTCGAGCAACAGTCCAAACGCCCGATGTCGGATGAATTTGGATTGATAATCTCTCCAGAATTTGTCGAAGGTCACACGAAACGAATCAAGCATCATCAAGTCGTCGAAAGCCTTCCCGTCCCGCTTGCACATTTCCAGAGCGTTGGGGATATATCTCCCATACAGAATATCATACAGATCTGTGAAGGATTTATCTATCATCCACTGGAATCCATCTCGATCTTGTACTGGTAGTGAAATTCATACAAATCGGCACGATCGCAAAGAAGGCACACCTCCACAATTGTTTCCTCGGACCAAATAGTGCAATTCAACCGGACAACCGAAAGGGTCGGCATTTCCACCATCCTCAAGAGCTCCCGTTCGGGCAGCGACGGAGTGGCGACATGGAGTCTTTCCTCCTTGTGAGTCGCCGGATATCCGATATCTTTAAGAAGATCGGAGGTGCCGCGTTCTTCCAATTCCTTGTAACGATTACCAAGAATATCGTATGGCACATAGGAATCGGCGATCGCATGAGGGACATCGTCCACAATCTGAATGTGGTGATAGCGGACCAGAATAAGACGTTTATCCAGTTGCTCTCTCACAAATTCGGGTGCCTCCACACACGGTAGAATGTTTAATTCGAGCATATCCCGCGTCGGATGTCTGTTTTGAGAGGCATAATCACTTTCGAAAGACGCGCTCCGCCGCGACCGTGCCCGTGGCTTAGCAACAATAAAGCGATTATCGAGTTTACGAAATAACAAACCTTCGTTGGCCAAAAAATTGAGTGCCCGATCATAGTCGGAATCATCTGCGTCCGGTGCGACGGATATTTTTTCTAGCTTGTCTTCGGCGAACAATTTGCCAGATTCGATAGCTTCCCGAATTCGGTCACAGATCTTCAGCCACGATTTTGCGTCGCCCGAACTCATGCCGCTACGTCTCTCATGCGAGGGCGAAGAACGCGCTTGATTTCTTCTCCGATCACTTTGGTGAGGCCGGCGAGAAGTAGTTCGCCTTTCTTCGGAGTGGCCTTGGACGGAAAACCGATGATCCCGTGCTGCGTGTAATGGCGCATGCCATAGAGCGTCAGCAGCGGCCTATTCGTCGCTTCGCAGTCCTCGATACGGTCGACCTTGACGACCTCCGGCATCGCATGCATGAGAATGGAGGTTTCCAGTTCACCCCCATGCATGTCTGCACTAACGGTGTTTTCTACTCCAGCATGCGCCATAGCGACTTCCCAGTGTTGTCGCGCTGGGCACATAAGAACGCGCGGTTTGGACATGTTGAGTTCTTGAGCGATGTTACCAATCACATAGTTTCCGCCGTGCCCGTTGATCAATACGGTCAATAGGATACCGTTTGCCTCGATGGAGGTGACGAGATCCTTCAATACATGAATCAATGTCTCTGCTGAGATCGACAAACAAGCTGGGAAACCGGCATGTTCGTGCGAACAAGTGATAGTGATCGGAGAGACTAGAAGCCCCTTGTATGAGTCACACACCGATTTCCCGATCAAACTGGCGATCAGCGTGTCGGTGGTGACGGGAAGGTGTTTCCCGTGCTGCTCGTAAGAGCCGATCGGGACAACCGCAAATCGGGGTTTGCGAGCGGCAATGTCGTAGCAGGTGTCGGTGTTTAGGATGGGAATCATGGGGATGCCTGTATTTGGCAGGGAATGATTCTAAGGGCGTAAGCATAGGAAATTTCCAGAGGGTGTCAAGAAGAAGAGGGCTTGACGGATCGGCTTGGACAGCTCACCACAATGCTTCGCCGACAGTACGGATCACCGGATTGTTTTCTCGGACTCCTCTCTCCTCTCTTCCTAGACATCGTCGGGCACTATTCGATCTCGGGCAGGCGCCTGACCCCGAACTCCCCGAGCAACAACACGCCGCCGTCGGCGAGTGCGAGCGCCGCCGAGATCCCCTGACGCGACGCGAGCCGCCCGAGCGATACGCTGCGTCCGCCATCCCGGCTGGTGAGGAGGGTCCCTTCGAGCCCGGTGATCAGCACTTGTTCGGAATCGATCCGGAGGGCGGCGGTCAGGGTCGCGTTGGTTCCGGTGACCACCTGCGTCCAGCTCTCCCCCGCGTCCTCGGAGCGGAGCAGGTGGCCCCGGAGCCCGGTCAGCAGCAGCCGGTTCGCGTCGAGCGCGAGGGCGCCGAACCACGAGCCGCCGTAAGGGGGGGACAGCGCGCGCCACGTGGCGCCGCCGTCGTCGGAGCGGTAGGCGACCCCCGCCTCCGCCGCGAGGAACAGCCGGTCCGGTCCGGCCGGGACCAGCGCGTTCAGGTGGAAGTCGTCCTCGCTGACGGCGCGTGAGGTCCAGGTATCGCCGCCGTCCCCGGTGGCCAGGAAATAGCCGTAGGCCCCCACCGCGAATCCGGTGCGCTCGTCGCGAAACCATACGTCGAGCAGGGGGCGTTCCTCCTCCGGCGCGTGGTGCACGAGCCGCCACGTCTCGCCGCCGTCCCCGGTGCGCAGGATCACCGCGTCGTGCCCGACCGCGAAGCCGATGCGCTCGTCGTGCATGTGCACCGCGGTCAGCAGGGCTCGGGTGGGTACGCGGGCCTGCTTCCAGCGCGCGCCGTTGTCGTCGGAGACGAGGATGTGGCCGCGCTCGCCCACCACCACCAGACGCGAACCGGCCGTCGACCCGTCGAGCAGCAGGGATTCGATCGCCAGCGGTGCCTCCACCGCGGGGAGCGGCTCGGCAGCGCCCGCGCCGCCTGCAACCAGGACCGCAACCGTCCCGGCCAGCGCCAGAAGCCTGCGTCTGCTCCAGGTGAAGGCGGCGTCAGGGGAGGCAGTCAAAACAGCTTGACGAGGGCGACGAACCGCCCGCCGACGGCGATCCGAGCGATCAGCATCTTGTTGACCGCGCCCGCGAGCTTGACCTCGCTCTGCCCTTCCAAGGCGGCGAGGCCGGCTTTCGTCGCCACCTGCTGCTCTCCTGCCGCTTCGCGAACCGCGTTCACGATGGCGCGGGCGCGCGCATCAACGCCGACCCTCGCGACGCAAGGCCGCCGGCGTGAAGTCCCGGGATGTGAATTCGACATCCCAGGAGCACATGTCGAACTCGTTGTCGAGCCCGAGGGCGAGGTAGCGGCCCGCCTGAAGGTCGGTATGCACTTCGAGCGTCGGCCACACCAGGGGCTTCTCGTAGTAGTTGATGACGTGGCCTTCCGACACCCGCCAGAGCTGGTCGCGGTTGTCGTACACGTCGGCGAGCAGGATTTGCCAGGAGTCTTCGTCCAGATAGAAGGTGCGCCGCTTGTAGAGGTGGCGCGCGCCCTCCTTCAGCGTCGCCTCCACCACCCACACCCGGTGCAGCTCGTAGCGCAGGTGCTCCGGGTTGACGTGCAGGGGGGTGAGGATGTCGTCGAAGGAGAGGTCGTCGCTGTGCAGCTTGTAGGCGTTGTAGGGCACGACCATCTCGCGCTTGCCGGCGAGCCGCCAGTCGTAGCGATCCACCGCGCCGTTGAACATGTCGAACTGGTCCGCGGTGCGCAGCCCGTCCGTGGTGGTGCCGGGGTTGTCGTAGGCGACGTTGGGGGCGCGCCGCACCCGGCGCTGGCCGGGGTTGTAGGTCCAGGCGTTGCGTGGCTCCCGAATCTGGTTCATGGTCTCGTGCACCAGCAGGAGGTCGCCCGCGAGCCGCGCCGGGGCCAGCACCTTCTGCTTGAAGAGCACCATCGTGTTGCCGAGCTGCTCCTCGGTCATGCCCGGCAGCGAGTAGCGCAATTCGATCTCCAGACCGTACTTGACCATCGTGTATGCGCCGCCGCGGGTCACCGCGGCCTGGCCGATAACACATTCCACCGTCTCGCCCCGGTAGCGCAGCAGGTGGTTCCAGATGGCTTCCAGGCCGTTCTTCGGGATCGGGAAGGGGATGCCCACCGTGGCCCCGCCCACGCCGTTGCCGTCGTCCACGAGCTTCGCGGTGGCGGCGACCCGCCGGGTGGCGTCGTGGATCCGTTGCGGGACGGAGGCGCTGCGCCGCGTCGGGTAGACCGGGATCCGGAAGGTCGGGTAGGTCTCCAGCATGCGCTGGTGCCCGACGGAGAGCTTGTCGCGATGCTCGTCGAGGTTGGCGGCGTCGATGATGAACCGGGGTTCGTCGCCGGCCCAGGGGTCGCGGTGGTGCTCGCCGACCCGGTAGCCGGCCGGCGGCTCGGTGATGCCGCCGGTCCACTCCGGGATGGTGCCCTCGGCGTTGCCCGCCCGCTCCCCCCCGAGGGGGGTGAGGTCGTCGCCGAGCCGCGCGATCTGGTCGGCGCTGATCTCCGCGGCGGCGGGAAGCGCGACGGCGCACCCGAGGACGAGGGCGCATCCGAGGACGGGTGCGATGACGGCGGACCGGAGGGTGGATGTATTCATGGTCATGGCCGTGGACCTCAGAACGAGTAGCTGACGGAGGCGACGACGAAATCGCGGTCGCTGAGCTGGTTGTTGCCGCCGGTGTGCATGGTGTAGCCCAAGCTTCCTCGCCAGCGTTCGAGATAGCTCACGCCCACGCCGAGGGTCAGCACCTTGCGGCCATCGACGAAGGGGCCGCTGGGGCCGGGGCTGCTGCCGTTCACGTCATGCTGGAACTGCACGTAGGGCGAGAGCCGTGCCGCGCCGATCGCGTTGTTGTAGTCGAGCCGCGCCGCCGCGCGGTAGCCGAAGGAGGTGGCGTCGGCGATCTCGTCTCCGATGCCGCCGGTGTCGAGCGGCGTCACGTTCTCGTCCGGCATGTCGTGGACGTGCATCACCGCCGCCTCGGTGATAAACGCCCCTCCGTCCGCCCGGACGACGGGGCCGAACACCTTGGTCGCGGTGACCTGGAGCTGGCTCACGTCGCGCTCGACGTAGCCCTGGAGGCGGGTGCCGAGCTTGGCCAGCAATTCCGGCGCAAAGTTCCCCGCCAGCGCCTCCGTCAGCGGCAGAAGTCCTTCTCTGAACAGGGAATCCTCGGTCCTCTGCAACGGCGCATCGGGATGGAACGAATACTCTCCTTGCAGCGCCCAACCCGACCCGCCGAGCAGGGTGTTGAAGCTGACGCCGAAGACCTGGAGGTCTTCCGGATACTCGACGAAATACCTCGCGGTCTTGCCGTAACGGTCGATCGCGAGAACCGGTGCGATGCGGCGGACTTGTGCCGAGACCTGGTTCTGGACCTGAGTCCGGATTTCGGTGTCGATCTGTTGCCGGGTTGCCGGTAGTGCGAGCTGGGCGGCGACCTGGCTGTCGATCACCGACTGCGGCGTGCCAGGAGGCACCGCCGCGGTGACCTCTTCGGTGATCCGTTCGGTGACTGCTCGGGTAACCGCTTGGGTGACCGGAGGGGTAGCCGCTGAAGCGATTGCGGTAGTGGTGCGAAATCCCGGGGTGCTCACCGCCATGGCCGCCGCAAGCCCGCGCTGATAGCCTTCCACCGTACCGTAATTCGCGCTGACGAGGGGCAGGCGGCTGTGATGATTGACGAAGTAGAAGCCGAACTCGGTGTCGTTCAGGTTCTCGGCGAAGTAGCGCAATGCGATCCCCCATTGGCCCGAATCGTCGGGGTTACTGTCCGGAGCGCGCGCTACGCTCAGGAAACCGGGGTCGGTATCGAGACAGTCCGGCCAAGTCCGGGGAAGATCCGCGTTGGCGCAACTCGTCCCTGCCGTCGTGAGGTCGGCATTGATGGCCGGAATGAATGGATCGAGGGCCGCGAAAGGACCGACGGGACCGCCCATGTCGGTGATGATCTCCCTGAAATTATCGGATGAGAAAAAGGCCCTGTCCCCACCTGCCCCCACATAATCGTTGGTCGAGAAATAGGTGCCCGGCGGGTCGATCTCGGTCTTCTTCCAGTCGAGCTGGTAGAAGCCTTCCAGCGACAGAGCGGCGGTCGGCGCCACCGACGCGGAGACCAGCGGGACCGGCACGAGCGCCTCGCGCAACTCCGCACCCGGTGTGCGCAGCTTGGTGACGTCGAAGGGGTTGACGACGTTGACGCCGTTCTGGATGAAGGTGCTCTCGCCCCAGTTGAGCACGTGGCTGCCGAGCCGCACGTCGACCGGAGTGTCGCCGGCCTCGAACGCGCCCGTCACGTAGAGGTCGAGCACTTCGAAGTCCCTGCCGGCGAGATCCTTCGCCTCCTCGGTGAGCGGGCGGTGTTCGCGCTCGCCGTTCTCGTTCTCGAAGTCGACGAACCCGTTGACGCGGGCGAAAGCGCCGAAGTTCCGATAGTCGAGCTCGAGCTCGCCGGTCACCTTGGAGGTGTTGCTGACGAGGCCGCGATCGTAGTTCCGACCGCCGTCGTCGGAGTTGAGGCCGGTCAATGCGTCGTCGCGCTTGCCGGTGCGGAAGGTCACGCCGTGCGAGAGGGTGGTGTCGAAGCTCCCCTGAAGCTCCCCGGAGCTGATGTCGACCGCCTGCGCCGGCAGTGCGTACAGGAGCCCGCCGGCGGCGAGCGCGCAGACCGACAGGCGAGCGGCTCCGCGCAACCCGCGGATGGATTCGGAGAGCGTTCCCGGCGCAGGCGGTGCGTGTATTCCGGGCAGGAGTGACTTGGCCGTGCCGTGTTCACGAACGTTCCGCATGGTTCTTCCCCTGTCGTGGCATTTGTGGCGGCGATGAATCTGCCTCTCGATCACGTGAAGGCACGCGACGCCCGGCGGTTCGGATCGGCGGCCCGGCGTGATCGAGCTTCGAGCCGGGGGCAGGATACGGACCGATCCGGAGGTTCCTTCGCCGGCCCACTCCCGCGCGCGTCTTTGCGACGCTTCCTTTTAACTCATTTCGAGTATCGGATCCAAGAACGTATGCAAGGCGGATCGGAATCGACTTCCCGCTCCGGTCTCGTACTTGCCGGGAGCGTCGAAGCCCCTGCGGGTCCCCGGATTGATGATGACTTTTTCGTTACAATGCCCACCGCGTTTTCCACAGGGAGTCGGTCATGAGCACGGTACCGACAGATTCCGTTCTGCGCAGGCATTACGAGCAAATGCAGCGGGCGGCCCGATTGACGCCGACGGATTCGGTCCTGCGCCGCCACTATGGGCAAATGCAGCGAGCGGCACGCTCGAGCGGGGGGCCGGGTCCCGCCACCGGGCCGGCGGAGCCGGCGGCTCCTCGCCGGGAGCCACAAGCTGCCAGCCCTCCGGTAGCGCCAGCAGCAACATCGGAGCCGGCTGCCGACCGTCCGGACGGGGGATTCTTCGGCTGGCTCAAGAGATTGTTCGGCGGCTGATCGGGTATCAGGGCGTTGTGTAACTGGAGAACGATATCGCCCGCCCGCGACTTCCTGACCGCGCGCTCGGTCGGTGCGCCGTAGCTGCTCCGGAGGTCCTTCGGCCGTCCGGATTGCGTGATCCGTCATTCGCGTTGTGCGCTCCCTTCGCCTTCCGCCCGTCCTATCGCTCGCCTTCCGCCCATCCTATCGCCGCGAAGGTTCCGGCTCCGAAGATCGCAAAGGCGCCAATCTGGGCGTACATGGTCCCGTCGAAGCTCTGGCCCACGAGCGCGCCGAGCGGCACCGAGATGAAGGTCGAGAGCGACGCGACGACCGCCGCGCCGACTCCGGCGATATGGCCCAGGGGCTCCATCGCCAGCGCATTGAGATTCCCGAAGAGGAGACCCATGCAGAGAAAGATGACGAGCAGGTAGGCCATGAACAGCCAGAACGGAGGAAGCCCCTCGAAGGCCAGGGTGAGCGCCCAAGCGACGACCGAGACCAGTGTGATGGACACCGTCGCCGCCCTCGCGATCCGGCGCATCCCATGCTTCATCACGAGACGGCCGTTCACGAGCGAGGCGCACCCGATGGCGAGCGCGAGCACTCCGAACCAGACCGGGAAGAGCGCACCGGTCCCATACGCCTCCTGGAAGATCTGCTGGGCCGAGCTCAGGTAGGCGACGAACGGCGCGAACACGAATCCGGTGGCGAGGGTGTATCCGAGCGCAGCCCGGATTCTCAAGACTTCCAGAACGCCCTGGCCGATGACCCGCGGTGAGAAGGGTCGCCGGCGGGCGCCGGGCAGGGTTTCCGGCTGGCGAAGCGCGAACCACGCGAACGCGACCGCGGCGATGGCGAAGAAGGTGGTGAATATCGCGCGCCAGCCTCCCAGCCACAGGATCCCCTGCCCGAGGGCCGGGGCGACGGTGGGCACGAGGATGAACACGGCCATCGTGAACGACATGAGACGAGCCATCCGGCGACCTTCGTACTGATCGCGCACGAGGGCGACGGTCACGATTCGCGGTCCCGCCACCCCGATGCCCTGCAGGATACGGCCCGCGATCATCGCCTCGAAAGTGGACGCGAAGATGCTCACGAGACATCCGGCCATGAACAGGACGAGGCCGACGTGGATGGCGGGCTTGCGCCCGATGCGGTCGGAGAGGGGACCGAAGAGCATCTGGCCGAGCCCGAGCCCCAGGAACAGGGACGTGATGACGAACTGCGCGTCGTTCGGGCGCGGCGCGCCGAGGTCGTGGCCGATCGCGGGCAGCGCCGGCAGCATCGCGTCGATCGCGAGCGCGACCAGCGACATCAACAGGGCGATGAGGGGAACGAATTCGCCGGGACGAAGGGCAGGCCCGGCAGCCGCTCGGCTCATTCTTCCCCCTTGGGCGTCATCGCGGTGTTCGTCGGCTTCAGCCCGGGCATTTTCCCGTCTTCACATGGCCGCCGAGCGCGAACCTGGCGCCGAGACGGCCCCCCATCCCGCTGGCGCCCATCACCGCGATTCGCACAACGTGGCCCTCCCGGATGCCGGTCCGTCTCGATGCGCATTTCCCACCAGCCACGATCGCGGACGCGAGCGAGCCCTGCCCTCGCGCGCCGATGAGAAACGCTAGCCGTCGATCCCTCCCATGCAGAGGTACTTGATCTCGATGAAGTCGTCCATGCCGTACTTCGACCCCTCGCGGCCGATCCCCGACTCCTTGACGCCGCCGAACGGCGCCACCTCGTTCGAGATGATCCCTTCGTTGACGCCCACGATCCCGTATTCGAGGCCCTCGGAGACGCGCCATACGCGGCCGACGTCGCGGCTGTAGAAGTACGCGGCAAGGCCGAACTCGGTGTCGTTGGCCATGCGGATCGCCTCGTCCTCGGTGGAGAAGCGGAACAGCGGCGCGACCGGTCCGAACGTCTCCTCGCGGGCGACCGCCATCGCGGGGGTGACGCCGGTGAGCAGGGTCGGCTGGAAGAAGCTGCCGCCGAGGGCATGGCGCCCGCCGCCGGCCGCGACCATCGCGCCCTTCGCGGTCGCGTCCGCGATGTGGTCCTCGACCTTCTCCACCGCGCGCATGTCGATGAGCGGCCCCTGCTGCGTGCCGTCCTCCAGCCCGTTGCCGACCTTGAGCCCCTTGACCGCCTCGGCCATCTTCGCGGCGAATGCGTCGTGGATCCCGTCCTGGACCAGCACCCGGTTGGCGCATACGCAGGTCTGCCCCGCGTTGCGGTACTTCGAGGCCATCGCACCGGCCACCGCAGCGTCGAGGTCCGCGTCGTCGAAGACGATGAAGGGGGCGTTGCCGCCGAGCTCCAGACTGACCTTCTTCACCGTCGATGCGCACTGCGACATCAGGAGCTTGCCGACCTCCGTGGAGCCGGTGAACGAGAGCTTGCGCACCGTCGGGTTCGAGGTGAGCTCGGCGCCCATCGCGCCGGACGGCCCGGTGATGACGTTGACCACGCCACGCGGAATCCCGGCGCGTTCGGCGAGCTCGGCCAGGGCCAGAGCCGAGAACGGGGTCTGCGACGCCGGACGGATGACGACGGGGCAGCCCGCCGCGAGGGCCGGGGCGCACTTTCGGGTGATCATCGCGGCGGGGAAATTCCACGGGGTGATCGAGGCGACGACGCCGATCGGCTGTTTCAGCACCACGATCCGCTTGCCGGGCAGCGGATGATTGATGACGTCCCCGTAGACGCGCTTCCCCTCCTCCGCGAACCACTCGACGAAGGACGCCGCGTAGGCGATCTCGCCGCGGGACTCGGCCAGGGGCTTGCCCTGCTCGCTCGTCATCAGCACCGCGAGGTCTTCCTGGTGCTGCATCATCAGCTCGAACCAGCGGCGCATCAGGTTGGCGCGCGCCTTCGCCGGGCGCGAGCGCCACCCGGCCCATGCCGCATCCGCCGCCTCGATCGCCATGCGGGTCTCTTCGGCGCCAAGGGCGGGGACGGTGCCGATGATCTCGCCGGTCGCCGGGTTGTCGACCTCGATCGTGGGGCCGCCTGTTGCGTCAATCCATTCGCCGTTCACGTAGCACTGCTGGCGGAACAGCGCGGGGTCGCCCAGGGCGATCTTCGTCTTGGCATCCATGTTCGGGTCTCCGGGGAATCGTGACGTCGCGCGGCAGCGTCAACGGGGATGTGGCGAGCGTCGGCGGTCTGTTCTCGCCAGGAATATATCGATTCTACCCTGCAACTGGCGTACAGTGACGGCATGAGTCTGGCTTCGGGCCAAGTCCGTGACTTGCGGCTCATGGACGACGCCCCGGGGCGGTGTGTGCTCGGAGGAGCGCTTCGAGTGCGAGCCGGATGGCGCTTCGCCGGAGCGAGTACAGTGTTTGCCACAATTGCCAAGGAGAAGACGAATCATGAAGAGACAACTGCGAAAAGCTGCAATCGTTGCCGCGTCGGCGTTGATCGGCCTTGCCGGAAGCGCGCACGCGGCCGACGTCACGGTGGGTTATCAGCTCGTGTACGGGCCGTGGAAGGCGAAGATGGAGGAGCTCGCGGCGAACGGCCTCGGAGGCAAGAGCATCGAGTTCGTGAAATTCACCTCCGGCACCGAGGTGATCAACGCCATGGCGTCGGGATCGGTGGACATCTCGCTCAACGGCTCCTCGCCGTCGGCAGCGGGTTACAGCCGGGGCGTCGATCTTCAGGTCATCTACGTCTACGACAACATCAACGACGCGGAGGCGCTGGTCGTCGATGACTCCATCACCGCTCCGCAGGACCTCAAGGGAAAGACGATCGCGGTGCCGTTCGGCTCCACCACGCATTTCCACATGATGTTCGCCCTGGAGCAGTTCAACGTCTCGCCGAAGGACCTCGATGTGCTCGACATGTCGCCGCCGGACATGGTCGCGGCATGGGAACGCGGCGACATCAACGGCGGATTCGTCTGGGATCCTGCCCTCGGCCGCATGAAGGAGAAGGGTCGGGTACTCCTCACGTCGGGCGATCTCAGCAACTGGGGCAAGGCCACCTTCGATGCGATGGTCGCGCGCAAGGGGTTCACCGAGGAGAATCCCGATTTCACCTGCCAGTGGGTCAAGATGGTGGCGGCGGCCGATGCCGACTATCGAGCCAATCCGATGGCCTACGCCCCGGGGACCGGCAACGCCATGGGGATCGCCAAAAGCGTGTCCGGCGACGAGGCACAGGTCGCCGGAGTGCTCGCGCTGTACGACTATCCGACCCTGGAGGAGCAGGTCTCGGGCACATGGCTCGGCGGCGGCGTACAGAACGCACTGATGGCGGCATCGGAGTTTCTGATGTCCCAGGGCAAGCTCGACAACGTGCTCGACAGCTACGCCGACTCCGCGACGCCGAAATTCGCGCAGATGGTGCTGGACGGCGGGTGCTGAGCCCGGTCTGACATGGGATCGATGGACTTCCGGCCGGCCCCGGCGTGCTTCGTCGGGGCCGGCCGGGACGACAGGCATCGCTCCCGGTTGCCGGTTCGATGCGGAAGGCGGCTCCGGTCCGGACCGGCCCGGAAGTCCCGAGTCGCCGTCGGGATAGCCATGTACCCATGACCTCGGTCATCAATCTGCGCCACGTCGGAATGGAGTTCCCGGCCCTGCAGGGTCTTGGAAGCGTCAAGGCCCTCGAAGACGTGAGCTTCGATTTCCGCGAGAACGAGTTCGTCGTGGCGCTCGGGGCCTCCGGCTGCGGCAAGACCACCCTGCTCAACGTCATCGCCGGTTTCCTCTCCCCTACCTCCGGTGAGGTCCTGCACAAGGGCGAGCCGGTCGGCGGTCCAGGAAAGGATCGGGGCGTCGTCTTCCAGAAGCACGCCCTGCTCCCGTGGCTGGACGTGGTCGGGAACACCGAGTTCGGGCTCAAGCTCCAGGGGGTGGGGAGCGCCGAACGCCGGGCCAGGGCCCGCGAGAATCTGGCCCTGGTCGGTCTGTCGGACTTCGAGCATTACCCCGTCTATCAGCTCTCCGGCGGCATGCAGCAGCGGGTCGGCCTTGCCCGGGCGTTGACCTGCGACCCGGACATGCTGCTCATGGACGAGCCGCTCGGCGCGCTGGACGCCTTCACGCGCGAGAGCATGCAGGAGCTGATCCTCGACGTGTGGAGAAAGACCGGAAAGGTCGTGTTCTTCATCACCCACAGCGTGGAGGAAGCGCTGTTCATGGCCACCCGGCTCGTGGTGATGTCCCCGCGGCCGGGCCGGATCACGCATGAGTACGATCTCGACTTCTGCAACCAGTTCTTCGAATCGGGCAATGCGCGAAAGGTCAAGTCGTCACCCGATTTCATCAGGATTCGCGAGGAGATCCTGTCCATCATCTACGGCGAAGAGGTGGGCGAGGAAACGCCATGAACTTCGGTATTTTCTCGCGGCGCGCGCCGCAGGTGGTCGATCAGTACGGGGCCCCGGGCCGGGGCAACAGCACGGCAATCAGCGCCGTCACCATCGTGGTGATTCTGGGGAGCTGGTGGCTCGTGACCCAGCTCGAGCTGATCCGTCCGCTGTTCCTGCCTTCACCCGAAATGGTGATCTCGAAGTTCAACAAGATCGCGTGCACGGAGTACTACTTCGAGAAGCTGCTCACCGTGGTCGGCGCGCGGACCGAGGTGGAGGCCGAGTGCCATGGCTTCAGCGAGCACACCTTGCACGAGCACATCCTCTGGAGCCTCTACCGCGTATTCAGCTCCTTCTTCCTGGCGGTAGTCACCGCGATCCCGATCGGAATCGCGATGGGCATGAGCCGTCTCGCACGCGGGGTCTTCGATCCGCCGATCGAGTTCTACCGCCCGATTCCGCCGCTCGCCTACCTGCCGCTGACCATCATCTGGTTCGGGATCGGCGAATCCGGCAAGCTCTTCCTGATCTATCTGGCCTGTTTCGCGCCCATCGCCATCAACGCCCGGGCGGGCGTGCGCTCCGTCTCGATGGAGCAGATCCACGCGGCGTATTCAATGGGCGGGAGCCGGCAGCAGGTCATTCGGCAGGTGGTGCTCAAGGCTGCGCTCCCCGAGATCCTGACCGGCATGCGGGTCGCAATCGCTTTCGGATGGACCACCCTGGTCGCGGCGGAGATGGTCGCGGCCAAGGCCGGGATCGGGGTGATGGTGCTGAACGCCGCCCGCTTTCTCGCCACCGACATCGTCTTCCTCGGCATCGTGGTGATCGGCGCCGTCGCATTCGTGTTCGACCTCCTCATGCGGAAGATCGAGCGGGCGCTCGTTCCGTGGAAAGGCAAGGGATGACGATCCTTCGCCGCCCGATGCAGGCCCCGGGAAGCAACGCCATGAAAGACCGGAAATGCAGCGACCTCGACGGCAGGCCCCGTCATCGCGAAGAACCGCTTCTACCAAGTCCCTTCCAAAGCTCGGAGCAGGCCCCGGTTCCGGCTATGCCGGGTTGGGGATCTCAGTCGGGGCGCAACATCTCGAACACGGTTTCGACCGACGTGTAATCCATGTAGCCGAGCCGTGCGACCGGACGGTACGCGGCCATGTCGATCATGCCGTCGCGGATGATGCGCTCGGCGATGTGGGTTCCGACGACCTGGCCGATCACCACGTTGTTCTCGATCGCGGGATGGTCGCTCGGGAGCCGGAGCCGGGTGAGGAAGCGGCATTCCAGGCTCACCGGCGCCTCCTCGACGCGCGGCGCCTTCACGTGTACCGAGGGTGCCGGGGTCAGCCCCGCGAGCTCGAATTCGTCGATCGACGGATCGACGTGGGCGGAGGTCAGGTTCATCGGCTCGCGGAGATCGTATCCGGCCAGGTTGACCACGAACTCGTTGGTCTGCTCGATGTTGCGCAGGGTGTCCTTGCCGTCGCCATCCGGGCGGGGGTTGTTGGGCGCGAACATGACGGTCGGCGGCCGGTCCGCGCAGGCGTTGAAGTAGCTGAAGGGGGCGAGGTTCGCGACGCCGTCGGCGCTCACGCTGCTCACCCAGGCGATGGGACGGGGCGCAACCAGCGCCTTGAACGGATTGTGCCGGAGTCCGTGCTTGCGGTGGTCGTCGAAGAACATCGCCGGCCCTGCCTGTCCGGGAGAAGGCGGCGCACTATCCGGGTTACGCCGGAGGGCCGTCAACCCGAGCGAGAATCCGGGCAGTACAGGGCTGCATGCCGCAGTACGGGCGTCGGGCAGCCACGCCGGTTCAGGTCAGGATATGGCAATGAGGCAGGGTATCGCGTAGTTTCCTGGCCTCGTTCTCGGAAATCCCTGTCCCTGTCAAATCAAGTGACTGAAGCTTGGTGAGATTCGCGAGCGGGGTAAGGTCTGAAACCCGTGTTCCATCTAAATCGAGATGTTGAAGTCCGGTGAGATTCGCGAGCGGAGTAAGGTCCGAGACTTTCGTCTCCATCAAATAGAGCCACTGAAGCCCAGTGAGGTTCGAGAGTGGAGCAATATCATCGATTCTCGTCTTACTTGAATCGATCGATCGAATCCCTATAGGAGCCTGCGCCGCAGAAGATTCATGGAAGAAAATGACCCGTTTTGAGTCGCTTTTTCGCGTGCGAGAGTGCCTTGAAATGAGAAATCACGCGGAAAATTTTATTTCAGGCAATGTATGGGCGTGTTGTGCCGCCGCGATATTTTCTACGGCGCAGGCTCCTGGCTCGCGAGCAGACGGCCGAATCCCTGCACCGGTGCGTGGTAGCCCGCTTCCCGGAGCGACTGCCAGATCAGGGTCTGGTTCGCACTCAGGACCGGACGCGAGAGCGCCGCTTCGGCGCGCTCGATGATCTCGGCCGCACGGATCGCGGTGCATGAGATGAAGAGGGCATCGGCGCGCTCGTCAAGGACTTCGATGGCCGCGTCCAGGATCGCATCGGGTGGGATGCACGCCATCTCCCGGTCGTCCTCCATGCAGAATCCCCCGATGTTGACCACCCTCACGCCGTGGGACTCGATGAATGCGCGCATCGCCTGGTTGACCGAGTCGAGGTACGGGGTCAGGAGCGAGATGGAGCGGATCCCGAGATGTGCGAACCCTGCAAGGGCCGAAGTAATCGGCGTCACCACCGGAATGCCGGGGCGCTCCGCCGCGCGGATCTCGCTCGCGACGCCTTCGTATCCGATCGCGACGGTGCCCGACGTGCAGCTATACGCGATCACGTCGAGCCGCTGGCCGGGAATGAGCAGCCTCACCGCGTCGCGCAGCAGCGGACCCTGCCGTCGGAGGTTCTCGACGGTGATCGGGTTGGTACAGTGGATCCGCGACGTATGGAACATGACGTCCGGCGGCGCCATGAGGTGGAAGTCACGTTCAGTCGCGACATCGCTGTCGAGTGCGATCAGGCCGACGCGATGGCGGGCTGGTCCGGTATCGAGCTCGAACCGTGTCGATACCTTGACGGTGGGAAGATCCGGGAGTCGAGGCTGGGCGCTCATGGCCGGATTCCTTAGCTTGGCGGTGAAGCGGAGATGGCGCCATCGTACTCCCTCCAGGAGCGCCTGCAAACGGAGCGGTGGCGGTGTCCGAGGCACCGTCGAATCGAACGGGCGCGCGGCGGGGCACGCTGCCGCGCCGCGCTACGTGCAGTGACGGCCGCACGGGGTGCCGGAGAGTCGAACCGTGCGGCAAAGGGATATATCCGGCCATTGTCGGATTCACTGCACCCTGCGGTTGTTCTTCGAGGCCGGTCGGGGTCCAATCCGGTCCGTCGACGCAGGCTGACGAGAGCTCCGGCATGCGAATCACGTTGTTTCATCCGATCGTCGCGGCGTTCGTCCTGCTGCTGTCCGGCCTCGCGCCGGTGCACGGGATCGAGATCGAGCGCAGCCCCGCCGATACCCGGGACTATCGGGCGATCATGCTCGACAACGGGCTCGAAGCCCTCCTGGTCTCCGACCCCGCCGCCGACAGGGCCGCGGCCGCCCTCGACGTCAACGTGGGGAGCGCCGACGATCCGGACACGCGTCCGGGACTTGCCCATTTCCTGGAGCACATGCTGTTTCTCGGCACCGGGAAGTATCCCGACCCCGGCGAGTACGGCCGCTTCCTCGCCGAGCACGGCGGCTCCGGCAACGCCACCACCTCGTTCGCCCATACGAGCTACTTCTTCGACATCGACGCCGCGCACCTCGAAGGCGCGCTCGACCGGTTCGCACAGTTCTTCGTCTCCCCGCGGTTCGACCGCGAATCCATCGAGCGCGAGCGTCAGGTCGTGCATTCCGAGTACGTCTCGCGGCGCCGCAGCGATCGGCTCCGGAGCTTCGCGGCGTGGAAGCAGGCCCTCGACCCCCGCCATCCCCTCTCGCGGTTCCTCGTCGGGAACGCGACGACCCTCGCGGACCGCCCCGGCGCCGACGTCCGCGACGAGCTGATCGATTTCTACGAAAGCCACTACTCGGCCCACCTGATGAAGCTCGCCGTCGTCGGCCGCGAGTCCCTCGACGTGCTGGCGGACTGGGTGCGGGCGCGGTTCTCCGCGGTACCGCGCCGCGAGATCGGGCCGCAGCGCATCACCCTGCCGCTGTACCGGGAAGGACTGCTGCCGGCGCGGCTCGACGTCGAGCCGATCCGCGAGCTGCGCACTATCTCGCTCTCGTTCGCGATCCCGCCGTTGCGCCCGCACTACCGGGCGCACCCGCTCGCGCTCGTCTCCCACCTCCTCGGCCACGAAGGCCGCGGGAGCCTGCTCTCGGCGCTGAAGGGGCGCGGCTGGGCCGAGGGCCTGAGCGCGGGACCGGGCATGGGGCATCCGGACTTCGCTACGTTCGGGATCACCATCCGGGCCACCGAGGCGGGGGTCGCGCAGGCCACGGAGGTGGTCGGCTCGGTGTTCGCCTACCTCGACCTCATCCGCCGGGACGGGATCGAGCCGCGCCATCACGAGGAGATCGCGCGCATGGCGCGGATCGGTTTCCGCTTTCTCGAGAAGGCCGGCGCCCGCTCTCACGCGAGGTCGCTGGCCTCCGCACTGCACGTCTATCCGGTGCACGAGATCCTGACCGCGCCCTACCGTTTCGACGACTTCGACCCGGTCCTGGAGCGGCGGTTCCTGTCGGAGCTCACTCCGGATCGCGTGCTGGTGACGGTGGTGGCGAAGGGCGTGCCCACGGACGCAGCCACGCCGTTTCACGAGACCGCATACCGGCTGCGCCCCATCCCTCCCGAGACCGTGGCGCGCTGGCGCGATCCGGCGCCGGACGACGCCCTCGCCCTGCCGGAGCCGAATCCCTTCGTTCCCGGCGATCTGGCGCTGATCGACGCCCGGGGAGCCGGGCCGCAACCAACCCGCCTCGCGAGCCGGCCCGGCTTCGATCTGTGGCATCGCGCCGATCTCGATTTCGGGCAGCCGCGGACGAACTTCTACTTCGCGGTACGCTCCCCGATCGCCAACGACTCGCCGGAGCACGCGGTGCTGAGCACGCTGCTCGCCCGCATGGCGAACGACGCCCTCGACGAGTTCGCCTATCCCGCCGCGCTCGCCGGGCAATCCTATTCGCTGTACCGGCACCGCCGCGGGATCACCGCTCGTCTCTCCGGCTGGAGCGACAAGCAGGACCTGCTGCTCGCCCGCATCGTATCGACCCTGCGTGCGCTGCCGCTCCCGCCGCGGCGGTTCGAGGCGGAGAAGACGGAGTACGCCCACCAGCTTGGAAACGCCGATGAGCGCAGGCCGTTCCGCCGTGCAATCGGCAACGTGCGCGAGCTGCTGCTCGACCCGGACTGGTCCAACGACACTCTGCTCAATGCGCTCGAAACGGTGGAGGTCGAGGATCTGCGCGAGTATGCGGCGCGGTTCTTCAAGCGCGGGGAGATCGTCGCCCTCGCCCACGGAAACGTCACCGCCGAAACCGCCAAGGCGCTCGGTGGCGTGCTGGAGCGCGAGCTCTTCGGCTCGATGCGTCCGGAGCGGGTGACGCACGGCCGCGTGGTTCGGCTCGAACCCGGGACGCGCCATACCCGGTGGCTTGCGAGCGACCACGAAGACCATGCGCTCGCCGTCTACCGCCAGGGACGCGATCGTGGGCTTCCCGAACGCGCGACGATGGCGCTGCTCGCGCAGGCGACAGGCAACAGGTTCTTCCACGAGCTCCGCACCGAGCGCGAGATCGGTTACATCGTCTTCGCGACCTCGCTGCAGATGCTCGACGTGCCGGGCCTCGCGCTGGTGATCCAATCCCCGTCCGCCCCGCCCGAGGCCCTCCACCGGCACGTGGATTCCTTTCTGGACCGGTCCGACGCCGCGCTTCGTGACATGCCGCCCGCGGTCTTCGAGCGCCACCGAGCCGCAGTGGAGCGCTCGCTGCTGGAAGCCGAGACCCGCCTCGACCAACGCACCGAGCGGTACTGGGGCGAGATCGACCGTGACCACTACGCATTCGACCGTCGCGAACGGCTCCTGGAGGCGGTACGCGCAATCACCCGGGACGATCTCGCGGACGCCTGGCGAGACCTCGTCACCGCCCCGGAGACGGCCCGTGGGGTGGTCGTCGCGGTTTCGAACCTCCCGCCCCCCACCTCGGGCCGGACGTTCCGGGGCGCGGAGCCGGTAGCCGATCCGGGTGTATTCAAGCGCGGGCAGCGCTACTTCGAAGAACGATGAATGGTGACCGTGGAGGTCACGACAGACCACGGAAGGGTTCACCCCGATCAAACGATGGCACGCCCGTCACCGTGACGGGACACTCTGTTTTCCCTGCCGGAGTACGACGAGCTCGTCGAGCGATTCCTTGCGGCAGCCGGCAGCGGAAGAGGTCTGCGTTCATCGGCTGAAAATGGGACTGTCCACCATTCCACTCGTGTGCAATCCTTCCGCATTGCCGCACCACTTGGGATTGACCCATGCTCAGCGCGGAAGCTCGTGCACTCATCACCGCCCATCCGGCCGGAATGGTGGCGACCGTCAATGGCGATGGAACGCCGTCGGTGTCGCCGAAGGCCACGTTCGTCATCTTGAGCGACACCGCGCTCGCGTTCGGCAACATTCGCTCGCCCGGCACGCTCGCCAACATCAGAAGACAGCCGAACGTCGAGGTGTGTTTCATCGACGTGGTGCTGCGGAAGGCGGTGCGCGTCACGGGGACGGCGTCGATACACCGAAAGGACGGTGCCGACGCGGAGCTCCGCGAGGCGTTCGAGGAACGCTGGGCCGCGTATCATTCGTATATGTCGTCGTTCGTGAAGATCGACGTCAGGCGCGCGGAGCTTGTCTTGTCCCCGGCCTATGACGTCGGTTTCACGGAAGAGGAGCTGCGCCAAACCAACTTGGCGAAGCTGAACGCGCTGTAGGCAGGGAGGGACGTCTGGCGTGCGGCGGGATGCGTCGCTGACCGGTGCGCCCGGTTTCGTTGACGCGCGGCCTGAACTTGTAGCCCCGCCGCGCCAGCGGTCGCCGCTTCAGCGCCGGCCGCGCACCCGGCGGATCGCCTGGAGCTGGGCGGCGGCCTGGGCGAGCTCCGCCCTCGCACGCGCCTCGTCGATGTCCGCCGCCCGATCCGCGAGCATGCGTTCGGCCTGCTCCTGCGCGGCAAGCGCCGCCGCCTCGTCGAGATCCTCGGCACGCTGCCCGGTGTCGGAGAGCACCGTCACCACGTGGGGCTGGACCTCCAGCATGCCGCCGGAAACGTAGAAGGACTGCTCCTCGCCCCCCGCCATCGTCGCCCGGACTTCGCCCGGCTTGAGTCGGGTGATCAGCGGGGTATGGCGGGGCAGGATCCCCAGCTCCCCCATCGCGCCGGGGGCGACCACCATCTCGCACTCGCCCGAGAAGAGCTCGCGCTCGGCGCTGACGATGTCGAGTCGGATCGTGGCTGGCATGTCTCGTCTCCGGGCCGATCGTCTGAATCAAGCCAGTGAATCAAGCCAGGCCGCGCAGCAGCGTCGGCTTGAATGAACTGTTGGCTCGGCATCTCTGCCGGCCGAACCACCTGCGGTCGAAAGCACCGGCGCCTTGATCACCTTCTGCGGCTCGCGGCGCTGCACCGCAACCCGAGGCCGATATCTATCCCGGCATCGCCGGAACCGAACGCCGGTCGGCGAAAATCTTCGCCGTTTTGTCGAAGACTTCACGGACAAGGGACCGATCAGACGCTCTTCGCCTTCTCCTGCACTTCCTCGATACCGCCGACCATGTAGAACGCCTGCTCCGGGAACTCGTCCATCTCGCCGTCCGTGATCGCCTTGAAGCCGGCGATGGTGTCTTTGAGCGGCACGTACTTGCCGGCCGAGCCGGTGAACACCTCGGCGACGAAGAAGGGCTGGGAGAGGAAGCGCTGGATCTTGCGCGCCCTCGACACCACCAGCTTGTCCTCGTCGGAGAGCTCGTCCATGCCGAGGATCGCGATGATGTCGCGCAGCTCCTTGTAGCGTTGCAGGATCCCCTGCACCCGGCGCGCAATGTCGTAGTGCTCCGTACCGATGACGAGGGGGTCGAGCTGGCGGCTGGTCGAATCGAGCGGGTCCACGGCCGGGTAGATGCCCAGCTCCGCGATCTGGCGCGAGAGCACCAGGGTCGCGTCGAGGTGGGCGAAGGTGGTCGCCGGGGAGGGGTCGGTGAGGTCGTCGGCGGGGACGTAGATGGCCTGGATCGAGGTGATCGAGCCGGTCTTGGTGGAGGTGATGCGCTCTTGCAGCACCCCCATCTCCTCGGCCAGCGTCGGCTGGTAGCCCACCGCGGAGGGCATGCGCCCGAGCAGGGCCGAGCACTCGGTGCCGGCGAGGGTGTAGCGGTAGATGTTGTCCACGAAGAACAGCACGTCGCGCCCCTCGTCGCGGAAGAACTCGGCCATGGTGAGGCCGGTCAGTCCCACGCGGAGGCGGTTGCCGGGCGGCTCGTTCATCTGCCCGTACACCAGCGCCACCTTGTCGAGCACGCCCGAATCGGTCATCTCGTGGTAGAAGTCGTTGCCCTCGCGGGTGCGCTCCCCCACCCCGGCGAACACCGAGAAGCCGGAGTGCTCGATGGCGATGTTGCGGATGAGCTCCATCAGGGCGACCGTCTTGCCCACGCCCGCGCCGCCGAAGAGCCCGATCTTGCCGCCCTTGTTGAAGGGGCAGATGAGGTCGATGACCTTGATGCCGGTCTCCAGGATCTCGATCCCCGCAGCCTGGTCGACGTAGGCCGGGGCCTTGCGGTGGATGGGCCAGTGCTCCCCGGCGCCGACTTCGCCGCCCCCGTCCACCGGCGTGCCGAGCACGTCCATGATGCGCCCCAGGGTCTTCGGGCCGACCGGCACCGAGATCGGCGCCCCGGTGTTGTCGACCCCGACACCGCGCTTCAGGCCGTCGGTGGAGCCCATCGCGATGGTGCGCACCACCCCGTCGCCGATCTGCTGCTGCACTTCCAGGGTCAGGCCGTTCTCGACCTTGAGCGCGTCGTAGACCTTGGGCACCGCCGCGCGCGGGAACTGCGCGTCCACGACGGCCCCGATGATTTCGACGATGTTTCCAGAGCTCATGTTCGTCTCCCTAATCACCCACCTTGTGATCCGGCCCTGTCTCGAAGGGGACTTCAAGACGGACGGACATCGCACTTCTCGATACTTCAAACTTCGCGGCCAGTTTATCCACGGTATCAAAATCCAGATTGGTTGCTTCAATGACAAGCTCCCAAGGCATCAAGAGATTTGCTGCAAACCGGTTTGCTTGTCTCTCAAGCGAACCACCCAATCGACTCCGGTATAGCGCGTCGTCCGTGATTCCATCTCCGATCTCATCACGGTGTAAAACGTAATGGCCCAGCTCGTGTGCAATTGTGAATCGCCGTCTCGTCTTCGGATGGTTTGCATTCGTGTATATGGCGTATCCGCTCTTTCCGCCATACTCTGGATCTTTGCGGATCAGGCCCGATATGTGATCCGGCCAGCTATCCGATTTGTAAACCTTTATGCCCATTTCATGTGCAATGTCCACAACCTGAACCGGAACTCGGTTCTTATATCTGGATATTATTTCCATAAGTGATTCTGAATTGTTTTTCATTGCATTTCCTCCTTCGCTGAATTCGGTTGTATTTGGTAATCAACCGATCCTAATTCTTTGTCCGATTCATCCACTGTTTCTACCACTACTTTCACTGTTTTCACTGTTTTCAAGTATGCTCGAACTTCTTGCTCAGTTTTCACTATTGCCTGCTTTACTGCTTCTTCTTTCACTGATTGGTAGCCGACGAAGCCGAGTACCGCTGCGGTCAATCCAGAGATAAGCAAAATCATTTCCAAGAACCACATATGGAGAGACAATCTGTCATAGATATATTCTATCTTGTTTGCTGAAACCATAGCTTCAATAGGAATCAAATAAAAAAGCGACAGCAGTGCGGCAAAGCCACATAAACCCCCGGCTATGGACAACCCAACTAATATTTTGGACCACATATTGTTTGACCTTCATATTTCCCGAAAGTGGCGTCGATCTTGTGCCCTTTCGACGTTGCAATGCCGTGCATCGTTGCGCACTTGCTCAGCATTCATGACGACGTATTCCGCCTCACCGCGACGTGCCTCATCCTGATGGCATGGGAGAACCAACCCAGATCCACGGCGGCGGCCGACACCTGCTGCACCGAAAACATCCTGTCTTTATACATCGCCCGTCCTGCCGTCTCAGCGTCTCGCAGGGTGTCATAAAAGTCGACGCATTCCCCGTGACGCATCAAGGCCCAACGATCAGCTTCACGCGGCAACAGATCCGGAAGTACCTGCTGAAATGCTTCGAAATTGGCGTCGATTTCTTTCTGAAGATTCTCGTTCATGACGCACCTCCCATTCGATTCTTGGACGATTTTGCGCGCCTTTGTACGTCTTCTATGTCAGATCCGCCCAATGGAAGCTACCACCGTGCGGACAGCAGCGTCAATTCCACCAAGCCGTATTGACAAACTCAAAGCGCCGCGGAGCGTTCGGAAATGGATCTGCCCAAATCCGTCAATCGGGGCGAACTACCATCGGTCAGCGTATGAGACGGCAACCGCCTGAGTATCTCCTTGATGTCGTTACGGACCTCCGCCATGAGTCCTTTGAACAATGCCCGATCCGAATCGACCTTCGCCTTTCCACTGTCCAAACGCGAAGATCGCCCCTGCGGCCACCGGCAGCAGCGACAAGAAAGCAATCCAAAACAATGGATTGGCGAACCATTCGTTCACGATTCAACTCCATTCGGCAACGGTTGAGGTTCTTCCGTAGTACCCGCTCCTGCAATGCTTTGTCAGCGTGCAGCCTCTCGCTTCAGGCGCTTTGGTCCGTGGCGTACGACCTTGCGCCGGGACGCTATCTCCGATTGCCTCAATGCATCACATATACGCCGGACATCGTTGCCATGCTTGGCAGCGAACTCTTGCCCGTACGTCCGCATTTCTTCGACGATTGGATCATTGCGCATCATCTTCACCCACTAGCTCTTTGAGCCAATGGTTGTAGTCTCCCTGATGTATCCGCTGAACTTGTCTCCGCAGTGGACGAGCCGTGAGGCGGCGCCGGCTGTTCAGACAGTTTCCTCGTGTTTATGCGATGAGTTCACGCACCGCCGGTACGAACCTGGACGGAACCTCCATCACGGTCTGCTCGGGATCGAGCGAGACGGCTTCGTCTTCAGCGACGATTCTTCCCCGGATTGAGTTTCGTAGTGAGCCAACAGCCCGGACACCCGTTTCTCGTCCCATCCCTTCGGAAATCCCGGATTCTTCATTGTTTTCTCCGTCCCATGCTGTGCAGAAACGCCGAAGGGGGTTTGCTGGCCCATATCATACGCAGTTGCTACAAAGACGCCAACCGGATCTGGAACGAGTCAACGGCGTATAGGCGAGTAATGCCGTACCCAGAAGCCGGTGGATACATTCATTGAATTCTCGGATTTCCGGATGGCTTGACGTCTCCAATGCGGTCTTCGATATTTTCCAGTACATCTTGAAATGCTTCACAATCTTTCGCACATCGGATATTGATGTTTGATGTTGATTGTAGTCATGGATGATGGCATCCAGCATGTTCAACAACCGACGGACAGATTTGTATTCCACCAAGGAGAATGAATTCGTATTTTCGATGACGTTCATGTACAAAAAACGTATGATGTCGCGGCGTAGCTGGCAGAATGGAAACAGCACCCGATCATGTTTTTGCATCTCCTTCTGGCGAAATCGGAATCTCAATGCATCGCCAGCCAACATCGCAAGCAATATAAATACTGTCAGCAAATAAATCGTGGTACTCATGGTGTGTCTTCTTTAATTGATTTCCTCGGACGGCCTCCAGTGTTCATAAGCATCCCGAAATGCCGGAACGCTGCAAATATCGCTTCGCGCTTCTCATCCGGACATGGGTTAGCTCGTTCGCCTTCTATACGATTCGGAGCATTACGACACTCAAGGCCGGCAAGTTCCTTAGCATGAGCTATCCAGCATGTCTTCGGTTGCCATCCGTATTGTTGTTTGACCCAGTTCTGGATCTTTTTGTAGGTTGCCATCACTTTTCAAATGGTACTGGCTTGGAAGCGAAATCTCTCTGCTAACATGTAGGTGATCAGATGTCCTTTGGCATTGGCTTGACTTCTTGTCGCATAGCGCTGCTACTCTGGTTGATAGTCAAGGTTTTCGTACATAGATGCCCACTTCCGAATGCTCATGCTGAGTAGCATCATGTGGGATTCGTAGAGGCACTGCGCACATTCGTCATCGACTACCCCTTCGCGATCGCCGTCGAGGATTTCGTTCTGCAACTCTACAAATGTGACATGCTTGCCGAGTCGTAGCGCCGTGTGCGCCTGCGAGTATTCCCGCAGACGTGCGATGACCGCACCGCCATGCTCGTAGTAAATTTCCTCAAGCAGCTCTGCGATCTCTCGTACCGCATCCTCGGAGTGCATCTTCTCTACATCCCGCTCAAGCGCGTTCTTCGCTTCGGTAGAGAGACGCCCTTGAGGATGAGCACCTCCGATGAGCACCTTGAAACGTCTCCGACGTTCGTCAGCGTCCGCCATGTTTACAAGCCTCCAGTGGGTTTTCGGCCCTGCTACAGGGAGCGTTGTCATCTATCGGTCAGAAAATCATGCAAAGCCTCCCAGAAACGACGGTGGATGCTTAAGCACGTTGAATGTTCCAGACAGGGCCATGCTTATGAATCAGAGAAGTTTCCACACGCTCGATTTCCGATTTGTTTTCAATGACGCAGAATCGGAGCACTATCGATTCTGATATCTTCGTGATTTTTGCGTTCAAGCGGCAATCTGTTCTTTGGCCGTCCAAATAGCAATTCTTTGGGTAGATTTTTCCGTGGCCCTGATTCACGCGTATCTTCATTGAGCTCTCACATCTTCCGATATAACGGAGAATTTTGTCTTCAAAGTATGCGTACACGCCGGTCTTGGACTCGAACTTCGGAGTCGCGAGACGAAAAGTGGAATACCGTAGATCACCGTAGCGGTTAAGGAATCGAAGATAGAACGGATCATCGTTCTGCTTCAAACGAAGAAGTGCTGTTCCCAACGGCTCATCAAGGATATGTTGATAGCACTCCTTCACCTCTGCTGCGAGTGTTCGGTATTGACAATGTCGGAGCGTTTCCGCGACTGTTTTTTTGTTATACCGACCGAAAGCATCCTGATAAGGTGCACCTATGAATTCCAACTCGGCTACCGAGAAATCGTGTATCAGATCCGGAGAGGCTTTCATAATAAGTCTTTTTTGGTTACGGGAGTTCTATCATCGCGTTTGCATTTGGAAGACGGGCGTGATTCGGAGAGGATAGCGATGTATGTGTCCGAAATCTGATAACTCGACTCTCGCATTCACTCAACGCCGGTGTGTCGTCCTGTTTGACGTTCAATCCATTGCATACCGAGATACCGGTCGGCGCTTTGCCTTAATCATCAATTTCTGCCTCAACCTGACGACACCCCCGGGCTAGCAGGTCGGCTTGATGGATTCGTCTTGGACTATCTTTCATGCCACACTCCTTGCGCGGAAACTGCACGTCCACGATGGTCCCAATGGTTCCAGAGATATTTCCGCTACTCATGTTCGTCTCTCTGGAATATCCGCTGAATCCGTCTCCGCCGTATCACGCATGGTACTGTGCCTTGGGCCGTTATCAGGAAGTACTATTTTGCGTTTTGCGCGTTGTGCCTGTCTTTCTTCTTCTATTTCTAAGCGTATCCTTTCACGCCGTTTCGCTTCCCTCTTATCTTTCGTCAAATAATCCCACGCCATAAATACCAAAACGAGACTCGCTATACCAAGGATTCCACCAGCGATCCACCGCACAGCGTCCAATCCTACCCAGAACAGCAGAAGCGAAAAGATGACAAGGAGGCCAAGGATGCCGAAAAAAGACCGAAACGCTGGCGAGATCACCATCAAAATTAGGCACAGCACTATTAAACAACCTGCTATAAGATAAATCATGTGTTTCGTCTCATGGATATGCACAATTCCTATAGCCGGATCGGTGGATCTCACGAAATCTACTAAGGTCATCCGCGACCGTGATCATACGAACCAGTGTCCGGCGTGTCGCCGTGCGCAGGCAGAATCGTGTCGGAGACGCCATAGCAGAAGGATACAGTACTTGGTGCGGACGCCTTGAGTTCTCCTCTCTCATCCTCACTTGCGACTCCTACACTCGCCGATAAGGCTCCAGGTGCCATCGTTATGCCGTATGAAACGTTCGGTCTTGCCGCGATTTCCACGGCGATGCTTGGAAAGAAAGGTCGACATACTGCTGGCCCACCTTGGGCAAGCCTCTCTTGCCTCGGCAGCAGTAAATCGCTTCGGTAACCTACCCTCGCGTCTTGCCTGCAAAATGCCATGAACTATGCGCCTAGCTCCGGGGATAGTGTCAACAAAGTTGTTCATCTCTAGTATCTCTTGTTTCTTCACTACACCGGTCACAATTCCTGGAAGTGCTTGGCAATGTCGACAAAGGCTACAACGCCGCCGCCCCGCCCACGATCTCCGACAGCTCCTGGGTGATCGACGCCTGCCGGGCCTTGTTGTACTGGAGTTGCAGGTCGTCGATGAGGCCGCCGGCGTTGTCGGAGGCCGCCTTCATCGCGACCATGCGCGCGGCCTGCTCCGAGGCGATGTTCTCCACGACGCCCTGGTACACCAAGGATTCGACGTAGCGGGTCAGGAGCTGGTCCAGCACGTCCTTGGCGTCGGGCTCGTAGAGGTAGTCCCAGTAATGCTTGACCTCTTCCTCCTCGGACGGGGCGCGGGGGAGGAGCCGCTCGACCACCGGGCGCTGGGTCATGGAGTTGACGAACTGGTTGTAGACGAAGAACACGCGATCGATCCGGCCCTCGACGTAGGCGTCGAGGACGACCTTGACGGTCCCGATCAGCACGTCGATGGTCGGGTTGTCCCCGACCTGCGAAGTGCTCGCGAGCAGGTTCACGCCCAGGCGGCGGAAGAACACCCCGCCCTTGTTGCCGATCACGCAGAAATCGCTTTCCACCCCGTCCGCCCGCCAGCCGTCGAGCTCGCGCAGCACGGTCCTGAACAGGTTGTTGTTCAGCCCGCCGCACAGCCCCCGGTCCGAGGACACGATGACGAACCCGACCCGCTTGACCTCCTCCCGGGTGACGAGGAAGGGATGCTTGTACTCGGTGTTGGCGGCGCCGACGTGCGCGATCACCTGGCGCATCTTCTCCGCGTAAGGCCGAGCCTGGCGCATCCGCTCCTGCGCCTTGCGCATCTTGCTCGCCGCGACCATCTCCATGGCCCGAGTGATCTTCTGCGTGTTCTGCACGCTCCTGATCTTGGTCCGGATCTCTTTCGCGCCGGCCATGTCGTCGCTCCGTCCGCAGTGCTCGTGCCGTCCGCGGCGTCCGCGCCTACCAGGCGTGGTTCGCCTTGAAGTCCTCGACCGCGTCCTTGAACTGCTTCTCCACGCCGTCGTCCCACTTCGGGGCGGCGTTGACCTGGTCGATCAGGCTGGACCGGCTCGAATCCATGTACGCCATCAGGGCATTCGTGAAGTCGCCGATCCGTTCGAGCTCCACGTCGTCCATATGGCCGCGGTCCACCGCGTACAGCGTCACCGCCTGGTGGGCGACGGAGAGCGGGGAGTACTGCGGCTGCTTCAGCACCTCCATGATGCGCTGGCCGCGTTCGAGCTGGCGCCGGGTGGCCTCGTCGAGGTCGGAGGCGAACTGGGCGAACGCCGCGAGCTCGCGGTACTGCGCGAGCGCGAGCCGCACCCCGCCGCCGAGCTTCTTGACGATGTCGGTCTGCGCCGCGCCCCCGACCCGGGACACCGAGAGGCCGGCGTTGATGGCGGGGCGGAAGTTGGCGTTGAAGAGGTCGCTTTCGAGGAAGATCTGGCCGTCGGTGATGGAGATGACGTTGGTCGGGACGAACGCGGACACGTCGCCGGCCTGGGTCTCGATGATGGGCAGCGCGGTCAGCGATCCCGTGCGGCCCTTGACCTCGCCGCCGGTCTCCTCCTCGACGTACTTCCCGTTCACCCGCGCGGCGCGCTCCAGCAACCGCGAGTGCAGGTAGAACACGTCGCCGGGGTACGCCTCGCGGCCCGGCGGGCGGCGCAGCAGCAGCGAGACCTGGCGGTAGGCCCACGCCTGCTTGGTGAGGTCGTCGTAGATGATGAGGGCGTCTTCGCCCCGGTCGCGGAAGTACTCGCCCATCGTGCATCCGGAGTAGGGCGCGATGTACTGCAACGCGGCGGATTCCGAGGCGGCGGCGGCGACCACGATGGTGTGCTCCATCGCCCCGTGCTCTTCGAGCTTGCGCACCACGCCGGCGATGGAGGAGTTCTTCTGCCCGATGGCGACGTAGATGCAGAGGATGTCGCCGCCCTTCTGGTTGATGATGGTGTCGATGGCGACCGCCGTCTTCCCGGTCTGCCGGTCGCCGATGATCAGCTCCCGCTGCCCGCGCCCGATCGGCACCATCGCGTCGATGGACTTGAGCCCGGTCTGCACCGGCTGGCTCACCGACTGGCGGGTGATCACGCCGGGGGCGACCTTCTCGATCGGCGAGGTGCCCTCGGACTCGATCGGCCCCTTGCCGTCGATCGGCTGGCCCAGCGGGTTCACCACCCGCCCGAGCAGCCCCCGCCCGACCGGTACCTCCAGGATGCGCCCGGTGCACTTGACGGTATCGCCCTCGGCGATGTGGCCGTACTCCCCCATGATGACGGAGCCGACCGAATCCCGTTCGAGGTTGAGCGCGAGCCCGAAGGTGTTGTTCGGGAACTCGATCATCTCGCCCTGCATGACGTCGGAGAGCCCGTGGATGCGGGCGATGCCGTCGGTCAGGGAGACGATCGTCCCCTCGGTGCGTGCCTCGACTCCGACCTCGAAGCTCTCGATCTTCTTCTTGATGAGGTCGCTGACTTCCGCCGCGGTGAGTTGCATGAGTTGAACCCCTGTCTCTTCGCTGCCGGCCTCGAACGCCGGCGTTCTCGATAGCCGTTTCGCCGGTGCGCTACGCCAGCGCCTGGGCGAGCTGGCCGAGCCGGCCCCGGAGCGAGGCGTCGATGACCAGATCGCCGGCCCGGATCACCACGCCGCCGATCAGTGAGCCGTCCACCTCGCAGTCCAGCGTGACCTTGGTGCCGAGGCGTTGCTCCATCGCCTCGACGATGGCGGCGCGCTGCGGCTCGGACAGCTCGAACGCGCTGGTGACGTGGACCTCGTCGCGTCCTTCGCGGGCGGCGCGCTCCTCGGCGAAGCGGCGCGAGACCTCCGGCAGCAGCGCGAAGCGCCCGTAGTGGCCGACGACCTTGACGAAGTTGCGGCCGGTGTCCGAGAGCCGATCGCCGCAGACGTCGATGAAGAGATCGACGAGGCGGGCGCGGTCCACCCTCGGGTTCGCGATGAGGCCGCCCATCGCCGGGTCGCGTGCGACCGCCGCGAGCAGCTCCAGCATGTCGGCCCATTCGCCGAGCCGGCCTTCCTCCTCCGCCTGCCTGAAGGCGGCGACCGCGTAGGGCCGTGCGAGCTCGCCTGGTTCCGCCATTTGCTTCCGCTTCGCCTCGGTGCCGGGTGCCGGGAGGGTGTGCCGCCGACGGCCGCCTAGAGCTGCGCCGCGAGCTTGCCGAGCGCTTCCTCGTGCGCGGCGGCGTCCACCTCGCGCATCAGGACCTGCTCGGCGCCCGAGACCGCCAGCGTCACGACCTCGCCGCGCAACGCCTCCCGCGCCTGGTGGATCTGCTGGTCGATCTCGGCCTTCGCCGCGTCGAGGAGCTTGCCGCCCTCGACCCGCGCGTCGGACTTGGCCTCATCGACGATCTCGCCGGCGCGACGCTGCGCGTTCGAGATGATCTCCCGGGCCTGCTCCTTCGCGGCCTGGAGCTCCTCCTCGATCTGCGACTGCGCCTCTTCCTTCGCCCGCAAGCCCTGATCCGCCGCGGCGAGACCGTCCGCGATCCTGGTGCGCCGCGCTTCCAGCGCATTCAGGATCGGCGGCCAGACGTACTTCAGGCAGAACCACACGAACACCGCGAACGCGATGGACTGACCGATCAGCGTCAGGTTGATGTTCATGATCCAATCCCTTCTGCGTATGCGTCGTTCGTCGTCAATCCGCCGCCGTCAGCCGCCGACCACCGCGAACAGCACGTAGAGGCCGATGGCGATGGCGATGATCGGGAGCGCGTCCACCAGCCCCATCATGATGAAGAACTGGGTGCGGAGCATCCCGAGCATCTCGGGCTGGCGGGCGATGCCCTCGATGAAGCGGGCGGCGAGGATGCCGATGCCCACCGCGGCTCCTGCCGCGCCGATGCCGAGCATGAGTCCGCCGGCGATGTAGAGCAGAGCTGTTTCCATCTCTCAGTCTCCTGTCGGGATTTCAGGCCGTTTCCGTTTAACGATGCCGAGGTTCGGTGGTGTGGCGCCGGTGGTTCGATGATGCCGATGTCGGTGATGTCGGTGACGTCGATGTCCGTGGCGCCGACGTCAGTGGTGCGAGTGCGCCATGTCCAGGTACACGATGGTCAGGATCATGAAGATGAACGCCTGCAAGGTGACGATGAGCAGGTGGAACACCGCCCACCCCCATTGCAGCGCGCCCCCCGCCAGCCCCCACCAGAACCCGCCGCTGTAGAGCAGGGCGATGAGGATGAAGATCATCTCGCCGGCGTACAGGTTCCCGAACAGCCGCAGCGACAGCGACACCGGCTTGGAGATGAGGGAGATCCCTTCGAGGAAGAGGTTGACGGGGAACAGGAACTTGGGAAAGGGCTGGAACGCGAGCTCGCCGAAGAACCCGCCCGCGCCCTTCACCTTGATGCTGTAGTAGATGGTCAGCGCGAACACCGAGAGCGACATGCCGAAGGTCGCGTTCGGATCGGTGGTCGCCACCACCTTCATGTACGGGACCCCGACGAGGCTCGCGAGCCAGGGGATCCAGTCCACCGGCACGAGGTCCATCGTGTTCATCAGGAAGATCCACACGAACAGGGTCAGGGCGATCGGCGCGACCAGGTCGTTCTTGCCGGTGAACGTCCCGCGCACGTTGTCGTCGATGAACTCGATGATGGTCTCGACGAAGTTCTGGAAGCCGCCCGGCACCTCGCTGGTCGCGGTGACCGCCACCTTGCGGAACAGCCACAGGAAGAGGGCCCCGAGGCCGACGGACCACAGCATCGTATCGACGTGGATGGCCCAGAAGCCCATCGCCCTGGCCTCCGCGGCGCTGTGCGCGAAGCCGAGGCCGTGCTCCGGATGCACCCCCAGGACGAGGTTCTGCAGGTGGTGCTGGATGTACTCGCTGGGGGTCTGCGCGGCCATGTTCCGGGGTATCCGATGGAGCGGGTCGGGTGCGGTTCAGGAGCGGTCCGGTTCCGGGCAGGGGCGATTCAATTCCGGCGGGAACGATTCAATTCCCACGGGAACGATTCACTTCCCCGGGAACGATTCATTTCCCCGGGAACGATTCATTTCCCCGGGAACGATTCATTTCCCCGGGAACGATTCATTTCCCGCCGCCGCGGGGGTCCAGGGTCAGCGAGGCGAGCACGCCTCCGACGTGCACCACGATGAACCCCGTGAACAGCGCCGCCATGTCCAGGCCCTCCAACAGCACGAACGCCGCGATGAACAGGCCGCAGACGATCGCGATCTTCGCCACCTCGGCACGCATCCACACGCCGAACGCTCCCTTGTCCGCCGCCCCGGCGGCCGTCCCCAGCACCTTGCGCGCGAAATACACGGTCGGCACCAGGCTGTTGACCCCGCCGACAAGCGCCGACAGTGCCGCGGCTCGACCGAACGGCACCGCGGCGGCGGCGACCGTCACCGCCAGCACGCACTGGACCCAGAAGACCCGGCTGATCAACGAACGGATCGTTCGACAATGCGTACGCCACGGACCGCAAGCAAGCAGGCCAGCCTCACCGCCGGGCCCGCGCGCCGCGCTTCGCGTGCGTACACGCCCTTGCCGCACTCCCCGGTAGCGGACGCGCGATTGTACGGGTCATGGTCCCGGCCGATCAACGCCGTGCGGTCGGAGATCCATGGTCTGACCGCACCTCCGGCGGGTGCGGAATCCGATGCACGATGCGCGTTGCGGCGATGAGTCGTCAGCCGGATTCAGAGGATGGTGAGGTCCTTCGGCGATTCGGTGGCGATCTCGGTGCCGGTCTCCGTGACGATGACCGTGTCGCCCACCCGGGCGCCGAAGACACCCGGTACCGTGATGCCGCCGTCGACCGCAAAGACCATCCCGGGCTCGAGAATCGTATGATCTCCGGCCTTCAGCTCCGGTTGCTCCAGGGACGAATAGCCGAGGGCGCGGCCGGTGCGGTACGAGGGGCTGAAGCCGCTGGCGCGGTACACCTCCACTGCGGCGCCGTGCACCTCTTCGGCGATGGCGCCCGGGCGCATCTCATTGATCGCGGCCACCTGGGCGGCGACCGCCGTCTCGTAAATGCGGGCGATCTCGTCCTTCACCTCGCCGACGAAGTACTCCCGGTCGTAGCCCAGCTTGAACTGCTTGAAGTGGGCGATGGCGCAGAAGCACATGTAAACCGGATCGCCCCGCTGGATCCGACGCACCGTGGGATGCAGGTGGGTGTAGCTGGTGAAGTGGCCCGACTGCAGGACCTGGAGGTTGTGGATCATCGGGCTCATCAGGGACTGGGCGTCCTCGCCACCGATGATCTCGGCCGCCTTGCGCGTGCCGGCGGCGATGCAGGCAAGCGACACCTCGTACTCCGGGATGCCCTCGGCAATCACCTCCCGCCCCCCCTCGCCCATGGCGACGGCCACCTGGCCCGCCTGCCGGATCATGTCGACCTCCTCCACGCTCTTGATCATGCGCATCCGTGCGATGATCGGGGTTGCGTCGACGGCGGCGGAAATGCCGGGGCGGGACCGCAGGTGATCGGAGATTACGGCCGGAATGTCGGCGCGCTCCACCGCCAAGGTGATGCGGCTGGCACGGCTGCCAAGCACCTTGTCGAGCGGGTCGCGCCACTCGTTCCCGACGCCGTCGGAATAGATCTCCAAGTCCTCGACCCAGGTCATCGCGCGGGCCATGAGCGATTCGGAGGCAGCCGTGATCAGCGTCACATCGCCGCCCGCCGGGACCGCGACTATTGTCGGGCGGCCGAACTCCAGCCCGAGATCACCCCAATAGGCGGTGTAGTAGTAGATGGAATCGACGTTCGTGAGCAGCAGCAGGTCGATGTCCTCGTCCGCCAGGCGTCGTTGAAGTTCCTTGGTCCGTCCTTGAAACAGGGGCAGGAGATCCCGTTCGCGCCCCAAGCCGATTGCGCCGTTCGACATCCTTCATCACCCCTCTGGACGTGGAAGCTGTCAATAAGCTATATGCATCTTCTTGCAGTTGGCGCTGGGAATCAACAAGAACCTCTATCGTACCGTTGTCAGGCTCGTTGTCTTCGCGACACGCCCGGAAGGTCGAGCCGAATTCCACCGGAAGCAAGGAATCACCCGAATTGCACCGTGTTCGACGAAGCAGAGGAGAGCCGGCCATGAGACGAAGCGGACACGACGTTCAATCCATCCCACGCGAGGTGCACTACGATCAGGGAACCCACTGGCGGGCCCAGCTCGGCTTTATCGTCATTTCCACCGATCTGGTCATGGAGGAGAATATCTTCCGACTCGCCCCCGAGGGCGTCGGCACGAGCATCACGCGGCTGAAGACGGCGACCGAGTGCACTGTCGAGAGCCTGTCGGCGCATATCGAGGGGATGGCCGAAGCCGCCTCGATTCTGCAACCTGGAGTGCAGCCCGACGTGGTCTGCTATGCCTGCACCTCCGGATCCATCGTGATCGGCGAGGACAAGGTGATGGCGGAGATCAAGCGCGGTGCGCCGTGGACGGAACCGGCGACTCTGGTGACCGGCGTCGTCAATGCCCTCAGGTGCCTGGAGGTCCGGAAGATGGTCGTGGCAACACCGTACCTGGACGAGATCAATGCCATGGAGGCCGACTTCCTGGTGGGCAAGGGCTTCGATGTCCTCGACATTCAAGGTCTCAATGTCGAGGACGGCGAGGCCATGGGCCGCATTACGCGCAAGTGTCTCAGGGACTTCGCCCTCGGCATCGACCGCCCGGACGCCGACGCCATCTTTTTCAGTTGTGGCGGGATCCGGACCATCGATGTGCTGCAGGAGATCGAGGACGCTGCCGGCAAGCCCGTGGTCTGCAGCAATCAGGCCATGATGTGGGACTGCCTGCGGCGCGCCGGGATTGCGGACCGGATCGAAGGCTACGGCCGGCTGTTCGATCTGGACGGCGTTCTGGCCGGCGCCGCACCGAGAGCAGCGACAGGATGACGGGCGGCGGTATCGGGTCGCGCACCTTGCCGCTCAACCGATTGGTCGGTCCGACGCTGGCTTGGGCGCTTCTCCCTGTATCGATGCCGATTCTTTCCGGACGAATGCAGATCTCGTAAGCGTCCGGGCCGGCCGTCGGCCCATTCGGTTGAGGCACCAGTATCTTGTGCCCTTCGCTGGTCGTGAATTCTCGAACGTTTTCGGCCACCTTGGCCCCGAGGCGGCCTGTAAACCAGTACAGGAGGTGCGGAAGATGTGATTCGAGGAGGCTCACGGAGGCTGGCAGGGCCGGCGACTGACGCAGGAGGAGGCGGCGCGGCTGCTTGGGGTGTGTGAGCGCACGGCCCGCCGCCGCGAGCGGAGTGGTGTCGGCGGCAGGGGATCCGGCGCGATACATGGGCCGGACAGGAAGCCGGCCGCGGATGCGCCTGTCCGTCCCCGGCTACCGCCCGGTCCGTGGCAGGCGCTCGGGAACCGGTCGCCGAGGCGCCTGTCCGCCTGTACTGCGAGCCCCGTGGTCGCGGTCGACGTAGGCGTAGACTGCCTCGGCGCTGGCGATCAGGTTGCCGGTGTCGTCGTGTACCAGGGCGGAAGCAAAGTAGATGCGCCGGCCGGCCCGGAGCACCTCGGCGGTGCAGGTCAGGCTGGCGCCCTTGGGACGGCTCACGAAGTTCACGTTCAGGGAGACGGTAACGTTGCCCCGGCGCTTCTCCGGGTCGGGCTCGTAGATACCGCAATAGCCCGTTGCGGCGTCGACGAGAGCCGCGGTGACCCCGCCGTGGAGGCCGCCCTGGCGGTTCTTGTGGCGCTCGTCGAGGTCCACCGTGACCCGCGCGAAGCCTTCACGCCATTCGACGAGGCGGAATCCGAGCAGTCCGTTCAGGCCCCTGGTCAGGTCATGCGCATCGAAATCGGTCATGTATGGAGAGCTATGGAAGCAGATGGAGGCCGCCGGATTCGCCCGGTCAGGTCATGCGCATCGAAATCGACCATGTATGGAGTATGCCGCAGTTCGTTCACGCGAACTCGACGACGTGCCGGTGCTACGAAGCCGCATGGCGTTCTGCGAGAGGATCGTATCCCGGTGACGGACAGTGAGCTCGACGACGTGCCGGCGCCACGAAGCCGCATGGTGTTCTGCGAGGCGATGCCGCGATCGGCAGCCGGCTCGGCTTCGGGGTTCACCACCGGTATCGATTCCCGCCAAGCCCGAGAACGTTCATTGAACCACCACGACCGGACGCTCGGACGGCAGGGAAGGCCGCGAAGCCCGCATTGCACGACCATGTCCGGGACGTTGGCGGGAATCGATGCAAGGTGACTTCATCCTGACCGACCCGCAGCCCGGATGCGAACAGGCTTGGTATGCGGATATGGAAGGGGACTGTTCCCAGGATATGCGCCCGCCTGATTCGACCGAACCGGGCCGCGTGCGCGACCCGTTCCGCAACGTGCAATCGCCATGAATCGATGCGCCACCGGTTGATCCCTCGCCGTCGCCGGTGCACGCTTTCGCCGTCCCGGAAACCAGGAGCACCGCACCCATGCAGGCATGTGCCGTTCCCGACGCCCGCCGAATGCTGCTTGACGGCGAACGCGTCGACAGCGCTTCGGGCGCAACCATCCCCATCCTGAACCCCGCGAGCCGGAGCGTCTTCGCCCACGTGCCGCGCGCCGGTGCCGAGGACGTCGATCGAGCGGTGAAGGCCGCGGCCGAGGCGTTCGCGAGCTGGCGCGACGTGCCTCCGCGCGAACGGGGCCGGATGCTGCTCCGGATCGCCGATTCCGTCGAGGCGAAGACCGAGGAGCTCGCGCGCATCATCGCCACCGAGACGGGCAACGCATTGCGTACCCAGGCCCGGCCGGAAGCGGGACTGACGGCGGACATCTTCCGCTACTTCGGCGGTCTCGCGAGCGAGCTCAAGGGCGAGACCCTGCCGCTCGGCGAGCATCTGCTGAGCTATACGCGGCGCGAGCCCATCGGGGTGGTGGGCGCGATCATCCCGTGGAACGCGCCGGTGCTGCTCGCGGCGCTCAAGATCGCACCGGCGCTCTGCACCGGGAACACGGTGGTGCTGAAGGCGGCCGAAGACGCGCCGCTCGGGGTGCTCATGCTCGCCGGAACGTGCCAGGAGCATCTGCCGCCCGGGGTGCTCAACGTCCTGACCGGATACGGTCACGACTGCGGCGCGGCGCTCGGGGCCCATCCCGGCGTGCGCAAGCTCTCGTTCACCGGCTCCACCGAGGTCGGGAAGCTCATCATGGAGCAGGCGGCCCGGCGCGTCGTGCCGGTGTCGCTGGAGCTCGGCGGCAAGAGCCCCTCGATCGTGTTTCCGGACGCGAACGAGGACTGGGCGGTCGAGGGCATCATCGGCGCGATGCGCTTCACCCGGCAGAGCCAGTCGTGCACCGCCGGCTCGCGCCTCTTCCTGCATGCGAGCATCTTCGACGAGTTCCTGGAGAAGCTCGTCGCCCGCACCTCGAAGCTCAGGCTCGGCGATCCGCTCGACGAATCCACCGACATGGGCGCCATCATCAACGAGAAGCAGTTCACGAAGGTATGCGGCTACATCGAGGAAGGGCTCGGACGTTCGGACGCGCGGCTCGCGATGGGCGGCCTTCCGCCCGAGACCGGTCCGCTGAGCGAGGGGTTCTTCGCCCGCCCCACCATCTTCGCCGATGCCTCGAACGACTGGCGCCTCGCCCGCGAGGAGATCTTCGGCCCCGTGCTCGTGGCCATCCGCTGGGAGGACGTCGATGACGCGATCCGCATGGCGAACGACAGCCACTACGGGCTCGCGGCGTTCGTGTGGTCGCGCGACATCGGGCAGGCGTTGCGCACCGCGCATCGGGTGGAGGCGGGCTGGGTGCAGGTCAACCAGGGCGCGGGGCAGGTGCTGGGCCAGTCCTACGGCGGCGTCAAGCAGAGCGGGATCGGGCGGGAGTTCTCGCTGGAGGGCATGCTCGACAGCTTCACCCAGAAGAAGTGCGTGACGGTGAACCTGGGGCTGGCCGCGCCGTAGTGCCTCGCCCGTGAAGTCCGGAGAAGAGGTGATATCGATGCCGGAGACGGCTCCGGGCCACCTTTCGGACGGTGGGCGGTCCGGGCTCGTCGAACGCCCGGGCCGCGAGCGACTCGTCATGAGTTATGGTCTTCACCCGACACCGGACCCTTCGGAGCCGTTCATGTCCGCTCTACAATGCTACTCGGCATCTGAGGCGCGGCCCTCGCTCCTGACACCGGACCCTTCGGAGCCGTTCATGTCCGCCACCCGCTTCCTCGCCATCGCTTTCGGCTTGCTCCTGCTCGCCGCTGCCGCGCCCCCACGGGCCGAGGTCGCGGAGCGCACCGTCACCCGGGCGTTCCTCACCCTGGTTGCCGGGGAGGAAGGCGACATCGTCGACGCCATGGATCTGATCGAGGCGACCTGGGAGCCGTCGTACCTGTCGATGGTGCTCGAGGTCATGCGCCTGATCCGCAATCCGGCGGTCTCCGCCACCCTGATGCAGCTCGTCGAGGACAAGGTCGGCGGGGAGCACGGCTACGACCTCGGCGCATGGCAGCGGGCGATGTGGAATGCGCCCGAGGCGCGGCATCCACGCTACGCCGCCTTCAAGGCCGCGCTTTACAGCTTTGTCGATCCGCGTTTCTCGGCATACTTCGAAGACGTGGGCGAGCCGCTGATCCGGCTCGACGAGATCGCGTGGGGCGGCGTCAGGCAGGACGGCATCCCGCCGCTGCGCAACCCTGCGATGCTCGCCGCGGACGAAATCGGGTACCTCGAAGACCACCACATCGTGTTCGGCATCTCGGTCAACGGCGATGCCCGCGCCTACCCGAAGCGGATCCTTGCCTGGCACGAGATGTTCGTCGACGTGGTCGGCGGCGTGCCGGTGGCGGGCGTGTACTGCACGCTCTGCGGCACCGTGATCCTCTTCCACACCGAGCACGCGGGGGTGAACCACGCCCTCGGCACGAGCGGCTTTCTGTACCGCTCGAACAAGCTCATGTACGACCGGGCCACCCAGTCGATGTGGAGCACCATGCGGGGCACGCCGGTGGTCGGGCCGTTGACCGGGAAGGGGATCGTGCTCGACCGCGGCAGCGTGGTGACCACCACCTGGGGCGAGTGGCGGCGGCGCCATCCCGATACCAGGGTGCTTTCACTCGACACCGGCCACCAGCGCAATTACGACGAGGGCGCCGCCTACCGCGACTACTTCGCGACCGACGAGGTGATGTTCGCGGTGCCGGCCCTCGACACCCGCCTGAAGAACAAGGATGAGGTATTCACCCTGCTGCTCGCCGATCATCCCGATCGGCCGCTCGCGATCTCGGCCGGATTCCTCGCCGCGAATCCCGTGCATCACGACGCGGTCGAGGACATCGCGCTCGTGGTGCTCACCGATCCGTCGGGAGCGAACCGCGCGTACGCGAGCGAAGACGTGACGTTCACGGGGTACGACGGCGACCGGAGCGCCGAGGACGGCTCCGGCATGACCTGGACCATGGACGAACACACCCTCACGGCCGAAGACGGCCGGGTACTCCACCGCATCCCGGCGCAGCGCGCCTTCTGGTTCGGCTGGTACGCCGCGTTCCCGCACACGCGCCTGGTGCAGTAGCATCGGCGAATCTTTCGGGGACCGGCCATGACCGCGCTCTCGGTCAACGTCAACAAGATCGCGTGGCTGCGCAACTCCCGCGAGGGGAGCCGGCCGAGCGTCCTCGACGCGGCGCGGGCCATCATCGCCGCGGGTGCACAGGGCATCACCGTGCACCCGCGTCCCGATCAGCGGCACATCCGGCTCGATGACGTTCAGGCGCTGGCGCGGCTCCTGGCCTCCGAATATCCGCACGTCGAGTTCAACATCGAGGGCAACCCCGCCGCCGGGCCGCGCGACAACGGCTATCCGGGGTTCGACCACCTTATCGAGACCGCCCGCCCGCAGCAGGCGACGCTGGTCCCCGATAGCGACGCCCAGCTCACCTCCGACCACGGCTGGGATCTGACCGGCACCGCCGAAGCAGGGCGCGTGGCGGAGATCATCGCGCGCTACCGGGGCTGGGGGGTGCGCGTGAGCCTCTTCATGGACCCGGTCGAGGAACAGATCGCGCGCGCCAAGGAATGCGGCGCGGACCGCATCGAGCTCTATACCGGCCCCTACGCCGACCTCGTCGAGCGGCACGGGCCCGGACACCCGGACACCCGTGCGTGCCGGCAGTCCTATCTCGACGCCACGCGGTGCGCGTCGAAGCTCGGCCTCGGTGTCAATGCCGGCCACGACTTGAACCTGGACAATCTCGCCGCATTCATCGCCATCGGCGACGTCGCCGAGGTCTCCATCGGCCATGCGTTGATCGCGGATGCGCTGGAATTCGGTCTCTCCGCGACTGTACGGAAGTATCTCGATGCGATCGCCGAAGGAAACGACCAAGCCGGGGGATGATGACACGGTATCGGCCGATGCCTTCCATCCGCAGCCGCGCCAGGATCTCCGACACGCTGCTTCGGATCTTCCAGGCAAACCAGGGGCAGACCCTTCTCTCCCCAGTCTTTTCCAATACGGAGATGAGCCTGAGGGTGGGAGGTAGCAGGAGCGGTAGGCGGAGTTGGGAAGTGAGTGAATGGAAGGGGGATGTTGAAGGGCACGAAGGACCTGTGCAAGCCCTGAGCGGTCCCCTGCTCGGGTGCTGAGGCGGGGACGATGGGACAAGGGGAGGGGTTGGGGGGAGGGGAGTGGCAACAGAGGGGGCCACCGCCCGGATGAGGTCGGACGGTGGATTGTGCGGGTGGGGTGGAGGGTCAGGCCGCGTCGCGCCAAGCGCGCCCGATGGTGCGGAACAGGGCGTCGCGGGCGTCGTTGAGCGCGTTGGCGGCCTCGAGGTCACTGACGGCGTTCGAGAGGAATCGGCAGGGGGCTGAACAACAAACCCTGCCCCCCTGACTGCCCACTGAAACGGAGCAACTCCCAGGCGCATTCGACGCGACAGGGCTACGACTCGGGGAAGAACAAGGCTTCCAACTCCCTGGCCGCCGCCTGCATGTCGATGATCTGCTCTTCCAGTTCGACCAGAGGCTTCCGGGTGATCAGGGCGTGCGTGGAAAGACACGCACACAGGACGCCCTGCCGGTTGCGTATCGGTACGGACGCCCCGACCATGTCATCGAACCACTCCTCATCGTCGAGCGCATAGTCCTGTTTTCTGATTCGGGACAACTCCATCGTGAACTTCCTGACGGAGCCGATCGTATTGCGAGCACGCTTGTTTGTGCGCATGTTACGAAATACCCCGATCGCATCCTCCAGGTCGAACGTACTCAAATACAGCTTGCCCGACGCACAGCAATGCAGCGGCAACGAATCTCCGATTTTCAGATTGATCTGAAATGGCCAATGTGATTCCAATCGATCGAAATATATCAGTCTCGCCCCTTGCGGGATCGAAAGACTGACCGTTTCTCCCAGTCGCTCCGAGAGCCGCATCAGTATCGCCCGCCTCCGGGTGACGCCTGGTTCGTATTGGAGGGTGTTGAATACGACAGAACGCAATTTCTCACCGGGAATGAAAGTGCCCGAGGGACTCGTAGCGATAAATCCAACCTCACCTAACGTATCGAGAAACCTGTATATGGTCGGTAAGGGAATATGTAGAGATTTCGCCAGGTTCGAAGCCGTTGCGGTTTGTGGATTCATGCATATGGTCTCCACGACTTCGAGGATCCGCCTGGGGGCCGTCCGTTTTACCTTTTCGGTCATGGTCATTTGTTCCACTCTGCCACGGTTTCAGTTTTGCCCCGGCGTGAACGTCGGCGGACGTGTCGAGCCGTCGCCTGTGCGCAACGCCCGCGTCCAGCCGGTGGAACGGCCGGTATGGGCAGGTCTCCGACCTGCACGACGGGTAGCCGATTGGCCCACGCCTGTCCCCGCAGGTGCGCCACACTCCCTCCGCGGCGCCTGGGGCCGCGCCGGATGCGGTGGCACGGCACAACCGGCCGGTCGCAACCGAAAGCTGATACCGGCCGTCGGCAGGCACACGACCTGCGCTTTCGCCACGCACGGCGTCAGGCCACGGCTTCGGGGCGAGGCTGTTCCGGCCGGGTCGTCTTCGCTTCTGGCCGGATGAGCGTTCCTGGGCACATCTCGTCCCCTTTTCCGCCTCGGTGTATCCGTGACGGATCGATCTTACGGCATGAGACGCGATGCGCAAAATGAGAAAATTCTTCTCGTTTGGATTGACACGCATCATGGCAGTTCGCTACGGTGACGCTGAAGTGACCCCATGCGGACCGTCACTCTGGAAAGAAGGAAGGGTTATGCGGGAAACGGTGCGAATCTGCATGCCGCGCTTCCTGCAGATCGGCAGGGGCAGCCTGGACAAGGTTCCGGACGTCCTTGCGCGGATCGGAAGCGCGAACCGTCCTCTCATCGTCACCGACAAGGTCATGGTGGATCAGGGGATTGCCGCGCGGGTACGTGAACGTCTGGCCAGGCACAACGTCCGATGCGGGGTGTTCGACGGCGTAGTCCCCGACCCCACCGACGAAGTTGTCCGGGCCGGGCTCGCTACGCTGGAAGCCGGTGGCCATGACTGCGTCATCGGCTTGGGCGGCGGCAGCCCGCTGGATGCGGCGAAAGCCATGGCGGTCATGGCACGGCATCCGCGGGACCTGCTTTTTTACCGGCCTCCGCGTGAATTCGACACCCCCGGCCTGCCCATGATTGCCATCCCGACCACCGCGGGAACGGGCTCCGAGGTGACCCACCATGCGGTCATCGTGCACGTGGAGACCCGGGAGAAAATCTCATGTCGGGGCGAGGCTTTCGTGCCGGTGGCGGCGATCGTCGATTACGAGCTGACGCTGTCCAAGCCAAGGCGGCTGATCGCGGATAACGCGCTGGACACACTGACCCATGCCATCGAAAGCTATGTGAGCCGGAAACGCACGGTGTTTTCCGACCGCATGGCGCTCGACTGCATGCGGCTCGTCGGCGCTCATGTCCAGCGGGCCTACGACGACACCGAAGACGCAGAGGCGCGCGAACACCTGATGCTGGCCGCCACCCTGGGAGGACTTGCCTTCTCCAACGCATCGATCTGCCTGGTTCACGCCATGAGCAGGCCGCTTGGCAGCCTGTTCCATGTGCCCCACGGAATGAGCAACGCCATGCTTCTGCCCACGGTGACGGAATTTTCGTCCACTGCGGCGACGGATCGGTACGCGGATTGCGGACGCGCTATCGGCTTGTGCGACACCGGCGACGACGATGCCTTGGCGGTCAGGAAGCTGATCGACGGTCTCCATGCCTGCAACTCCCGGCTGGAGGTGCCGTCGATGCGCGCCTTCGGCATCGACCGGGACGCCTTCTCCGATGCGCTGGACCAGATGGCGGAAGACGCCCTGCGTTCGGGTGCGCCGAACAACAACCCACGGATTGCGAACAAGGAGGAGATCATCGCCTTGTTTCTGCAAGTCTGGTCCGCGGGTGACGGATGAGATGAACGCGGTCTCGCCAACCTCCGTCTCCCCGGATCGCATCACGCCCGGCCTCATTGGGCGCAACCACCTGGAGGAAACACCGATGGAAACACGGACGACGAGAAATGCGCGTCGAGAGGGCGGCTCGATGAAGCTCCGGGGACTGGCCCTGCTCGTGGCGGGGGCGGCGCTTTTCACCTGGGCGCCGATGGACGAAGCCGGCGCCCAGGAGAAGATCCGCTGGAAGGTCCAATCGACGTTCAACACCGGCTGGCCCGCTTTGGGCGATCCCATCGCCTATGTCTCGAAGATGCTCAGGAATGCAACGGATGGCCGGATTCAACTGAAGGTCTATGAGCCGGGCAAGATCGTTCCACCACTGGAGATCTCGCCTTCCATCAGTCGAGGCGATCTTCCCGCGGCCTACAACTATCTGGCCTACGACCAGGGGCGAATCCCCGCGGCGGTCCTGTTCTCTGCCGTGCCCTTCGGCATGGAGCCTTGGGAATACGCCGCCTGGTGGTTCGAAGACGAGGGCGCCTCTCTCGCCGCGGACATCTACCACCGGCACAACATCCATCCGCTTCTGTGCAGCACCATCGGGCCGGAAACCGCAGGCTGGTACCGGAAACCGATCGAGTCTCTCGACGACCTGAAGGGGTTGAAGATCCGTTTCTCGGGACTCGGCGGCATGGTGCTGAACGAGATAGGCGCTTCCGCGACACTGATGGCGGGTGGAGAGATCTTCGCGGCATTGGAGAAGGGGACGCTGGACGCCACCGAATATTCGATGCCGGCCATCGACGAGGTGCTCGGTTTCCACAAGATCGCCAAGTTCAACCTCTTCCCCGGTTGGCATCAGGTGTCCACATCGACCCATCTCTTGATCAATCTGGACGAGTGGAACAAACTCTCCTCCGCCGACCAAACGCTCTTCGAGATGGTCTGCACCGCGGCGGCCATGCGCGCCATCACCACCGGAGAGGCGTTGCAAGGGGCGCAGATCATGAGCTTCGAACAAAAGGGGGTCACTCCCGCCAAGCTGCCCGACTCCGTCATTCAGGAGCTGAAACGAGTCGCCGACAGGGTCATGGAGGAGGAAGCGGCCAAGGATGCCGACTTCAAGCGCGTATGGGAGTCGCAACAGGCATTCCACGCCCAATATCAAGTGTGGAAAGAATGGGGATACCTGCCTCGAGACTTCGACTAGTGACGACCTGAGGTATATCCGAATGTGGAGTCGAACAGGTTCCACACCCCACGCTCCGCAGCAGGTGGCTCCTGCTGCGGAGCGTTGTTGTTCAAGGATTGTACATTTCCCTTGTGCCATATCCGGACCTCGACCGCGTGCGGCGAAGACGGTCGGGGCGAATCGACATGCACGGCGGAGACGGCGCGGTGAGCACCGGTCACGGTGACTCCCTGACCGGGAGTGGTGTCGCAAGCGAAGCCACCTCCCGTCATGGCCTTGCGTTGCGCGACACTTCCGTGGCTCGATGGCTCGATCGGATCGTGTATGCAGCCGGCGAAGTATTCCACTGGATCTGGATCGTTCTGTTGGCGGTGATCATCATCAACGTCGTCCTGCGTTACGTCTTCAGCCGCGGCATGATCGAATTGGAAGAGCTCCAGTGGTATCTCTACGCCGTCGGCTGGCTGGTCGGCCTGTCCTATACCTTCGCGTTCGATGCCCATGTCAGAGTGGACGTGCTGCACGAGAAGCTGTCTTACAAAGGAAAACTATGGTTCGAGATGGCGGGGCTGTTGTTTCTTTTCCTGCCTTTCGTCCTGTTCGTCATAATCTACGCCGTCCCGTTCGTCGAATTGTCATGGGAGACGAACGAGCGTTCGACCTCGGCGAACGGGCTGCCCGCCCGATGGTTGGTGAAGGGCTTCCTCCTGTTCAGTTTCGTGCTTCTTCTGCTCGCGGGGATTTCCAGGCTGCTCAAGGTGCTGACGTCGATTCTCTTCGGCGCACCCGCGGTTGCATCCGGAATCACCGAACGATAGGGGAGTCCCAATGGAGTTCGAGGCCGGCCATTACATGGCGATGGCGATGTTCCTGTCTTTCATCGTCCTGATTTTCACAGGATATCCGGTCGCATGGCTGATGGGTGGCCTGGCGATGATCTTTACCGCGGTCGCCGTCTTCTCGGATGCCTATCTCGACACGTTCTTCGGGGTCGATTGGGGGTACACCTCGATCCTCGTGACCCGCATCTACGCGGTCATGAGCAACTGGGTTCTCGTAGCACTGCCGATGTTCGTTTTCATGGGCATCATGCTCGACCGTTCCGGCATCGCCGAGGATCTGATGAGCGATCTGACCAAGCTCTTCGGTCGCGTGCGGGGTGGACTCGCGATCACCGTCGTCTTCATCGGAATACTGTTGGCAGCCTCGACGGGAATCATCGGCGCTGCCGTCGTACTGCTTGCGATACTGGGCGTGCCCTTGATGCTCAAACACCGGTACGATCCGCGGCTTGCCTGCGGCGTGGTCTGTGCTACGGGCTCGCTCGGCATCCTGATTCCCCCCAGCATCATGCTCGTGATGATGGGCGATCAGATCCGCATTTCGGTAGGCGATCTCTTCATGGGCGCCGTTTTCCCCGGATTGCTGTTGGGGGCGCTCTACACACTGTACATCCTCGGGTTGTCATGGGTCAGCCCCGGAGCCGCGCCCGCTCCCGAGGATGCGGAGCCGGTCTCCTGGAACATCGTCAAGAACGTCCTGCGATCGGCGATTCCGCCCGCTACGCTGATCATCGCCGTCCTCGGAAGCATCTTCTTCGGTATCGCGACGCCGACCGAGGCTTCCGGCGTCGGGGCGCTCGGTGCGACGTTGCTCGCACTCGCCCGGGGACGCTTGTCGCTGAGGGGCCTGCATGGGGTCGTGCAGCAGGCGACGAAGACGACCGCTTATATCTTTGCGCTGTTTGTCGGAGCAACGGCCTTTTCACTGGTCTTGCGCGGATTCGGCGGCGACGAACTGATCGAGGGCGTGCTGATCGGGTTGCCGCTCGGTAAGGATGGCGTGGTTATCGTCGTCCTCGTGGCCGCGTTCTTCCTGGGCTTCTTCCTCGACTGGATCGAGATCACACTGATCATCCTGCCGCTGATCGCGCCGGTGGTAAGCGATCTGGGCGTGGATCTGGTCTGGTTCACGGTAATGTTCGCCGTCTGCCTCCAGACTTCCTTCATCACCCCGCCGGTGGGCTTCGCCTTGTTCTACATGAAGGGCGTCGCGCCTGAAGGCGTCGACATCACGACGGTCTACAAGGGAGTCATTCCGTTCGTCCTTCTGCAGATGATCGGCGTCGCGGCGATCTTTTTCCTGCCGCAACTGGTTACCTGGCTGCCCCAGGTCGCGTACGGCAATTGATCGGACCGACGGCCATCCCCGTCTCGGACCGCCACGCGATGGTATCCTTTCCCCACTTGGGAATCGCCAGAGATTCCGCCGAACGACACCCGTGGAGAAGATCATGACCACCGACGACACCAACGTTTCCACCCTCCGGCATTTCATCGACGGCGAGTGCGTCGCCGGAGAGAGCAATCGCTTCGGTGACGTCTACAATCCGGCTACCGGAAAGGTCCGGGCGCAGGTGCCGTTCGCCACCGCGGGCGAGGTCGACAAGGCGGTCCGGGCGGCGAAGGTGGCGTTTCCGGGATGGGCCGCGACCCCGCCCTCGCAGCGCGCCCGCATCCTGTTCCGCTACCGCGACCTCGTCGAAGCGCATCGCGACGAGCTTGCCCGCATCTGCTCGTCCGAGCACGGCAAGACCCTCGACGACGCCCGCGGCTCGGTGACCCGCGGCATCGAGATCGTGGAGTTCGCATGCGGGATCCCCCAGCTCCTCAAGGGCGAGCTCAACGAGAACGTCGCGAGCCGCGTGGACAGCTTCAACGTGCGCCAGCCCCTGGGGGTATGCGTCGGGATCACCCCGTTCAATTTCCCCGCGATGGTCCCGATGTGGATGTATCCGATAGCGCTCGCGTGCGGCAACACCTTCGTGCTGAAGCCATCGGAGAAGGATCCGTCCTGTGGCCTGCGCCTCGCCGAGCTGGCGGTCGAGGCCGGGGTGCCGCCAGGCGTGCTGAACGTCGTCAACGGCGACAAGGAGGCGGTCGATGCGTTGCTCACCCACGAGGACGTCGCGGCGGTGAGCTTCGTCGGATCGACGCCGATCGCGGAATACGTACACCGCACCGCAACCGCCGCCGGCAAGCGGGTGCAGGCGCTCGGCGGAGCGAAGAACCATCTCGTGGTGATGCCCGACGCCGACATGGACCAGGTGACCGACGCCCTCGTCGGCTCCGCCTACGGATCGGCCGGTGAGCGGTGCATGGCGGTCGCGGTGGCGGTCGCGGTCGGCGACGAAGTCGCCGACGATCTGGTCGATCGGCTCAAGCCCCGGGTCGAGTCGTTGAAGATCGGTCCCTATGACGCGAGCGGGATCGAGATGGGGCCGCTCGTCACCCGGGAGCACCGCGACAAGGTCAGGGGCTACGTGGACACCGGGGTCGAAGAGGGCGCGACCCTCGTGGTCGACGGCCGCGATGCCACCGTCGAAGGCCACGAGGACGGCTTCTTCATCGGCGGCTGCATCTTCGACCACGTGAAGCCGGACATGCGGATCTACAAGGAGGAGATCTTCGGGCCGGTCCTGAGCGTGGTGCGCGCGAACGACTACGAGGAGGCGGTCGAGCTCGTCAACGACCACGAGCTCGGCAACGGCGCGGCGATCTTCACCCGCGACGGGGACGCCGCGCGCGACTTCACCCATCGGGTACGGATCGGCATGGTCGGCGTCAACGTACCGATTCCGGTGCCCACCGCCTACCACAGTTTCGGTGGATGGAAGCGATCGCTGTTCGGCGACCACCATATGCACGGCCCGGAGGGCGTGCGCTTCTTCACCAGGATGAAGACCGTGACTTCGCGCTGGCCGTCGGGCATTCGCGAAGGCGCGGCGTTCAATTTCAGGCGCAGTACCGAAGCCTGAGTTCGCACCGGCGGCATGGGTCGCTATGGTGTTCGAGCCTGCCCGCGGCCTTCGCCGCGGGTATTGCGCGATGATCGGGCGCGAATGCCTGCGACTCGACACGACGCCCCCGGCTCCTTCCGGTTGAAATCCCTTGCGGCACGTCGAAGAAATTCACGGACCGGCGCCCGGTTCCGGCATCGCGGGGCTGCGGGAGAAGTGGATTCAGGGGAGAATCATGAGGGGTGCGGGACGAACGTCTCCACGATGCCGCGCCCACTCCATGCCACCCCGCTCGCGTTTCTCCTTGGCGCCGGGCTGCTGGCGGCCGGCGGCCCGCCCGGTTTGCACGCACAGATGGAAACGGTGGGGAAGTCCTCGGACTCGCCCCTCGAGCTGATTGCACCGGGACGAACCCTCACCGTCATCGTTCCAAGCCATGACGCGGAGGTCCACCACGCCGGCGGCGTCCTCGCCGACTCGTCGCAGTTCCATCGCGACCTGATCCGCCGCTTCGCCGAGCAGCACTATCTCGATGTCGACTGGGTGCGGGTGGAGCGCTGGGACGCACTCATTCGCTCTCTGGTCGCCGGCAAGGGCGACCTCGTCGCGGCCGACGTCACCGTCACCGAGCCGCGCAAAAGGATGGTCGCCTTTACCGTCCCCGCCCATCGGACCCGCGAGCACATCGTGGTGCGCAAGGGCGACCGGGTCGAATCCTTCGATGATCTGGCAGGGCGCGAGATAGCGCTCCAGGAGCGGTCCTCGTTCTGGCATCTCGTGCAGAGCGCGCGTCGCAACCATCCGGACATCAGTGTCCGCCTCGTGCCCGAGAACACGCCTGCGGAGAAACTGCTGGCGGACGTCACCGCAGGCCGGCTCGACGTGGCGGTGGCCAATGTCGGCGACGGCGAGACGCTCGAGGACGATTGGCCCGACCTGCGAACCGTCTCCCAGCCGTTCAGCAGCGACGCGGTGGCGTGGGCGGTCAACGCGCGGGCGCCGAATCTGCTCGAAGCGCTCAACCGGTTTCTCTCGATCGAACGTCTCACGACCCTGGTGAACGGCGAGCGATACGGCGATCTGCCCGAAATCAAGCGCCACGGCGTGCTGCGCGTCATCACCCGAAACAGTGCCGCAACCTTCTTCTTGTGGCGCGGCGAACAGATGGGGTTCGAGTACGAGCTGCTGCGCGAGTTCGCGAAGCGCCACGGCCTGCACGTCGAGGTGGTGATCGCGCCGCAACACGCATCGCTGTTCGAGATGCTGGAACGAGGCGCCGGCGACGTTGCTTCGGCATCGTTGCCTGTCGACATGGCGCTGGGCGTGCCGGGGGTGGCGATGACGCGCCCGTTCAACTACGTCCATGACTACCTGGTGGCCCGGCGCGACGACCACTCGATGCTCGGAATCGAGGCCCTCTCGGGGCGTGCGGTGACGGTGCGCCGGAGCAGCGCCCACTGGGACACTCTCGAACGGCTCCGTGACGCCGGCCTGAAGCTCGATATCCGTGCCGCGCCGGAGGATGCGGAGACCGAGACGTTGATCGCGGCGGTGGCACAGGGGCGTGTGGACCTCACCATGGCCGCGAGCCACGTGCTCGACATCGAGCTCGGCTACCGCACCGATGTACGCAAGGCGTTCACGTTGCGCGGGCCGGTCGCGCTCGGATGGGCGGTGCGCGCCGGCAACACGGAGCTGCTCGCGGCCCTGGACGCCTTTCTCGCCAGGGAATACCGCGGACTCTTCTTCAACGTCGTCTACCAGAAGTACTTCGAGAATCCGGTTTGGATGCGGCGCCATCGCGAGGGCCGCGTCGACCACGAATACGCCGACGGACTTTCACCCTACGATGCCATCGTCCAGCGTGAAGCAGCGGAGTACGGCTTCGACTGGCCGCTCATCGTCGCCCAGATGTACCAGGAGAGCCGCTTCGATCGAAAAGCCAAGTCTCGCGCGGGCGCGATCGGATTGATGCAGATGATGCCCCGCACCGCCCGGGAGTTCGACGTCGAGGATCCGCACGATCCGGAGGAGGCGATTCGAGGCGGCGTTGCCTACCTCGCGTGGCTGCACTCCCGGTTCGAGCCGGAGCTCGCCGTCAAGGATCGGATCTGGTTCGCACTGGCCGCGTACAACGCCGGGTTCGGGCACGTCAGCGATGCGCGCCGGCTCGCGAGCGAGCTGGGCCTCGACCCCGGCCGCTGGTTCGACAACGTCGAGGAGGCGATGCTGCTGCTGTCGAAGCGTGCCTACTACCGGCAGGCCACCTTCGGCTACGTGCGTGGACATGAAGTCGTCAAGTACGTGCGCGAGATCCGCGAGCGATACCGGTCGTACCTGCAAACGACCAGCGTCCGATGAGCGGGCAGAACTACCCGGAAGTCCGCGAGCCTCGGATGGGCGACGCCCTGCCATCGCAAGGCGAAGAGTCCCGGGAAAGTCCTGCGTGGCCCCCGGACGGCCCGATCACCCCTTACCACGCCGGCCACGGGCCGGGATCGAGGGAAGACCGATGAAGACGGTGACCGCAGGCGAGCTGAGGCGGATGATCCTCGACGATCGGGAGCTTGCGCTGCTCGATACGCGCGAGGAGCGGCGCTTCGCCGAATCGCACATCTTCTACGCGAGCTGCTGCGCTCTTTCGAGGCTCGAACGGCTGGCCCCACTCCTCGTTCCACGCCGCGGCGCACGGGTCGTCACCTGCGACGCGGGGGCGGGCGAGGCGGCGCGGGCCGCGGCGAGGCTCGATCGACTCGGCTATACCGATGTCTCGGTGCTGGAAGGCGGCATCGCCGCCTGGGCCGCGGCCGGCTACGTCCTCTTCAGCGGCGTCAACGTCCCGAGCAAGGCATTCGGCGAGGTGGTCGAGCACGCCTTCGGCACCCCGTCGGTTTCCGCCGAAGAGCTTCGGGCGATGCTCGACGCGGGCGAGGATCCGGTCATCCTCGACAGCCGCCCCTCCCCCGAGTTCACCAACTTCAGCATCCCCGGCGGGCGCTGCTGTCCCGGCGCCGAGCTTGCGTACCGCGTGCACGATGCCGCGCCGTCGCCGGAGACGACGGTGGTCGTGAATTGCGCGGGCCGCACCCGGAGCATCATCGGCGCGCAGTCGATCATCAACGCCGGCGTGCCCAACCGGGTGGTGGCGTTGCGCAACGGCACCATGGCGTGGCATCTCGCGGGGTTCGATCTCGCCAAGGGCGCGACGGAGCACGCCGCGAGGCCGTCGGCAGCCGGGGCCGCGAAGGCCAAGGCCGCGGCGGCGCGGGTCGCGGAACGCTTCGGGGTGCGCGGTATCGATCGCGCCACGCTGGACCGCTGGCGCGCAGAGTCCGAAGTGCGCTCGCTCTTCGTGTTCGACGTCCGCACCCGCGAAGAGTACGAGGCCGGGCATCTGCCCGACGCGCGCTGGGTCGCAGGCGGGCAGCTCGTGCAGGCGACGGACCGGCACGCCGGGACCCTGCGCTCGCGCATCGTTCTGGTGGATGACGACGGAGTGCGGGCAACGATGACCGCCTCCTGGCTGGTGCAGATGGGCTGGCGCGACGCGGTGGTGCTCGAAGGGGGGATCGAGGGTCATGCGCTCGACACGGGGATGCCCGCGCCGCCGGTGCTCGGGATGGACGAGGCGTGCATGGAGAGTGTCGCCTCCGCCGCGCTCGCGGCGGCGACCCGCATCGCGGGCGGCGCGACAATCACCGGCATCGCCCCCGATGCGCTCGCGGCGGCGCTCGATCGCAACGAAGCGGACGTCGTGGACGTCTCGCTGAGCCGCGCCTACCGGGCCGGGCACATTCCCGGGGCCTGCCACGCGGTACGGGCGAGACTCGGCCGGGCGCTCGACGGCCGGTCTGATCCGGGTATCCATGGACAGGTGGGTAATGGGATTGGCCGGGCATTCGACGACCGGTCTGATCCGGGTGTCCGCGGACAGGCGGGTAATGGGCTCGCCCGGGCACTCGGCGGCCGGCACTCCGGGCGGATGCTGGTGTTCACCTCCGGCGGCGGCACGCTGGCCCGCCTCGCCGCCGCGGAAGCCGCGGCATATGTCGATACCCCGGTGCGGGCGCTCGAAGGCGGCAACGCGGCGTGGGCCGCGGCGGGGTATCCGCTGACCGCCGCCGAACCGCGTTACCTCGACGACCCCGACGACGTCCTCGTCCCCATCCACGAGGCCGAGGGAGGCATGGAGAAGGCGATGAACGACTACCTCGACTGGGAGATCGCGCTGCCCGGCGAAGTGGCCCGCGACGGCACCGCGGCCTGGCTGCGCACGGCGCGGGGAGGCCCACGGTGAGCCACCGGCCCGAAATCCGCGACGCGGTCGGGAAGCTCTGCGAAGTCGCCCGCGACGGCACCGCGGCCTGGCTGCGCATGGCGCGGGGAGGCCCACGGTGAGGCACTGGCCCGAAATCCGCGACGCGGTCGAGAGGCTCTGCGAACGCTTCCCCGGCCAGTACTGGCGCGCGCTCGACCGCGAGCGGGCCTACCCGACGGAGTTCGTGCAGGCGCTCACCGATGCGGGGTATCTCTCCATCCTCATCCCCGAGGAATACGGCGGCAGCGGGCTGCCCCTCTCCGCCGCCGCGGCGGTGCTCGAAGAAATCCACCGGGCGGGCTGCAACGGCGCCGCCTGCCACGCCCAGATGTACACGATGGGCACGGTGCTCCGTCACGGCAGCCCGGAGCAGAAACGGCGCTACCTGCCCGGGATCGCATCCGGCGCGCTGCGGTTGCAGGCGTTCGGGGTGACCGAGCCGACGAGCGGCAGCAATACGCTGGCCCTGCGCACCACCGCGGTGAAGAAGGGGAACTCGCACTACGTGGTCAACGGCCAGAAGGTGTGGACCTCGCGCGCCGAGCACTCCGACCTCATGCTCCTGCTCGCGCGGACCACCCCGGCCGGCGAGGTGAAGAAGCGGACCGAGGGCCTCTCGGTCTTTCTCCTCGACATGCGCGAGGCGAAGGGCAGGGGCCTGGAGATCCGCCCGATCCGCACCATGATCAACCACTCGACCACCGAGGTCTTCTTCGACGATGTGGAGATCCCCGCCGACAGCCTCATAGGAGAGGAGGGCCGAGGTTTCCGCTACATCCTCGACGGGATGAACGCCGAGCGCGTGCTGATCGCCGCCGAGTGCATCGGGGACGCCCGGTGGTTCATACGCAAGGCGAGCGACTACGCGAGGGAGCGCAACGTCTTCGGCCGCCCCATCGGCCGCAACCAGGGGATCCAGTTCCCGATCGCCGAGGCGTACGCCGCCACCGAGGCGGCCGCCCTGATGTGCGGGCGCGCCGCGGAGCTGTTCGAGGCGGGCGAGCCCTGCGGCGCGGAGGCGAACATGGCGAAGCTGCTCGCATCGGAGGCATCGTGGCGGGCGGCGGACACGTGCATGCAGACCCACGGCGGCTTCGCCTTCGCCGAGGAGTACGACGTCGAGCGCAAGTTCCGCGAGACGAGGCTCTATCGAATCGCTCCGATCTCCAACAACCTCGTGCTGAGCTACCTCGCCGAGCACGTGCTCGGGCTCCCGCGCTCGTACTGAGCGCCGGCCGGCGGGCGCATCGCGGCAAATTCCTGCAACCATTCGGGCGATCCGCCTGTTCCATAAGTCCCGGCACTCCCTCACCGTGGACTCCCGATAGCGAATCGGCGCGCCGCCGCGACGATTCGTCCGAATACGGCCATCGGCTGAGTGTGGGTGTCGGACAAAGGTACGGAAAGAGTACTCGCAACATGTCGCGTTGCGCGGCAGAGTGTGGTTACATGAAGTTCAGGCACATCGGGCTACGGAGACTCTACGAACGAGACGGCGCCCGGCGGCTGAACCCCGACCATGTCGAGCGCATTCGGCGTGTGCTGCACGCACTTGAGCCGGCGCGCGAACCGGGGGACATGGACCGGCCCGGCTATCGGCTGCATCCGTTGCGAGGCGACCGGCGCGATCAATGGAGCGTGCGCATCTCCGGAAACTGGCGGATCGTCTTTCGCTTCGTCGATGGCGAGGCGGTGGACGTGGACCTGATCGATTACCACTAGAGGACACGCACCATGCCCATGTTCAATCCTCCGCATCCCGGCGAGACGCTCATCGACAGTCTGGATGCGGTCGGCTGGACGATAACGGAAGCTGCCGCCCGTCTCGGCGTCACGCGCAATACGCTCTCGCGGCTGCTGCACGGACATATCGGCATTTCGCCCAGAATGGCGTTGGCGCTGGAGCGTATCGGTTGGAGCAACGCCGAGTATTGGATGCGCCTGCAAGCGTCTTACGATCTGGCGCAGGAGCGGCGAAGGCAGGCAGCGTGATGCGTCCCCGGTTCGGTGCATGAATGCACGCCGGCGGCCACCGGTCGCCCCCCGTCGCCCGAACATGCAACACCCGCGGGGAAAACTCTCAGAAGTACAGCGAGATGTCGCGGTGCACCGACTGGCACTGCGCGACCAGGCGTGCCTGCTCCTTGGTGAGCCGCTCCTGGACGCGCAGGCCGATGCTGTGCCGGATCGCGTCGTCGTAGGCCGAAAGCCCCGGCATCAGCTCCTGCGCGGCGCGGGTCCGCCAGGCGACCTCCTCCGCATAGCGCTCGCGCGCCTCGGCCAGGAACCCCGCGGCCTTCTCCGGATCCGGTGAGTTGCCGCGCAACGCCCGGCGGGCCTTGGACAACCTCCCCTTGACCCGGCCGCTCCCCGCCACCTTGCCAAGCTCGCGCTCCGCCGCCTTGATGATGTCCATCGCCTGCTCGGGCGGTTCGTTTGCGACGACACCGTCGAGGCTCGAAAGCGTCGGCTCGAACGCCCGCAGTGCGTCCACGTCCGCGATCAGCACCCGCAGATCCGCGATGGTCTGGTACGCCTCGTCCACGCTCTGCCGATACTCGCGGCGGGCCTTCTTCTGGGTGTCCAGGAGCTCGACGTAACGCGATCTCGCGCCCTCCCAGGCCGCCGGGATGCTCGCCTCGATCGCGGCCATCTCCGCCTCCACTTCCGCGATCTCCCGCGCCACCTGCCTGCGTTCAGCATCACTCGCGGTCTCATCGCGGACGAGCCGCGAGCGATCCCGCTCCAGCCGGTCCAGACGAATCCGCAGCTTGCGCAGATCCGACTGCTTCCGTCGCACCTCCACGTGCAGCGGCTGATATTCAGGCAGATACGCCTGCGTCGCCGCATCCGCGTCGCGCACCGCCTGCGCCCGCCCGATGGCCGCCCGCGCGAGCTCGAAGCTGCCCTCGTACTTCTGGCGCATGGCGTCCGGCAGGAAGCCGGCGTCCATGGCCGCGGCCCGATCGATGTGGACACGAAGCGCGTCGCCGTTCTCGTCGTATTGGGCGAAGATGTACTCTTCGAGGCAGTGCTGAAGCTTCGGGTTCATCGGCGGGGGCGCGGTCTCCGAGCCGAGGTACACGCGGTTCGGCAGGTAGTTGACCAGGCTCGGGAACGTGCCGGCGATGGCGAGGCCGATGAGCTGCAGGACGATGAAGACCGCCGCGCCGCGGTAGATCTCCAGGGTCTTGACGATCGCCGGGGCGACCCCGCGCAGGTAGAACAAGGCGAATCCGAACGGTGGGGTAAGGAACGAGGTCTGGATGTTGAGCCCCACCATCACCCCGAACCACACCGCGGTGATGTTCGCGCCCGGGTCCACCAGCAGGATCGGGGCGACGATGGGGATGACGACGACCGCGATCTCGATGAAGTCGAGGAAGAACCCGAGCAGGAAGATCACCGCCATGACCACGATGAACTGCGTCCAGAACCCCCCGGGCAGGCTGGTGAGGTACTCGCGCACCAGATCCTCGCCGCCGAAGGCGCGGAACGCGGAGGTCAGCATGGCGGCGCCGATGAGGATGATGAAGACCATCGAGGTGGTCTTCGCGGTCTCGAGCATCACCCCCTTGAGGGTGTCCCCGATGGCATGGGCCCGCCACAGGCTCCAGAAGACGGCGACGAGCAGTCCGATGGTGCCCACCAGGGCCAGCGCGACGCCACGCACGTCTTCCGCACTGCCGATGCTCTTGACGTTGATGTCGTAGAACGCGAGCACGACCAGGATTTCGACGATGGAGACGATCGCGATGATCGCGGGCAGGAACGCGCTGCGCCGGCCGGCGGTGAGGCGGTACCCGCCCATGATCATGGCCCCGATCGCGCCGATCGCGCCGGCCTGGTTCACGGTGGCGATGCCGGTGAGGATGGAGCCGAGCACCGCCAGGATGAGGACGAGCGGCGGCACCAGCGCCAGCACCACACCGAGGAAGAATCGCGTGTCCATTCGCCCGTCGTATCGCACCGGAGGCGCGCTCTTCGGGTCGAGGAGGGCGTGGACGAGGATGTAGGCCATGTAGATGGCCACCAGAATGAGCCCGGGAATGAACGCGCCCATGAACATGTCGCCGGCGCTGGCGGAGACCACGTCGAACTCCGACGGCATGGTGATCTCGCCGGTCGCCGCCCTGTACTCGGCCTTTCGCGTGGTGCTGGCGATGTCCGCCGCGCTTGCGAGCTGGTCGGCGAGGATGATGAGCACCACCGACGGCGGAATGATCTGGCCCAGCGTCCCCGAGGCGCAGATCGTCCCCGTCGCGAGCGGCCTGGAGTAGTTGTTGCGCAGCATCGCGGGCAGCGAGATGAGGCCCATCGCGATCACCGTCGCGCCCACGATGCCGGTGGTGGCGGCGAGCAGCGCACCCACGAAGACCACCGAGATCCCCAGCCCCCCCGGTATCGACCCGAACATCCGCGCCATCGCCACCAGCAGGTCCTCGGCGATCCGGGAGCGCTGCAACATGATCCCCATGAACACGAAGAGCGGGACCGCGATGAGGGTGTCGCGTTCGACCACCCAGTACAGGCTGCGGAAGTTCGTGACCCCGGCGCTCAACCACTCGCGGGGACCGCCGTGCGCGAAGTAGGCGCTGGCGTCGTCCGCGAACAGCCAGCCGCAGAGCGCGGCGGCGCCGATGGACAGGATGGCGGACCCCGGAAGCGCGAATCCGACCGGAAAGCCGGACATGAGCGCGAACACCATGAGCAGGATGAGGACGACGAGAAAGACGAGCTCCATGGGGATCGTCCTACGGATGCGACGGGGCGGCGGTCGCGGGTGCGGGTGCGGTGGCCGTCGCGGCCGTCGCGGCCGTCGCGGGCGGCGCGGGCGGCGCGGGCGGCGCGGCGCGGCCGGCCTCGGTTCGTCTCAGCACGGCGACGCTTTCGAGGAAATACGCGGTGAACTGTGCGGCCATCGACAGGGCGAAGAGGACGAGGAGCCCCGCCATCAGGTACTTCACGTACATCCCGAACCCGCTCTGGGAGATCTCGAAGTTGAGCAGCGGGCTGGCAAGGCTGCTCCCCTTCGTCCACAGCCCCATGGTGAGGATGATCCAGCACAACGGCACCCCGAGGAGCATGGAGCCGAGCGCGTTGGTCCACGCCTTGCGCTTCTCGCTGAACCGCGCATAGAAGACGTCCACCCGGACGTGCCCTTCGTCCACCAGGCTGTAGGCGCTCGCCAGCAGGAACAGCGAGGCGTACCAGAAGCGCACGAGGTCGCCCATGAACGCCTGCTCGTAGGAGAAGATGAAGCGCGTGATCACGATCTGGAACTCGGCCAGCACGATGAGGAGCGCGAACCAGATCATCGACAGCGAGCGGGTGAAGAGGGCGATGATGCACGACAGCGCCATCAGCGGAAGGTGGACGTACTGGCCGCGGAACTTCGACAACCCGAGCTTGATCGTCATGTCGTCGCCGACGAACAGGGGCAGGAAACCCTCCACCCGCAAGAAGGAAAGCACCGCATCGGCGATACCGATCAGGAACATCGACCAGAAGGCGGCGCGCACGATGAAGGCGGCGAGCGCGGAATAGGCGTCCGCCCCGGCCTGGAGCGGGCGACTCCTCGTCGACGCGACCCACACGACGAGGGATACGACCGGTACCGCGTAGATCGCCACCTGGGTCCAGCCCTCGAGGACCTGGGCGTCATCGAGCGGGTTGCGAAGCGGCGCGAAGCCGAACCAGCCGGCGTGGGAGAACAGCGCGGGGAGGCCGGGCCAGCCCCACGTGAAGCTCAGGAAGAAGTTGACGGTGAAGGCCAGGGTGATGCACACCACGGCCCCGGCGAGGATGCGGGACAGGACCTCGACGAGGTCCACCGCCGTGGGCGCCGCCGGCGCGGTGGGGGCGGTCCTGGCGTTCGCCGCCGTCACTGCGGTAGACGTCATCGTGGCAAGTCCGATTCTCCGCCGGCATTCCCGAGCAAGCCGTCATTCCCGCGAAACCTGTGCCCGCGAAAGCGGGTAGCGGGAATCCATCCTGGTCATGAATACGGCACTTGAAAGGACGGGGAGCCACCGGGCGATCCGGAGGCTCCCCGTTGATCACGCTCCCGCCGGCGCGGGAGCTTCAATCCAGTGCCGTGCCGCCGCGCGGCTCAGATGCCGATGCCGAGCACGCGGTTGCGCTGCTTGAAGTACTCGACCTCCGCGATCGAGAGCCAGCCTGCCACGGCCCTCATCGACTCGCGGAAGTTGTCGTCGATCCTCCTCGTGAGATCGCTGTGCTGGCGGGTCTCTTCGAAGACCTCTTCCGCCGCCTCCCCGAAGGCGTCGACGATGTCTTCGTTGAACTTCTTGAGCACGACGCCCTGCTCGGTGATGAACTTCTGGAGCCACCCCGGGTTCTTGGCGTTCACCTCGGAGAAGAGCTCGAAGTGGGTCTGGACGGCGCAGGCCTCGATGACGAGCTGGTCGGATTTCGGCAGGCCGTCGTACCACGCCTTGTTGACGCCGAAGCCGAGGATGGTGCCGGGCTCGTGCAGGCCGGGATAGTAGTAGTACTTGGCCACCTCCCAGAACTTCATGATGCTGTCCATCAGGGGCCCCGCCCACTCCGTGCCGTCGATGGCGCCGGAGACCAGGTTCTCGTAGATCTGGCCGCCCGGAAGCGAGACCGGAGAGGCGCCCATCTTCGCGAGAACGTCGCCGCCCAGACCGGGGATACGGAACTTGAGCCCCTTGAAGTCGTCGGCGGAGTTCATTTCCTTCCTGAACCAGCCGCCCATCTGCACCCCGGAGGTGCCGCCGACGAAGCCCTTGACGCCGAACTCGGCCCCGAGCTCGTCCCAGAGCTCCTGGCCGCCCATCCACCGGATCCAGGCGTCGCATTCGGGGGCGATCATGCCGAACGGCACCGAGGCGAAGTAGGCGAAGCCGGGATGCTTGCCTTTCCAGTAGTACTCGGCCGCGTGATAGATGTGGGCGTTCCCGGACGCGACCTCGTCGAACGAGTCGAACGCCTTGACCCGCTCGCCGGAGGCGAAGTACTGCACGTTCAGCCGGCCGTCGGTCATGTCGGTGAGCCGCTGGGCGAAGCGTTGCGCGTTGGTGCCGAGGGCAGGAAAGTCCCGCGGCCACGTGCTCACCATGACGATCTCCTGGCGGCCCTGCGAGATCGCGGGCGCCGCGACGGTCGCGGCGGCGACACCGGTGGCGCCGACCGCGGCTTTCTTCAGGAAGCCGCGACGTTTCATGCCGTGCTTGTCCTGCTGTTTGATTTTCTGCTTCATCGGTCTCCTCCTTCGGATGACGAGTGAACGGGTCGTGCATCCACCTGCCGCGGCAAGCGCCAGCGCCACGTGGACCCGCATTCGGGAATCCGGGTCGCGGCTCGGTTGAAATGCGCCCCTCGAACCAGGATTCCCAATCCGGACCTTCCAGACATACGGCACTGCCCGTCATTGTTCGTCGAATCTCGCTGCCAGATCAACAGCAACGGCGAAACAGGGCATCCGGGGCCCGGCGGGGCGGGAGCCCGTGCGCCGGGCGCCGGAGCCGGCCATGCGCCATGAGGACGCCCCCGGGCCACCGGCCCGGTCGAACCGCTGGGTCTCGACCACATCCCGCCATGCGGGGCTTCGAGTTGGACGCAGCGCTGGTGGCGGCAGCAGGCATCCGAGGGGACGCGGGATGTCTTCCGGATGCCATCGTACAAATTCTTCGATGAGATCGTAGAATTTGCAGCATGTGGATCGATCGACAGATAGAACCCCTGTTCCTTCGGAGGGCCGCGACCCGCCCGGTCGTCGTCCTGACCGGTGCGCGCCAGACCGGGAAGACGAGTCTGGTGCGCCGGTTGTTCCCGGATCATGCCTACGTCACGCTGGACCTGCCGAGCGAGGCGGAGCAGGCGGAACGCGATCCCGGGTCATTTCTCGCCCGCCATCCGCCGCCCCTCATCGTGGACGAAGTGCAGTATGCCCCCGGCCTCTTTCGCCATCTGAAGGTCGCGGTGGATCGAGAGCGCGAGCGCCCGGGCGCCTTCCTGCTGACCGGCTCGCAGCCGCTCGGCCTCATGCGATCGGTCTCCGATTCACTGGCGGGGCGTGCCGAGGTCATCGAGCTGGAGCAACTCTCCTTCGCCGAAGCCAGGGCGGCGCATCCGCATCTCGGCGTCGAGGAGTTCCTGGTTCGCGGCGGATTCCCGGAGCTCCACCGGAATCCGGAGATCGATGCGGAAGGCTTTCTCCGCTCCTATGTGGCGACGTACCTGGAGCGTGACCTCCGGCAACTCCTGCAAGTATCGAGTCTGCGGGACTACGAGCGTTTCCTGCGCGCCGCGGCGTTGCGCTCCGCCCATCTGCTGAACAGGGCCGACCTTGCCCGTGACGTGGGCATCAGCGGTTCGACCGCCGCCGCCTGGCTCTCGGCGCTGGAGGCGACGCATCAGCTCATGGTGCTCGAACCGTGGTTCGCCAACCGGACGAAGACGCTCGTGAAACGGCCGAAGCTGTACCTGCGTGACGCCGGGCTCGCGGCCTTCCTGTGCGGCGTGCACTCCGTGGAGGCTCTGCACTCCTCGCCGCTGGCGGGCGCGCTGTGGGAAACGCTCGCCTGCGCCGAGATCCGTCGTGCACAGTCGAACCGGCGCGGTGGGTGGGACCTCCACTTCTGGCGTGACCGGAGCCGCGAGGCCGACTTCCTCCTGCACCGGGCGGGCGCATTCCACCTGGCGGACGCGAAGTGGACCGAGCACCCGGGTGCGCGCGACGCGGGGGCGTTGCTCAAGATCGCCCAGGATCTACCGGCCGGCAGCGTCCGAACGATGTCGATCTTCTGCCGGGCGCCCAATCCTTATCCGCTGGGTTCCGGTGGCGTGAATGCCGTTCCGTTCGATGCGCCAGAGTCGCTCGCGGAGTGGGCCTGACGGGCAGGCCCGACCTCGCAACGGCCGCCCGCCACCGCGCGCAGCGTGCCCGACGCGGAGTTCGACCGCGGCTTCCACAGGCCGCGTTCCACCGCTTCCAGAAAGCGCTCGGCCATCTCCCGAAGGGCATCGGGATTCTTCTGCTCCAGGAACTCCAGGACGGACTCGTCCTCCATGAACGCCGCATGGACCGCATCGAAATGGTGGTTCTCCACCAGGCCGGTGGTGGCCGCGAAGGCGAACAGGTAGTCCAGCGTCGCGGCCATCTCGAAGCCGCCCTTGTAGCCGTGGCGCTGCATGGCCGCGATCCACTTCGGGTTGACCACCCGCGCCCGCACCACCCGTGCGATCTCCTCCTTCAACGTTCGGATACGAGGGGTCTCGGGCCGCGAGTGGTCGTTGTGGTAGACCACCGGGCGCTCGCCGCCCAGATGCTTGACGGCCGCGGCCAACCCCCCTTCGAACTGGTAGTAGTCGTCGGAGTCGAGCAGGTCGTGCTCCCGGTTGTCCTGGTTGTGAAGCACCGCCTCCACCCCGGCCAGCCGGGCTTCGAACAATCCATGCTCGGCCGCTCCCTCGGCCCCGGCGCCGTAGGCATAGCCTCCCCAGGCCACGTAGGCGCGCGCGAGGTCGGCTTCGGATTCCCAGCCCCGCTCGTCGATCAACGCCTGCAAGCCGGCTCCATAGGCGCCGGGCTTGGAGCCGAACACCCGGAAGCCGGCCCGGCGCGCGGCCGTCGCTTCATCGACCCCCGCCGCCGCCAGCCGGGCCGTCTCGTCCCGGATGCTCGCCGCCAGCGGATTGAACCGCTCCGGCTCGTCGAGGGCCGCCACCGCGCGGGCGGCCGAATCGAACAGGTCGATCTGGGAGGGAAAGGCGTCACGGAAGAAGCCGGAGATGCGCAGCGTCACGTCGACGCGGGGGCGGTCCAGCAGGTCGAGCGGCAGGACCTCGAATCCGGTCACCCGCCGGGAGGCCGCTTCCCAGGTCGGCTTCACCCCCATCAGGGCCAGGGCCTGGGCAATATCGTCACCGCCGGTCCGCATGTTCGCCGTCCCCCACGCGGACAGCGCGATGCGCTTCGGCCACGCCCCCTGCTCCTGGCGATGACGCTCCAGCAGCAGCGTCGCCGACTGCCAGCCGAGCTTCCAGGCCGCCGGGGTCGGCACGGTGCGGGTGTCGACGGAGTAGAAGTTCCGTCCGGTGGGCAGCACGTCGAGGCGCCCTCGTGTCGGCGCCCCGGAGGGACCCGGCGCGAGGAACTTCCCGTCGAGGGCCTGCCGGCACGCATCGAGCTCGTGCGGCCCCGAGGCGACCACCCGCGAACGCAGGTCGCTCTCGACGAATTCGAGCACCGCGCGGGTGCGGGTCCAGCCGGGCTCGGGTTGCTCCGAGCCCTCGATGAGCTTTCGAGCCAAGTGCTCCAGCCGCTCGACGGTGTCGCCGCAGGTGCGCCACGGTGACGGCGAGTCCAGCGCGGCGGGGCGAGGCCCGCGCCAGCGCTCTCCGAGGTCGGCGGACAGGGGGTCGAAATCCGCCAGGCCCAGATCCCCGGCGAGCGCGCGCATCAGCGAGGCATCGGCCGGCTCCCGGTCGCCGCGCGGCAACCTGACCATGGACACCAGGAGGTCGTTCAGCGCCTGCCCCTCCGGCGAACGGCCGAGCACGTGCAGGCCGCCGCGGATCTGCATCTCCTTCAGCTCGCAGAGGTAGTTGTCCAGCTTCGACAGCGCCGTGTCGTGGTCGTCGGCGGTGTCGATACCGCAGTCGCGGTCGAGCCCGACGTGGGCGGCCAGGGCCAGGATCTCCTCGCGCAGGATCTTCAGCCGGCGCGGGTCCACCCCGGCCGCCTCGAAGTATTCGTCGACGAGCAGCTCCAGCTCCGCCAGCGGGCCGTAGGTCCCGGCCCGGGTCAACGGCGGCGTGAGATGGTCGACGATGACCGCCTGCGCCCGCCGCTTGGCCTGGGTTCCCTCGCCGGGGTCGTTGACGATGAACGGATAGAGGTGCGGCAACGGCCCGAAGACCGCCTCCGGAAAGCAGGTCTCGCCCAGCGCCAGCGCCTTGCCCGGCAACCATTCGAGATTGCCGTGCTTTCCCATGTGGACGACGGCGTGGACGTCCTCCACGGCGCGCAGCCAGGCGTAGAACGCGAAGTAGCCGTGCGGCGGCGCCAGGTCCGGATCGTGGTAGGTCGACTGGGGGTCGATGTTGTAGCCACGCGCCGGCTGCAATCCGACCACCGCGTTGCCGCAGCGAAACGCCGGCAGGGCGAACTCGCCGGAGGCGGGGAGGTAGAACGGGTCCTGCCGGGGGTCGCCCCAGCGTTCGTCGACGCGCCGGCGTACCGCCGCCGGCAGCGCATCGAAATACCGCCGGTAGGCCCGCAGCGTCAACGTCACCGTGACCTCGCGGCCGTCCACCGCGGCGTTGGTCGGCCCGCGGCGGAGCCTTTCGATCAGCCGGTCACCGTCGCGTGGGATGTCCGTGACCCCGTAACCCGCCCGTTCGAGGGTGCGCAGCAGCTCGACGACGCTGGCGGGGGTGTCCAGTCCGACCCCGTTGCCGAGCCTGCCGTCACGGTTCGGGTAGTTGGCGAGGATGACCGCGACGCGCCGTTGGTGCACCGGGGTGCGGCGCAGCCGCAGCCAGCTCGCGGCCAGGCGGGCGACGAACTCGACGCGATCGGGCACCGGCTCGTAGACCACCAGGGAGCACTGTGTGGATTCGTCGAACCGGGCCTCGCCCTTGAAGGAGACGGCGCGCGAGAGGATTCGCCCGTCCACCTCGGGCAGGGCCACGTTCATGGCGATGTCCCGGGCGGAGAGCCCGCGGGTGGTGGCGCGCCAGTCCTCCTCGTTGCCGCCCGAGAAGACCAGTTGCAGCACCGGCGCATCCGTGGCGTTCAACGGCGAGTCGGCCGCGGGCCGGCCGGGGGTGGAGACGGCGAACCCGGTGCCGTTGAGCACGATTCCGGCCCCGCTCTCGGCCAGCAGGGACTCGACGACCCCGGCCGACACGGGATCCTTCAGGCTCGTGCAATACACCGGCAGGCAGTTGATCCCGTTGCGGCCCAGCGACTCGATCAGGGCCAGGATGGGGCCGAGATTGCCGGCCTGCACCAGGGCTCGATAGAAGACCAGCGCCGCCACCGGCCCGTCGTGCGTCCAGGCCCGCCGCAGGTCGCCGAGGCCGGGGCGGTCCAGGCCGGGCCAGCAGATCCCCGCCCGCGGCAGCTCGGCCGGCTCCCGCCAGTCGAACCGGCGGCCGATCAGCGACGCGGCACAGGCGAGAAAGCTCCTGGCGTTCGCGGCGCCGCCGTGCAGCAGGAAGCTCCACAGTCGCCGGCAGGTTTCGGCATCGACGGTGGAGTACGCGGCAAGCTCGGGGTCGGGCTGATCGTCGCCGGGCAGCAGCACCAGCGTGGCGCCGGTGCCCGCGCAGGTCTCCGCGATCTGTTCGACCCCGTAGGGCCAGTAGGACTTCCCGCCGAGCAGGCGCACGATGACGAGTCGCGCCCCGGCGATGACCGTCTCGCAGTAGAGGTCCACGGAGGCGTGGTGCGAGAGCTGCATGAGGTTGGCGAGACGGACGGCGGGAAACGTCTCGCCCAGGGTCCCGCGCGCCGCCGCCAGCGAGGCGAGCTCGGTGTCGGCGGCCGACAATACGACGATGTCGCCCGGGGTCTGGCCGAGATCGACGGCTTCGCTGCCGTCGGCGACGGCCCCCGGCTGCGCCTTGAGAAGGTGCATGAGGTTCAGGCGCCCTGCGTATGCGTCCCCGAGCCCCGGTCGCCGGTACCGGCGTCGGCGCCAGCGTGCCGTCGGCCATCGGCGACGGCGCCCGGTCGCACTTCGAGAGGCTCCATGCAGCTAGAATCCTTGAGACGCCGCCATCTTGCAATCGAGTCGAATGTTGCGCGAGGCGCCTCCGGGAACGCGGGCGTCCACCGGTCCATGCCCGGGCAGGACGCGCACCCTGCATACCACGGTCCCCACCGCGGGCACACGTCGATCGCGAACGTCGCCCGCGAGCCGGCTCAGCCGTCGATGTATCCCCGCAACGTGTCGTGCAGCGATCCCGGGATGGTGACGCCCTCGGTCGGGGTGCGTTCGCGGGCCCGGTATCGGCGGTCGGACGGGAGCCGCGTGCCGTCCTGCTCCAGGACCTTGGCGAAGAGCGTCTCCGCGTGGGCGAGCTGCGCGCCGCGGTCGCCGTCGCCGGTGCAGCGGGCGGGGTCGATCGCGATCATGAACTCGCCGCCGCATGGTGCGCCGACCCTGCCAGCGTCCTTCGCATGGGCCTCGAAGCTGAATACGTCGCCGATCAGCGCGCCCGCGAGCAATTCGACCATCAGCGCGATGGCCGCGCCCTTGTGGCCGCCGAAGGGGAGCTGCGCGCCGGTCAGCGCGGTGGCGGGGTCGGTGGTCGGCTCGCCGTCGGGACCGATCGCCCAGCCCTCGGGGAGCGGCTTGCCGTCGCGCAGGTGGATCTGGATCTCGCCGCGCGCGCTGGCGCTCGACGCCTGGTCGAAGACCAGCGGCGGCCGTCCCGCCCGCGGCCAGGCGAACGCCATGGGGTTCGTGCCGTAGACCGGCCTGGTGCCGCCGGCCGGCGCGACGTACTGGAGCGCGGCGGTGAAGGCGAAGGCGACGAGTCCGCGCTCGGCGAGACGTTCGACCTCGGGCCAGAGCGCCGCGACGTTGTAGGCGTTCACGATGGCGAGCGCCGCGATGCCGAACTCGCGGGCGCGTCGCTCCAGCGGGTCGGCGCCGAGCTGAAGCGTGAGCGGCGCGAAGCCGAAGTGCGCATCGGCCCGGATCACCGCGGGGGCGAGATCGCGGAACGTCGGCTCCGCATCCGGCGAGACCCCCGCCTCTCGTAGCGCCTTCACGTAGAACGGGATCCGGAACAGGCCGTGCGACGCGCATTCGTCGCGCTCCGCCGCGGTGACGGTATCGGCGATGGCGCGCGCGTGTCGCGTGGAGTATCCCTTGGCGCGGAGCGCATCGGCTGCAATCTCGTGTACCTCTTCCAGGGTCAGGTGTACGCGGTCGTTCACGGCAGGTTCTCCTGCGTTTTCCGGACTTTCGGTACGAATGGACGATGGGGGCACGCGGAACCGCACCGGCGCCGGCCGGGGCGGTCGGCCGGCCTCCGCCGAGCCTCGCCCCTCCCCTGGTCAACCGGCGGCTTCATCGAGCCCGGCGAGCCAGATGCCCTTCGCCGAGCCCCCGCTCCTCCCTCGATCAACCGCCGGTCAGCTTCTCCACGATCTCCTCCATCGCCTCGTCGGCGATGGCCCGGATCTCCTCGTCGGTGCGGTTCTGGATCGGGTGCGGGACCCAGACGATCGCCGGCTCATAGCCGAGTGAAGCGGACTGCGCGGCCGCCGCCTCCCGGAATGCGGTGGTGGCGATCATCACGCCGGGAATGCCTCGTTCATCGAGGTCGAGCATGTCATGCACACTGCACGACGTGCACGAGCCTCAGTCGGAGAGGGCGACGACGACGACGTCGACCTCCTCGGCGACGGTCTGCGCGAGCTCGATCGGCGCGGTGCGGGTGTTGGTGGGCTTGGCGTAGCGCTTCACGTCGAGCCCGCGCCCGGTGAAATGCGATTCGAGCCGATCGAGGAACGTGCTTCCCCGGGCCTTGCCGATGTCGAGCAGCCCGAGGGTCAGGCCTTCGAGCGCGGGCGGCGGAGCGCGACGCCCGCGCCGGACCGGCGAGGTCTCCGCCGTCGGGTCGAGTAACCGAATGCCGTCGTTCATGGTGCCTCCTCCTCATTCAACCGTGGCCTTGCACGGACTTTCGTTTCCGATGCGGTCCCGCTCACACCCCCACCTCCTTCGTCACCGGACTGCTGCCGCGGGGACCGCTTGCCACCCAGCCTCCGATGACGGCGCTCATGAGCCCGGCCCCGCCGCCGGCGCGCACGACGTTCAATCCGCCTTCCCGGAACTTCGGCATCGAGTCCCGGACGAGCTCCGGCTTCACGCCCGCGTCCACGCCGCCCGCCCCGCGTACCAGCTCCGATCCCGGACGGACCGTCGCGGCCATGAGGGCACGCTTGATCCGCGCCTTGTCCCACCCGCCTTCCTTGAAGATCCGCCAGTGCTCGGGCGAGAGCACGACGAAGGCGTCGATGCACTCCACGAGCTTCGGGTGCCCGATCGAGTTCAAGGTCATCGCCAGCGAGCGGGCGAGCGATTCCGGGCTGCGCGAGCCTTCGTCCATGTTCGGGCTCAAGCCCCCGCCCCCGAAGAGGGTGACCGCGGACGCGCCGGGAGCGATGCCGCGCTCCACGCCGAGCGGCTGCCAGTCCGGATCGGACTCGTCCTCGGCGAAGCACAGGGTGTACTTGCCCGGCCAACCCAGGGTCGCGCGGTCGATCCCGCCCGGCACGCCGCCACCGACGTTGCGGATCACGAGCTGCAACGCGCGGCCGATGCTCGCATTGGCGCGATTGCCCTGGCCGAGCGCGTTCACCCCGGAATTCATGCCGATGCGGCGGGCGACGGGACCGTTGACCACGACCATCGGACTCGAGAAGTACGTGGTGCAGAGCAGCCCGTGCATCGCGAACCCGGGTTCGAGCGCCGCTTCCACCGCGGCGAGGACCACCGGCATGTACTCCGGCTTGCAGCCCGCCATCACCGCGTTGATCGCGATCTTCTCGACCGTGCACAGCGCGTTGTTCGGCGGGATCGCGCCGACGATCTCCTGCGGGTCGCGCGCCGTGCCCTTGAGCATGCGCAGCACCCGCACCGGGGTCGGCGGGACCACCGGCAGGCCGTCGCTCCAGCCGCGGGAAAAGCACAGCTCGTGCTCGTCTTCGGGCGCGTGCACGTCGATGGCGCGCGCCGCCAGCGGCGGCTCCCCGAACGCCACTTCGAGGATCTCCGGCATGCCGGGATCGACGCTCTTCGAGCCGCAGCCCGGCTGGAAGTCGGGCAGATCGGCGCCGAGGGGGCCGAGGCCCGTCACCCGGCTCCACTCGGCGCGGTCCCAGCCGGCGGTGCGCCCGGCTTCGGCATCGTCCTCGAAGCGGATGAGGGTCGGTACCGTCTCGATCCCCAGGCGCCAGGACTGCTCCAGCGAGCGGTCGTCGATGGCGCCCAGCCCGGTCGGGAACGTCGGGTCGTCCTGGGTGTAGACGGTCAGTCCGGCGCCGCTCGCCACGATCTCGTGCAGCACCGGCTGGACGAGATCGCAGGTCGGGCAGTCGCGCTTGGCGACGACGACGAAGTGAGCGCTCATTCGCGCGCTCCCACGAGGCGGTTCGGGGACGGCGGCCCGCCATGCTCGACGGCGCCCCGGAGGCGGGTGTTCATACGTCTGTACCCAACCTCACGCGGCGCAGCTCCCGGGAGCGCGGGCGCCCCGCCCGCATCATGTGCATGTTCATACGCCTGCACCAAGCCTCACGCGGCGCCACGCCGGGCAGCATCTCGCCGCGCTCCGCGAGGGCCATGAAGTGAGCACTCACAGCAGCTTCGCGTGCTTGTCGAGGAGCGGCAGCACCTCGTCGCGCCCCTTCGGCGGGATCGTGATGAGGGCGCGGAAGACCCCGGCCTCGCGGTAGGCGTCGAGGGCCTCCGGATCGCCGGTGGCGCCGAACACGCTGGTCTGAATGGTGCCGGCGTCGCGTCCGGCCTTGTCCGCGAATTCCTCGAGCCGGGCCATCTCCGCCTTCGCGTCCCTGAACGCGCGGGTGCGGGGCATCCATCCCTCGCAGAAGTCCACCACCCGTTCGAGCGAGTACCGGGTCTCGCCCCCGAGCAGCACCGGGGGGTTGGGCTTCTGCACCGGCTTCGGGCTCGACCAGATCGGATCGAAGTCGACGAACGGGCCGTGGTACTCGGGCTCCTCCTCGCGCCATATCGTCTTGATCGCCTTCGCACGGTCGCACATGACCTTGAAGCGGTCCTTGAACGTGGTGCCGTGGTTCTCCATCTCCTCCGCGTTCCACCCCGCCCCGATGCCCAGCTCGAAGCGCCCGCCGGAGAGCAGGTCGAGGGTCGCGCACTCCTTGGCGAGCACGATGGGGTCGCGCTCGGTGAGCAGGGCGATGGCGGTGCCGATGCGCAGGCTCTTCGTCGACGCCGCGGCACAGGCCAGCCCGACGAAGGGGTCGATGGTGTGCTTGTACTCCTCCGGCAGCTCGCTGCCGCCCGGCCAGGGGCTGCGGCGGCTGGTGGGGATGTGGGTGTGCTCGGGGACGAAGAGCGATTCGAAGCCGCGGTCTTCCGCCTCGCGGGCGAGATCGTCGATACGGATCGTGTAGCCGGTGGAGAACTGGGTGATGCCGATGTGCATGTGGCTGGCTCCGGGGGTCGGGTGGTGGAACGAGAGACCCTTTCTACCAGAAAACCGCGCCGCTCGTCCGAGAGACGGTTTCCGGGCTGCAACTCCCTGGCCCGCCGGATGAAACGCGGCCAGGGTTCGAATTGCACGAGTCCGCTGATCGACCTGCTGTTTCAGGCACGGCAGGCCCGTCAGCGGCTCCGGGCAACCTCGGCCGCGAACGCTTCAATCGCGTCGAGGGTCTCCTCGGGACGTTCCCGATGGGGAGCGTGCCCGCAGTCTTCGAGCCATCGTCGCGTCACCCGTCCGGCCACGCCGCGTTCGATCGCGTCGAGCTGCGCGACGGATCCGTAAGCGTCGCGCTCACCCTGGATCAACAGCACCGGCGCGGTGATCCGCGGCAGGAAGCCCTCGATCGACCACTGCCGGAACCCCGGCTGAAGCCAGGCGTCGTGCCATCCGAAGAACGCCTCGTCGACTCGATCGCCATGGTAGCGGGCGAGCCGCTCGCGCAGCCTGCCCGTGCGGTAGGCGCCCCCCGCGGCGCGGATGCTCCGGATACCCGCGTCCTCGCAGAAGACATGCGGCGCGAGCAGCACCAGCGCCCGGACACGCGGCACCGGTACGCCGGCATGTTCCCCCGCGTGCACGATCGCGATCGAAGCTCCGTCGCTGTGTCCGACAAGCACCGCGTCGTCGATTCCGGCCGCATCCAGCACCGCGCCCGCGACCTCGCGTCCTTCAACGTGCATGTAGTCGATCCGCCGCGGGAGATCGGCCGGGTCCGAGCCGCCGTAACCGGCGCGGGACCAGGCGAATACGCGAAGCCCGGTGCGCTGATGAAGAAGAGCGGGGAAGTCCCGCCACATCGCAACGCAGCCGAGCCCCTCATGGAGGAGGACGAGGGTCGGGCCCGCGCAGTCGTGCTTCCCCCACCACCGGCATTCGAGCCGGACGCCGCCGGCCGTGATCGTCCGCATCGCTCGCTCCTGGCCGTACCCCTTCGTCATTGTCGCTGCATTAGTTTTTCTATGGACAGCTCCGAGAAATCCTCGGTTGTGTCGAACGCGGCCCATCCCCATCTGTCCGGACAACAAGCAACCAGACTCGGACCGAGACCATGAGCAACATTACCTGCCATGAACGCGAGGCGCGGCTTGCCCACGATCCGCGCGCGTACCTGATGTATACCGCCCGAGCCCGCAAGCTTCAGTCCGAAGCGATCGGCCGTGGGCTCGCGGCCGCGGTGCACTTTCCGGCCCGGATCGGGTCCAATGCGTATCGCTGGATTACCGGCGCGATCCGGAAGCGGCAGACGATAGCGAAGCTCTCGCAGCTCGACGACCACGTGCTCGCCGATATCGGCATCGACCGCGTACAGATTCCGATGGTCGCGCAGGGGCTGATCGCCCCGAGCGGCGACGCGCCACGGAGGACCATCCCCACCGCGCCGTGTCCGCCGGAGTACCGGAGCGACGCCGCGAACGATGCGAGGTCGCCTTCGATCGCCGCCTGACGCGCCGGCGCAGGCAACAGTTCGGCAAGGGCCGGAGGCTCTGCGGTCACTCCTCCCTCCCCCGACCGGAATCCTCCGGCCCGACTGCCGACACCAGCGAGTCCCCTCTGCCCGCGCTCGCTTCGAATGGTGATACGGAAGGGTCGCCACCATCGCCGCTCGACAGTCATTCGCGCTCCGGACCAACGACCGGTTCTTCTACGGCTGGGTGATGCTCGCCATCGCCTCGCTCGTCATGTTCGCGAGCGGGCCGGGACAATCGCATACCTTCAGCGTCTTCCTGCTGCCGATCTCGGAGGACCTCGGCATCTCGCGGACGTCGGTGTCGAGCGCCTACGCGTTCGCGACGCTCGTCGCCGCGTTCGGATTGCCCCACGTCGGCCGAATGATCGACCGCCACGGGGTGCGCAAGGTGCTCACCGCGGTGGGGGCCGCGTTCGGGACGGCGGCGGTTGCGTTCGGCGTGGTGAGCGGATTCGTGGTGCTGACGCTGGGGTTCGCCGCGCTGCGGTTCTTCGGACAGGGCTCGCTGATGCTCTGCGCGGGCAACCTTGCATCACAGTGGTTCGACCGCAAGCGCGGCCTCGCTCTGAGCCTGACGATGCTGGGGTTCTCGGTGAGCGTCGCGGTGCACCCGCCGCTCGCGCAGTGGCTGGCCGAATCTCTCGGCTGGCGGATGGCCTGGGTGGTCATGGGGGTGGTGACCTGGCTGATGCTGCTGCCGCCGGTGCTGCTGCTCGTCTTCGACCGGCCGGAGGCGCTGGGACTTCGCCCCGACGGAACGACCGGGGCGGCGAGCGCCATATCGCCGGACCCGGAGGCCGAGCGCGACGGCTCCGTGGCCGGGCTGAGCCTCCGCGAAGCCCGGCGCACCGGCGCATTCTGGATCATCCTCCTGTCGAACTCCTCGTTCGCGGCGCTCGTGACCGCGATGTTCTTCCACCAGGTGTCCGTGTTCGAAGCGCGGGGTCTCGGCGCGACCCTGGCCGCTTCGGTGTTCTCCATCTCCGCCGTCGCCATGGTGATCACCACGCCGCTCGTGGGGATGCTGCTGGACCGGCTTCCCACCAAGCCTCTCTACGCCGCCGCACTGCTCTCGGTGAGCGTCGCGCTCGTCGCGATGAGCCTCGTGAGCGACCTCACCGACGCTATCGTCTTCAGCGTGCTGTTCGGGGTGGCGAACGCGGCGATGCACGCGCACTTCACGTTCATGTGGCCGCGTTTCTTCGGCCGCAGGCACCTCGGATCGATCCAGGGCGTCGCGCAGATGGGCGGCGTGATCGGCGCATCCGTCGGTCCGATCCCCCTCGGATTCGGGTACGACCATCTTGGCGGCTACGGCGGCACCCTCGTCGCTCTGGCCGCGATCCCGGTGGCATGCGCGGGCGCCGTGGCGTTCATGCGCGCGCCGCGCCTCTGACAGGAACGTACATGTCCGAGCGGACCTCCGGCACGGTCACTTCGCCGACAGATCCTTCCGCACCACTTCGCCGGCCGGGGCGTCGGTCGGAGCGACACCCTTGCGCCGTTGCCGGAAATTGAAGCTGACGCTGATGCGTTCGAGGGCGGGGCCGTTCTCCTCTTCTCCTGTCGCGCTTTTGGCGCCTGCTTCCCCGGCCCCACCCGTCCCGCGACCGGCGCTCGCGAGGTTCGGGTGCGTGGAGTGGACGAGCCATCCGGGAAAGGCGATGAGCCGCCCGGCCACCGGTTGGTAGTAGACCTCTGCCCAGGTATGCGCGGAGCGGCGTCCGGGATCGAAGTACGGGGTGATCACATGCGCCTGCGGGCGCGGATCGGTAAGGCAGAGCAGGCCGCATTCGTCCGGGGTGCGGACGTAGTAGACCCCGCTCCACAGGGCGTGCGGATGGGTGTGGTGGCGATTGAACGCGCCACGCGGATTGACGTTCGCCCACATCGAGTCGCACACCGGCTCATAGGCGTCGTCGTAGCCCTGATCCCTGAACACGCCGTGGATCAGCTCGAAGATCTCGCGGGTCAGGTCGGTGAACTCCACCCGCAGGTGCATGTCGGTCGCGCTGTGCCAGCCCCCGAGCTGCGGCACGTTCGACCGGAACGTCCCTCCCGGGTCCCGTTCCCGCCATGCGCGGATGTCCGCGACGAGGCGGGCGTTGAGATCCTGCGCCTGCGCGAGATCGGTGTAGTAGACCGGCGTCGGGAAGAAGTAGTCCCGCGCCATGCGCTTTTCGCGTGCGGGTGCGGCGGCGTCCGTCATCGTCTCGATGGAATCCTCGTCGAGCGTCGCGCCGCGGCCGGCCGGGAATGCGGCGGGCGGCCGCGGCGCGTGCAGCGCAGCATAGCCGATACCGGGCGGGCAGCCTGCCCTCGCCCGACGGCATCCCGTCCTGATGGCCGGACAGACGGATCGAAACGGACATTGGTCCCCCGTCCGCGAACGCGACAGCGAGGCCGCGCGGCGCCGGCGGTCCCGGCCGTCGTCCCGGAGGTCTCGCTTGTGCGATCCGGGCTTGTTTGCCATCGTCGCGGGTAACGCAACCTGTCCACGGGCCGCCGGCTTCGCACTCGACGGCGCTCCGGGAGGAAAACCGCCCCATGTCACCGAAACCGCCGATCGCGCCCCGCAAACCGGTTGCCTGCCCTCCGTTGCACGGCCGCCGTCGTACCGACGACTACGCCTGGCTCAAGGACGAGAACTGGCAGCAGGTGATGCGCGATCCGTCCCTGCTCCGTTCGGACATCCGAGCCTGCCTCGAAGCGGAAAACGCCTACAAGGAAGCGGTGCTCGCTCCCGCCCGGGCGCTTCGCGCGGCGCTCTTCGACGAGTTCCGCGGACGCATCAGGGAGGACGATTCGAGCGTCCCCGCAAGGGACGGCGAGTGGGAGTACTACCACCGCTACCGCGAAGGAGGGCAGTACCCGGTGGTGTGCCGGCGTCCGGCGGGTGGCCCGGCCCGCGGCGCCACGGTCGGCAAGGGCGGCAATGTCGCCGGTCACGCCGCGGGCGACCCCGACACCACGGACGAGCAGATCCTGCTCGACGGTGACGCGGAGGCCGCGGCCCTGGCCGAGGCCGAGGGCAAGCGCTACTACCGCATCGGCGACCACGGCCATGCTTGGAACCATCGGCGGTTCGCCTGGACCGTCGACGAGAACGGTTCGGAGCTCTACACCCTGCGGGTCAAGAATCCGGAAACGGGGAAGTGTCTCGATGACGTCATCGAGCGGTGCGCAGGAGGATTCACGTGGGCCGCGGACCATCAGACCCTCTTCTACACCGTACTCGACGACAACCATCGCCCGTGCAAGATCTTCCGCCACCGGCTCGGCGACGATCCTGCGGACGACGTGCTCGTCTACGAAGAGCCGGACGCAGGATTCTTCCTCAACGTCTCGGTCACCGAGTCGCGCCGTTTCATCGTGATCGACGCACACGACCACGTCACCAGCGAGGTGCGGCTCGTCGATGCGGCGCGGCCCGACAGTGCACCGATCCTCGTCGCCGCGCGCGAGCCGGGCATCGAGTACGACGTCTCCCATCACGGCGACCGGCTCATCATCCTCACCAACGCCGGCGGGGCCGAAGACTTCAAGATCGTCGAGACGCCGCTCGAATGGAGCAAACCCGTTCCCCCACCGTCCGCGGCGTTGGCCGGGACGCGACCGCACCAGCGGTCGCCGGTCGAATCGCCGGACCGCGCGCACTGGACCGACCTCGTCCCCCACCGGCCCGGGGTGCTGATCGTCGCTTTCTCGGTGTTCGCGCGCTGGCTCGTGCGGCTCGAACGCGAGAACGCGCTGCCGCGGATCGTGGTGCGCGACCTCGATAACGGCGAGGAGCACGCGGTGGTCTTCGAGGAGGAGGCGTACAGCCTCGGGCTCGCCGGCGGCTACGAGTTCGACACCGACACCCTGCGCTTCACGTACTCGTCGATGACCACTCCCGAGCACGTCTACGACTACGACATGCGTACCCGGGAACGTACCGTGCGCAAGGTGCAGGAAGTGCCGAGCGGCCACGACCCCGCCGATTACGTCACGCGCCGCATCATGGCGCCGTCACACGATGGCGAGGCGGTGCCGGTCTCGCTGCTGCACCGGCGGGACACCCCGATCGACGGCTCCGCCCCCCTGCTCCTCTACGGCTACGGCTCGTACGGGATGTCGATGCCGGCGTCGTTCGGCACCACGCGCCTGAGTCTCGTGGACCGGGGCTTCGTCTATGCGATCGCCCACGTGCGCGGCGGCACCGAGCGCGGCTATGCCTGGTACACGAGCGGCAAGCTCGCGAAGAAGACCAACACCTTCCACGACTTCATCGCGGCGGCGCGGGCGCTCGTCGAGCACGGGTTCACCCGTCGCGGCCGCATCGCGATCCACGGCGGCAGCGCCGGCGGCCTGCTGGCCGGCGCGTGCGCCAACATGGCGCCGGAGCTGTTCCACGCGGTCGTCGCCGAGGTGCCCTTCGTGGACGTGCTCAACACCATTTGCGACGACACCCTGCCGCTCACGCCCCCGGAGTGGCCGGAATGGGGCAATCCGATCGAGAGCGAAGCGGCGTACGAGTGCATTGCCGCGTACAGCCCCTACGACAACGTCGAGGCGAAGGAGTACCCGCACATCATCGCCACCGCGGGCCTCACCGACCCCCGCGTCACCTGGTGGGAGCCCGCGAAGTGGGTGGCGAAGCTGCGCGCGACGAAGACCGATGACCGCCTGCTCCTGCTGCATACCAACATGGAGGCGGGCCACGGAGGCGCGGCGGGGAGGTTCGACCGGTTGAAGGAGACCGCGCTGGTCCAGGCGTTCGTGCTGCACGTCTTCGGGCTGGAGTAGTGGACGGCCGAGCCGTCCTCCATGAACGCATGGACCTGCCGGCGCGGCTGGAGAGACGGTCGGTTCCCTGAGTGACGGCCTTCCGGAGATTCGCCTGACCGCCCATGCGCCGCCTCCTCGTCGTCGTCACCGTCTACTTCCTCGTCTTCGGCTACGCGCAAGTCGTGGCTGGGGTGCTCGTCTTTCCCGGCTGGCGTCCGGGGACCCCGGAACTGCTCGTGCTGCTCGTGGGACCGAACGCCGGATGGCTCATCCATCAGGCTCGGCGCAACGCGCTGACGCGGTGGGTGCTGAGGGCCACCTGGCTGTGGATGGGGCTCGCCTTCCTGCTGTTCTCCGTCGTCGTTCCGGTCCACCTGCTGCTCCTGCTCGGGCTGCCCGGCGACGTCGCGGCGGTGCTGCTCGTCGCCGCTTACGCGCCGCTCGCGGTCTGGAGCATCGTGAACGCCCACCGGCTGGAGGTGCGGCGGGTCGCGCTGTCGTCGCCGAAGCTCGACCGCCCGGCGAGGCTCGTGCAGATCAGCGACGTGCACGTCGGATCGCGCGGCGCCGGTTTTCTTCCCCGGATCGTGCGCCGGGTCAACGCGCTGGACCCCGACGCGGTGTTCGTGACCGGCGATCTGGTCGACCTGATGAACCTGCCCGAAGACGCGCTCGACTCCATCGGCGCGCTGGCCGCTCCCGCGTTCTTCGCGATCGGCAACCACGAGCGCTACGTCGGGAGCGATGCGATCTGCGCGCGCCTCGAAACGCTCGGGGTGGCGGTGCTGCGCAACGCGCGCGCCGAGTGGGGGACGATGCGCATCGTCGGCATCGACGACGCCGAGACGCGGGACCAGGTCGCGCGCGTGCTCGAACGGATCGGAGCCGGAGAGCGTGACCGCGCCCCGTTCACGATCCTCCTGTACCACCGCCCGGACGGGCTGGAGGACGCGGCGCGGGCCGGCATCGATCTGATGCTCTGCGGGCATACCCACAACGGACAGATCGTGCCGTTCGACCGGATCGTGAAGCGCTACTTCCCCCGCATCGCCGGCCGTTACGATGTCGGCGCCACGGTGCTCTACGTCTCCCCCGGCACCGGCACCTGGGGTCCGACGATGCGGCTCGGCTCGTCGAACGAGATCACCGTGTTCGAGCTTTCTCCGGCGCCGGGAGGCGCGGGACGCGAATCATGATTCCCCGGGTGAGCGGCACGCCGTTGGAGGACACTTTCAGGCTCAGGGATTGAGGATCGTTCACCGATCCGCCGCGCCGGATTCAGCTTAGTTCGGCCGGTTCGCCGTGGGTATCATCCTGCGGCGAGAAAGGAACGGCGGCCAAATCATATATCGTCGCTCCGTCTGATGGTTTGGACGAGTAATGATGGCCTATATCGAGTTGAACAGGTTGTGCTTGCTCCATCAGTCGATGAACGTACGCCGCATCGGCCGATGCGGATTCCCGTTCCACCGTAATCACAAGAAGTTCGACGTCTTCTTCTTTGCCGATATGAAGCCGTATGAGCTGATGTTCGGACTTGTTCGAGGCCAATGGTCCTTCTCGGTCAAGGTGCTCGAAGGCTACCGGGTCAAAACCTGGCTTGGCGATGATTACGACGGGCTCTGTAAAGCTCTCGATCTGAAGCACGATCCGAGCAACCCGTTCCGGCCGGCGGACTTCTTCAAGGATCTGAATCGCGTGGTCCCAAGTGAAATATCTCGGGACAGCGAGGTGGAACCCCAAGACGTGGCACGGTACTGCCGTGGCGTCGAGGAGGCCGACAAGATTTATCTTGTCGGCTGGCGACCGCATCCGGATCCGGAAGTGCGGGAAGCGCGATCCGTTTTCGGTGAGGATCGTGCGTGTCTGGCGCGGCGAACGTCGGCTCCGTCTGGCCGAAAACGAATAGGCCACGCCGCAATCGTAGAGACGATCTGTTTTTGAGACTCCAGCCCGGTTCGCCGTCGTCTCTGTCGATCCTTGAGCGAATTTCGGCCGTATCGAACCCGGCGCTCATGGTTCATTCATGTGTCGTGGTTTTCCAGGACATCCCTCGCCATCTCCGGCACTGCATCGGGCAGGATCCTGCTGGATAACGCATCCTCGACAAGCAGGTCGCGTGAAAGATACGGGTGAAATTTTTCGCGTTCGAGAGGCACGATGATCGATGCAAGCTCTTTGCCGGAGGGCGCGGGTTCTGCGGCAAATTTCTTCAGAATACCAGGCAATCCGATCTTGTTCTTATGTCCAGGTTCCACATTCAGAAATCCATCATGAACACCAACCGTGAAACCATGAGATCGAAGCACCAGCCCGAGGGTCGTGGTCCGCACCGTACCGGCCCAGGTCGCCACCAGGTGGTGACCGTCCTCCAGGTCGACAATACGGCGATTCGCCAAACCCAGACGGCGACAGGTACGCCGTCCCTCACGAAGAAGATCAGCGGCTTCCTGATCGAGATAACGGGGAATGTCCTCCCCCTCCAGTATCATCCGCATTCGACGAACGATCGTGTCGTCGATGATGCCGATGTCTCCCCCGAAAGGTGGTGGCCGCCCGGTTGCATCTTTCTCGACCTCGATGACCTTGTCCTTGTCGTGGACGGATTTGATACGCCACCGCCGTCCTGAAAAGATGATGGTCATACCGGGTGCAAGAGGATGCATGATTGGGATGGTCCCGAGTGGTCGGCCACTGAACAGAATGCGATATTCTTCGTGGGTTTGAAAGACGGCATAGAAGCTGTAATGTTCGACGATGCGTTCACCCTCACGTCCTAAAAGTAACGTCCCATCACGAGACTGTTCTATCAGCGCAGCTTCCGGCGTTCCGATTTGCCGAAGCAATCGAGCGAACAGATTTTGATCCACCTGTTTGAAAGGGCCGTACTCACACAATATCGAGAAGAGACGCTTCGCTGTCATCCCGTTCCTTTCTGCAATAACGGAGAGCACTTGGTGGACAAGGGTCGAAAGATGAAGGGCCGCAGGCCGGGGAGGCTCACACCAGCCTTCCAACAGGAGATCCACCATTGCAATGGATCGTACGAGGCGGAGACGGAGTGCATCGACGGGATGAGTATTCGCATCGATGTCCCATTCCGTCGTGTACATACGCAGCACAGCAGGTTGGCCGGACCGACGCCCCGAGCGTCCCAGACGCTGGCGCAGGGAGGCGACGGAGAACGGAGCCCCGATCTGGGCCACGCACTCGACGTCGCCGATGTCGATCCCGAGCTCCAACGTGGACGTGCAGACAGCCGTTGTCGGGAGCGTTGCTTCCTTCAACCTTCTTTCAAGGAAAGCTCGATGTTCTCGAGACAAGCTGGCGTGGTGGGGATAAAATTCGTTGGGAAGATGCTGTTGTTCTGAAATCCGACGAAGGAGGTCCGAAAACACTTCTACATCTTGGCGCGAACCGGCGAAGATCAGATTTGTCGTGCCTCGAAGCTTGTCGAACAGGTGGGTTGCGATCACTCTCTGCGTGCTGGCCAAAGGTGTCTGATCTTCCGTGGATTCCTTGCGCTTCCGAACACCGGATGCCGGCTTCGGGATACGGGATCCTCGAAGTTGCAGGCGCAACACCGGACCTTCCGCGCGGCTTTGCAGAACCGTCACTGCCTGCGGCGCCTCCGGCCGCAGGTACTGCGTGGCGAGGTCCATTTCTCCCAGCGTGGCAGACAGCCCGATTCGCCGGATGCGTCGTCTCGCCGTGAATTCCAGCCGGCTGAGCAGGGAACGCAACTGGATACCGCGTTCCGTATCGAGCAAGGCATGCAGCTCGTCAATGACGATACAATCGAGTTTACCGAAAAGACGGGGAATCTCAAGGCCGCGAAGAACGAACATCGCTTCCAGGGACTCGGGCGTGATCAGCAGGATCCCGCGCGGATTCCTGCGGGCCTTGGACTTGATAGCCGCTGATATGTCCCCGTGCCAGGGATGCACGGGGAGATCGACGGTCTCGCAGAGGTCCTCAAGCCGCCGGAACTGGTCGTTGATCAGTGCCCGGAGAGGACTGATGTACAGAAGATCAAAGCCATGCCCCTTCGAGTCCGATTCGATCACCCGGGAAATCAGAGGCAGGAATGCAGCTTCCGTCTTTCCTCCGGCTGTCGCGGCGGCGATGATAATGTCGTTCTCCTCTTTAATGAGGAGAGGAATCGAACGCTCTTGAATATCTCTGAGCGATGACCAGTTTTTTCTCCAGATCCAGCGGCGAACCGGCTCCGCAAGAAGAACGAAACTGCTCGACCGCTCCCGACGCTCAGAGCCTGAAGTCGGCGAGATCGTCATCGTCGTTCTCAGGTCGGGTGAAGGAACCGGCGACCGCTCCGGCGTCTTCAGCGACATCGCCCATATCCTCCCCTCTGTCTTCTACGATCTCGACGGTGCCGACAAGGTCACGCCAGCCGATTCCCGGATTCTGCTCGATCACGGCGAGAAGGTTGACGAAAGCGGTGATCGTGTTGCGAGGCGTTCGGAAGTAGGCGTCCCCGATCCGGTCCGAGCAGTGCAACATGAACGCTTGCAGTGCTTCATCGGGCAGCGGTTCAGACCCGCCCCCCTGAAATACACGGCGGACATTGGTGAGCAGGACGAAAAGATCCTCGGGCGTCAGATTCGAGAGACGGATGACCGGACCGGACAAATCGATCAGGCCGTCGCGCACGAAAGGATTTTCAGCCAGCCGGGATTGCAGCGCTTCGTAGCTGTACAGTCCGCGCCGGGTATCCATGAGAAATTCCGGCGTTCCGCCCATCAAGATGCCGAAATGGGCGGCGCTACCTTGCAGCACATCGTTCAGGATGCGAAGAACCTGTTCGTAGTTCGCATTCCGAGCCTGACTGTTTGCAAGCTTGTAGAGGTTCACCATCTCGTCCAGGATGACAAGCAGGCCCTTGTAACCTGCCTCCCGAACGAAGGCCGACAGCAGCTTCAGATGATCGTAGACACTGGCGTCATCGATGATGGTTCGAACCTTGAGGGCAGCACGTGCGTCTGTCCGCGTGGCGAACTCGGCGCGCAGCCACCGCAGCACGTTCGACTTCAGAGTTTCATCTCCATGTTCATGGCCTTGCCAATAGCGGCCGATGACGGTTGCGAACTCGTAACCGCCGGTCAACTCCTCAAGGTGTGCGAGTTTGGTTCGGATCACGTCGTCAGGTTCCTTGTCCTGCTCCTCGGCCTCTCGAATCGCTTGAGTCACGAACCGCTCCACCACGTTCGACAAGGCGCCGCCGTCGGGCTTCGTGCGGGTGGACGTGTTCCTGGTGAATTCGGAAAAAAGTGAGCGGGCTTGTCCACCTGTCGCATGCAGGCGGCGGTCCGGAGCCAGATCCGAAGACATGACGACCATGCCCTTCTCCAGCGCGACGAGGCGTACAAGGTTGAGAAAGAACGTCTTGCCGGAGCCGTACTCGCCGATGACGAACCGGATCGTCGATCCACCTTCCCCGACGCGGTCGATGTCCTTGATCAGCTCTCCGATTTCGCGTGCGCGCCCGACCTGGATATGCTGAAGACCCAATTTGGGAACGACGCCTGCACGTAGCGCCTGAAGAATCGTGTCGCGCTCGCGTCGCTTTATCTTCGGCCGCTGCATCTCACACCTCCACGTCACGTAATCGATACATCAAGGATCTCCGGATTGACCTCGAAGACCTCATCTTCCTCAATCAGAGCCTCGTCGAAACGATCGAAGGCCCATTCGTTGATCGTCTCCAGTGCGCCGGAAGGCATCAGCTCGAATTGTTGAACCAACTTCTCGAATGCTTCCGGAGTCCATGCAGGCTGCCTTGTCAATTCCTCGACCAGCCCGCGATGCCTGGCATCCAGACCGGCGAACCGCTCGTCTTGACCTGACACCGTATGCTCCGTTTCTTCGGATCCAACGTCTGCGACATCGTTTTCGTCGTCAGAGAAAATCCCATGCAGGACGTTTGAGACGTGAGCCGTGTCCGCCATGATCGCCGAAACACGCTCTCGGTCGAGGATGATCGGTGCCAGCCTGTCCTGCGCCGCAATCTCTTCGGGTTGTATCGGTATGACATATTCGGTGCTGGGGCTCTTTGGCCGAAATACCGTCACGGGTTCCGGCGCCGCCGCCAACTCGTGCAGTCGGCTGTAAATGTCTTCCGTTTCAAGGCCCAGGATTCGAAACAGTTTCTGAATCGCCTTGATCTCCGTCGGATCGATCACACCATCTGCCCCGACAATGGCAAGCGCAAGACGTCCCAGTTCATGGCGGACTTCCTCTCCGATATCCTTCAAGCGCCGTCGGATCGGGCCGAGATCCGGCGGAACCACCATCATCCATTTGAGATTGGCGTGCAACCGCGCCTTTTCAGAAGCACTGAGGATCTCGGAAGCCTCGCATCGCGCCGTGAGATGACGCCTCTCCAACTCGGACACGGTTCCATCCGCATGGGCAATGAATGTTCCAAGCACAAGAGAAAGCAGTGCGGCCGGATAAGCTTCACTCACGTCTTCCAAACGAGTGATACCGTCAGGTAGCGGAAACAGGACGACCGGCTCTCCCAACTTTGGACTTCTTAGCGCGAACCGGGGGTCCGGGGCCATACCTGTCGAAAGGCAGGCGAGGGCATCGGCGGCGCCGATGAGTTGGCGCCTGCCGATCTTGTCGGGTCTGATGCCTTCAAGGCGCTCGACGAGGGCCGCCACGGGAACAAGGCCACCCTGATCGATGTGATCCTGAACCCACGCCTTCAATTCATCCAGCTCAGGGCAAGGAAACAGCGCATGTAACGGGTCCGGCAGCAGGGCGTGCGCCTCGATCGAGCCGCGACCGCCGGGATTGCGTCCGAGATAGCGACTGAACTTGTCGAGTTCGGTGGTGACCCCTTCGACTATTGGCGAAATCTGGTTGAGTGGCTTCGAAAGGCGGCCGATATCGGGGATCCCACCGATTCGTTCCGTCAGATCGATTTCGAAATTCCCGGATGCGGCGCGATAATCGAAGGACAAGGTACGCCGCGGTTTGGCCAACTTGAGGCCGTTCGGAAACCGTTCATTGCATCGAATTTCGAACAGGGCCTTGAACTCCGGGAAGGCTCGCTTGGCGGGTGTTCGCAACCGGCTTTCCGGATGGGTCGCCAGCCACGAGAGCGCCCATTTCGCGGGAACGGGTTTGCCATCCTGAAGCATGCGCCCGATCGCCAGCCGAACCGAAATCGGGATTTCGTATCCGGATTTGTCGAACTCCGGAACGGGTTCTCCATCGTCGGACATCACGAGTCGGGCCGCTTGGAGAAACGAGCCCATATAATTGCGAACCGATCCGTTCGATCCGTATACGTCCAGCAGGCGACCGACTTCCGCAATGATGGCCTTCCGCTCGTCCCGGTCCGGGTTGTCAATGAAAAAACGCCGCTCAAGGCCATAGAAATAGAGAAACACATAGCCGACGTTGTAACCGGGATCGGATCGGCCGCCCGACAACCAGGCGAGATAGGTCGCGCGCGATCGGGGATGAATGGTCGAATAATTCGGCCAATAAGGCATACCGATGGCTTGGAGGTCGTCCGCTTTGCCGGCGACGGGCTTCGACGGATCGATGAACCCGTTGTCTATGCGACCGGCGACCATTCCGGGTCCGACGTACACCATGCCACCGATGGTCCAACCTGCGATGGTCACGGATTCGCCAGCGGGGATCCAACGCGACTTCTTGCTCGTACCCGGGGAGCGTGGCCGAACAGTTCTTGCGGACCAGGCTGAGGACGAAGCCTCCGATGCAATGGTCTTTTCCGGGGCCGGCGGAGGAGGGGCCGTGGCAGTCCGATGCGGTGGGGCCGAACGAACGCTCGGCGGGCTGCTACGGGTCGAGGATGCTTCCGAATGAGCTTGGCCCCTCGTTTTCCGACTTTCCCGGAGATTCGGCGTTTCCCGTTGTGATCGGGCGATGGGCGCCTTCGTCCTGCGGCGCAGTACCTTCCAAAGCAGGAAAACACCACCGATGCAGGCCATCCACCACAGCCAATCCGGCACTCTCTGCAAATACATCACCAACCCGTGATTGCGGAAGGAACCGGATGTCGCGGGTCCGGCCACCATCCGGGTACCGACTGACGAAGCACCATCTTCAAACCCCGAATTCCCCTTCAGAGGGGCTCCCTTCGTGCCGCCATCGGATGACGGCATGGGGCGTTGCGGCGCCTCCTTCGTCGGGGCCGCCGTTGCCTGGATCTCGTCCCTCGATTCGGGGTTCGTCGAATCTTGTAGCTGATCGGCGCGCCTGGCGTCACTGATCGGTGCCCGGGGGCTTGGCCGGGATGACGGCTCCTGCGACGATTCGGTCTCGTCAGGCGCCTGATCGACACGTTTGGTGTCACTGGCCGGAACCCGGGAGCCTGGCCGGGATGGCGGCTCTTGCGGCGACTCGGTCTCTTCGATGGAAGGGGGAGCGAGCGCGTCCAATGTCCGGGGATCGAGTTCGCCGGTGGCCGGCAGAACAGCTTGTTCTTGAAAATTCCGGATCGCCCCACGAGTTCTCGGCCCCATGAGACCATCGATCGGTCCAGGGTCGAAGCCAAGCTCTTCGAGTCGTTTCTGGACGTGCAACACCTGATCCGACTGGGCACCGGCCATGCCGGCGATGCCGGTCAGCCCGAGGGCAAGAAGGATGATGAAGGCCAAACGAGCCATGTCCTGACCGCATTCTCCGCAGAGGTTGCCTGTTCAAGGGAAAACCGGGACTGGGGCAATATCCGGGTAGGTACTCGAACGTCGTCACGTCATGCGCCGGTCCTCCTCGATACACTCCCCCGCCCGCCTCTTCCAGCACCGCGAAGAATGGTGCGTACATCGGCTGCTCGGGAAGCTCGATGACTGCCTCGTCCGTCCATGCGATTCAGGTGCGCAGCATGTCTACGAGGTCCGCTCGCCGGAAGGTCGCCGACAAGCGCTGAAGCGTGCGGGGGCGGCGCCTGTTGTCGAAAAGCGGATCCAGCGCGACGCCGATCTCCTCTTCCGCACGGCGGAGATAGTGTTCCGCCTGCCGTTCCAGCCATTCCTTCGCCTCGATGAAGTTGCGGTGGTCGAGCCGGCAGAGGGCCACTCCCATGTCCTCCAGGACGTACCGGCCTACCAACATGGCGGCGAACCGGGAGCCGTAAGGCAGAAAGTCGGGTGCATCCGGTGGTGGTCGCCTGCGGCGGTTCTCCGCCTGCCGCAGGACCAGCGCGGCGATGACCGCCTGGGCGCCGTTCAGGTCGTGCGTGAAGATGGTGTCGTAAAGGACGCCGAAATGTTCCCGCATCCTGAACCTGGCCTGGTGGGGCCGCTGCCGCCAGACCGCCAGCACGGCTTCCGCGACCGTGGCGCTCGTGAACTCGCCGGACGACACTGCCTGTTCGCTTCTTTTCAGCCGGTAGGCGTACCCCAATTCACGGATCGACACGGCCAGCGTTCGCTGCCGCGGATCGTTGGCTTTCAAATCCCTGAGATCGACGGGGTTCTGGCTGTTGGTGGCGAACGTGATGGCGTCGACGAGCGCACCGTCATCGTCCGGCGGCAGCTCATAGATGCGCACCAGCACCTCCGCGCTGTCGATCTCCGAGCCGATCTCCTCAGTCATCCTCTGCACCGTCCGAGCGGTTTGCCCGCCGTTGACGATTTGCAGATCGTCCATCTGCACCTGCCAGCTTCCGTGTTGGAGCGCGTTGTGGCGGAATTGCGAACAGGTGAGCGTGACGCCGTTGTTGTAGAAATAGAAATTCGGGCGTTGCTCCGGCTCCCGCAGGGTGGCGGCCAGCGCCTCGTTCACGCGATTACCGGCAAGGCCGAGATAGCGGCGGATGTTTCTTTCGAACAGCCGGTTGCCGTATTGGTCCGCCAGCCGCGCAAGCTCGCCGACCGAACAGCGTCCGATCAGCACGCGCCGAAACTGGAATTCCTCCACGGTCGCCAGCCCCACGAGTTGCAACCTGTCGTTGACCGGCGCTTGCTTCTGCAACAGGTCGAGAAGCTCGCCGGGTCCGACGTGCCGCCACTCGACCTGGTTGCCGAAGTCCCTGGCCGCGTTGTCGATCCGTTGCTGCGCCTGCGACGTCCACCTTGTGCCGTTGTTGGCGGCGATCGCGGTGACGGCGGGGATCGCGCCATCGGCCACGAACGAACGGATCTCTTCGACGCGGTGGCGCCACCGTTCGTTCACGGTCACCTGCCGTCCCGGGTCGAACAACGCACCGATCGCGTCGATCATCCCGGCGATGCCGTTCTCCGGAAAGGCGGCGGCGCCGTCGAGATTCCGGCGGTACTTGCCCTGGATGAGGACGATGGGGATGGCGCCGTTGTCGGGCTCGTCAGAAAAGAAGAGCGCATCGACGCCGAAGTCGCTGCTGCCATCGACAATGCCGTCGAGCACTTCATCGTCGGTCAGGTCGCCGTTGGCCAGTTCGAGAAGCACGGTCCTGGCGACCAGGAACGTGAATGCCGCGGATCGCCGCCGCAGCTCGTCGGCACCCAGCCCCAGCTCCGCGGCGAAGGAATCGGCCTGTCTTTCGACGATGCCGTTGATCCGCTGGTCGATGATCTGCGCCGCGAGGGAAGCCATCCGGATTCTCGTCACGCAGGTACAGCGTCTGTGGAGAATCCCGATCCGTACATGCGGCTACGCCTCGCTTCTTCCCGCTCCGACCTGTCGGACGGACCCGTCCATGCTACCGCGACACCATGCGGTCCAGGACGGGTTCTTCGCGCTCGCGCAGCGCCCGCTCCTCGCCGGGGGCGATAGCGCGGCCGGCCGTCGGCGGCCGGCTCACCGAAGGGCGCATCATGGGACCGGCTTTCCTCGACCCATCCGGTGAAGACTGCACGCAGGCCGGCAAGCTGCTTCGCATCGACGGCATCCCCGGCGACGAGAAAGCCGTCTCGCCGGAAGGTGGCGACCTGTTCTTTCGAAAGCATGGCTCGGCTCCCCTCGCGCACCCCGACCGGCAAGGGATTCTCCGAAAAAGCCAAGGCGGGCATCAAGCCGGATCGGACAGCCCGAGGAAGTGGTGCGCAGCCTCCGCGGCAAACTGCAGCAGGGCGTACGGCGGATCTGCCGGCACGTCCGTCCTCCTTGCCGGAGCGCTTATCATCCACGTTACGGGATCGGATGGTCCGTTCCTTGCGCACCCAACACCCAACGGAGGCAAATCGCCCATGCCAGCGCAACCTCCAGCCGTACCCCGGCCTCCGATCGCGCCCCGCAAGCCGGCCACCCGCACCCTGCACGGGCGCCGGCGCACCGACGACTACGCTTGGCTGAAGGACGAGAACTGGCAGCAGGTGATGCGCAATCCCGTCCTGCTGCGAACGGACATCCGCGCCCGTCTCGAAGCCGAGCTTGCCCCGGACGCGGTGCTCGTGACCGGCGATCTGATCGACCTCATGAAGCTCCCCGGCGACGCACTCGACCCCATCGCCGCGCTGGCCGCCCCCGCATTCTTCGCAGTCGGCAACCATGAGCGCTACATCGGAAGCGATGCGGTCTGTGCGCGACTCGAAGCGTTGGGAGTGACGGTTCGGCGCCCTCGGTGAAATCAGGAGGTCGAGCGGGATGTGAAAACAAGTTCTCGTAAATTTTCGGCGCAGATTCAGAGGCATCATGGCATATCTTCACGCGATGGATGATATCCTATGCCGACTCCTCGCTTTCGCCAAGCGCCCAGTGTGCCGGGATTGCTCAAAGCCGCCTTGGCGGGAGGTCCCGCTTCGTCAGACGGAATACCCTATGATTCATGCCGGAGCTGCCTCCTCCTTTCCGAAATGAACCATCTTCGTTACATCCTCGCCGCCGTACTGCTCGCGTGGACCGGGACTGCGGGCGCGGTCACGGACATGGTCGAGCATACCGAGAAGCACGCGGTGCGCGTGAACGTGCTGGCGCGCGGGCTCCATCACCCCTGGTCCCTCGCCTTCCTTCCCGGCGGGCGGATGCTGGTCACCGAACGGCGCGGCCGGCTGTACTACGTCGGGGCGGACGGCACGCCGAACCCGGCCCCCATCGCCGGACTCCCCGAACACGTGGCGGAGGCGGGACAGGGCGGACTGCACGATGTCGCGCCGCATCCGGAGTTCTCCCGTAACCGCCTCGTCTATTTCGCCTACGCCGGCAAGGGCGACGGCGGCTACGGCACGGAGCTCGCGCGCGGCCGGCTCGACGGCCACCGGCTCACCGGTGTGGAGGTCCTGTTCCGGGCGCTGCCGAAATCGCGCGGCGGACGCCACTTCGGCGGGCGCATCGTGTTCGACGGCGCCGGACACGTCTTCCTCACCCTCGGGGATCGCGGCGAACGGCCGCGCGCCCAGGATCTCGCCGATCACGCCGGCTCCATCATCCGCCTCACCGAGGACGGCGGCGTACCCGCCGACAATCCCTACGTCTCCGCCGAGGGCGCGCGGCCCGAGATCTTCACCCTCGGCAACCGCAACGTGCAGGGCGCCGCGATGAACCCCTGGACCGGCGAGCTCTGGGCCCACGAGCACGGCCCGCAGGGCGGCGACGAGGTCAACGTCATCCGGGCCGGCGCGAACTACGGCTGGCCGATCGTCACCTACGGCCGAAACTACGGCCTCGGCACCAGGATCGGCGAAGGCGTCCACAAGGAGGGCATGACTCCGCCGCTCCACCAGTGGACCCCCTCCATCGCACCCTCGGGGATGGCGTTCTACGACGGCGACAAGTTCCCCGGCTGGCGCGGCAGCCTGCTGGCCGGCGCCCTCAAGTTCCGGCTCCTCGCCCGGCTCGAGTTCGAGGGGGAACGTTTCGTGCGCGAAGAAAGGATGCTGGAGGACGTCATCGGCCGGATCCGGGACGTGCGGGTCGGGCCGGACGGGTACGTCTACCTCCTGAACGACGCATCGGACGGCGTCATCGCGCGCCTCGAACCCGCCGATCCGTCATGAGTGAATCCCGCAACGCGCGCCACAACCCTCCGCGCGGGCTCAGGCTCGCGTCACTGTCCATGCCTTGCGGATCCGCTTCAGCAGCGGCAGCAGCAGCAGAATGATGGCTGCAACCATGATCGAGCCCGCGATCGGGCGCGTGAAGAAGATCGCCGGCGAGCCGTGCGCGATCAGCAGGGACTGGCGCATCGACGCTTCGGCAAGCGGCCCCAGAACGATGGCGAGTACCGCCGGCGCCATCGGGTAGTCCAGCTTGCGCAGGAGGTAGCCGACCACCCCGAACAGCAGCATCAGCCATACGTCGTGCATGTCCTGGGTCGGCGCGTAGCCGCCCACCACGCAGAGGATGAAGATCATCGGCGCGAGGATGGCGAAGGGCATTCTCAGCACCCAGATGAAGGCGGGGATGAAGGCCACGTTCACGAGCAGCGCGAACAGGTTGGCGACGTAGAGGCTGGCGATCAGCCCCCAGACGAATTCCTTCTGCTCGACGAAGAGCAGCGGCCCCGGCTCCAGTCCCCAGATCACCATGCCGCCGAGCAGGATCGCGGTGGTGGGCGAGCCGGGGATGCCGAGGGTGAGCATCGGCAGCATCGAGCCGGTGCTGGCCGCGTTGTTCGCCGATTCCGGCGCCGCCACCCCGCTGAGGTTGCCCTTGCCGAACGACTCGGGATTCCTCGACATGGTCTTCGCGACGCCGTAGGCCATCAGCGAGCCGGGCGTGGCGCCCGCGGCGGGCAGGATCCCCACGAAGTACCCGAGGAAGGAACCGAGGACGATCTCCTTGATCGAGTCCTTGAGCTTGCGGAACGAGGCGATCAGCCGCTGCACGTTCACCGTCGCCTGGGAGATCTGCACGTCCCCCTTGCTGGTCTCCAGCGTCCACAGGATCTCGCCGATGCCGTAGATCCCGATGGCGAGCACCAGGAAGTTGATGCCGTGGAAGAACCCCGGAATGTCGAAGAAGATCAGCCGGGGCTCGCCGCTCACGATGTCGAGCCCCACCGCGCTCAGGGCGAGGCCGATGAAGATGGAGAACAGGGTCTTCGGGATGTCGTCGCCGCTCAAGCCCACGAAGGTCGCGAACGCGAGCATCATCAGCGCGAACTCCTCCGGCGAGCCGAAGGCCAGCGCCACCGCCGCCAGCGGGGGGGCGAAGCCGGTGAAGAGCACGACGGAGATGGTGCCGCCGATGAAGGACGCGACGGCCGCGGCCACCAGCGCCTGATCCGCCTTTCCCTGCATCGCCAGCGGCCGGCCGTCGAACGTCGTCGCCACCGCGGTCGAGGCGCCCGGAATGCCGAGCATGATCGAGCTGATGGCGCCGCCGTACATCGCGCCGTAGTAGATCGCGGCGAGGAAGATCATCGCGCCGGTGGGCGGCACCAGGAACGTCATCGGCAGCAGGATGGCGACGCCGTTCACCGACCCGAGGCCGGGCATCGCGCCGATGAACAGGCCGAGCACGACCCCCAGGACCACGAGTCCGATGTTCAGCGGCTGGAGCGCGATCGCGAACCCGTCCGCCAGAAGCTGTGCGATCTCCATCGTTCAGAGGAACATGTCGTAGAGCGGATAGAACATCGGCTCGGTGTAGCCCTTGGGGAGGGTGATCCGCAGCGCGATCTCGAAGAAGAAGAACGTCACCACCGGCGTCGCCGCGGCCAGCGCCGCGGTGAGCCACCAGGAGTGGCGCCCGACGAAGCGCACGTAGAACACGAGGAGCGCCGGTACCGCGAAGTACACACCGATGAAGTGGATCAGCCCGATCATCACCGTGAGCGAGCCCGCGGCGGTGACGAACAGCATCACCGTCTGCCGATCCATGTAGGGCTTGTCGGAGCCGGAGTACACGCTCGCTCCGCGAAGCCACTTCACGAACGTCCAGACGCAGCAGACGAGCATCCCCGCGCCGAGCCAGAACGGGAAGGCCCCGCCGCCGGGTCCTTCGCCCGCGATCCAGCCGACGGGCAGCTCGGCGCTCTTGACCATCAGCCCGATGGAGAGGAACGCCAGGATGATCGCCGCGATCGGTTCCGCGCGGTTCAACGAGCCTCCTCCCTTGCCCCGCCACGCCCTCGGCGATGGCGGGCGAAGGCCAGGCAACCATCGCCACGAAGGCCAGGCAGCCATCGCCGGTCGAGACGGTGTCTCCGGAAAAGCGGACCGCCCGGGCACGGCGCCGGACGGTCCGGGGGGACCTCAGATCTCGCCGATCTCCTTCAGCATCTCCATGTGGATGCTCTTCTCGTTCGCCCAGTAGTCCTTGAGCGCCTGGCCGGTGAGGAAATCGCCGTAGAGGCTCTTCTTCTTGCGGTAGGTCTGCCATTCCTCGGAGTCGAAGACCTGCTGGAAGACGCCCCGGTAGTACTCCTCGGCCTCCATGCTCATGCCGGGGGCGCCGACGACGCTGCGCTGCATGAAGTAGACGAAGTCCTTGCCGAGCTCGTTGAAGGTCGGCGAATCCGAGAACAGCTCGAGACGCTCCGGCGTGAACGCGGCGATCGGCCTGGTGGTGCCGGCTTCGTAGAAACCGAGCTGCTCGGAGGGATTGTTGACGGTCGAGTCGGCATGCTTGCCGGCCAGCTCCTTGGCCACCCGGCCGCCGCCCTTGAACGGCACGTACTTCATGTTCAGGCCGTAGGCACGGTTCAGGAAGTCGGTGAGAAGCTGATCCTCCTGGCCTTTCCCGGTGCCCGCCATGATCCAGTCGTTCCCCTTGGCCTTGGCCGCCTCGACGAACTGGTCGATGTTCTCGATGCCGCTGTCCTTGTGCACCCAGAGCAGGAAGGTGTCTTCCGCCATCCGGGCGACCGGCGCGAAGGTGGAGATGTCCACGTCCAGCCCGGGCTGGCGCATCGGGGTGGTGTAGAAGCTGTTCAGGGTCACCATGACCGTGTGGTCCTTGTTGACGCCCTTGGTGTTCTTCATGTGGAGCAGCGCCTCCGCGCCGGAGCCGCCGGGCTTGTTGATCGGTACGAACGGCTTCGATGCAAAGCCCTTCTTCTCGATCACACTCTGCATCAGCCGGGCCATCTTGTCGGCCCCGCCGCCCTTGCCGGCCATGATGATGAAGTCGACGGGCTTCTTCGGCTCCCATGCCACGGCGGCGTTCGACGCAGCCAGCGTGCCTGCGACGGCGAGGGCGCCGGCGAGGCTGGCCGCGATCATCTTCCTGGAATGGATCATCGGTACTTTCTCCTCTTCATGCGTGCGTGACGAGCCGCTGTCCCGGCTCCGAGGGAATACGTTCCAGCGGACACCGTCCGGCCGGAACGTGCGGAATGCAAAATACCATAAGCAAGAGGTTCCCGTGCCCCCGTACCGGTGCCAGGCCAGGCTCCGGCCGCGGCGCTGCCGGCCACCCGATCAGGGCTCCCCGATTCGCTCATGGCCCCGTGTTGTGGGACCTCGCCGGGCTTGGCTATAGTGCCCGCGGCTTCCGGCGGGACGCTGGCTCGCGCAACCGGGAACGCAAGGCGTGAAACCCCGAAACCTGCTCGTGATCATGTCCGACGAGCACAGCACCAAGACGCTCGGCTGCCATGGCAGCGCACTGGCGCACACTCCCCACATCGACGGGCTCGCCGCGCGCGGGGTGCGGTTCTCCAGCGCGTACTGCTGCAACCCGATCTGCATACCGGCCCGCGCCACCTTCGCAACCGGCAAGTACACGCACCAGATCGGTTACTGGGACAACGCCGATCCCTACGAGGGCTCGACGCCCTCCTGGCACCACCACCTCCGCGAGCGCGGACATCGGGTGGAATCCATCGGCAAGCTTCACTTCCGTTCCACCGGAGACGACAACGGCTTCCACGTGGAGCGGATCCCGATGCACGTCATCGAGGGCAAGGGCGACCTCATGGGTCTGGTCCGCGACGACCTTCCCGTTCGCAAGGGAGCCTGGAAGATGGCGGGTATGGCCGGGCCGGGCGAGTCCATCTACACGCGCTACGATCGGGACATCGCGGCCGAAGCCCAGATCTGGCTGCACGAGCAAGCGCCGAAACATGGCGAGAGGCCCTGGGTGCTCTTCGTGTCGTTCGTGGCCCCGCACTTTCCGTTGACCGCGCCTTCCGAGCACTTCTATCGGTACTACGAGAGCGACGACCTGCCCTGGCCGAAGCAGTATGCGAAGGACGAACGACCCGGTCACCCGTTCCTCCTCGATTACGCCGGCGCCAACAACTACGACGATCACTTCGACGGCGAAGACCAGGTGCGCCGGGGCCTGGCGGGCTACTGGGGGCTTTCCACGTTCCTGGACGAGCAGATCGGCAAGGTGCTGTCGGCCCTCGAAGCCACGGGGCTGGCCGAGAGTACCCGGGTGCTCTACACCAGCGATCACGGCGACAATCTCGGAGCGCGTGGCCTGTGGGGCAAGTCGACGATGTACGAGGAAGCGGCCAGGGTGCCGTTGATCATCGCGGGCGAGGGGATCCCCGCCGGCCTGACGGTGGACCGGCACGTCAGCCACGTGGACGTCTACCCGTTCATCATGGAATGCACGGGAGAGGCCGACGAGCGCACCATCACCCCCTCCCACCCCGGTGTTTCCCTGAACGCGCTGGCCGCCGGAGCGAGCCCGGATCGGACCATCCTGAGCGAATACCACGCGATGGGTTCGCGCACCGGTGCGTTCATGGTCCGGCTCGAGGAGTACAAGTACGTGCACTACGTCGCCTATCCACCGCAGTTGTTCGATCTGGCCAACGATCCGGAGGAGCTGACGGATCTCGCCGGCGATTCGGCGTACGACTCCGTGCGGCGGGAGGCCCATGGCCGCCTGCGCTCGCTGTGCGATCCGGAAGCAGTGGACGCCGCGGCCCGGCGCCGCCAGTCCGAGCTGATCTCCCTCAACGGCGGACGCGAAGCGGTCATCGCCCGCGGCGACCTGGGCTTCTCGGTGCCGCCCGGGGTCGAGCCCATGTTCGATTGATGCCTTGCTTGTGAACTCTACCGGATGCATCTGAACGACGAAGAGCGGGCCATGCTCGCCGGGGAGTACGGTGAGCCGAGGCGCAGGGCGCTGGAGCTGCAGGTGCAGATCGGACTCGTGTTCGACGCCCCCGATCTCGTCGAGGTCAGCCAGGCCCACGTGATGGCCGACACGGAGTCCCTCGGCGAGGCGGGGGTCGAGTACCTGGAGTCGCTGGCGAGCCACGACGAGGCGGAACGGCGGGTCCGCGTGCCTACCATCACCGACCCTCGCGGCATCGACTTCTGCGCCTACCGGCGGCTCGGGCAGAAGGACGAGTGGGCCGCTCTCGAGCAACGCGCCATCGACGCCATGCGCGCGCTGGGCATCCTCATGACCGACACCTGCATCAACTACCAGACCATCTCCCCGCCGGTGTTCGGCGAGCATGCCGCCTTCGGCGATACCGGGGTGGTCATCTACGCCAACAGCGTGTGCGGCGCGCGCAGCAACTTCGAGGGCGGACCCGCGGCCGTCAGCGCCGGGCTAACCGGACGCACGCCGCGCTACGGCTGCCACCTCGACCGCCATCGACGCGGCACCCACCTGTTCGAGGCCGGGACGCGGCCGGAGACGCTGAACGACTGGGGCGCCCTCGGCGCGATCGTGGGGCGGGCGGTCAACTCCTACTGGCAGGTGCCGGTGATCGCCGGCATCGACGGCGCGCCCACCTCCGACGAGCTCAAGCACTTCGGCGCGGCGCTCGCGAGCTACGGCTCGGTGCCGATGTTCCACATGATCGGGGTCACCCCGGAAGCGCTCGACCCCGACAACGTCTTCGACGCGCGGCCGGAGCGCGCCCGCCGCATCGGCCGGGGCGACCTCGACGACTTCCACCGATCCTTCGGCCGTCACGAGGACGGTGTCGACGTCGTGGTGTTCGCGGCGCCGCAGCTCTCGCTGGTCGAGCTGCAACGGCTCGGCGATCTTCTCCGCGGGAGGCGGGTGCATCCGGACACCGCGATGCTGATCGCCACCTCGCCCGAGAACAAGGCGGCCTGCGATCGCATGGGCTTCACCGCCGTCTTCGAGGACGCCGGGGCCCTGTTGCTCCAGGGCGTGTGCTTCTACCAGATGCGGGCGCGGGAGATGGGCGAAGCCAACGGCTGGCGGCGCCTGCTCACCAACTCCGCCAAGCTCGTCAACATCATCCAGGGATACGGATACGATCCGGCCATCGCCTCCATGGAGACCTGCGTGGACGCGGCGGTACGAGGCCGGTACTGATGGGCACGGACGATCGCCCCGGCCGGGAATTCCGCGGCCACGCGGGGATCGGCGACGTGGTGTCGGGACCGGCGCTGGTCGCCCGCGACGACTTCAGCGCCCGCTACGATCTGGATCGCATCCGGGGGGTCTTCTCCCGTCCCGCCCATGCGCTGTATGGCGAGAGCTACGTCGGCCGGGTCCTGGTGCTCGACACCGCCAAGGGCGGCGTCGCCACCGCGTGGATGCTGCGCGAGATGTGCTCGCGCGGCATGGCGCCCGCGGCCCTGCTGCTCAATCGCGCCAACCCCATCATGGTGCAGGGCGCGGCGTTCGCCGGGCTGCCGTTCATCGACCGGTTCGAGGTGGACATCACGCGGAGCCTGCGCACCGGGGAGACCGTCGGGGTCTTCCCGAGCGAAGGGCTGGTGCGGGTCGAATCGAGCGAAGGCGCGCGGGGTATGGATCGGTGACGGTGGCAAGCGGCGGCCAGGCGGTGTACGGGGCGACCGTGGGCGTCCTGCTGCTCGAATCCCGATTTCCGCGTATCCCGGGCGATGGGGGCAACGCCGTGACCTGGCCGTTTCCGATGCTCTACCGCGTCGTCGGCGGTGCGACCCCGGACAAGGTCGTGCGTGGCCGCGGCGAAATCGTCAAGACGGCCGCCGCGGATCCGCGACGAGGCGGGAGGGAGCGCTACATCACCACCTCGATTCCGTACTTCCCGAATCCCTGCTTGTCGAAGTTCTCCCGGAACATGCCGTGCAGCCTGGCGGCTGCCGCGTCGTAGGCGCCCTTGTCGCTCCACACCGACCGCGGATCCAGGATCGCGGGATCGACCCCGGGACACGCCGCCGGCGCGCGCAGCCCGAAGATCGGATGCACGGTGGTCTCGACCCCGTCGAGATCGCCGCCGAGCGCCGCGTCGAGCAGTCTCCGGGTGTTCCCGATCGAGATCCGGTCCGTCTCGCCGGCAGGGCCGCCGCTCCACCCGGTGTTGAGCAGGACGCAGCGCGCCTCGTGCGCCTGCATCCGATCCGCGAGCAGCCTGGCGTAGACCTCCGGGCGACGCGACATGAAGGGAGCGCCGAAGCACGCGCTGAACGTCGCATGCGGCCCGGTGAGACCCACCTCGGTGCCGGCGAGCTTCGCGGTGAAGCCCTGCACGAAGTGGTACATCACTTCCCTGCCTTCGAGGAGGGACAGCGGCGGGAGCACGCCGAAGGCATCGGCGGTCAGCAGCACGATCGTCTCGGGATGATCGCCGCGCGCGCCGTCCGCGACGTTCGGGTTGCAGGAGAGCGGGTAGGAGAAGCGGGTGTTCTCGGTGATCGAGGCGTCGCTCAGGTCGAGGTCCTGCGGGTCCGTGTCCTCGATCCGCCTTCCGGGCAGCGGCGGCACGTTCTCGATGATCGTCCCCGGCATGGACAGCGCCGCCGCGATCACCGGCTCGGCCTCCTTGTCGAGGTCGATGAGCTTCGCGTAGCAGCCGTCCTCCAGATTCGAGATGCCGGCGCCCGTCCAGCCCGTCTCGTCGTCGCCGATCAGGCGACGCTCCGGGTCGGCCGACAGCGTCGTCTTGCCTGTGCCCGAGAGGCCGAAGAGGATCGCGGCGTCGCCGCGCTCGCCGACGTTCGCCGAGCAATGCATGGAGAGGAAGCCCTGGCTCGGGAGGAGGAAGTTCATCACCGTGAAGATCGTCTTCTTCACCAGCCCGCAGTAGTCGGCCCGCCCGGCGACGAGGCAGATCCGGTTGCGGAAGTCGATGATCGCGGCGCGGTCGGAGTGGCTGCCGTCGCGCTCGGGCTCGCAACGGAAGGACTGCACGTTGAGCATCGTCCAGCGCTTGTCCTCCGCGTTCTCGATCCCCTCGACACTCTTCGGGAACATGTTGTGGGCGAACATCGCGTGCACCGCGTACTCGCCCACGAACCGGTAGGGGACGGAGTACGCCGGATCCGAGCCCGCGAACACGTCCTGCACGTAGAGGGGCGCGCCGCGCGCGTTCACGTGCCCGGCGACGCGGCGCAGCAGCCCCTCGTAGCGATCCGGGTCGTAGGGCTTGAGGTTGTCCTTCCACCACACCTCGCCTTCGACCTCTGGCCAAGCCACCGCGAACGTGTCGGCGACGGGACGTCCGGTACAGGTGGGATCGGTATGGAACACGAGCGGACCATGGACACCGAGCCGGGTGGGAAAACACTTCCGGTCGGTGTCGGGACCACAGGGACGAACGCGACCGCGATCGTTCGCGACGGCCTCCTCGAAGAGGCGCGCCTTGGACAGGTTGTACTTGAAATCGATTCCCTTCAGCCCGAGCCTGCGCTCCAGGGCGGCTTTCAACTCCATGATCTTCCCCGAGGAATCCAGAGCGGCGCATCTCCCCCCGGGCCAGAACCTCGAGACACTCCCCGAGGCCGGAAGGCAGGAGAGAAATGAGAATACGGTGCGGAACCAGCTTCAGGCAACCGCGCCGGCGGCCGATCCCGGACCGTGTCGCGCGACGCTTCCCGGCGTATGCCTCGGGTCCGGCGGGCTGACCAGCGCCCGCGGTGCGGACATGGGCGGGACGACGCCCGAGATTGCGATCGGCAACGGGATGGGTTCAAACTCGCAACCGGGCATCGGCGGCGATCCGGGATGCCCGCACCCTGTCTCCCGACCACTCCCGCGCCCACCTCCATCGACAACCGCATGTCCGCCGCACCGACCTCGGATTCCGTCAGCGACTCCGCGCTTCGCGAGTCGGGCGTCGCGGTCATCGAGACCGAGGCGAGAGCGCTTTCCGCCCTCGTCGGAAGGGTGGACGGCAGGTTCACCGCCGCCTGCCGGCTCATGCTCGCGTGTCGAGGGCGCGTCGTGGTGACCGGGATGGGGAAGTCGGGCCACGTGGCGCGCAAGATCGCCGCTACCCTCGCGAGTGCCGGCACTCCCGCGTTCTTCGTTCATCCCGGGGAGGCGAGCCACGGCGATCTGGGGATGATCACCGTGGCCGACATGGTCGTCGCGTTGTCGAACTCCGGCGAAACCGACGAGATCCTCACCATCCTCCCGATCATCAAGCGCCTCGGCATCCCCCTGGTAACGCTGACCGGCAACGACCACTCGCGCCTCGCGGGCGAGGCGGACGTGCATATCGACGTGAGCGTCGAGCAGGAAGCCTGTCCGCTGGGTCTTGCACCGACCGCGAGCACCACTGCCGCGTTGGCGATGGGCGACGCGCTGGCCATCGCCCTGCTCGAGGCGCGGGGCTTCAGCGCCGAGGACTTCGCCCGCTCGCATCCCGGCGGCCGACTCGGCCGCCGGCTGCTGCTCCATATCGGCGACGTGATGCACACCGGCGCCGACGTGCCGCGGGTGCGTACCGGCGAGACCGTATCGAACGCGCTGGTGGAGATGACTCGGTCGCGGCTCGGGATGACCGCGGTCGTGGATGGTGCCGATCACGTGCTGGGGGTATTTACCGACGGCGATCTCCGGCGGGCAATCGAGAACGACGTCGACATGAAGCGCACCGGCATCGACGAGGTCATGACCCGGAACTGCGTCACCGTGGCGCCGGAGACGCTCGCGGCGCAGGCGGTGCGGATCATGCAGCAGCGCGCGATCAACGCACTGCCGGTCGTGGACGGCTCCATGCGCCTGGTCGGTGCGCTGAACATGCACGATCTGCTCCGCGCGGGAGTCATGTGACTCCTCGATGGACGGCAATCACGGCCACGCTGCGGCGGTGGGCCTTTCCCGCCGCGCTGCTCGCCGTCGCCGGTGCAAGCGGGTGGATGCTGTACGGCCTCGATTTCGATGCGCCCGCAACCGCACAGGGGTCGTCGGACGCACCGGAAGCGTACATGGAGAATTTCGTCACCGTCGAGATGGACGGCGCGGGCGAGCCGCAGCGACGGATCGAGGCGGACTACATGGCGTACCTGGCCGACGAGACGGTCGAGCTCACCAATCCGCGCTACGTGCTGTTTCGAGCCGAGGGCGAGCCGTGGCACGTCCGCTCGGAGCGCGGACAGGTATCCGCGGACGGGACCGTCCTGTTGTTGCTGGGCAAGGTGGAAGTCTGGCGTAATGACGCCTCCGGCGTGCGCGACCTGGATATCCGGACCGAGCACCTGAAGGTGCTGCCCGACTCCGAGTATGGAGAAACCGCGGAGCCGGTGACGATTCGCATGCGGGCGAGCACCTCGACCGGCGTGGGCATGCGCGCCTACCTCGACGAAACCCGATTCCAGCTCCTCGCACAGGTACGAACCCATGTGGACGGACGCCGCCCGAATCCGTGAGTGCAACCGCCGGGCCAAGGGCTGGCTCGGCGCCGCGCTGCTGCTGGCGAGCGTCACGCATGCCCACGCGTTGTCGACCGACAGGGATCAGCCAATCGCCATCCAGGCGGACCGGGCCGAACACGACGACGTCAGGCGCATCACGATCTATCGCGGGAACGTGATCATCGACCAGGGCAGCCTGCACATCACCGGCGATACCGTGACCATCCATTTCGATACTCGGGACGAGGTGTCGAAGATCACCTCGGTCGGCGCGCCGGCCCATTTCCGGCAGCTACCCGATGGCGGCGGCAGTCCCCGCAGGGCCTGGGCGAAGCAGATGGAGCACTTTCCCGAGCAGGACCTCATCGTGCTGTTCGGTGACGCGCGCTACGACAAGGACGGGAGCCGCGTGCAGGCGGATCGGCTCGTATACGATTCGCTCAACGCGCGTTTCAAGGCGCTGATGGACACCGCGGGAGAGCCCTCGGGGGGGGACGCTCGGGCCGTCGAGAAGAAACCGGAGCGCATCAGAATCCGGATCAAGCCGAAGAAGAAGCCGGCGCAGTAGAAGTCCGATGGATGTGGCGCCGACCGGGCGAGCTCCCGCGTACGAATCGCCAACGTCCGTCCTCTCCGCGCGCCGGCTCGCGAAACGCTACCGCAACCGTCTCGTCGTCGACGATGTGAGCCTCACCGTGCGTAGCGGAGAGATCGTCGGGCTGCTCGGACCGAACGGTGCGGGCAAGACGACGAGCTTCTACATGATCATCGGTCTCGTCTCATGCGATGCCGGCACCGTGCATCTCGACCAGGACGATCTCACCGATCGACCGATGCACGTCCGGGCCCAGGCCGGCCTCGGCTATCTTCCGCAGGAGCCTTCGATCTTCCGCCATCTCTCGGTACGGGAGAACGTCATGGCGATACTCGAAACGCGGGCGGGACTGAGCAGGGCCGATCGCGAGCACCGCCTCGAAACGCTACTGGGCGAGTTCCAGGTCTCGCACCTCGCCGCTCAGCGTGGCGACAGCCTGTCCGGAGGTGAACGCCGCCGAGTGGAGATCGCGCGCTCGCTGGCGACGGATCCGCGATTCATGCTCCTCGACGAGCCGTTCGCGGGCGTCGATCCGATCTCGATCGGAGACATCCAGCAGATCATCACGTACCTGAGCGATCGCGGGATCGGGATCCTGATCACCGATCACAACGTGCGCGACACCCTCGGCATCTGCGATCGGGCATACATCGTCAACGAAGGAGCCATCATCGCGAAGGGCACTCCCGAGGTCGTGCTCGGTGACGACAGGGTCCGGGAGGTGTATCTGGGACAGAACTTCAGGCTCTGAGCGGCGACCGCTGGCACGGTCGCCCGCGGCCAGCGCCGTAGACGGGCGAGGAACAGTCTCGTTCGATACAAGCGACCGCCGCGCCGCCCGGCGTCCCGCATCGGCGGCGCCGGCCCCTGGCGCCACATGCCGTGCCCCCCGAAGCGTTCCGGCGCGTCAGCCTCGTCGAGGCTGATACAATGACCGGAGACGCTCCATCATGCGCAGCCGATGAAACAATCCTTGCAGCTCCGGCTGAGCCAGCACCTGGCCATGACGCCTCGGCTCCAGCAGGCCATCCGGCTGCTACAGCTTTCCACCCTGGAGCTGCACACCGAAGTCCAGGAAGCACTCGACTCCAACTTCATGCTGGAGCCGGACGAAGACGACGCTTCCGGAGCCGGCGTCGGCGCGGAGGCCGAGGTCGTCCCGGCCGACATTCCCCGCGAGCTTCCGGTCGACAGCGTATGGGAGGACATCTACGACTCCGCCCCGGTCAACAACACCGCGTCGTACGGAGAGCTCGACGGCACCGACCTCGTAGCCCATCGCGCGCAGACCGAATCACTCAGGGACCGCCTCTGCTGGCAGGTGTCCCTGATGCGCCTCAGCGACACGGACCGGGTCATCGCGGCCGCACTCATCGATGCCGTCGACGACGACGGCTATCTCGTCCTCTCCCTCGAAGACATCCGGCAAGGTCTCGATTCCCGGCATCAGGAAGTGACCCTCGAGGAAATCGAGGCGGTGCTCCGGCAGATTCAGAACCTCGATCCGCCCGGAGTCGCAGCGCGCGGCCTGAGCGAATCCCTCGCCATCCAGTTGCGGCAGCTTCCCGCCGGCACCGAGTGGCGTGAGGCCGCGCTCACCCTGGTGAACGGGCACCTCCATCTGCTTGCATCGAAGAATTACGCGAAGCTCATGGCGACACTCGGGCTCGGGAAGCACGAGCTCCAATCCGTCATCGATCTGATCCTCTCCCTCTCCCCCCGTCCCGGTGCCGCGGTCCAGTCTTCCGCGCCGGAGTATGTGATCCCCGACGTGTTCGTGCGCAAGGAAAGAGGCGCGTGGAAGGTCGAGCTGAACCCCGACGCGGCTCCGAGGCTGCGCATCAATTCACAGTATGCGAACCTCATTCGGCGGGCGGACGACAGCGCGGACAACCATACCCTGAAGAGCCATCTGCAGGAGGCGCGCTGGTTCATCAAGAGCCTTCTGAACCGCAGCGAGACGCTGTTGAAGACGGCGACGTGCATCGTCGAGCGCCAGAGGGGCTTTCTGGAGCACGGCGAAGAAGCCATGAAACCGATGGTGCTCGCCGATGTCGCACACACCATCGGCATGCACGAGTCGACGATCTCCCGGGTCACCATGCGAAAGTACATGCACACGCCTCGCGGGCTCTTCGAGCTCAAGTACTTCTTCTCGAGCCACGTCCATACCGCCAGCGGCTCGGAGGCGTCCTCGACCGCGATCCGCGCGGTGCTCAGAAGGCTGATCGCATCCGAGAATCCGGCCAGGCCCCTGAGCGATCAGAAGCTCAAGGAGATCCTCTCCGATCAGGGGATCGGGATCGCACGGCGCACCGTCGCAAAATACCGGGAAGCGATGACGATCCCTTCTTCGACCGGGCGCAAGGTGCTTTGACTCCGTTTCTCCGGGACTTCCGCCGCGATACGATGGACAGCACCGATCGTTCCCGTATGCGGCACCCTCAATCGTCCAGTGAGGAGACTTCCATGCAGATCAACCTGACGGGACATCACCTCGAGGTGACACCGGCCTTGAGAGAGTATGTCAACCGGAAGCTGGGGCGCGTCGTTCGTCATTTCGATCAAGTCACGAGCGCACGGGTGATCCTGACCGTCGAAAAGCAGTCCAACAAGGCAGAAGCGACCCTCCACGTCGCAGGCGCCGAAATGTTCGCCAACGTTTCCCATCACGACATGTATGCCGCGATCGACATTCTCGCCGATCGTATCGACGGACAGGTGAAGCGGCACAAGGAAAAGCTCACAGACCACCATCGGGCCGAAGGTGGCATCAAGACGCAGTTCGACTGACCTCCGAACGCTGCTCTCCATCGAACGTCACGCCGTGCGTGGCGTCGTCGTGGAACAGGTCGGTACGCGGTTGAACAAGCGCCGCACCGAATGAGCCGCGGTGAACGAAGGGAAGAGGGGTCTGCCCTCCTCGCCGGGCTCGCGGGCCGGGGGAGAATGCCGTGCGGCAGACCGATCGCAGTCAGGGAACGGAATGCAATGGTAACCATCGACCAGATCCTCGCTCCCGAGTGCGTGTGCAGCAATGTGTCCGCGGCGAGTCGGAAACGTACCCTCCAGGTACTGGGAGAAATCCTCGCCGGCGCCGACCCCGACATCTCGGCACAGGCCGTCTTCGACCGGCTCGTCGCGCGCGAGCGTCTCGGCTCGACCGGGCTCGGAGAAGGCTGCGCCCTGCCGCACGCCCGCGTGCCGGGCCTCGGCCGTACCCTCGCGGCATTCCTGCGGCTTGGAAGAGGGGTGGACTTCGACTCACCCGATCACGAGCCCGTCGACCTGGTCTTCGGGCTGCTGGTGCCCGAGGAATCGACGGACGAGCACCTGGAGATCCTCGCCGCGATCGCCCGTGTCTTCTCCGACGAACGGGTGCGGTCGTCAATTCGCTCGGCGGACGAGCCGGCACGGATACGCGATGTGCTCGTCAGCAACGACACCTTCACCTGAGCCGCGTGGAGAACCCGTCGCAAGGCCGGGGAAGCCCGGCATGGTATTCCACCGATGGGGTGTGGTCCCGTCGATGGGCTCGGTCGGGGACTGCTTCGACAACGCCATGGCCGAGAGCTTCTTCGCCACCCTCGAATGCGAGTTGCTCGGCCGCACGCACTTCCACAACCACCACCAAGCGCGCAGAGCCATCTTCGAGTTCATCAAGGGATGGTATAACCCGCATCGTCGTCACCGGGGCCTGGGTCAGCAATCCCCCATCGCCTTCGAGAGGAGCTATCAGGACGCTGCATGAAACCCAAGCCCTTAACTGTCCACTGAAACGGGGCAACTCCAGTAAAGATGGGTTAGCGGAAATCGCTGGGTGATCGTCGCCAGGGGCGTATCCATTCGGCGCCCGTGCGACAATGCGCGCCGCGATCTTCGACAGGAACAGGGAACTTGCCGCGCGCGGCATATTCCAATCGCGTATCGGGTCCGGACGCTCCGCGGTGTGGCCGCGTATCGGCCGGCCCGTGAAACATCCATTCGAATCGAACCAGGGGGGACTGTATCGCAATGAAACGACGTCAATTTCTCGCCGTGTCGTCGCTCGCGCTGGCGATGCCGGAAACGGTCCTCGCCGGCGAGGGGCAGGTCGAGTACAGCCGGGCGGCTTTCGACCAGCTCCTGCTGAGCGGGAAGCCGGTGCTGCTCGACTTCTACACCACGTGGTGAGGGACCTGTCGCGCACAAGGGCGCACCGTGCGTGCGCTCATCGACGGTAATCCCGCGTATCGCGCCGTGACCGTGATGAAGGTCGACTGGGATCGGTTCAGCGACGATCCGATCGTGGGCGAGCTCGCCGTGAAGGGCCGCTCCACCCTCGTGATGTTCAGCCGGGGTGAGGAAGTGGGCAGGGTGATCGGGCGGACCAGCGCCGGCGCCATCGAGCCCTTGTTCGAGGCCGCCGTCTCGTAAGCGGCCGCACGGACCGGCCCGAAGGCGACCGCCTTCGGGCCGCTGGCAACCCCGTCACACCGGCATTGCCGGACCGCGCCTCTCTTCCGGAGCCGATCGATGACGTACCTGTGGGCCTATGTCGCCGGGCTGCTCACCCTCATCAATCCATGCGTGCTCCCGCTGCTGCCCATCGTCATCGCGGCGGCGTTCCAGAACAGTCGGCTGGGGCCGATCGCGCTCGCGGCGGGGCTGACCCTCTCGTTCGCGGTGCTCGGGGTCTCGGTGACCGCGTTCGGCCATCTCCTCAGTGTCGATGCCGATGCGGTCAACCGCATCGCGGCGGTCGCGATGATGGCGTTCGGTGTCGTGCTGCTCGTCCCGAGGGCCCAGACCATGCTGGCCACGCTGGCCGCGCCGCTCGCGAGCCGCGCGAACTCCAGGATCGACCATCGCGACAGGGCCGGCATCGCCGGTCAGTTCGGGGTGGGTGTCCTGCTCGGCGCGGTCTGGTCGCCATGCATCGGTCCGACGCTGGGCGGCGCCATCGGCCTCGCCGCGAGCGGCGAGGGTCTCGGTCAGGCGACGATGACGATGCTCACGTTCGGGGCCGGTGTGTCCACGGTGCTGATGGCGCTCGCCTACGGATCGAGGCAGGCGGTGAGCGCCCGCCGGGAGACGCTCGCGGCGTGGATGCCGTGGGCGAAGCCGCTCATGGGCGCGACCCTGCTCGTGGTGGGGGTCGCGATCCTGCTCCACGTCGACCGCATGATCGAAGGCTGGCTGCTCGACGTCATGCCGGTGTGGCTTCAGGACCTGTCGGTGTCGGTCTGAACACCCCGCAGGCCGTTTGCAGAGTGAGTACGGCGGCGGGCATCGTCGCCGCCCTCGCCACTCCCACGGCACCGGGCGGCGCATGTCGGCCGAGCCGAATTACAGGTCGCCGTGCAGAAGCCGGTAGACCGCGCTGCAATCGAGCTCACCCGCGCCGTTGTGACACAGCATGCGGTATATCGACGCCGCCGCGGAGCCGAGCGGGGTGCTCGTGCCGGTGTCCGCCGCCGCGCTTTGCGCGAGCCCGAGGTCCTTCGCCATGAGCGCCGCCTTGAAGCCGGGAGCATAGTTCCGGTTCGAGGCCGCGGCCTCGACGATCCCCGGCACCGGATGCATGTGGTCCATCATCCACGTCTGACCGGACGACGTGGAGACGACGTCGAACAGCTTCTTCGGGTCCAAGCCGAGTGCCTCGCCGAGGCAGCAGACCTCGGAGGCCCCGATGATTGCGATCCCCGCCATCATGTTGTTGCAGATCTTCGCGGCCTGCCCGTGTCCCGATCCGCCGACGTGGGCGACGTTGCGCCCCATCGCGGCGAGGATCGGCTCGGCGCGCTCGAAGCCGGCCGCGGAGCCGCCCACCATGAAGGTGAGGGTGCCCGCCGAAGCTCCGGTGACCCCGCCCGACACCGGGGCGTCGATCATCTCGTAGCCGGCCTCGGATGCCGCCGCCGCCACCGCCCGCGCACTCGCGACGTCGATGGTCGAGCAGTCCGCGAGAAGCGCCTCGCGGGGCGCATGCCCGACGATGCCGTCATTGCCGCCGTCGCCCAGGTAGACCGTGCGCACGTGCCTCCCTTCCGGCAGCATCGTGATGACGATCTCGGCCGCGGTAACCGCATCGGCAAGGCTCGCCGCTTCGCCGGCGCCGGCCCGCACCGCCTCGGCCAGCGCATCGGGGGACACATCGTACGCACGCACCTGGTGGCCCGCGACGAGAAGGTTGCGGAGCATCGGCAACCCCATGTTGCCGGCGCCGATGAATGCGATTCGGGTCATTGCCACGCTCCCGGCTGGTTACCGATCGGCCGTCCCGGCCGGGTTCCGCGATCCGCGGCACGGCAGCCCCATCCGGAGACCCACGCCGTGAAACGGGCAATTCACCCGGCCTGCACCGCCTGTCGGCGACGGTGCGCCGCGTCCAGCCTCCGGCGGCGAAGGCGAGGCTGTCCGCCCGCGGCCGGAAACGTGCGCGCCCCCCTACTTCCTCGCCGCCTCCCCGATGTTGTCGACACCACGCTGCTCCAGCAGCCCGTCGAGCCAGTCCGGGTCCATCTCCGGCACCGAGGACAGCAGGAGGTCGGTGTATTCGTGGTGCGGGGGACGGAACATCTCGTCCTTCGGGCCGGCCTCGACGACCTTGCCCTCCTTCATCACCACCACTTCGTCGGCGATCGAGCGCACCGTGGCGAGGTCGTGGGTGATGAACATGTACGCGAGGTTCAAATCCTCCTGCAGGCGGTCGAGAAGCTTCAGGATCCCCTCGGCCACGAGCTGGTCGAGGGCGCTGGTGACCTCGTCGCAGATGATGAACTCGGGCTCGGCCGCCAGTGCGCGGGCGATGCCGACCCGCTGTTTCTGCCCCCCGGACAGCTCCGACGGCACGCGGTGGAAGAACTGCGAGGGCTCGAGCTCGATCTGGTCGAGCAGCTCGTCCACGCGTTTCTTCAGGTCCGCGCCGCGCAGCCCGCGGTAGAAGGCCACCGGGCGCCCGATGATCTCGCCGATACGCTTCTTCGGGTTCAGCGCGGTATCGGCCATCTGGTAGATCATCTGCGCTTGGCGGAGCTGGTCCTTCGAGCGCTCCTTGAAGCTCGCCGGCAGGACCTGCCCGTTGTGCCGTATGTCCCCCTTCGTCGGCGGCAGCAGTCCGGTGATGCACCGCGCTGCGGTCGACTTGCCCGACCCCGACTCGCCCACCACCGCCACCGTGCGCCCGCGGTGGATGTCGAACGAAACGTCGTCGAGGACCTTGACCGGACCGTAGGCGGCGCTGACGCCGTTGACCGAGATGACCGGCGTTTCTCCCGAGTCTGCCAGCGGCTTCTGCTGTCGCTGGAAGCTGCGCACCGCCCACAGGGACTTGGTGTAGTCCTCCTTCGGCGAGGCGAGCATGGAGCGGGTGTCGGCCTCCTCCACCTCGTCGCCCTTGAGCAGCACCTTGATGCGGTCGGCCATCTGCGCGACGACCGCGAGGTCGTGCGTGATGTAGAGCGCGGCGGTGTTGAACTGGTCGACGATGTCGCGGATCGCGGCGAGGACCTCGATCTGGGTGGTGACGTCGAGCGCGGTGGTGGGCTCGTCGAAGATGATGAGGTCGGGCCGGCAGCTCATCGCCATCGCGGTCATCGCGCGCTGGAGCTGCCCTCCCGAGACCTGGTGCGGGTAGCGGAACCCGATCTCCTCGGGGTTGGGCAGGCGCAGGCGCCGGTACAGCTCCATCGCGTCCTCTTCGCTCTCGCGTCGGCTCCTGATCTTGTGCTGTACCGGCGCCGCGGTGTGCTGGTCGATCAGCTTGTGAGCCGGGTTGAACGACGCCGCCGCCGACTGCGCCACGTAGGCGATGCGCGCCCCGCGCAGCATCCGCAGGTCCTCCTCCGGCGAGGAGGTCAGCTCCATGCCGTCGAACTCGATGCTGCCGGCGGAGATGCGGCAGCCGTCACGGGTGAAGCCCATGGCCGCGAGCCCGATCGTGGACTTGCCGGCTCCGGACTCCCCGATCAGGCCCATGACCTCCCCGCGGCGGAGATCGAGATCGACGCCGTGCACGATCTCGAACCATTTCTCGTCGGCCCGGCCCTCGATGCGAAGGCCCCGTATCCTCAGCAGCAAGCCTTTCTGGTCACTCATGATGTCACTCCTTCAGGCCGGAGGAGAGGTGGAGCATCCAGTCCACCACGAAGTTGACGGCCACCGTCAGCAGGGCGATCGCCGCAGCCGGGATCAGCGGAGTCACCTCGCCGAACGAGATGAGGGTGGCGTTCTCGCGCACCATCGAGCCCCAGTCCGCGGTCGGCGGCTGGATGCCGAGGCCGAGGAAGGACAGGGCGGAGATAGCCAGGAACACGAAGCAGAACCGCAGCCCGAACTCCGCCACCAGCGGCGCCGTCGCGTTCGGCAGGATCTCGCTGATGATCAGGTACCAGGTCTTCTCCCCGCGCAGGCGCGCCGCCTCGATGTAATCCATCACCACGATGTTGCCGGCCACCGCCCGCGCGAGCCGGAACACCAGCGGCGAGTAGAGCAGGGCGATCACCAGGATGAGATTGGTGACGTTGGTGCCTACGATGGTCAGCAACAGCAGGGCGAACACGAGCTGCGGGATCGCCATCAGCGTATCGACGACGCGCCCGCAGACCTGGTCGACCCAGCCGCCGAGGGTGGCGGCCATGAGGCCGGTCAGGGAGCCGACCAGGAACGCGAGGGCGGTGGTGAGCAGGGCGATGCCCACGGTGTTGCGCGCGCCGTAGATGATGCGGCTGAACATGTCCCGCCCGAGCTGATCGCCGCCGAGCAGCATGTTCTCGTCGGGCGGTGCGTAGGAGCTGCCGATCACCTCCGCCTCGCCGTGCGGCGCGATCACCGGGGCGAACACCGCGGCCACCACGTAGACCAGAATGACGAACAGGCCGAAGGACGCGGTGAGCGGGGCGTTGCGCATGGTCTTGGCCGTCTCGCGCGGAAGGGTCTGCACCAGGAACTCGCGAAAGCTGTAGGCGAGGCCCGCGCAGGCGAAGAACAGCCCGATGGCGATGGCGATGTTGCGCAGCCACGATTCGCCCCCGAGCAGTCCCATCAGGAACGAGGCGAGGGTGAGGCTGAACAGCACCAGGAAGGCTTCACGCCGGTGGTAGTAGGCGGCCAGGCACGAGGCCGCGATCATCAGGGTGTAGAAGACGATGGCGAATGTGCTCATGACGCGGCCCTCACTTCGGATGCCGCAGGCGCGGGTTGGAGAGAATCGACCCCACGTCCGCCAGCAGGTTCAGCAGGATGTAGGTCGCGGCGAAGACCAGGCAGCAGGCCTGCACGACCGGGAAGTCCCGCTTGGTGACGCTGTCGACCAGCAACTGGCCGACGCCCGGATACACGAAGACGATCTCGACCAGCACCACGCCGGTGATGAGGTAGGCGAGGTTCAGCGCCACCACGTTGATGATGGGGGCCAGCGCATTCGGCAGCGCGTGCACCGCGATGACCTTCCAGCGCGGCTCGCCCTTCAGCCGGGCCATCTCGATGTAGGGTGACGCCAGCAGGGCGATGATCGCGGCCCGGGTCATGCGCATCATGTGCGCGATCACCACCAGGGTCAGGGTGATGGCCGGCAGCAGGGTGACGAAGATCCGCTCGGTGAACGGCATGTCGCCGGTGACGCTCGATATCGAAGGGAACCAGGGATTCTGGACGGAGAGGAACAGGATGAGGATGTAGCCGAGGAAGAACTCCGGCGACGAGATCGAGGTCAGCGTGGCTACGTTCGCGATCCGGTCGAAGACCGATTCGCGGTAGAGCGCCGCGAGCACGCCCAGCACGATCGAGATCGGGATGGAGAACGCCGCGGCCACCGCGGCGAGGAAGAGGGTGTTCGAGAATCTCGGCCCGAGCTGCTCCGCCACCGAACGCTTGTTGGCGAGCGAGACCCCGAAGTCTCCCTGGAGCGCGCCGCCCAGCCATTCGACGTAGCGCACCGGGGCCGATCGGTCCAGCCCGAGCTCCTCGCGCATCGCCTTGACCGTCTCCGGGGTCGCGGCCTGGCCGAGGATCGCCTCGGCGAGGTCTCCCGGCAGCAGCTCCACCGCCCCGAAGATGATGATCGAGACGACGAGCAGGGTGACGAAGCCAAGCCCCAGCCGCTTGGCCACCAGTGACAGGACATCTTTCATATCCGTCTCCCCCTTCCGGGGGCCGGGGTGTGCTCCGGGCCCGCCGGTTGTCGTGGCGCTCGCTGGAATCCGCTTATTTCATGACGTGGCGCAAGCGCGAAGTGGGCGCAGGATGCGCGGTTGCGGTCTGAAGTGCGGGCAAAGGCGCTGCCGCGCGCCATGGCCCGACCGTCCCGAGCGCCTGCGCCGTGGACGTGCGGGCCATGTTGGCACGGCGTGCCGAATCAGGCAACGGGGAGAACTGTCCAACGCTATATGAGCATGAACTAAAGGGCTGAATCCAACGCTATGTGAGCATGAAAGGGCGCTGAGTCCTCCACACTTGGAGGATGATCGTGACAATTCACACCGAGCGCTTGCGCACAATGGAGCAGGTTCGGGCCTTCGTGGAGGGTTCGGGGCCTGTGGACTACCAGCCCGAGGATCGCCGGTCCGCGTACGAGTTCGTACGCCGCACGCTGGTGAGATTCGACTACCCCCTTCTCGGGCGCGCCGACCGGGGCTGCGTGCGGGCGTACATCGGCAAGGCGTGCGGGTTCTCGCCGGCGCAGATCAGCCGGCTGATCCGCCAGCAGGCGCAGACCGGTGTGGTGGCGGACCGGCGGGCGCGCAACAGCGGGCGGGCGTTCGAGACGCGGTACACGCTGGCGGACATCCGGCTGCTGGCGGAGGTGGACGAGGCGTTCGGGGGGATGTCGGCGCTGGCGACCTGCGAGATCCTGCGCCGCGCGCGCGACATCCATGGCGACGCGCGCTTCGAGCGACTGGCGCACGTGTCGCGCTCGCACGTCTACAACCTGCGCGCGTCGCGCCCCTACCGGACCAAGCGCACGACCTGGGAGAAGACGCGCCCCAGCCCGGTGGCCATCGCCGTGCGCAAGGCGCCCGAGCCGAACGGCCGGCCGGGCTTCCTGCGGGTGGACACCGTCCATCTGGGCGACAAGGACGGGCGCAAGGGGGTGTACGTCGTCAACATCGTCGACGAGGTGACGCAGTACGAGCACGTCGGCGCGGCGCCGGCCATCTCGGAGCGGTTCATGGTTCCGATCCTGGAGGCGCTGCTGCTCCTGTTTCCGTTCGACGTGATGGGCTTCCACGCCGACAACGGCTCCGAGTACATCAACCGCCGCGTCGCCGCGCTGCTGAACAAGCTGCACGTCGGCGAGTTCACGAAATCGCGGCCCCGGCGCTCCAACGACAACGCCCTCGTCGAGGGCAAGAACGCCCACGTGGTGCGCAAGCATCTGGGGCACGAGCACATCCCCGTGCGCTTCGCCGACGACGTGGACCGGTTCGCCCGCGAGGCCCTGTCGCCGTTCCTCAACTTCCATCGCCCCTGCCTGTTCGCCACCGAGCGCGTGGACGCCAAGGGCAAGGTGCGGCGAACCTACCGCCGCAAGGACGTGCTCACGCCGTTGGAGAAGCTCAAGTCGCTGCCCGACGCCGCCCGCTTCCTCCGGGAGAACGCGAGCTTCGACGCCCTCGACCGCGCCGCCGCCGCCCAGACCGACCTGCAGGCCGCCAAGTCCCTCAACCGCGCCCGCGACGACCTGTTCCGCAAAGCCCACGGCGCCGTCCCCGCCGCGGCGTGACCCTGTTCGGCCACACGTTTCCCACCGCCGCTTCTTGGCTCGGGAGGGACCGCGCCCGTGGAAAGACCGTGGAAAACGCAACTCGGGTCGTGCGGCGACAGCCGCTCTCGCGGACGCCTTGCGCCGACGGCCGGGCCGGCCAAAGGGTCCGCTCGCGTCGAACACGCGAGGCAACCGGTCTTGCGACGGCGCCTTCAAGCCGCCTATGCTGACCCGCATTGAACACGGACCCAGCGCTCTGTGTAACACCTGCGGCAAGCCCCGTTCATGCTCACTTTCTCATTGGACATTACTGGGGACGGCCGGCGGGTGGTGGTGTGGACTCGGAGTCATGATCAGGGCTGCGCTGCGGCTCGATCGACCAGGGACCGAACGCCGGGCCCGACCGGTCACACGGCCGCGCCGGCCGGAAAGACACCGGACATCAGGGTAAAGCCCGGGACCCGTTTGAAGCGGTCGGTCCAGCGCCGGATCGCGGGGTAGGGCATGCGCGAGACCCCGCCTTCCTCCGAGAGCACGACGTATGGGAAGCACGCGATGTCGGCGATGGTCGGATGGCCGGGCGCACACAGCCAGTCGCGGCCCTCCCGCTCGGCGAACCACAGGTGTTCGTCCAGCACCCGGAACAGCCTGTGCGCCCCCGCGCGGGCCGCGTCCACGTCCAGATCGTAGAGAAAATTCTCCGCGAGCCGCGCCGCCGAGGCGGTCGCCGTGATGCCTTCGGCGAAGGCGAGCCACATGGCGATCTCGCCCAGCGTCCTTGCGTCCCCGGCCGGATACCAGCGCCCGCTCCGGTCGTACCGCGCGGCAAGGTAGGTAAGGATCGCCTGGGCGTCGCGCAATCCGAGATCGCCATCTTCCAGCACCGGGACCTGGCCGAGCGGATTGAGGCGGAGGAACCAGTCGCTCTTGTGCTCCCGACCGGGATGGAAGTCGATGCGGCGGGTCTTCCATTCGAGTCCGAGAATGTTGAGGAGGAGCCGGACCTTGTAGCAGTTGCCGGAGAGCTCGTAGTCGTAGAGGGTGATCACGGCCGGGCCTGTTTCTCGGCGGCATCCCGCACCGCGCCGAGCGCCGCGTCGTGGCGCCGCAGGACGGCGAGACGGTCGCGTGTGAATGCAGGTCCGCCCGCGGACGCGGGCGCACTCGCGAATGCGGAGGATGGAGGGTGTCGCGGCGGCGATGCGAGCGCGCTCGCGGAGACGGCCGCGGATTCGGAAACAGGCGCGATGCGAGGCGCCCAGGCGGCGAGCAGGCCGTGGATGACGGTGGCGCGTTCCGAGAGCGGCTGAAGCATGAAGAGGAGATCGCCGTCGCGGCCGCCGAGCACGCGCACCGTCCAGGGGTCGGCCGCGTCCATCTCCATCCGGACCGGGCCGGCCGCGGCGTCTTCGTAGTGTGTGAAGGCGGCGGCCACCGCGGCGGCGGGGGCGTCCACGTACACGCTGCGCAGGGTCGGATCCGGCTCCGCGCGGCCATCGGCGCCCGTGGGCGGGATCACGGCATCGTTCACGCCGTCCGGCTCGCCTGCTTCTCCCACCCCTCTCGCGCCGCCCGGTTCGCCGGTCCTGTCCGCCCGGTTCGCGCCACCAGGCCCCTCGGTCCTGCCCGCCCCGCTCGCGCCATCCTCCCTGCTCTCACCATTCGCGCTGCCGGTGCCGTTCACGCCGCTCGTGCCGTTCGCACCGGCCTCGACCCCGCCGTCCCCATCGTCTTCCTCCGCGAGCCGGACCCATACATGGCCACGCCGCTCCATGCACGGGTAGGCGCGTACCCTGATGGCCGCGGCCGGCGTGAGCCGCGGGTGGCAGGGTATCGCGATGCACCGGGCGGAGCCCGATTCGTAGGTCCAGCCGTGGTAGCGGCACTTGAGGGCATGGCCGAGGTTGGTCCCGACGGAGAGGCGGACCCCCCGGTGGGGACACCGGTTCTCCCATGCGTTCACGGTCCCGTCGTCGGCGCGCCAGACCGCGAGCTCCTGTCCGAGGAGGGCGGTGTGGACGATATGCCGGGGCACGGCGTCCCCGCCGCGGCACACAGGGAACCAGCGGGTCCGGAGACGCTCGGTGAACGATCCATCCACGGCTTCGCTACCCTCGACCACTCACCGCCCGCCCGGGTCTGCCCGGACGCAGCCGTCGGATAATCGAACCATGGCGTCTCAGGCGGCCGGAATCGCGCCGTAGGTCACGCCGTGCGCGCCCAGCCACCGGCGATAGGCGAGCGACGCGGCGTCGGCGCGCACCGGGATCTCCGCCCGGCGGTCGAGCGGTAGCCGCTTGGGGAGCTCGTTCTCCAGGATCGGCTTGTCCTGCGCGAAGATCAGTTGCATGTACCAGCGCGTGGCTTCCGCGTCGAGGTCATGGGGGAGGTAGGCGAGCCAGGGGTGGGCGATGCACCGTTCCTCGCTCACGGGTTGGACGAACAGCGCGATGAAGTCCCAACGCTCCGGCTCGACCGGATTGCTCTTGTAGAGACAGACCGTGTAGGGCCGGCAGACCTTGTACACGTAGTCCACCATCATGCCGCCCTCGGCGCTGGGCGAGGCCACCGGCTGGAAGAAGCGGCACGCAGTGGCGAGGATCTCGTCCTCCTCCGTCACGGTCACCTCGTAGGGCTCGACCTCGGTATGTGGCTCGATGCCGAGATAGTCGGTGTGGACGAACGGGAAGTGCCCCATGTCGAGGAAGTTCTCGATCGCCCGCAACCCCGAAACGTTGACCCCGATGGAGCCTCCCGTGACCCGGATGCGATCCTCCTCGTGACGTTCGGGGAAATGCACTACGTCGCGGGCGGGTTCCCCGAGCGTCGTGAAGAGATGGCCGTACTCGACACGGGTGGCGAGCAGGGCGCCGGTGTCGCGGCGCAGGACCCGGAAGTCGTCCGGTCCGCCGCACGAGACTTCGAGCCCGACGTCGAGGAGTGCCGTCGCGAAGGCCCCGCGCGAGCGCAGGAAGTCGAGCTCGGCGACGGCGTGCCAGTCGTCTACCAGGATGGGGTCGGCCTGGCCCATTGCCTCATCCCCCGCCGTTCGTACCCTGTGCCGCGTGCACAGGACGACCGGCGGGTCCGATGACATCCCGACCCTTGATTCCCACATGCGGCGCTGCTGCAAGGAGATGCCTGTCGTTACTGTAGACCACCGTGCACCCGAACTCCCTGGCGGAGAGCAGATGCACGGCGTCACCGGTTCTCAGAAACACGTCCCCGGAGAGCCTCGCGAACGTATCGACGATCGCGATCTTCCGAGACGTACCCGGTGGCGTCGCCGGAGACGACCGGCAGGGCGTCGAACTCGGGGAGCACCTGGCGTTCGCGAAACGAACGACCCGCATGACCCTCGTGGAACGGAATCAGGGAGGCTACCGGGCGGCCTCGCTCGGTGATGACCACACCTTCACCGCGCGCCGCCCGGCGGACCCGTTCGCCGGTCTTCATGTGAAGATCTCGAATCCTGATCTGCTCCATGTGCACCAATGTGTCACTTCGATCCGGATCCGTCAATCGGCGTTCGATCAACCTGTCCGATCCGCCGGCCGTTTCGTCACCCCGGCCTTCGGATGGTTCCGGCCAGGCGCGACGGCCCAGTGGGACAAGAGAAGTGCAGGTGGGCATAATCCGGGACCGCGCAGCATGAAGCCGCCGGGATGCGAGTGGGAGCGCGCCTGCCTGTGCATCGACCGCGTTTCGATCGCGCCTCGTGCGCCCGGACAGTTGAAACCATCCCGATCCGGCGCCACACGGCATGGGGAACATCACTCGACAGGAGGGAGGGGCCATGACGAAGCGATACACACGCCGGGATGTCCTGAAGCGTTCGGCCGCGGCCGGGGCGCTCGCCGCCGCCCCGATCACGTTCCCCCGGCTCGCGGAGGCCGCCGAGGTCCTCAAGGTCGGCGTCGTCTACGTCTCGCCGATCGCGGAGATCGGCTGGACCAGGCAGCACAGCCTGGGCGCCGAGGCCATCGCCGCCGCGTTCGGCGACCGGGTCGACGTGACCGCGCTCGACAACGTCTACGACCCGCAATCCGCCGAGCGGGTGTTCGCCGAGCTGGCGAGTACCGGCAACCGGCTCATCTTCGGGACCAGCTTCTCGCACGGCACCCCGATGCTGAAGGTGGCGCCCCGCTTCCCCGACGTGGCCTTCGAGCACTGTTCCGGCCTCAAGCACCTCGACAACCTCGGCACCTTCGAGGCCAAGTACTACGAGGGGACGTATCTCGCCGGGATCGCGGCGGGGCACGTGACCCAATCGAAGAAGCTCGGCTTCATCGGCGGCTTTCCCATCCCCGACATCGTGGGGCCGGGCAACGCGATGCTGCTCGGCGCGCAGAGCGTGGATCCCTCGATCACCTGCCACGTGATCTTCCTGAACTCCTGGTACGACCCCGCGAAGGAGAAGGAAGCCACCGCCACCCTGGTCTCGCAGGGCTGCGACGTCATCTGCTCCATGACCGACACCGCGACCGGTGTGCAGGTGGCGGAGCAGAAGGGCGCATGGTCGATCGGCTACGCGAGCGACATGCGCGGCTTCGGGCCGACGAAGAACCTCACCTCCTTCATGCTCGACTGGAGCAGCATCTACGTGGCCGCGGCGCAGGACGTACTCGACGGAACCTGGAAGTCCGAGGTCCGCTGGCAGGGCGTGAAGGAGGGCGTGGTCACGATGTCCCCCTGGAACAATCAGCTCTCGGCCGCCGTGCTCGACCAGCTTGCGAAGGCGGAAGCCGCGATCAGGGGCGGCTCCCTGCATCCCTACGCGGGCGAGCTTCGGGACCAGCAGGGCAAGGTCCGCGCGGCGAAGGGAAGCCGGCTGCCCGACGCCGATATCCGCGGCTTCAACTGGTTCGTCGAGGGCATGGTCGGCAACCTCGCGGGTTGACCCGGCCTCATCCCCGAGTCGGAGCGGTCCGAGAATGGCGCGGGCCGCGCTCGACCCCCAGGTGGAGCCGGACGCCGCTCTGAAGGTGCATCAGGACAGGGTGTCCCGATGCCGCCGAAGATTCGCAAACTCGTTGTGGAACTGAAGTCACATGGATTCGTGGAGATCATAGGATGGCGGCAAGGGCTCTCACCGGAAGTTCGAGCACCCGATGTTCCCGAGGGCGGTGACGTTGAGTGGAAGGGCGGGAGACGATGCGAGGCCATATCAGGAACGACAGGTGCAACGTGCGATCGGGGAAGTGATGAAGGGCGTGTCGGGAGCTCGGCAATGAGACCAGGTGACGGATACCACAAGTGGGTCGAGTGGAGCGAAGAGGACGATACCTATGTCGGCCGTTGTCCCGACGTCATTACCGGCATCCATGGCAGTGATCCCATACGGTTGTACGAGGAGCTCTGCGAAGCGGTAGACGAAGTTCTGGTGGCGTTCAAGGCATCCGGGCGGCCCTTGCCACGACCGGTCACCCGTCCGATGCAGGAAGTGGCTTGAGCTTCGCCATTGCCGTTGCTGCGCGTATCTCCTGCACACGGTCGAAATACCGCGCGGCAATTGTCCGGGAGGTGTCGTCGTGAACGTCAGTGGCGGACATCGGCTCCCGATGCCCGCAGGGGCCGGCCCTTGACACCCCCGAGGACGGATCCCGGACGCACGGCCGCCCGTGCCCGCAAGCGCCTGCCGGCGCGGACCCTTCTTCGGCGGAGAAGGACCCGCGCGGGCAGGGTGCGTTCCGCGCGAGGGCGGCCGGATGCGCCGGGGGCGCGATGACCCCACGTCTCGAGCTGCGCGGCATCAGCAAGACCTTCCCCGGCGTCGTGGCCAACGACGACGTGTCGCTCCGCGTGATGCCGGGGGAGATCCACGCCGTGCTCGGCGAGAACGGCGCCGGCAAGAGCACCCTGATGAAGATCATCTACGGGGCGATGGCGGCGGACCGGGGCGAGATCTTCTGGGATGGCGAGCCGGTGCGGATCCCGAACCCGGCGGCGGCCCGGCAGCTCGGCGTCGGCATGGTGTACCAGCACTTCTCGCTGTTCGAGTCGGTCTCCGTCGCGGAGAACATCGCGGTGGCGGTGGACGAGCCCTTCGACCTCCCGGCGCTTTCCGCCCGCGTCCGCGAGCTGTCGCAACGCTACGGCCTGCCGCTGGACCCCGGCCGCCTCCTCGGCCACCTCTCCGTGGGCGAACGCCAGCGGGTGGAGATCGTGCGCTGCCTCCTGCAGCACCCCAGGCTCCTGATCCTCGACGAACCGACCTCGGTGCTCACGCCACAGGCCGTGAAGCGCCTGTTCGAGACCCTGCGGGTGGTCGCGGCCGAAGGGTGCAGCCTTCTCTACATCAGCCACAAGCTCGAAGAGATCCGTGCGCTCTGCGACAACGCGACCGTCCTGCGGCGCGGCGCGGTCGCCGGGACCGCCGATCCGAAAGTCGCGTCGTCCGCCGAGCTGGCGGCGCTGATGACCGGTGCCGCGCTCCCCGAGACCCGTCGCGAGCCCGCGCGCCCGGAACCCGCGCCGCGCCTCGAAGTACGGAGCTTGAACGTGACGTCCGAGGACCCTTTCGGCGTCCCGCTCAGGGATGTCTCCTTCGCCGTCCACCCCGGCGAGATCGTCGGCATCGCCGGCGTTTCGGGCAACGGCCAGACCGAGCTGGCGGCACTGCTGAGCGGAGAGCGGACCGTCCCCGACAAAGACGCCATCCGTCTCGACGGCGAGCCCGCCGCGCATCTCGACGCCGGCGCCCGGCGCGACCGGGGCCTGGCCTTCGTGCCCGAGGACCGTCTCGGGCGCGGCGTAGTCCCGCTCATGTCATTGCGCGAGAACGCGATCCTCACCGCCCACCGCCGCGGCATGGTGCGCCGCGGAATGCTGCGGCGCCTCGAGGCGGACGCTTATGCGCGCGAGGTGATCGAACGATTCAACGTGCGCTGCACGGGCGCCGCCGCGACCGCCCGCTCCCTTTCGGGCGGCAACCTTCAGAAGTACATCGTGGGGCGAGAGATCGCCCTGTCTCCCCGGGTGCTGGTGGTCTCGCAGCCGACCTGGGGCCTCGACGTCGCTGCCGCCGCCGCCATCCGCCAGGCGCTGATCGACCTGAGCCGCCGATCGGCCGCGGTGCTGGTGATCTCGGAGGAGCTGGACGAGCTGTTCGAGATCTGCGACCGCATCCTGGTGATCTACGAAGGCCGCCTGTCGGCGTCCCGTGAGCGGGGCGATACCAGCGTCGAGGAGATCGGCCTGCTCATGGCCGGCATGGGCGCCGACCCGGGAACGGGGATGGGGCGGGTGGCGGGGCAGGCCATGAACGCGGACGAAGCGGCGAGCGCGGGCGTGGGCTCGACGTGAGCACGGATACGGGCGCCTGCCCGGCGCGCACGAGGGCATAGGCCGGACCCATGCGCCTGCACTTCGAGCCACGTCCGACCCCTTCGTTCGCCATGCAGGTCCTCGCGCCGGTGGCGGCGCTGGGGCTCACGGTGGCGGTCGGCTGCGTCCTCTTCGCGCTGCTCGACCTCGATCCGATCGAGACCCTCCGGATCTTCTTCGTCCGGCCGCTGAGCTCGGCCAACGGCGTCTCCGAATGGCTGCTCAAGGCGTCGCCGCTCATCCTGATCGGGCTCGGGCTGGCCGTCGGCTTCCGGGCGAACGTCTGGAACATCGGGGCCGAGGGCATGTTCGTCATCGGCGCCATCTGCGCGTGCGGCCCCGCCCTGGCCTTCGGCGAGGGCGGCCACGTCTGGCTCCTGCCGCTCATGGCATTGGCCGGCGCGGCCGGCGGCGTCGCATGGGCCGCGGTGCCCGCCTTCCTCCGGGTGCGCTTCAACGCCAACGAGATCCTCGTCACCCTGATGCTGAACTACGTGGCGATCCTGCTGCTCGGCTGGCTGGTGCGCGGGCCGTGGCGCGACCCTTACGGCTTCAATTATCCGCAGACCGCGATCTTCGGACCGTCCGCCCTGTTCGATCCCCTGGTCGGCGGCTACCGCGTCAACACCTCGATCTTCATCACGCTGGTGGTGGTGGCCGCCGCCTGGGTGTTCATCCAGTGGAGCTTCGCCGGCTACCGCATGACGGTGGGAGGCGCGGCCCCGGCCGCGGCGCGCTTCGCGGGCTTTCGCGAATCGCGGGCGATCTGGCTCGGGCTCCTCATCGGCGGCGGCTGCGCCGGCCTCGCGGGCATGATGGAGGCCGCGGGGCCGCTGGGGCAGCTTTCGCCCACCATCTCGCCGGGCTACGGCTTCGCCGCGATCATCGTGGCGTTCATCGGCCGCCTGCATTCCTTCGGGATCGTGCTCGGCGGACTCCTCCTCTCGCTCCTGTACATGGGCGGCGAATCGGCGCAGATCATGCTGAAGCTTCCGGCCGCGCTCACCCGCACGTTCCAGGGCATGCTGCTCTTCTTCCTGCTGGCGGCCGACTTCATGATCTACTATCGGCCCCGCCTCGCCGGACGGCGCTGACGTGGACGTCGCGATCGCGATCGTCACCGGCACGGTCATCGCCGCGACCCCGCTGCTCTTCGCGGCGATGGGCGAGCTGGTGGTGGAGCGTTCCGGGGTGCTGAACCTGGGCATCGAGGGCATGATGCTGATCGGCGCGGTGACCGCCTTCTCCCTGTCGTTCGCAGGCTATCCGCCGGCCCTCGCGGTGCTGGCCGCAGTCGCCGCCGGCGCGGCGTCGTCGCTCCTGTTCGGGGTGCTCGCCCTCACCCTGCTCGCCAACCAGTACGCGGCCGGGATCGCCCTCGCGATCCTGGGAGGCGGGCTCTCCGGCTTCCTCGGACGGAACTTCGGCGCGGCGCCGATCGAGCCCGTCGGGCCGATCCACGTCCCGGGGCTCTCGGAGGTTCCCTTCATCGGGCCGGTGCTGTTCGGATACGACCCGATGGTCTATCTGGCCCTCGCCCTGTTCGGCGCCGTCTGGTGGGTGCTGTACCGCACCAGGGCGGGGCTGGTCATCCGGATCATCGGCGAGAACCCGCAGGCCGCGCACGACATCGGCTACAGGGTGATCCCGATCCGCTACGCCACGGTCGTCTTCGGCGGGGCCATGGCGGGCCTCGGCGGGGCCTATCTCGCGCTGGCCTACACTCCGCTATGGGTCGAGAACATGACCTCGGGCCGAGGCTGGATCGCGCTCGCGTTGGTCGTCTTCGCGAGCTGGCGGCCGCTCCGCGTGCTGCTGGGCGCGCTGCTCTTCGGGGGCGTGAACATCCTCCAGTTCCACGCCCAGAGCCAGGGGATCGGCGTTCCCTCCGAGTTCCTCTCCGCGCTTCCCTATCTGGCGACGATCCTCGTGCTCGTGCTCATCTCGCGAAACCGCCAGATGCAGAAGGTGAACTTCCCCGCTTCCCTCGCCAGGCCCTTCCGCCCGGGCCACTGACCCGCAAGGGTGAGGGTGGGCGGCGGGAAGCCCGCCTGCATTCTCGCCGCACGTGCGGTCCTGCGCGCTCGTTACGCCACCGCTTCCCAGGCCCGCTCGAAACGTTCGAGATTCTCCCCGGTGTAGGCGACGTAGTCGAAGTCGATCTCCGAGCGTGTCTCCGAGACCATGCTCCACATCGCCTCGCGCAGCGCGGAGGCGCATTTCATCGCGGCGTAGCTCGCGAGCCGGGCCTCGCCGGGCGGCTCCCCGAAGTAGCGTTCGAGCATCCGGTGCTCCTCCCCGGCGTCCAGCGCGTTGTTCGCGGCAAGACCGCCGAGATCGAAGAGCGGGCTGTTGAACGACATGATAGCATCACCCTTGTTTTACAAGCATTTCCGAGATTGGCCGTGGCCCACCCGGCAGACTTCGCGAACGCCCACATCCGACACTGGCAGGACGCCGAATTCCTGTTCCTTGCCGGACGCTGGGCGAACGCCGATCAGCTATACGGCCTCAGTACGGAGTGCGGGCTGAAGGCGGTCATGGTTGCGGACGGCCTGTTGGTCGATAAGACCGGAAGCCCTGTCGGGAAGTACAAGAAACACGTTAACCCATCTTTACCACTGCGAGCCGCAATTGGGTGGGGATTCGTCGCGATTTCGCCGATTTTCGCGTGTAGGTGATTGATGTGTCGTCGGAGAGGCAGATGTAGTGCCATAAAATGAATTCTCTCTGTTGCACCACATCCCGCCCGCCGCTACCCTGCGTCCATGTTCATCCGCCGCACCCGTACCCGCAGCATCGGCGAGCACTTCACCTTCCGCCTCGTGCGCTCCGAGCGCACCGGCTCGAAGGTGCGCCAACGCACCCTGCTCAACCTGGGACGGCACTTCGACATCGCACCAAGCGAGTGGCCGGTGCTGTGCCGGCGCATCGACGAACTCCTCGCCGGTCAGCTACCACTGCCACCCGATGGCCCCCCGGCGCTCGAATCACACGCCCAACGCATCACCGCGCTGCTGCTCGCCGGTGAACGCATCGGCGCTGCATCCTCGCCGGCGAGCCCGAGGCACGACTTCCAACACGTCGACGTCGACTCCCTGGAACTGATTCGCCCCCGCTCGGTCGGCGTGGAGCACGCCGCCCTGTGGGCGATGGACCAGCTCGGCCTGCGCACGCGGCTCGAAGCACTGGGCATCGGGGCGTCGGTACGCTCCGCCGCCATCGGCTCCATCATCGCGCGCATGGCCCGGCCAGGCTCCGAGCGCGCCACCCGGCGCTGGCTGGGCGAGCGCAGCGCCCTGGGCGAACTCCTGGGCGTGGACTTCGAGATGATGGGGCCGATGCGACTGTACCGCGCCTGCGATGCGCTGATGGCGCACCGCGAAGCCATCGAACGCCCCCTCTTCGACCGGGCGATGGACCTGTTCGACCTCCACCCCACCGTCACCCTCTACGACCTGACCAATACCTACTTCGAGGGCGAGGCGAGCGGACAACCCAAGGCCCGGCGCGGACACTCCAAGGACAAACGCACCGACTGCCCGCTGCTCACCTTGGGACTGGTGCTCGACGCCAGCGGCTTCGTGCGCCGCTCCCAAGTCTTCGCCGGCAACGTGCGCGAACATCACACCCTCGCCCAGATGCTCGACGCCCTCAACGCCCCGCGCGGCGCCCTGGTGGTCATGGACCGCGGCATCGCCACCGAAGACCGCGTGCGCTGGCTGCGCGAGCACCAATACCGCTACCTGGTGGTCAGCCGCGAACGCACCCGCCACTTCGACGCCGACGCGGCGCTGTCCATCGAGACCGCCTCCCATCACCGCGTGCATCTGCACAAGGTCCTCAGCGACGACGGCCAGGAAGTGCGCCTGTATTGCTTCTCCGAAGCGCGCGCCGCCAAGGAGCGCGCCATCGTCGAGCGCTTCGCCCAACGCTTCGAGGCCGCCCTCACCCGGCTCTCCGACGGGCTGTCCAAACCCCGCACCCACAAACGCACCGACCAAGTCTGGCAGCGCATCGGGCGGCTCAAAGAGACAAGCCGCGGCGTCGCCCAACACTACGACATCGAACTCGACACCAACCAGACCGGCGAGCGCGTCACCGCCGTGCGCTTCACCCGCCGCCCGCTCCCCGGCTCCATGCTGACCCACCCCGGCGTGTACTGCCTGCGCACCAATCAAACCGATTGGGACGAATCCACCCTGTGGCGCACCTACTTCACCCTCACCGACATCGAGGCCGTGTTCCGCTCGTTGAAATCCGAACTCGGCCTGCGCCCCATCTATCACCACAAGCCCATCCGCGCCGAGGGCCATCTGTTCATCACCGTCATCGCCTATCAACTCGTCCAGGTGATTCGCCGGCGCCTGCGCCAAACCGGCCAGTGCGCCCGTTGGACCACCCTTCGCCGAATCCTCGAAGGGCAGCAGCGCATCACCGCCACCTTCCGACGCGCCGACGGGCGCACCCTGCACGTGCGCAAAGCCACCCGTGCCGAACCCTCCCAACAGGCCATCTACGAGGCCCTGGGCATCGACCACGCACCCGGAGGGATCTGCAAAACCCTCGTCTGAACGACCCTCGGGCACACGATTGTAGTGCCACTCGCCGACCTCGAACATCGTAACTGTATGATGCAATGAGATATTGTGGGGTGGGGTGGTAAAGATGGGTTAACACGTCGCTCTGGGACACATTTCGTACCTTCGTTCAAGGCAGGCCAACAGGCCAACTGCTTCACCATCTGCCACAATCCAACCCGTTCGCGTCGTGGTCTGTCGACAACCGCTACGCCAACAGCGTTCATTTCGGTCAAACAGCCGTCGCCTCGCATCGAACTGCCGCGCGACGGGTCCGCATCTTCTACTTGCGGCTCAAGGTGCTCGGTCATGTCTGAGGATCCGGTCAGGTTCGACAGCATCTTTGCTCGTGTCATCGACACGCTGAGGTCCCTGAAGCCGCGAGGGATCGAGCGTGTCTACGTCGTTCGGGACTTGTATGGAAAAGTGCGGATTGCGGTAGCCGACCCGCTTGAAGCGAACGAACAGTACCGATCATGGCTGGAGGACAAAGCCAAGTTGTTATGCGAGAGGTTGGGACCGCACGGCTATCCCCCGGAAGACGCGGTGCTGTTTCTGGACGACGAGTTGATGGGGGAGCTCCACCGCGATGCGCGTAAGGTGCTGCCTGGCGTGTACTGGATTGATCGCTTGCTGACCGGCCGCGACTGGTGGACGGTGAACGGCGACGACTCCGACACGAACACCTATACGCTGTACTCGCTCAAAGGGGGTGTGGGCCGCAGCACGTCTGCTGCCGTGCTTTCCTGGCATCTGGCCCGACGCGGAGAAGACGTGCTTGTCGTGGATTTGGACCTGGAGTCCCCCGGTATCTCGTCCGCCATGCTCGACGAACCCATACGGCCGGAATTCGGCGTGGTCGACTGGTTCGTGGAAGACCTCGTTGGGCAAGGCGACGGCGTGATCGCAGACATGATTGCGATGCCTTCGTGGCATCACGACCTGCCCGGCGACGTTCGCATCGTGCCTGCGCACGGGGCGCAATCCGGCGAGTACCTGGCCAAGCTGGGGCGCGTCTACATGGACACGGACGTTCGTTGGACGAAGCGCCTCGAACAATTGCTGTCGAAGCTGCGGGAAGTCGTGGAGCCGACCATCGTGCTGCTGGAAAGCCGCAATGGCTTGCACGACATTGCCGCGGCGACCGTGACCGATCTCGATGCCCATGTCCTGCTGTTCGCCATCGATTCGGAAACGACTTGGGAAGGCTACAGGATCCTGTTCGAACATTGGCGCGAGCAGGAGCTCGCGCGACGCATCAGGCAGCGGCTCTCCATCGTCTCGAGCCTGACGCCGGACATCGACACGGAAGCGTACATCGAGCGCTTTCGCGAACGATCCTGGGTCCTCTTCCAGGATCATCTGTACGACAAGCAGGACCCGCCTGAAGAATCCGACGACTTTACCTACGACCTCCTCGATGATCATGCGCCGCACGATCCGTTCGTCGTTCGCTGGACGCGCGGGCTTGCCGCCGGCGCCTCGCTGCGCGCCATTGAAGGCACGACGGTCGATCAGGCGTACAGCGGTTTTTTGCAACGGTTCGACGAACTCATGCGCGTCAACAGGGGAATCGAGCCGTGAACGGCGTTGACGTAGAGAGGATGCGTAGCGCACTGGCGGAGTTGCCGGACGGAACCAGCCATGGTGAAGCGCCGAGCCTCCGGGACGTCTATTTCCCGCAATCCCACTTGAAGGCGTTGCACCCCGACGTGCTCGTCGTCACGGGCATGCGTGGCGCCGGCAAGACGTTTTGGTGGAGCGCCTTGCAGAATGAAGCGGTGCGCCAGTTGATGGATCAGCGGTACGCGCGCGCGAAGTTGAGCGGGAACACCGTCCTGCGTACGGGATTCGGCGTGCGGCCGGCGGCGGACGAGTATCCGGGCAAGGACGTCCTCAAGCGACTCTTGCAGGAAGGGACGGAACCCAGGTTGATCTGGCGAGCGGTGCAGGCGTGGCAGGTCGCACGGCAGGACGACCCGCTCCGATGCAGGGACGACTGGGCGTCTCGCACGGCTTATGTTCGGGAACATCCGGAGATGATCGATCGCTTGTTCGAGAAGGAAGACGCCAGGCTGAACGAAGAAGGCCGCCACTTCGTCGTGCTCTACGATGCCCTGGATCGCGCCGCGGACGAATGGAGAGCCATGTACCGGATCATTCGCGGGCTGCTTCAGACGGCCCTCGACATGCGTTCCTACCGGAGGATACGCATGAAGATCTTCCTTCGTACCGATCAGTTCGACAAGGCGGAGATCGGCGACTTCCCGGATGCGTCCAAGGTGCTGTCGTCCACCGTCGAGCTGGGTTGGCCGCGTCACGAGCTCTACGGACTGCTTTGGCACCGCCTGGGCAATGCGGAGAGCTTCTCGAAGAGTGTCCGCGCGGCACTCCACCGATCGGCATTCGGCAATGGCGATAACGAGTGGCGACGGCTAATGGTCGACGGCCACGGCTTTTGGCGGGTTCCCCGGTCGTTGGTGTCCGACGAAACGATCCAGCGGAGGACCTTTCATTCCATTACCGGAGGGTGGATGGGCAAGGATCGTCGACGAGGGTTCCCGTACACGTGGATTCCAAACCATCTGGGTGACACGAAAGGAAAGGTCAGCCCACGTTCGTTCATCGCCGCCTTGAAATCGGCGGCTGAGGACACGAAAGATCAGCATGTCGGTCACGGCTACACCCTTCATTACGACAGCATCAAGCGGGGCGTGCAGAGAGCGTCCGAGATCCGCGTGGCGGAGCTGAAGGAGGACTATCCGTGGGTGGACCGATTGTTGAAAAGCCTGCATGGCATGGTGACGCCCTGCGACTTCGCCGATATCGCCGAGCGGTGGGCCGAGCGGGATGCCCTGGAGCGCTTGTGCGATGAAGTCGAGTTCATGGATGTCAAGTTGCCGCCCAGCCGCATCGAGGAAGGCCCAGACGGTGTACGCCTGGACCTCGAGTCGCTGCATGTGTTCCTGCGAATGCACGATGGCCGGGTAAACGTCCCGGACGTGTTCAGGATCGGCTACGGCCTGGGCCGTCGCGGGGGCGTGCGACCGGTCCAGTAGCCGGAGAGACTGTCGCGCCGGTTGTGGCGCTCATTGCAGATGCTGACGCCGCATGGCGCGATCAGGCCGTGAAGCCGGCAGCAGGGGCGTGCCGCGCGCCTGGAGCTGCCAGGCAACCGGACGGATCCTCCGGCGGAGGCCGCCTCTGTGCGTCGCGTCAACCTTCTCTCCGGCCGTCCCGCTCAGAAGTCGAGGAGCTGCAGCGCCCTCATCATGAGTCCGGATTCCTGTAGAGCCAGGGGATCGGCGTTCCCTCCGAGTTCCTCTCCGCGCTTCCCTATCTGGCGACGATCCTCGTGCTCGTGCTCATCTCGCGAAACCGCCGGATGCAGAAGGTGAACTTCCCCGCTTCCCTCGCCAGGCCCTTCCGTCCGGGCCACTGACCAGCGAGGGTGAGGGTGGGCGGCGGGAAGCCCGCCTGCATTCTCGCCGCACGTGCGGTCCCGCGCGCTCGTTACGCCACCGCTTCCCAGGCCCGCTCGAAGCGGTCGAGGTTCTCCCCGGTGTAGGCGACGTAGTCGAAGTCGATCTCCGAACGTGTCTCCGAGACCATGCTCCACATCGCCTCGCGCAGCGCGGAGGCGCATTTCATCGCCGCGTAGCTCGCGAGCCGGGCCTCGCCGGGCGGCTCCCCGAAGTAGCGTTCGAGCATCCGGTGCTCCTCCCCGGCGTCCAGCGCGTTGTTCGCGGCAAGCCCGCCGAGATCGAAGAGCGGGCTGTTGAAACCGGCGTACTCCCAGTCGATCAGCCAGATCCGATCGCCGTCGTCGATGAAGTTCGCCGCGAGCAGGTCGTTGTGGCCGAAGACGATCTCGACCGGACCCACCACCGATTCGAGGTGAGCGGCGCGTCCGAGGAATTCGTCGATCCGCCCCGCCATCCGGCTCCCGTCCTCGCGCAGGGTCCGGGCATAGTCGCGCACCACCTGGAAGACCCAGAAGATGGGAGTCGGACCGCGGAAATGCAGCGGGATCTCCCGGTGACAACGGCCCACGGTGTCGAGGATGCGTTCGAGGCAGGCCGGCTCGCGCACGCCGGCGGGGTCGAGGGTGCGTCCGTCCACCCATCGCATCACCAGCGCTCCCGGCTCGGCGTGGACGATCTCCGGCGAGATCCCGGCGGCATGCGCCGCTCGCGCCGCGGCCAGCTCGTTCACGCGGTACACCCCGTGCTCCGGAATGTCCTCGCCGATACGCACGACGTAGCGCTCGCCGGCGTCCTCGACGACGAAGTTGACGTTGGTGATCCCGCCGCCGAGCGGCTCCGGCGCAACCTCGCCCTTCCAGCAGGCGAGGCGCGCGGCGCGTTCCATGTGGGTCGTCATGAGGGGAATGCTCCTTGGGTCGATCGAGGCCCGGCTCCTGCTTCTTGCGCCACTCCGGTGGCGGGGCATGTGCCGGGTTCCAACATCAGTGTGTCATTCGAGACCCAGTTCCTGCTTCTTGCGCCGGGTCCAGGCGCCGATCAGGCGGTCCGGAACGATCGCGATGAATGCGACGCACAGACCCGCCACGATACCGCGCCCGGTATCGGCCTTGGTCAGCGCGATGTAGACCTCCTGGCCGAGATCGCGGGTGCCGACGAGTGCGGTGATCACCAGCATGCTGAGCGCCAGCATGATGGTCTGGTTGATGCCGAGCACGATCTCCGGGAGCGCGATCGGAAGCTGCACTTTCCACAACGTCTGCCGGCGCGTGCAGCCGGCCGCGGTCGCCGCTTCGACGAGATGCGCCGGAACCTGCCGGATCCCGTGCGCGGTATAGCGCACCGCGGGCGCCACCGCGTAGGCGACCACCGCGATCAGCGCCGAGAAGTCTCCGACCCGGAACAGCATCACCACCGGGATCAGGTACACGAAGGAGGGCAGGGTCTGGAGCGTGTCGATGACCACCTGCACGACGTGGTGCACCCGATCGTTTCCCGCCGCCCAGATGCCGATCGGGATCCCGATGATCGAGGCGATCAGCACCGACACCCCGCAGAGATAGACCGTGGTCATCGACTTCTCCCAGTTCCCCGACACCGCCATGAACAGCACCAGCGAACCGGTGAGGGTCGCGAGACGCCAGCCTCCGAGCCAGTGTCCGGCGATGGCGGCCGCGGCGACCACCGCCGGCCACGGCACGGTGGTCAGGAAGCGCTTGACCGGGATCAGGAGGTTGAACAGCAGCCAGGTCTTGGCCGCTTCCAGCGTCTCGTAGAAGTTGACGTTGATCCACTTGATGAGCGCCGACCACATCCCCGCGGTGGTGATCTCGAATCGCTCCGGATAGTCCTGCAGCGCGGGGACGGCGGCGCCCGCGATCCAGGCGATCGCAAGCACCGCGAGCGCCGCGAGCAGGAACCGGTGGCGGCGCACGAAGGGCGGTGCCGCATCGCCGTGCGACGGAGGCGGGCGGTTCGCGAACGCCTGGGAGAGCCGATCGAGCGCGATGGCGAGCAGCGTGATGGCGAGGCCGGCCTCCATGCCGTCTCCGATCCGCAGGCGCTTGAGCGAGGTCAGCACGTCGTATCCGAGGCCGCCCGCGCCGATCATCGAAGCGATGATGACCATGTTGAGCGAGAGCATGACCACCTGGTTGACGCCGACCATCAGCGAGGGGCGGGCCGACGGCACCAGCACCTTCCACAGGAGCTGCCGGCGCGAGCAGCCGGCCATGCGCCCGAACTCGACCACCTCGGCCGGCACCTGGTGCAGCGCGAGCATCGTCACCCGCACCATCGGCGGTGTCGCATAGATGACGGTCGCGATCATCGCGGCCACCGGGCCGAACCCGAACAGGAAGAGCACCGGCACCAGGTAGGCGAAGATCGGCACCGTCTGCATGAGGTCCAGCAAGGGGACGAGCGCGCGTTCGAGCCGGGGCGAGCGGAACCCCGCGATCCCGAGCAGGAGACCCGCGCCCGCGCCGATCGGCACCGCGATCGCGATCGAGGAAAGCGTCACCATCGCGCTGTCCCACTGGCCGAAGACCGCGAGGTAGAGGAACGCCCCGGCGACCAGCGCCGCGAGGCCGAAGCCACGGGCGGAAAGCCCCATCAGCGCGCACACGGCGATCAGTGCGACCCACGGCACCCGCGGAAAGATCTCTTCCGCGTCGCGCCCGATACCGCGCGAGAAGCCCTCGGCCAGCAGGCTCTGCACGGCGCGCAGCGGCCATTCGAGCAGCCACGCGATCGAGCGGGTCAACTCCCGGAAGGTAAAGAGTCCCAGATCGAAGTCGTTGATCAGCCACTTCATGAAGTCGCTGATCCAGTAACGCAACGGGATGATCCAGGGTTCGGGCCAGACGGCTACGGCGGGGAGCACACCCCGGCCAAGGTGCGCAGCGAACGCGAAGACGAGCAACGCACTCCAGGCGATCGCGTAACGCCCCGGCCACGGAGCGCGCGGCCGGGCGTGTAGCGTCGCGGTCACGCGGGCCTCTTCTCCGGCATCGCCGGAAGGGCTTCACGGTCGAAAAGGGTCCGGCCCGCGGTGAGACCGATCAGCCGCGATACGCGACACACCAAGGTCGGTTTGCCGGGTCTCGACGGCCCCATGATCACGAAGCCTCGTCCTCCCGGACGTGCAGGCCCGCGCCGCGCATCGCACCGATCGGGTCTGTGGTCGCGTGGTCCGGAATCGGCGGACATCAAGGGCTCGCGACGATTCGGCGGGAATGCGCGGGCCGCCGGACGGCAGCCCGCGCCGCGGGTTCGGACAACGGACCGGCAGACGGTCGGACTATTGCGTCCAGGCCATCCAGCGGTCCTTGTTCTTCTCCATCCAGGCCGCCACCACCTCGTCGACGCTCTTGCCGTCGAGGTCCACCCGGCCGACCATCGCACCCATTTCCTGGTTGGTGATCCTGAAGTTGCGAACCGCCTGATAGGCATTCGGCCATTTTTCCTCGCCGCCCTTCCAGCCGACCTTCTTGATCCAGCCGCGCGGCTTGCCGCAGTCGTATGCCTTGTCGGGGTTCATGCCCCACTTCGGGTCCTTGTAGCACTCGTCGGTGTAGCGCGGAAAATCGACCCACTCGCCCTCGTACTTGATGGGCGCCCAGTGCGGCGTATAGATCCAGAGCAGGATCGGCGCCTGTCGCTGCACCGCGGATTCGAGCTCGGCGAAGAGCGCCGCGTCGGTGCCGGCGTGCACGACTTCGTAGTCGAGACCAAGCGCATCGGCGCGCTCGTCGTCGTAACCGCCCCAGGTGACCGGACCGCCGAGATAGCGGCCCTTCGGATGGGTCTCCGGCGTGGCGAACGTCTCCGCGCACCCGTTGAGCGCCTTCCAGTCGGGCAGTCCCGGGCATTTCTCCTTCATGTACATCGGATACCACCATTCCTCGATCGCGACCATGCCGGTCTCGTCGAGATCGACCGTCTTGCCGGTCGCGAGCGACGCCTCCATCGCGTCCTTGCCGGTGGTCTCCCATATCTCCATCGCGACGTGCAGATCGCCGCTCTCCAGGCCCGCGAACTGCGCGATGTAATCGGCCTGCACGTACTCGACGTTGTAGCCCATCTCATCGAGCACCGCGCCCATGATGTGGGTGGTGATGTACTGGCCGGTCCAGTCGTGGATGGTGAGCTTGATCGGATCCTTCGACTCCACGGCCGCCGTGGTCGCCGAGCCGGCGAGCCCCACCGCGGCCAGCATTGCCATCGTGAGCCACATGGCAGGTTTCTTCATCGTCTCTCTCCTTTCCTGGTCGGGGATGGGCATCATACCTTTCAGAGCCGCAGGCCGGAGCGCAAGGAGGCGAGGCAGCGGAGGATCGCCGCCTTCACTGCCGCGCAGATCGGTGGCCGCGATACGCCGACGATGGACGCCGGCTTGACGACTGCCTGCGTCGCGCTCATCCCCGCGGAAGGTGGAGGGCCGCCGGCTCCGTGATCCGTCGTCCCCGTTGCCGGGACGGGCGGCCGTCTCGCGACGGCGGGCGGCACTCGCTAGTACCTCTGCACAGTGGTTTTGACTGGTTCATGCGGCTTGAGCGAGGTCGCTGAGCAAAGGCGATGGATAAACACGTCCCAGTTTCTCGCGGGCGCGTCGGACATCCATTCGACCCGAGCCCCCTCGGCATTGCGTCGCCGTTCCCAGTGCGCGACTTCACGCTGCAACGTCTCGCGGTCCGGAATGCGCCGGTCCAGACACTGCTGGCTCAGCACACCGATTTCGATCTCCACCATGTTGAGCCAACTCGCGTGTTTGGGCACGAAGTGAAACTCCAGCCGTCGCAGCATGTTGCGAGCGAGTTCGGGGGCGAAGACTTCGTACAGGGCTGCGGGCTTGTGCGCCGAGAGATTGTCGAGCACCACCCGCACGGTCTCGGCATCGCGATAATGCACTTCGACCAGTTCATGCATGCAGTGGGCGAAGTCATGGGCTGTCTTGCGTTCGGTCACCTTCACGTGACGCCACGGCTGATGGGCATCGAGGAAGCCGAACAGGTTGGCAGTCCCATTGCGCCGATATTCGTAGTCGATACGGGTGGGCTTGCCCGGCTCGGCAGGCCACGGGAGCCGCGTCTCGCCGATGAGTTGCACCGGGGTTTCGTCGAAGCACACCACCGGGCGGCGCGGGTCAGCGTACAGGTCAAGCACATCTTCCATCCGCGCCACGTACTCGGTGTCGACACAGGGAATGCACCACATCTTGCGCTGCCAGGGCTTGACCGATTGCTCGGTCAAACGCCGGCGCACCGTCTCTCGCGAGAGTCCTTCATGCCCGGTGCGCTGGACCATCTCATCGGCCAGCAATTCCAGCGTCCAGCGCGCCCGCCCCGCAGGCGGGTCCGAACACGCCACCGCGACCAACAACGTCTCTTCCCGACCGGTGAGCTTGCGCCTTGCCCCGGGGCGAGGGTCTTCGCTCAACGCCCCCTCCAATGCGCATTCGACGAAACGCCGCTTGGTGCGATAGACCGTCGAGGTGCCCACTCCAACCGTCTGTGCAATCACCGCGTCAGGATGTCCCTGTTGCGCAGCCAACAGAATCTGCCCCGTTTGACTCGGCGCACCCGAGCGTTGCCGCTGCCCGTCAATTCCTGCAACTGCGCGCGCTCCTCATCGGTGAGTTCGACCATGTATCGTACGTTCATCGGTGCCTCCCTCGGTGCTGTGGAGACAGTCGATCATGGAACGCTCGCGATGTCGATCCCCCTCAACACGAACGGCTCGGTTCACCGAGCGCCAGGGGCAATATCTGGCATTCATCCATGCCTGTACGAAGGTCAATGGACGCCCTCCGGCTCAGACCGACATGCAACGCTATTTCGCGGTCACCGCCCCGAGTGTTCACCAGATGGTGCTCGGCCTGGAACGCCAGGGGCTGTTGCGCCGCCACGCGGGGCGTGCCCGAAGTCTCGAAGTGCTCGTGGCCCCGGAAGCCCTCCCCGTCTTGCGCTGAACGGACAAATTCAATCGATCAAAACCACTGTGCAGAGGTACTAGCTCAGTTCAACGGGACGCTGGCCGGAACGCTGAGCCTCGCCTTTACGCCGCCTTCGTCATCGACGCCTATGCGCGGCGCATCGTGGGCTGGCGGGTGTCGAACGCACTTCGCACCGACCTCGCCCTCGATGCGCACGAACAGGCCCTTCACGCACGCCATGTTGAACGAGGAACCCTCATCCACCACAGCGACAGCCGCTCCCCAACAAGCCCCTCCTCCGCGACCTCGTGACCGACATCGTCCCGCCCAAGGAGCGGCTCGCCGCGACCCAACCCTGAGCAGGGCGGCGGGGGCGGTCCGGCAGGGCCGCTTCAGCCTCCCCCTCCCCGGCCACGAGCCCCCGCGCCAGGAGCGGGAAGGAAGCCAAGTGCGGAGGAGCCTTCGCCGCCGCGCGCGCGTCCCGCGGAGATCAGGGCGCCGACCAGCAGGGAAGCAGGTCCCCCGGCTCCGGGGTCGCGTGACGGACGCCGCGGGCGATCGCCCGCGCGAGGCAGAGCGAAGCGGCGTGGCCGATGGCGAGGAGGCCGGCGTCCCCGGAGGGCGGCGCGCCGGTTCCGCTCGAAGCCGCAAAAACGAGGTCGCCGTCGAAGGGGGTGTGCGCGGGAACCACCGCCCTCGCGATCCCGTCGTGAGCCGCGATCGCCATCCGCTGCGCCTCGCTCTTCGTGAGGCTCGCGTTCGTCGCGACGATCGCGATGGTGGTGTTGGCGCCGTGGGCGAGCGCACCCGGCTTGCCGAGAAAGGTCGCCCCGACGGCCGGCGCCCGATCGGGGAGCCCCGCTCCCCCGAGCTCGTCCCCGATCTCGAACGGGGCGGCCCAGAACTTCCGGCTGCCCGGCACCGTCACCGACCCCACCGGGTTCGCGGCGACGAGGGCGCCGACGGTGACCCCGTTCCCGATTTCGAGGGACGCCGAGCCGAGGCCGCCCTTGATGTTCGCGGTGGTCGCCCCCGCCCCCGCGGTGCCGAGCGCGAAGTCCCGCCACGCGTTCCCGAGCGCGCGCCGGCCGAGGGCTCGGTACGGGTTCTCGTCCCACTCCTTGTCGCCGCCGTTTAGAAGGTCGAAGAGAATGGCGGCGGGGACGATGGGGACCCGGACCGCCCCCACCTCGAATCCGCACCCGGCGGCGGCGAGAGTGTCGGCGGCCCCGGACCCGGCATCGAGCCCGAAGGCGGAGCCGCCGGAGAGAACGAGGGCATCCACCCGCGTGCCGGGCGCCCCGCCCATGACGTGCACCGCGGCGGTAAACGGCTCCTCGGCGGTCAGCACCGTGGTCCCGGATTTGAGCGCGGGGTCCGCCGTGTTCCCGACGAGGAACCCCTCTACGTCGGTAATGAGGTTGCGCGGCCCGGGCTTCAAGCGGCGCACTCCCCGCAATCTCGCCGAGTACGAAGGCACGGTTGTTTCATGCTGACCGATCCACGCTCCCGATTACGGTCGCCACGTCCCCGCTCGAACGCCACGCAGACCCAATTCGGACCTCCGGAAGAATCCAGAGTCAGTCAGTCTCGACTATATTTGCGTTCTCTGTCAAACTCCCGCCGGGTGGAGCCATTTTCACGGAGCGCGGACCAATGCCAGTACTCGTCGAAGACAACGAAGATTGGGGAGGTTGGGGTGGCTTGGAGCGAATCGATATCAATATCGAAGACCCGCAGGAGGTTGACAGCACATGTCAGCTTTACATAGATAATAAATGGGTAACATATCAAGTTACTACCAAAGTAGAAAGAAAAAATAGAGGTGTTGTCAAGTATCACATTCACTATACTGAGGAAAAAAATGGAGCTATAATTAGTGAATACGGAGAGAATGAGTTCATATGGGGAACTCATATTTTGATTTTGGAAAAGAATAAAGATTCCGGAGAATCGCTCTGGAAGAACGAGAAGGGTCCGGGGTGGAGATTAGAAAAACTGATTGGAGAAAAGCAGCCCAGAATCACCACGACAAAGCTTCAACGGGCCCAGGCCGAATTCAGAAAAATGTTGCTAGCGACCTACGGTTGCTGTGCGCTGACAGGCGAAACCCGTCGGGAAGCGTTGGAGGCGGCGCATATTGTGCCGGTCAAGTGCCGCGGTCAGGAAGTTCTTCCCAATGGCATCCTGCTGCGCGCCGACTTGCACCGTATCTACGATGCTGGTGGATTCGACATTTGCCCGAAAACCGGTGTCGTTCTTGTGAATCAATCACTTGTGGACAAACCGTATAAATCTTGCGATTTGAAGAACACCAAAGTTTCGGAAAATATACTTCCCCGGATTGCCGAAGCGCTCCGGAAAAGAGCCAACCCGCGATCGGAACGGTAGGTCCCGGAAACTCCGACCCCGAGCGGGTGCCGGCGAAACCGAACCTTGGGAGAACCCGATGAAGAACCACGAAAGTTGGCGGAAGCCTCCGCGGTAGAGACGCAGCGGCTCGAGGACGACGGGGCGATCCCCAACAACCCGGAGCTCCCGCTTCTCGTCTAGTACCTCTGCACAGAGGTTTTGACTGGTTCAGGCGGCTTGAGCGAGGTCGCTGAGCAAAGGCGATGGATAAACACGTCCCAGTTTCTCGCGGGCGCGTCGGACATCCATTCGACCCGAGCCCCCTCGGCATTGCGTCGCCGTTCCCAGTGCGCGACTTCACGCTGCAACGTCTCGCGGTCCGGAATGCGCCGGTCCAGACACTGCTGGCTCAGCACACCGATTTCGATCTCCACCATGTTGAGCCAACTCGCGTGTTTGGGCACGAAGTGAAGCTCCAGCCGTCGCAGCATGTTGCGAGCGAGTTCGGGGGCGAAGACTTCGTACAGGGCTGCGGGCTTGTGTGCCGAGAGATTGTCGAGCACCACCCGTACGGTCTCGGCATCGCGATAATGCACTTCGACCAGTTCATGCATGCAGTGGGCGAAGTCATGGGCGGTCTTGCGTTCGGTCACCTTCACGTGACGCCACGGCTGATGGGCATCGAGGAAGACGAACAGGTTGGCAGTCCCATTGCGCCGATATTCGTAGTCGATACGGGTGGGCTTGCCCGGCTCGGCAGGCCACGGGAGCCGCGTCTCGCCGATGAGTTGCACCGGGGTTTCGTCGAAGCACACCACCGGGCGGCGCGGGTCAGCGTACAGGTCAAGCACATCTTCCATCCGCGCCACGTACTCGGTGTCGACACAGGGAATGCACCACATCTTGCGCTGCCAGGGCTTGACCGATTGCTCGGTCAAACGCCGGCGCACCGTCTCTCGCGAGAGTCCTTCATGCCCGGTGCGCTGGACCATCTCATCGGCCAGCAATTCCAGCGTCCAGCGTGCCCGCCCCGCGGGCGGGTCCGAACACGCCACCGCGACCAACAACGTCTCTTCCCGACCGGTGAGCTTGCGCCTTGCCCCGGGGCGAGGGTCTTCGCTCAACGCCCCCTCCAATGCGCATTCGACGAAACGCCGCTTGGTGCGATAGACCGTCGAGGTGCCCACTCCAACCGTCTGTGCAATCACCGCGTCAGGATGTCCCTGTTGCGCAGCCAACAGAATCTGCGCCCGTTTGACTCGGCGCACCCGAGCGTTGCCGCTGCCCGTCAATTCCTGCAACTGCGCGCGCTCCTCATCGGTGAGTTCGACCATGTATCGTACGTTCATCGGTGCCTCCCTCGGTGCTGTGGAGACAGTCGATCATGGAACGCTCGCGATGTCGATCCCCTCAACACGAACGGCTCGGTTCACCGAGCGCCAGGGGCAATATCTGGCATTCATCCATGCCTGTACGAAGGTCAATGGACGCCCTCCGGCTCAGGCCGACATGCAACGCTATTTCGCGGTCACTGCCCCGAGTGTTCACCAGATGGTGCTCGGCCTGGAACGCCAGGGGCTGTTGCGCCGCCACGCGGGGCGTGCCCGAAGTCTCGAAGTGCTCGTGGCCCCGGAAGCCCTCCCCGTCTTGCGCTGAACGGATAAATTCAATCGATCAAAACCACTGTGCAGAGGTACTAGGCCCGGCGGCCCCGGATTTCAAAGGCGGTAGATGATGAGGCGGACCACGGCCTCGACCGGCGGGTCGAGCGGTGAATGGTCGTGGCTGCGAAGCTGGACCCGTAGCGTATGCGTCCCGTCGTTGACGTCGGGCGGCACCTTCACGACAGCGCTTGCATCGGCCGAGACGAGCAGCGGCTTCCCGCCCGGATCGCCCAGATACACGTGGTAGTGGCCGGCGCCCGGCTCCGCCTCGGCGCCGATTTTCGAATCGTCGAGAACGAATCCTTCCAGGTTCAGTTCGATGCGGATCTCGTCGCCCGGCTGCACCGCGTGAGTCTTGTCCGCGGTGACGTCGAGCGTGATCGGGGCCGCCGAACCCTTCTCCTCCGGCACGGCCGCGGGCGCGGAGCTTCCCGCATCACCGGACGGCCCGGGCTTGGGAGGTGTGCTCTCTTCGCTGCAACCCGTGGTGACGAGCAGCAGGACCGCGGCGGCCAGAACGGCGGAGTTCAGGGCGGACCGGTGCGGCGACACTGGAAGCCTCCGGCTCTCGGGAGCGGCAAATGTGCGCACGAATCTGGCAACGCGCATCCCGGCCGGCGCGACGCGACACCGCGTCGCGCCGGCCGGATCGTTCTTGCCGTCAGTGCCCGGCCCGGATCACGCGAACGACCAGCGTTCCATCCAGCGCTCGCCGTCCTTGTCCCAGTTCGAGCCCATCTGCGCCGGCAGGGCCAGCTTCTCGGACGTGGCGAAGACGTAGGAGGCGAACATCGGGATGATGGGGCCGCCCTCGTCACGCACGATCTGCTGCATCTCCGCGTACATCGCGCGTCGCTTGTCCTCGTCCAGCTCCGCCCGGGCCGCCTTGAGCAGCAGGTTGAAACGCTCGTGCTCCCACTGGGTGCCGTTCCAGGGCACCCCGGCCTCGTAGGCGGTCGAGAACATCCAGTCGGCGGTCGCCCGCCCGCTCCAGTAGCAGGCGCAGAACGGCTTCTTGTTCCATATGTCCTTCCAGTAGCCGTCGTTCGGGGTGCGCACGATGTTCAGGTCGATGCCCGCCACCTTGGCGGTCTCCGCGAACAACGCCCCCGCATCGACGGCACCCGCGAAAGCCGCGTCCGCAACGTACAATTCCACCGAGAGCGAGTCCATGCCGGCCTGCTTCAGGTGGTACTTCGCCTTGTCGGGGTCGTAGGTGCGCTGCTCCAGGTCCTTGGCGAAGAAGCGCTGGCCGCGCCCGATCGGGTGGTCGTTCCCCACCACGCCGTAGCCATGCAGGATCTTCTCCACCATCTCCTTGCGGTCGATGGCGTGCTTGAGGGCCAGGCGCACGTTGTTGTCGTCGAACGGTGGGGTCTGGGTGCGCATCGGGAAGGTGTAATGCTGGTTGCCGGCGATCGAATGCACCGTGAGTCCCTTGCGGCGTGCCAGCAGATGCGCGGTTTTCAGATCGACCCGGTCGATGGCGTGGACCTCGCCGGTGATGATGGCGTTGGTGCGGGCGGCGGGGTCGGCCATGGTGATCATGGTGACCGCATCGAAGTGCCCGCGGCCCGAATCCCAGTGGTCCGCGTACTTCTCCAGATCGATGCGCACCCCCGGTTCGAAGCTCTTGACCCTGTACGCCCCCGCGCCGATGCCGGACTGCCAGTCGGGCTTGCCGCCCTCGCTCGGCATGATCGGCAGGTGGTAGTCGCCGACGATGAACGGGAAGTCGGCGTTGCCGGCTTCGAGGGTGAAGACCACGGTGTGCTTGCCGTCGGCCTTCATGTCGGTGATCGGCGACACGATTGGCTTGGCGGCGGATTTCGAATCCTCGCCGAGGTGGTGGTTGATGGACGCGATGACGTCCTCGGCGGAGACCTCCCGGCCGTTGTGGTAGGTCACGCCCTTGCGCAACTGGAAGGTCCAGGTGGCGACGTCGGCGGAGGCTTCCCAGCTCTCGGCGAGCTGGCCGACCAGCGAGCCGTCACTGGCCACCTCGGTCAGGTAGCCGTTGTACCCGTGGGACATGGCGATCGTGAAACCGTGCTCATGGGTTCCCGGATCGAAGCTGTCGGAGGTCGCGCCGTGCCCCGAGCCCAGGCGCATGACGCCGCCCTTCTTGGCGGCGCGTGCGAAGCGGATGGGGACGGCGAGAGCGGCGGCACCGGCGGCGCCGGTCTGGAGGAATCTGCGGCGGGTGGTTGTGTTCATGGCACTGCCTCCCCTGCAAGGTGTTGCAGTCGCGGTTCGAAGAACGGGGAAAGCGCTGCCGCGCGCGATGCCCCGTGGGTCCCGGGCACTTGCGCCGTGGGTGTACGGTGCATGGTGGCACGGCGTTCCGCATCAGGCAACGGTTGCGGCAGTTGCGGCCGGCGCCGATGCCGACCGCGAACCCGGCGGCGAGCCATTCGCAGCGCCGCGTTCTTCGGTGCGGCCTGAGCGGCATGGAATGCGGCGGCGTCCCGGAAACCGATCGACGCCACGCGGCGACCGATACGTTGCACCGGCGCGTAGCGGCGACGGGGCGCCGCGCTCCCGCTATGCTGGCGCAAGAGCAATCATCCGGCGGGCCGCTACGACGGACCACACGCGGAGATGGAAGCCCGCCTCGACCCACATCGACATGAGGCCATGAACGCCATGCGTGACAACCTGCCGTCGGACCCCGGCATCGTCTTCGCCCCGGCTCGCGATCTGGTGCGCCGGATCGTCGAGCGCGAGTTCAGCGCCGAGGAGCTCATGACCCGGTTCCTCGCACGTATCGAGGAGGTGAATCCCACCGTCAACGCGATCGTCACCCTGCTTCCCGAGGCCGCCCTCGAAGGTGCGCGGGCGGCGGACGCGGCCCTTGCCCGAGGCGAGCCGCCGGGGCCGCTCCACGGGTTGCCGATCGCGGTCAAGGATCTCAGCCTGACCCGCGGTATCCGCACCACGTTCGGGTCGCCCCTCTATCGAGACTTCGTTCCCGAGGAGGACGAGCTCTACGTCGAACGCCTCAAGGCGGCCGGTGCGATCATCATCGGCAAGACCAACACCCCGGAATTCGGGGCCGGGTCCCAGACCTTCAACCGGGTGTTCGGCGTAACCAGGAACCCCTATGCGACCGGCCGCACCTGCGGGGGCAGCAGCGGGGGCGCCGCGGTCGCGGTGGCCTGCGGGATGCTGCCGCTGGCGGACGGGACGGACATGGGCGGATCGCTCCGCAACCCCGCCTCCTGGTGCAACGTGGTCGGTTTCCGCACTTCGCCCGGGAGGGTCCCGGTGTGGCCGCGCAAGATGCTCTACAACCCGCTCGGGGTGGCCGGTCCCATCGCCCGGCACGTGGCCGACGCGGCATTGCTCCTCTCTGCGATGGCCGGCCCCGACCTGCGGGCGCCGCTCTCCATCGAGACGCCGGGGAACCGGTTCCGCGACACGCTTGAGCGCGACTTCGAGGGAACGCGCATCGCGTGGAGTCCGACCCTGGGCGGCTACCCGGTCGCCCCCGCCGTTCTCGATGTCTGCGACACCGCCGTCACTCGTTTCAGCGAGCTCGGATGTACGGTCGAAGAGGCGGCTCCCGACCTCCGCGACGCCGACGAGATCTTCCGAACCCTGCGGGCGTTCTCCTTCGCCATGACCCACGAGAGGCACATCCGGGATCACCGCGAGGCGTTGAAGGACACCGTCATCCGGGACACGGAGAAGGGCCTCTCCCTTGGCGGCATGGACGTCGTGCACGCCGAGGTGAAGCGGGCCGCGCTGCTCGATCGAGTGGTCGAGTTCTTCGACCGCTTCGACTACCTCGTCTGCCCGACCACCCAGGTGCCGCCGTTCTCCGTCGACATCGAGTGGGTGCGGGAGATCGATGGCGTGAAGCTCGACACCTATTTCGACTGGATGGCATCGTGTTACGTGATCACGGTGACCGGCTGCCCCTCGATCTCGGTACCGGCCGGCTTCACCCCGGACGGACTGCCGATCGGAATCCAGATCGTCGCCCCGCCGAAGTGCGACTTCGAGGCCCTGCAGCTCGCCCACGCCTACGAGGGCGTTGCGGACTTCGCGGCCCGCCGCCCGCCGCTCTGATGCCGCGAGACGCTCCCGGGACCGGGGTGCGGAGTCCTGCCACGGCGATGACGGGTGCCTCCACCCGCCCCCTGAGCCACTCCCACGGCCGGGGTGTGGCTCCGCATCGCGATTGAAGCGGCCCGCGCGTCAATCGTGAAACACCGCTGCCTCCGCCGGTTCCGATGGGGCGTCGGGCGGATGGCGGAGCAGTGGCCCGTGCGTCAATCCAGCAACAGCACCGCTGCCTCCGCCGGCCAACAGATCGTCTCGCGGTCCCCCATCTCGTAGGACCGATCCGAGGCGCTGCGGTGCTGCTCGACGTGGACGAGGACGCCCCCGCCGACCTCGAAGACGTCGGTTTCGAGCGAGCCGAGGAACTCGGTCGCGACGTAGCTCCCCTCGACCTGGTTGGCCATGCCGGCATGCACACCTGCGTGGACGAGGTCCGCACGCACCGAGAAATGCGCGCGCCGCCCGATCTCGACGGCCCGGTTGTCGTCGTGGTGGGCGCGCACGTAGAACAGGTGCCCGTCGTCGGACTCGACGAAGACGATGGAGCCGCTGCGCGACTGGATGGTGCCTTCGAAGACGTTGTTGTTGCCGATGAAGTCGGCGACGAAGCGGGTGCGCGGGGCCTCGTAGATCTCGCGCGAGGTGCCGGTCTGCTGGATGATCGCGTCGCTCATCACGATCACCTTGTCGGCCATCGACATCGCTTCCTGCTGGGAGTGGGTCACCATGATGAAGGTGATGCCGAGCTCGCGTTGAATCTTCTTGAGCTCGACCATCATCTGCTGGCGCAGGCTGTAGTCGAGGGCGCCGAGCGGCTCGTCGAGGAGCAGCACCGTGGGTTTGCTGATCAGGGCACGGGCCAGCGCAACGCGCTGCTGCTGGCCTCCGCTCAGGTCCCGCGGGTAGCGGTCGGCGAGCTCGTCGAGGCTGACCATCTGCAGCATCTCGCCCACCTGCCGGTCGCGCTCGCCGCGTTCGATCCCCTTGACCTTGAGGCTGAACTCGACGTTCTGGTGGACGGTGCGGTGGGGGAAGAGGGCGAAGCTCTGGAACATCATCGAGGTGTCGCGCTGTGAGGGCGCCAGATCAGTGACGTCCTGGCCGGCGATGTAGATCTTTCCCTCGGTGACCTCTTCGAGGCCGCCGATCATCCGCAGCGTCGTGGTCTTGCCGCAGCCGCTCGGGCCGAGCATGGCGACGAACTCGCCGTGCTCGATCTCCGCGTTGAAGTCGATGACCGCGCGCACGTCGCCATCGAAGGTCTTGTCGACGTTGACCAGGACGACGTCGAAATCAGGCACCGTCCGACCTCCTCAGTCGCGGGCCGTCGGACGACGTGGATCGGACTGCTGCCATGCACCCAGCGCCATGCCGCCTCCGTCGTATCTCCCGATCAGCCAGCAGACCTTTGCGAATTCCTTCGCGTAGTTCGTGTGGCCGGAGCCGGTTGTGGCCGTCGTAGCCAGTCGATCTGCACCCTGTTGTTTCTCAGCAGGTATTCGTTGGCACAAGAGAAATGGCTGGTTCCCTTGATTCCCGCCCCATAGCTCGGGTGCTGTGCGCATAAGATCTTATGGCGGCCACGGTCGATATGTTTGGCCTTCTTCCTCGCATGTCCCCCCACAACCGGTCGGGTAGCGGTAGTCGATCAATCCCGGTCGGACGTTCGCTTTGCGTCAAGCTCATTCCGGGAACGAAGCAGCTTGGCTTGTACCGACTCCAGCAAGGTGTCGCGCATGAACGTGCTCGCCTCGAGTATCTCGATGCCGATGACCTCTCCCTTGCGGTTGAGCTCCGCCGTAACGTTGGGGCTCAGCTCGGCGCTACCCGCCTCCTCCTCGTCGTTTATCACGAGGTGCAGCACGTCTTCGCGCTCGAAGTAATGCAGCCGCGGTCTTGTCATAGCGGTTCGTACCTGCCCGTTCGCAACCGAAAGTTGACCTGCTGCTTCACGGCGCGATTGGTGTCGTGAACCGCTACGGAACCAGGACGTGCGCATCTCGTCCGCGGCGCCTCTGCGTCCGTCCACCCTCACTTCGACGATCTTGCGAGCGCCTGCAGAAGGTTCCACGCGGTGGCGAAGGGTACGTCGTCGAACGTCCCGCCCTCGTTCACCGAGCCCAGCACCGCGAGGGCGCGGGTCGCCTGCTCGTCGCCGCCCGCCGCCTCCTTGAGCCGTTCGAGCGCCGCCGCGAACGGCGTGTCGAGCGCATCGCCGAGATGGGCTTCCACCAGATCCGCGACATGCCCGACGTGGCCGCTGAGCGGCCCGTCGTCGGGGCGGCGGAAGATGCCGCGGATCCCGTCGCGGGCCAGACGATCCCGCAGCCCCTCGGGCAGGGACTGGGCCACGCCTTCCAGCGCCTCCCCGATCCCGAACCCTGACGTGAAGAGCTGGCGGATGTTGTCCACGGTGCCGCCGTCGCCGCCGTACATCCGGATGTGGGCGCCGGTCAGGGCGGTGCCCATGGCCTTGGCCTGGTCGATGTGGATGTCGCGCTCGGCCTCGATGTGCAGCCTGGCGAGCTCCAGGAAGGTCGCGGACTCGTTGTACTTCTTGAGCGCGTCGGCCTTGGCCTCGATTCCCACCGCTTCCGCTTCGAGCCGGCGCTGGACGTTCTCGACCCGCAACGCCTCGATGTGCACCTCGGCACGCCCCACCGCGCCGGCTTCCCGCTCGACCCCCTCCGCCGTGATCTGCTGGGCCTCGCTGGTGGCGCGGGCGCGGGTCACGGTGGCCTCGGCCTCGCGCTCCGCCGCGAGGCTGCGGGACTCGGCCTGGGTCAGCATGTGCATACGCGTGATCTGCGCCTTGTTCTCCTCCTCGATCCGGCGGGTGTCGGCGTCCTTCTCGGCCCGGATGCGGTCGATCTCCCTCTGGCGGGTGGCGTCCGCGACGCGGCGCACGGACTCCGCGTCGTGCTCCGCCTGCTCGCGCTGCGCGGTCATCTCCAGGCGGTGGGCCTCGGCCTGTTCCAGCTCGCGGGTCTTCGCGGCCAGCGCGATCTGGCGGTCCCGCTCCTCCTGCTCGCGGGCGAGGTAACGCCGGATGTCCGCCTGCTCGCGCTCCTGCTCCTTCCCGATGAGGGCGATCTCGCGCTCGCGCTCCTCGACCTCCACCGCCAGCGCCTTCTTCACCCGGGCCCGCTCGACCTCCTCGTCCTTGCCCGTGAGGGCGATCTCGCGCCCGCGCTCCTCGACCTCCACCGCCAACGCCTTCTTCACCCGGGCCCGCTCGACCTCCTCGTCCTTGCTCGTGAGGGCAATTTCGCGCCCGCGCTCCTCGACCTCCACCGCGAGGCGCCGCTGCACCTCGGCCTGCTCCAGCTCGGCCGCCTTCGCGGCCAGCGCGATGTCGCGGTCCCGCTCCTCGGTCTCGCGCGCCAGCCCACGCCGGATCTCCGCCGCTTCGCGCTGGCGGGTCTCCTCGATGATCGCGACCTCCTTCCGGATCTGCGCGCTTTCCAGGGCCTGGGCCTTGGCGATCTCCTCCTGCTCGACCTGCCAGCGCTGCTCCAGGATGAAGCGCTGCTGCTCGCTCAGCACCCGCGCCCGCTCGTTGGCGACCTCCCGCTCCTGTTGCGTCTGGGCGAATGCCTCGTCCTTGTCGATCTCCAGCATCGCGAGACGGGTCTCCAGGCTGCGCCGGCGGACCGAGAGCGCGGTCGCCTCCGAGGACTGGTGCCGTTCGTCGCGAGCCGCCTCCTCGCGCGCCATCACCGCGGTGGTGCGGTCGATGTCCGCCACCTCGCGCGCCTGCTCCTTGCCGATGAGCTCGATCTCCTTGTCCTTCTCGGCCCGTTCGCGGGCGAGCGCGCGGGCGATCCCGGCCAGCTCCTCCTCCTCCGCCTTCGCCACCAGCGCGATGCGGCGGTCGTGCTCCGCGCGCTCCTCCGCGAGCTTGCGCCGGATGTTGACGAGCTGCTCTTCCTCGGTCTTCGCGACCAGCTCGATCTCCCGGTCGCGGCGCGCCTTCTCCAGCTCCAGGGTCTTGCGGATCTCCGCCGCCTCGCGGCGCCGGCTCTCCTCGGTGGCGCTCACGTCGCGCTCCGCCCGCAGGCGCTCCAGCGCCTGCTCGTTGTCGATCTCCTTCTGCTCCACCGCCATGCGCTGGTCGAGCACGTACATCTGCTTGCTGCCGATCTGCTGGGCCTGCTCGTTGGCGACCTCCCGGTCCTGGTGGGCGCGCGCGAACGCCTCCTGCTTCTCGATCTCCAGCAGCTCCAACTGGGTGTCGAGCTCGCGCTGGCGGATGGAGACGGTGGTGCGCTTCTCGGTGTTGTGGACCTGACGCCGCGCATCGGAGGTGATCGCGGTGATGACCTTCAGGCCCTCCGCGTCGAACACGTTGTCCTTGTCGAAGAACTCCTTGGCGCTCTGCTCCAGGGTGACGATGGTGACCTCTTCCAGCGTGAGGCCGTTGGCGTGGAAGCTCTCCACCACGCTCGTCTGCACCGCCTTGGCGAAGGCGTCGCGGTTCTCGTGCAGCTCGCTCAGGGTCTTGGTGGCCGCGTAGCTGCGCAGCGCGCTGACGATCTTGGCCTCGAGGAGGTTGCGGACCTTTTCGGTGTCGAAGGTGCGCTCGCCGAGGCTGCGGGCGGCGGCGAGCAGATCCTCTTCGCTGCGGCCGACGTGCGCGTACAGCTCGGCCACCACGTCGATCCGGATCTTGTCGGACGTGAGCACCGCCTGATCGCGCGAGCGGCTGACGATGAGCTTCAGGGTCTCCAGCGAGACCCAGGTGACCTCGTGGAACACCGGCAGGACCATCACGCCGCGGCCCAGGCAGACCTTGGTGCCGAGGTAGCCGGTACGGATGAACCCCATGTTGGCGGGCGCCCGCTTGTAGACCCAGATCGAGATGACGTAGAGGATCGCGATCAGGACGATCACGAGGAAGAGGAGGGTAATCAGGAGTTCCGCGGTCATGGTCGGTCCGTTATGAGATTTGATCGGTCAGGATCCGGGCGCCGTGGCTTCGCTCGTGCGTTCGCGCGCGGCTTCGCCCGCACGTCCGTGGCGGAAAGCGATCCGGCGCCGGAGCATGAATGGTCCCGAGGCTGCACTGTTCTCGAAGCATCCCGGCGCGTCAATCGGCCGCCTCCGGCAACGATGCGCGCGCCCACTCGGGCTCGCCGAAATCGTACGTGGGCAGCGGCCCGCGCGATCGGCGGATCGATTCGCGCCTTGCCTCCGTGGCGGCCTCGTCCAGCTTGAGCGCATCGCCCGCCAGCACGACACCGTAGTCACGTTCCGCCGCCTGCGCGGTCATCAGCTTGCGGGCGACGTCCGCGCGTACCCGGCCGGGGTCGCGCTCCAGCGGGTCGCCCCAGCCGCCGCCGCCTGCGGTGCGGAACACGATCCGATCCCCGGGGGCGACCTGCACGTTGTCCACCTTGGATTCGAGCGGTGTCCGTCTGCCGTCGGCGCGGATCAGCCATTTCTCGGACACCCCGCCGGGCCTGCCCCCGAGAATACCCCAGGGTTGGGAGCGGTGACGGTCGTCGTGGATCGAGATCTCACCGGGCTCCAGCAGGCGGTACACCTTCTCCACCCCGTTGCCGCCCCGATGCCGCCCCGCCCCGCCGGTGTCCGGCAGACTGGCGTAGCCCTCGATGATCATGGGGTAGTAGCTCTCCAGGTACTCGCTCGGGATGTTCTCGAACAGGGGCCACCACGAATGCCCGTCCATGCCGTCCCCGATCGGGCGTCCCGGGATGCCGCCGTAGAGGATCTCCATGAGCTGGAACGGCTGCCCGTCACGGTCCGTGCCGGAGTAGAGGAAATGGGGGCTGGAACCATAGCCGGCCGCGGTGGCCATCTCCGGCGCATGCCGGCTCAGCGCCCCGCCGAGGACGTCGAACTGCCGGGCCAGCGCGTGGGTGCGGCAGCCGAGCGCGGCCGGGAAGTCCGGATGCACGAGCGAGCCCTTGGGCAGGGTGACGTGGATGAGGTCGTAGAAGCCGTCGTTGAACAGGATCTGGGGGTCGAACACCATGATCATGTAGACCCCGATGAACATCTTGAACATGCCTTCGTGCAGGTAGAAGTTGATCGGGCCGGGCGCCTGGGGGTCGGTGCCGGTCCAGTCGAAATAGGCATGCTCCCCCTCGCGCCACACCGTGAGCTTCATCCGGAACGGGCCGTTCCCGACCCCGTCGTCGTCGATGTAGTCCTCGAACGACTGCGGCTCGGCCGGCAGGTTCTTCACGATCAGGGTGCGCATGGCGCGGTGGGTGCGATCGAGCAGCGCCTCGCAGGCGCGGCGGTAGGTCTCGGTCCCGAAGCGTTCGCAGATCTCGATGACCCGCTTCTCGCCGGTCCGGCTGCCGGCGACGATGGCCATGAGGTCGCTGTAGTTCATCTCCGGGGTGCGGGTGTTGTTCATCAGGATGGCGAGGGCGGCCTCGTTCGGCCGGCCCCGGGAGTAGATCTTGATCGGCGGGATGCGGATCCCCTCGCCGAAGATCGAGGTCGCCGCGGTGGGCATGCTCCCCGGCACGGGACCGCCCACGTCCATCATGTGTCCGAACATCGAGCTGAAGCCGACCAGCTCGCCCTCGAAGAAGATCGGGATCAGCACCATCCAGTCGTTGATGTGGCTGATGGCGCCGCCACACTTGTAGGGGTCGCTTTGCAGGATGACGTCGCCCGGCTCCAGCTCGAACGCCTGCTCGGCCAGCATCTCGGGCACGTAGGAGCCGAACTGCCCCACGATCATCCGGCCCTGGGGGTCGGTGATCATCGGGAACTCGTCGTGCTGCTCGCGGATGACCGGGGACATCGCGGAGCGGAACAGCACTGCGTCCATCTCGTGGCGCGCGTTGCGCAGCGCGTTCTCGATCAGGTCGAGGGTGACCGGATCGAGGGGCGCGGCCGGGGTGCGAGCCGCGCTTCGCGTCTCCGCGCGCGGAGCGGGATGGGGTGCCGCCGCGACGTCGCCGGATGGACGCCGGGCCGTCACGGCGGCATCCGGGCGCCGCGAGGGCGAGGCGGGCCTCCCGGCGCCACCGGGTTCGGCGGTGGAGGCGGGCGGCGGTGATTCGCGGTGGAGCCGGGGGGCGGTTTCCCCGCCGCCGTTCGTCCCGCCCGCCGGACCCGGCTCCAGGTCGCCGTTCGCGGGCGGCAGCCGGTCCGAGTCGAGGCGCGCGGATTCCCGCATCCGGGTCTCGAAAATGCGGTCGAAACGCGCCTTGTTCGCCTCCAGGAGATCGTCGAGGGAGACGTTCCGGTGCGGGGGGGTGAGTTCAGCCATGTCTCGGCTCCCGGTCACAACGTGCAGATGCTACCCCGGCCGTGCGTCCGCCGCCCGCACGATACTTCCCGGACGAGTGGCTAATTCGCAGGCCTGATGAGAACGTTCAGGTACTCGTCCACCTCCCCGACGTACCCGGGATGGATGACCGTCGTCGTATCCGGCTGCGTGACGATGGCCGGTCCACGCACGACGTTGCCCGAACGCAGTCGGGCACGATCGTAGACCAGCGCCGGTACGAAGTCGCGCCCGAAGAACACGCGGGTCTCGCCGGTCACGGCTTCGCCGGGGTCGGGTTCGCCCGGCTCGAAGCGGGGAAAACCGACCTTCACCACGCCCGCGGCGCCGATCGCCCGCAAATTGACCAGCTCGACGGGGTGATCGAGGCGAAAGCCGTAGAGCTGTTCGTGCCGCGCGCCGAATCGCTCGTGCAGCTTCTCCCGGCCGCCGTCGGCCAGGGGATCCGGGGTCACGTCGAGCGAGAACTCGTACCCCTGCCGGAGGTAGCGCACGTCCGCCTCGAAGCGCACCGTCTGCTCCGCCTCGGACACCCCTTCGTCGCGCAGCCAGGTCCGTGCCTGCTCGCCGAGCGCCTCCAGCACCGTGCGCACGTCGGCGGGGTCGGCTTCGTCGATGGTGCGGATACAGGTGCGCGCGAACTCGTTCTTGACGTCCGAGCACAGGAATCCGAGCGCCGACAGCACTCCCGGAGTCGGCGGGACGATGACCGGGAAGCACCCCGCGAGCATGCCCAGCGCATTGCCGTGCAGCGGGCCGGCGCCGCCGAACGCGACCAGGGCGAAGTCGCGCGGGTCGAGGCCCTTCTGCACCGTGACGAGCCGGAGCGCGCCGAACATGTTCTCGTTGACGATGTCGAGGATTCCCTTGGCCGCCTGGTAGACGTCCAGATTGAGGGCGCGGGCGATCTTGCCGACCGCAGCCGAGGCGGCATCGGTGTCCAGCGCCATCTCCCCGCCGAGCAGGCTCGGGGGGAGGCGGCCCATCACGACGTTCGCGTCGGTCACCGTCGGCTCGGTGCCGCCCTTGCCGTAGCAGGCGGGCCCCGGCACCGCCCCCGCGCTTTGCGGTCCGACCCGAAGCGCTCCGGTCATGGGCACGTGGGCGATCGAACCGCCCCCGGCGCCGACGCTGTGGACCTCCACCGACGGCACCTTGATCGGGTAGTAGCCGAGCGTGGTCTGCCGGGAGATCGTGGGCGCGCCGTCGCGTACCAGGGAGACGTCGGTCGAGGTGCCTCCCATGTCGAACCCGAGGGCGTTGCGGTGCCCCGCGAGCTCGGCCACGAACGCGGCGCCGGACACCCCGCCGGCCGGGCCGGAGAGCATGGTATGGGCCGGCGAATCGCTGGCCCTGGTGATGCTCATGAGACCGCCGTCGGAGCGCACGATATGCACGCTGGCGCTCAGATCGACGGCGCGGAGCTTGTCGTCGAGGCTCTGCAGGTAACGCCGCATGCTCGGTCGCACGTAGGCGTTCATCACCGTCACCAGGGTGCGCTCGTACTCGCGGAACTCGGGCAGGATCTCGGAGGAGAGCGAGACCGGAACGTCGGCGCCGGTCTCGATAATCAGTGTCTTGAGCCGCCGCTCGTGGGTGTCGTTGGCGTAGGAATGCATCAACGAGACCGTGATCGACTCCACCCCGGCGTCGAGCAGCTCGCGGATCGCCTCGCGGGCCTTCGTCTCGTCGAGCGGCCGCAGGATCCGGCCGCGCGCGTCGATCCGCTCCGGAATCCCTCGCGTATGTTCCAGGTCGGCGAGTGGGTCCGGCTTCTTCATGATCATCCAGCCGGCGAGCGGCCCGGGGGTCTGCGAGCGCGCGAGGTGAAGCACCTGCTCGAAGTTCTCGGTGACCAGCAGCCCCACCTTCGCGCCCTTCTCCTCGAGCACGATGTTGGTCGAGACGGTGGTTCCGTGCAGGACGGTGCGAACGTCGCCCGGGCGCACGCCGGCGCGGGCCAGCAGGGCCGTGGTTCCGTCGATGATCCCGATGGACTGGTCCTCGGGGGTCGACGGTGTCTTCAGGAGCCGGATCTCGCCGCTGCCCTCGTCGAGGAGCAGCAGGTCGGTGAAGGTTCCGCCGACGTCGATGCCGAGGCGTGCGCTCATCGGTGGGGGCTCACCGGGCCGTTCCCCGGGTGATGTCGAGGCCTGCGCTCATCGGCCGGGGGCTCATTGGGCCGCTTCCGCGGAATCGCGTGCCTGACATGAGAGATTCGTCTAACATCGCGCCGGTTGAACCGAGTCGAACACGGGCGGGGAACCGCCGCACCATACCTTATCCGGTGACGCCATGGCCGACGACCGACCCGAACGCCGCGGAGCCCGATTCTGGATCATTCTCGCCGCGATCGTCATCGCGCTGATCTTCCTGTACTTCTACCGGCCGTTCCAGGACTACCTCGCCGCCGCGATCCCCAACGTCCACTTCAGCAACGTCCTGTTCTGGTTCGCCTCCCTGGTCGGAGTGGTCGCATACGCGGTCGCCCACTGGCAGTCCTTCCGCCAGAACATGTTCCGCGCCGTCACGGAGCTGGACGTGGAGGGGCTGGTCTACGACACCCTCCAGATCACGGTGCTCGCAGGCGTCATCTTCGTGGCCGGTGCCGCCCTGCAATCGGTCGAGATGCTCGGCGAGCACCTGATGGGCGGCGGTCCGGTGATCGACGCCGAGTTCGGCCGGCGCCTCGCGTCGATCGTGATGCTCGTCATCCTCATCATCCTGTTCTACCTGCTGCACCAGCTCATCCGCGCCTTTCGCCGGGGCTGGAGGCCCCGGCGGCCGGGGGCGTCGTCGGGGAGCGGTCCGAGGTAGACGGTATGGAGAGGCGGATTCGGATGATTGTCCGAGTCGCTGCTGCGATGGCGCCTCTGTTTCAATTGGCTGGCCTTGCTGCTCCTGCTGATCACGGGCTTCGGGTATGCCACGGGCCGCGTTCCGCCCGACCTCACACCCCCGCCTTGAGGCTCGCCTCGATGAAGCGGTCTAGGTCGCCGTCGAGCACCGCTCCGGTGTTGCCGATCTCGACGCCGGTGCGGAGATCCTTGATGCGGGATTGGTCGAGGACGTAGGAGCGGATCTGGCTGCCCCATCCGATGTCCGCCTTGTCGTCCTCCACCGCCTGCTGCGACTCGCGCCGTTTCTGCATCTCGTGCTCGTAGAGCTTCGCCTTGAGCTGCTTCATCGCGGTCGCCTTGTTCTTGTGCTGCGAGCGGTCGTTCTGGCACTGCACCACGATGTTCGTCGGCAGGTGGGTGATGCGCACCGCGGACTCGGTGCGGTTGACGTGCTGGCCGCCGGCCCCGCTCGCGCGATAGACGTCGATCCTGAGATCCCCGGTGTCGATCTCGATGGCGACGTCGTCATCGACCTCCGGCGAGACGAACACCGCCGCGAACGACGTGTGGCGACGGTGCCCGGAATCGAACGGCGACTTCCTCACCAGCCGATGCACGCCGCTCTCGGTGCGCAGCCAACCGTAGGCGTACTCCCCCTCGAAGCGTACGGTGGCGCTCTTGATGCCGGCCACCTCCCCTTCGGACACCTCGATCAGCTCGGTTGCGAACCCCCGCCGCTCGCCCCAGCGCAGGTACATGCGGAACAGCATCTCCGCCCAATCCTGGGCCTCGGTGCCGCCGGAACCAGCCTGGACGTCGAGAAAGGCGCTGGAGGGATCCATCTCGCCGGCGAACATCCGGCGGAACTCCAGCGCGCCGAGCCGTTCCCCGAGCGCGGCTACGTCGGCATCGACCTCGGCGACGGTCTCGGCGTCGGATTCCTCCTCGGCCAGGGCGAGCAGCGTCCCGGCGTCATCGAGGCCGGCGTCGAGGCGCTCGAAGCCCTCGACGATCCGGGCGAGGCTCGCGCGCTCGCGGCCCAGCGCCTGCGCCCGGGCCGGCTCGCTCCATACGTCGGGCAGCTCGAGCTCGCGGTCGACCTCTTCCAGCTTCTCGCGGCGCGATTCGACGTCAAAGATACCCCCTCAGGGCATCCAGGCGCCCCCGCATGTCCTTGATGCGAGCATGGATCGCGTTGGCTTCTTCCACGGCGAGGCCCTTCGAGAGAACGGTTGATTGAGGGTATGGCGTGTCCGCGGGATCACGCGGCGGCGGATGGTACTACAGCGCTTGCGTCAGGCGTACCTCGGTAGCACCCGGCGGTCGCGCACCCGGTGAGCGGCGACCGCAAGCGCGGTCGCTTGGCGATTCCGCTACGCGGAATCGCGGGCGCTCCGGTCAGTGTCGTAGACGGGCGAGGAACAGTCTTGTTCCATACAAGCCATGATGGCGGCCATGCCCCCTCGCGGTCGCGGAGGAAACATTGCGCCGCCCGGTTGTGGGGACCATTTCTGGGGTCGGGATACGGCGAGGGTCAAGATATGGTGAGGACCTGGATACGAAACCCGCTGGCCATCCTGGCCGGTGACGAGGCGGCGGGCGGCCTCGTCGTCGAGGGAGACCGCATCGCCGAATGCCTGGTCGCCGGCGCCGCGCCCGCCACGCCCTGCGATCACACCTTCGACGCCTCCGGGCACGTCGTGCTGCCGGGACTGATCAACACGCATCACCACTTCTACCAGACCCTGACGCGCGCCTGCCGCCCCGCCCTCGGCAAGGAGCTGTTCGACTGGCTCGAGGCCCTCTATCCGATCTGGGCGAGGTTGACCCCGGATCAGCTCGACGTTGCGACGCGGCTCGCGCTGGCCGAGCTGCTGCTCTCCGGTTGCACGACCGCGGCGGACCACCACTACGTCTTCCCGCAAGGGCTCGAAGACGCCGTGGACGTCCAGGCCGCGGCCGCCCGGGACATGGGGATGCGGGTGACGCTGGCGCGCGGGTCCATGAACCTGTCGGTCGAGGACGGCGGCCTGCCGCCCCCGTCCGTGGTCCAGGACGCCGAGACCATCCTCGCCGACAGCGAGCGGGTGATCGACGCCTTCCACGAACCGGGGGAAGGCGCGTTCGTCCGGATCGCCCTCGCGCCCTGCTCGCCGTTTTCCGTGACGCGGGAGATCATGCGCGATACCGCGCGTCTCGCCGAAGAAAAGGACGTCCGCCTGCATACCCATCTCGCGGAGACCGTGGACGAGAACGCGTTCTGCGAGCACACGTTCGGATGCCGTCCGCTCGACTATCTCGAAGACACGGGCTGGCTGGGCGATCGGACCTGGCTCGCCCACGGCATCCACTTCACGCCGGAAGAGATCGAACGCCTGGGACGCGCCGGGACCGGCATTACCCACTGCCCCGGCTCCAACATGGTGCTCGCCTCGGGGCTGTGCCCGGCCGTGGATCTGGCGGCGGCCGGGGCGCCGGTCGGCCTCGGCGTGGACGGCTCCGCGTCCGAGGATGCATCGAACCTGATGCAGGAGGTGCGCCAGGCACTACAGGTGCAGCGCCTGCGCTACGGCGCGGCCCGCATCGGCCATGCGGACGTGCTGCACTGGGCGACCGCCGGCTCGGCGGCCTGCCTCGGCCGCGACGACGTCGGGCGGATCGCACCCGGCAGGCAGGCCGACCTGGCCCTCTTCAAGCTGGACGAGCCGCGCTTCTCGGGGGCGGGAGATCCGCTGGCCGCCCTCGTCCTGTGCGGCGCCCATCGCGCCGACCGGGTCATGGTCGGCGGCGCGTGGCGGGTGATCGAGGGGCAGGTCGTCGATCTCGACCTGGAAGCCCTGATGGCGCGCCATTGCGAAGCGGCGCGGGAGATGGCGCGGGTCTCGTGACCGGAGCCGGCTCCGGTGTTGGCCGGCCCGGATGCCGGCCGTAGCGCGCGCCGGAACAGAAAGGCCGCAGGCGGCTACCGGACCGGCAACTCCCGTGCACAGGACGGATCATGCAGCGTGATCCTGGACAAACCGGCCGACCGCAGCAATCACGTGCGCCGACGCAACGGCGGCCTCCCCGCCTGCAAGACGGTTCCGAAACTTCCGTTTATCCCGTATTTCTCCCGCGCTTCGCCTTCGGCGCGATGACGGCCTCAATCCCCTGCACTGCCAGGAATTGACGAATGGCATTGCTGTCATATGCCTTGTCCATCACCACCGCCCCCAGCCCAGGCAACGCTGGCGCCCCCTTCCACACCGACTCGAATCCCACCGCATCATTGCGCTGTCCACCGGTCAGCACGAACGACACCCCGGTACGCTCGTCCGTGCAGGCCGCGTGCAGCTTGGTGGAGAACCCACCGGTCGTTGCGAAAGGCGGCCCGGAGCCTGGGCTTGTTGCCCCCGTTTTTTTGACGCTCCGGCGGCGTGCTGATGTGCATGCACAACGGTCGAATCGATGAACAGCTCGCTGAGCTGGTCATCGTCGATGTTCTGGAATCGATGCCAGAGCCGCTCCCACAGGCCGCCCTCTTCCCAACGGCGAAAGCGATGATAGACGGCATTCCAGTGGCCGAACTCGTCGGGCAGGTCCCGCCAAGGGGTCCCGGTGCGGGCCTGGTGCAGGACAGCTTCGATGAACATCCGGTCGCTGAGCCTCGGCGGGCTGCCGGCGGCGTGCTTGAGTTCCCGGAGCACGGGTTCGATTGTCGACCACAGAGCATCGCTGATGAGCAAGCGCAAAGCTATGAATGTTCTCCGAAGAACATCGACAGAGAACAATTGTCCAGAATTCCATGAATTCATCAACACGGCCTAGATCGGGCGGCGATACCCGCCGTCACCCGCATCGCTTCGCCGGCGGAACCCTCGGGTCCGCTACCGATTCTTTCGTACGACCTCGGACCGCCTTGCCGTCAGGCGCTTTCCCGCGCCTTGCCGCCGAGGCACTTCGGGGATTCCGGGGCGGTGGCGGTCCGGGCCCAGGCATCCTCGGTATAGGTATGCACCGCCAGCGCGTGTACCCCGCCACGCAGCTCGTCGTCCACCGCCCTGAACACCATGCGGTGTTGCGCGACCCGCGGCTTGCCGGCGAAGGCGCCGGAGACGATAACGACCTTGAAATGGGTCTCGGAGCCGGCGGGCACGTTGTGCTGGCCGCTCTCGTTCACCACATCGAGATGCACCGGCGCCAGCGCCCCGGTGAGCTTCTCGCGAAGACGTTGCTCTACGACCATCGCAGCTTCCCATCCGTCGCTTCGATACCCGGCAAGAATACGGGACCAGCCGCCTCGCGGGAACCTCGCCGCGGATTCGTCCAGGGTGATTTCATCCCGGCCGACCCGCAGCCCGGATGCGGGCATGGAAGGGACCGCTCCCGGGGACGGGGCTCCTGGAGACGGCGCTCCTGCGGATGCGCCGTCCCAGGACACGCGGTTCCCGGACGCCGGCGCTCCCGGCCCACGCCGTTTCCGGGAAACGCACGGCCCCCCGCGTTCATCACCATCCGTCCCTCGGCGCCGGCTCCGCCGAGTCAGGTATCTTCCCGAAACGAAGCCCGCGCTTCGCCCACGACCGCGGTTTCGGCTGCCGCCGCCTCCGGCGCCGGGACGCCGTCATCGCCGCTCTCCTGCTGGCGACGCCACATCTCGGCGTACCGGCCGTCCAGCGCGATCAGCTCGACGTGCCGTCCCCGCTCCACCACACGCCCCGCGTCGAGGACGAGGATCTCGTGGGCATCGACGATCGTGGAGAGGCGGTGGGCGATGCAAAGCGTCGTGCGTCCGCGCGCCAGCTCGCGGAGGTTGTGCTGGATCTCGCGCTCGGTGGCGGAGTCGAGCGCCGACGTCGCCTCGTCGAGGACGAGGATCGGCGGGTTCTTCAGCACCGTGCGCGCGATCGCCACGCGCTGCTTCTCGCCCCCCGAGAGCTTCAGTCCCCGCTCGCCCACCACGGTCTGGTACCCGTCGGGGGTGGAGACGATGAAATCGTGGATGCGGGCGAGCCGCGCCGCGCGCTCGACCTCGGTCGGCGTCGCGCCCGGTCGCCCGTAGGCGATGTTGTAGTAGATGGTGTCGTTGAACAGCACCGTGTCCTGGGGAACGATGCCGATCGCCGCGCGCAGGCTCGCCTGGGTGACCTCGCGCACGTCCTGCCCGTCGATCCGCACCGCCCCGCCGTCCGCCTCGTAGAAGCGGAACAGCAGCCGGCTGACCGTGGACTTCCCGGCGCCGGAGGGGCCGACGATCGCCAGCGTGCGCCCGGCCGGGACCTCGAAGCTCACGTCACCGAGGATCGGCCGGCGGGGGTCGTAACCGAACGCGACGCGGTCGAACTCGATCCGCCCGCCGTCCACCGCGAGCGCGCGGGCGCCGGGCGGATCGGTGATCTCCTCGGACTCCCCGAGGAGATCGAACATCTCCTCGATGTCGATGAGCCCCTGCTTGATCTCGCGGTAGACGAAGCCGAAGAAGCTGAGCGGCTGGTAGAGCTGCATCAGGTAGGTGTTGGCCATCACGAACCCGCCGATGGTCATCGTCCCGGCGACGATCCCCTGCGCGCAGAGCAGCATGACCGCGGTGAGCCCGCCCGCGATGATCGCGGCCTGGCCGACGTTGAGCAGGGAGAGCGAGACCTGGTTCATCACCGCGGCGCGCTCGTATCCGCGCAACGCCTCGTCGAGCCGCCTCGCCTCGTGCGCCTCGTTGCCGAAGTACTTGACGGTCTCGAAGTTGAGCAGGCTGTCGATGGCCTTGGTGCTCGCGCGCCCGTCTTCCCGGTTCATCTCCCGGCGGAATTTGAGCCGCCACTCGGTCACCGTCATGGTGTACGCGATGTAGAGGACCACCACCGCGATGGTGGTGAGCGCGATGACCGCGTCGAGCACGTTCCACAGGATGATGAACACGAGGCTCAGCTCGATCACGGTGGGGAAGATCGCGAACAGGCTGAAGCGCAGCAGGCTCTCGATCGCCCGTGTGCCGCGCTCGATCGAGAGCGACAGCCTCCCCGTCTGCCGCCCGAGGTGGAAGCGCATCGAGAGCGCGTGGAGGTGGCGGAACACTTCGAGCGCGACGGTGCGGATCGCCCGCTGCGCGACGTTGATGAAGATGGCGTCGCGGGCTTCGTTGAACGCGAGGGAGAGGATTCGCGCCGCGCCGTAGGCGAGGATGAGGGCCAGCGGCACGGCAACGGCGACGGCGGCACCGCCAGGGACGGCGCCATCGCCGACGATGGCGGGCGAGAGGACGTCCACGGCCCGCCCGTAGAACACCGGGATGTACACCGACGCCACCTTCGCCGCCACCAGCGCGGCGAGCGCGAGCAGGACCCGCAGCCGCAGCGACGGCGCCCCGCTCGGCCAGAGATAGGGCAGCAGCGAGCGCAACGGCTTCCAGCCGCCCGTCGCGCCTTCTTCGGCCACGGGGAATCTCGGACGAGGTCTCACCGGATTTGTACTCCGTTTCCGTGCACCGTACCGCATCTGCGATGCGGGCGTCGCCGCAAGAAACGATTGTCGGGAAAGAGTGGAGTTGACCCGATCTCATGGACCCCTGACCCTTTGGGGAGGAGGTATCCGCCATGCCGAAATCGAGATCGCAGACCCCGTCGGTCCGACCCCGCGACGCCGCGACCCTGATCGTGATGCGCCGCGCCCGGCGCGGGCTCGCGTGCCTGATGGGCCGGCGTCGCGAGGACGCGCGGTTCCTGCCCGGTTGCTTCGTGTTTCCCGGCGGCGCGGTGGAGAGCGCGGATCGGGTGGCGCGGCCCGCGTCGCGGCTCGATCTCGCGCATCTCGGAGCCATGGGGGTCGGGGGGAACGCCGCCGTCGCGACCGCCCTGGCGACCGCGGCGGTGCGCGAGACCTGGGAGGAGACCGGGGTCATGATCGCCGCGCCCGGCGACGTCGGCCCCGCACCCGGCGCGACCTTCGACGAGATGCGGCGCCGCGGCGTCGCGCCCGCGCTCGGCCGCCTCGTCTACCTCGGGCGGGCGATCACCCCGGCAGGCCATCCCATCCGCTTCCACGCCCGGTTCTTTCTCACCTTCGTCGGGCATGGGCGCGGCGGTCTCCACGGCGATGACTTCGGCGTTGACGGCGCCGGAGACGGTGGCTCCGGTGGTCGCGAGCTTGACGGTGGCGATCCCGGCGGCGACAGCTTCGGCGGCGGCGGTCTCGGCAGTGACGATTCGGGCGGAGACAGCTTCGGGGGCAGCCCCGGCGGTGACGGCCACGATAGCTGCCTCGACCTCGGCGACCTTGGCGGCGACGGCGAGCTCGACCGCCTCTCCTGGGTGCCGCTCGCCGACGTGGCGTCCCTCCCGACCATCGACGTCACCCGCTTCATGGCCGGGTTCGCGGGCGAGATCATGGATTCCGTCCACCCCCGTTCCATCGGCCGGCCAGTGTTCTCGATGCGCGGCCCGCATCGCCTGATCCGCTATCTCTGAAGTTCGATCCCGCGCGGGGAGGGAGGCGAGCGCGCAATCTCGCGGGCGAGAGCGCGGGCGAACTCGCAGGCGGAATCGAAACGAGAGGACGCTACGGTCCGGCGCGTGATGGTCAGAGCAGCTTGAGCGCCGCGGCGATGAGGCCGTTTGCCGCGACGGCGGCGAGCGATTCGGAACGGCATCCCACATATGATGTGTATTGGCTACATAGCTGATGGAGCGGCGCAATTCCGGAGGGAGAATGGCAGAATCATCCGAACCCCGCTGTTGCGCTACGGAGTCGACACGAACAATACCGATTGCTTCTGGCGCGAGCTGAAACAAAATCGCCTGTATCTGGCCAAATCGAGCACGGACTAAAACCGAAACCTCGCGGATGTTGCCGTCCGGCATGTGGCGGCGAGAGCGGCGATAGTCTGAGCAGGAGAAACGAATCATGGGAACGCTGACCAGGATCACTCTTGATCCGGCCGTCATGGGCGGCAAGGCAGGCATTCGGGGTCTCCGCGTCACGGTCGGGACCGTGGTGGGCCTCCTGGCGGCAGGCAGGTCTCCTGACGATATTCTCAAGGCATATCCCTATCTTGAACGCCAGGATATCGATGAGGCTCTCGCCTACGCCGCGTGGAGGGTCGAGGAGCGGGAAGTTCCGCTGGCACGCCCATGAGCGTCAACCTCCTGGTCGACATGAATTTGTCGCCCGATTGGGTTCCCATTCTGAACGACCACGGGTGGCCGGCAATCCATTGGTCCGCGGTAGGGGATACCCGCGCCAGCGACCGGACCGAGCGTACTTCAGATCCGTGCACAGGATATATTGCCGGATTCTCTGGAAGATGTAGTCACCGCGGCCCTGAAGCAGCACGACGCTGACTTGGCTTCCGGTGCGGTGGTTGTCGTTGACGAGAGCAGGACTCGAGTTCGCATCCTCCCGATATCGAGAGTCGCCGGGCAAGTCAGGGAGTGAGCTCGGACCAATGGCCCGGCTCTATCCCGGGCATCGCGGGCCTGAACGCCGCGCAGAAGTGGTTCGCGGACCTCGGCCGCGCCCGGCCCGGCGCCGCTCCCGACGCCGATTACGCCACGGCGTGCGGGCACGCGCTCGCCCACATCGAGTCCGTGTGTGATCGGGCGAATTGATCGAGATGTCCGACTCGGCGGCGATGGCTCCCGTCATCGGCCAGCAGGAACGGAGGCGATGGCCGACGCGCCCGCGAGCGTGTAGCGCGCATCGGCCGACGGAGACCCGCCGCACGTCACCACCCCCTGTTCGACCAGGTGGATGATCGTCGAGAGCACCGAGCGCGCCGCGGCCGGGTGCATCCCGGCCGGGAGGTCGTGGTACATCCGCTTCACCATCGCGGGGATGGTGTCGAGCCCGTCGCGCAGGCACGCCTCGACTTCGCGTGCCCGCCGGCGGCGGTGTTCGATGAGCGATTCGACGAACGGCCCGGGGTCGCGGATCGGCGCTCCGTGGGTGGGCCAGTACACCCGGTCGCCGTCTCCGAGCAACCGCTCCAGGCTCGCGATGTAGTCGCCCATATGGCCGTCCGGCGGCGACACGATGGTGGTGGACCAGCCCATCACGTGGTCGCCGCAGAACAGCGCCCGCTCCTCGCGCAGCCGGTAGCACACGTGGTTGGAGGTGTGGCCGGGGGTGTGGACGCATTCGAAGCTGAAACCGTCGCAGTCGATGACGTCCCCGTCGCGCACCGTGACGTCGGGCGCGAACTCGAAGTCCGCGCCTTCCTCGACTTCCTCGCCCGTTCCGGCCGTCTCCTCCCCTGGCCTCCCCGAGCCGTGCGGCCCGAATCCGCAGGTCGGAGCGGAGGTGAAGCGACGCAGCAGCGTGCAGCCGGGCGAATGATCCCGGTGCGTGTGGGTGACGAGCACGTGGGTGACGGTCTCGCCCCGCAGCGCGCCGGCTAGCGCCTCGATGTGCTCTTCGAGGGCCGGGCCGGGGTCGATGACCGCGACCCGTCCGCGCCCCACCACGTAGGTGCCGGTGCCGTGGAACGTGAACGGGCTCGGATTGCGGGCGATCAGGCGCCGCACGTCAGGCGCGACGGTTTCCAGCACTCCGTATTCGAAGTCGAGGTTGCGGTTGAACCGGATGTCCGACGGCATCGATTCTTCCTCGCTGCTTCTTCGCGAGTTCGGCCCGTCCGCCGCCGGCGCGCGGCAGGATGCGGGCGCGTCGCGCAGATGGTACGCATTCGTGCCTGTCCGCGCAGGGCGCCATTGCGTTCAGGCAAGCAGTGCGCTTAGCGTGCGAGCCGACGGCTGGAACACACCAGCGGCATTGAACGGAGGCTTGGCCGGCATGAAGCGTATTTGCGTATTTTGCGGGTCGCGCGCGGGTCGCGCGCCGGCGTACCTGGAGTCCGCCCGCGCGCTCGGCAAGGCGATCGCGGCGAGTGGTGCGACGCTCGTCTACGGCGGCGGGGGGCGGGGCATGATGGGTGCGCTGGCGGATGCCGCGCTGGCCGCGGAAGGCCGCGTGGTCGGAGTGATCCCGCGGGATCTCTTCCGGCGCGAGTTCCTCCACGAAGGTCTCACCGAGCTGCACGCGGTGAACGGGATGCTGGAGCGGAAATCGCTGATGGCGAAGCTCTCCGACGGGTTCATCTCGCTTCCCGGCGGTATCGGAACGATGGACGAGCTGTTCGAGATGTGGACGTGGACCCAGCTCGGCATCCACGCCAAGCCGTCGATGCTGCTCAACGTGGACGGTTACTACGATTCGCTGATCGCGTTTCTCGACGAGATGACCGATGCCGGCTACCTCGGCCCGGACCAGCGCGCGATCCTGCGCTCGGCGAAGACCGCGGACGATGCGCTTTCCGGTCTGCGTCTGGCTGTCGCGCCCGGCGGTGCGCCGGCCCACTGAATGCTTCGTCGCCGGGTGGGGATGCGCGCCCCCGGCTCGGCGCGGCCGGTTCGTCGTTCCCGAGTGGATAGAAGTGGACCCCGATAATTGGACGGGACGATAAGTGTACTCCGCCTCCGTTGGTTCGCCAGCTTCACGCTGCCTTGGGCCATGAGCCGCGGTCGGCATACACCGCGTCGGGTGTCCTGCGCCCGAGGCCCTGATGGCGGCGCTCGGCATTGTAGAACCGGAAGTAGCGGCCCAGTCCCGCGCGAGCCGCGGCCACACCCTCGTAAGCGTGCAGATACACCTCCTCGTACTTCACACTCCTCCACAGCCGTTCCACGAACACGTTATCCACCCATCGCCCCTTGCCGTCCATGCTAAGCCTGCCCCGGCAGGCAGTAAGCCGGGGGCCACGCCCGCGCCCTTGAGCACTGAGGTGAACGCCGCGCTGGTGAACTGCGCCCCCTGGTCGGTGTTGAATCTCTCCGGGCGCCCATAGTGGGCGAGGGTATCCTCCAAAGCCTCGACGCAGAAGTCGCCGTTGAGGGTATTGGACAGCCGCCAGGCGAGCACCTTGCGGCTGTACCAGTCCATGACCGCCACCAGGTAGAGAAACCCGCGGGCCATCGGGAGGGAGCAGATATCGGTGGCCCACACCTGGTTGGGACGCTCCACGGTGCGCTCCCTCAGCAGATAGGGATAGACCTTGTGACCCTGGCCCGCTCGGCTCGTTCGGGGCCGTGGGTACAGCGTCTCAAGCCCCATCAGGCGCATCACACGCCGCACCCGCTTGCGGTTGGCCTTCACCCCACGCTCCCCGAGCCAATCGCTCAATCGACGGCTCCCGTAGAACGGGAACTGAAGGTGCGCCTCGTCGAGCAGGCGCATGGCCTCCAGGTCCTGTTCCGAGACCGGCGCCGGCTGGTGGTACACGCTCGAACGCGACAGCGCCAGCAGCTCGCACTGATGCGTCACCGCCAATGAGTGACCCCGCTCGATCATGGCCTTGCGCCGGGGACGGCTCAATGACCGAGCTTGCCGGATAAACAATCCCGTTCCATCGTCAACTGTCCGATCTTCGCGTGCAGTTCCTTGACTTGGTGCTCGGTGTCGTTGTCTCGTGCGGCCCCGCGTTCGAACAGGCGCTCGGCGCTGCCCACCAAGCGGCCTCGCCAGTCCTGAATCTGGTTCGGGTGCACGTCGTACTGTTGCGCCAGCTCCGCGAGGGTCTTCTCACCGCGAACCGCGGCCACCGCCACCTTCGCCTTGAACGACGCCGAATGATTCCTGCGCTTGCGTCTCATCTTCTGCTCCTCTCTCTCCCTGCTATGATCATGGCAGAAGACACTTACTGATTCGCGATCCCTGTCCAACCGATGGGGTCCACTTCTGACCTCGCCACCACTCAACTTCACCACATCTTCCATCCAACTCATGAAGCACTCCTGAAATCCACTCACCGACAACGCCGAGATGATTCGCGCAATCGTGTCATCCACCGGTATCCCATTAGCCAACGGCACATACCGGCGAAGCTACTCCAGCTTCGTGCGTCCAAATTCCTCAATGTCACTCCATCCCTCCGCGCCACTGACCACCGCGCACACGCACAACACGATGACATCAATCAACTCATGCTTCTTGTTTCTATCGACTCGCGGATCCTCCAGCTTCGAGAAATGCTCGATCAAACTTTCAGGTGCCGTCGTGTCCACTTCTTGCCATCTCCATCTCTTTGACGAAGACGCCATTAGATCACAGAACTTGTTGATGTCAATAGATTTTTAGCGATCTCGCCCTGCCTGCGTCCCCTCGTTCTCCGCGCGATGAGCGGCCCGATCATGCGGCGTTCCCCGGCAGGCAGTCGTCCGGGAGAGGGACGACGGGGGCGAGGTCGCGGTGATGCTGGAAGTCCGGGCGCCGGTGGCGAGTCAGGGCGTGGGAGACGGGATTCGGAATGAGCGAGAAGATCTTGCGCGGCCCGCGGGATCAGAGGGAAGCGTTGCGTTCGAATGCCGGGAAATCGCGGCACTCGAACCGGGCCGCTACCCGGCCGCAGCCGTCAAGCCGCCCGCCTCGCTGATGACCCATTCCCGGAACGCGGTGGTCATCGGTTCGTCCGCCGTCGCCTCGGGACCCGCGAGATAGTAGCGAAGGCTCTGGTGCACGCCGAGATCGAAGGGCTTGACGAGGCGCCCTGCATCGATATCGTCGGCCGCGAGTACGCTGCTGGCCAGCGCGACCCCCTGGCCGGCGAGCGCCGCATCCATCATCAGCCCGTAGCTTCCCGACGCGAACTCGGGGCCCTGGGTGGGATCCACGTTCTCGACACCGGCCGCCCGCAGCCACATCGCCCAATCCGGCCACGTCGGCTGACCCGCGGCCCAGTCCTGGCGCAGGAGCCGATGCCACCGCAGATCTTCCGGATGCACCAGCGGATGCGGGCCTTCGAGCAGGCCCGGACTGCACACCGGGAACACGTCCTCCTCGAACAGCACGTCGCATCGCAGCCCCGGATAGTTCCCGTCACCGTATCGAATGGCGAGGTCCACCGCCTCGCGAGAGAAATCGACGACCCGGGAGGTCGCATCCAGCCGGATCTCGATCCCGGGATGCCGCTCCCTGAAGCGATCGAGGCGGCGCACCAGCCACTTCGCCCCGAAATTGGGCTCGACGCTGACCGTCAAGGGCCGGCGGACCGTGCGCCGGTAGAACGCCTCCATGGTGCGCGCGATCTGGTCGAAGCCGTCGCTTACGCCAGGCAACAGCGCCTGGCCGGCGACGGTGAGCTCCACGGATCGGTTCAGGCGAACGAACAGGGTTTCGCCGAGGTAGGACTCCAGCCCGCGCACCTGTTGTCCGACCGCCGCGGGCGTGACGTGAAGCTCCTCCGCCGCCCGGCTGAAGCTCATGTGCCGGCCTGCCGCCTCGAAGGCCCGGAGCGCGTTGAGGGAGGGAAGACGGCGATTCATCAAGGCAAGTAATTCTTCAACGAACAGGTAGCAATCATACGTTGTCCATCGCCAAATGAGAACATACATTCGCAAACCATCGTGCCGAATACACAATCGGCCGGACAGGCCATGAACAGAGGAAAACTATCATGACAGCAACCATTTCCCACGAGATCGACGCGGGCCGTCTGGTCACCGCGTTCGCCGCTACGGACCCCGCGACGGGGCCTCCCCGAGATGTCGTGCTCGACCATCAGGCGGCGAGTGCCGGCGGCCCTCGCCCGGAGTTCAGGCGAAACGTCGGGGCCGCGCTCGCACGAGGCGGGCGGGCCGTCGTCGAGGTCATGCGGCGGATGCGCGACGGACTGACGCGCCGTCAGGCAGTACGCGAGCTGCGTCGCCTGGGCCGATCCCGTCTTGCCGATCTCGGCATCGAGCCGGACAGGATCGAGCACGTGGTCGATGCGATGATCGCCGCACGCCGGAACGGGACGGCGACGCGCGGAGGAAGGTGGGAACCGCGGTCCGAGTGACTCGATTCCGATACACGGGCGATACACGGGCGCCGACCGGCGCCCGTGCCGAAGACCGTCGTCAGGCGCGCGCCGCGATCGCCTCCACTTCCTTCCATGCCGGAAAGCGGCCGGTCGCCTTCTTCGAGTAGACGAGCTCGCCGTCGAGGGTGATCTCGAATACGCCGCCCGAGCCCTTCACCAGCTCGATTTCGGCACCGTCGATCCGGGAGAACCTGTCGCTCACACGGAGCGCTTCGGGCTCATACCCTCAAACACCGCAGTATTCGATCCTGAGCTTCATTGCTTCTTCTCCCGCAGAGCCGCCGATTCCGGCGCGAGCATACATCGCCGGTCGTCCCAAGGGCCATCACGCGAGTGATCCGACAGCGATTTCCGCTAAGTGCGGCGCTTGTTTGCGGGTCTTGCGGCTGGCCGTTGCGGGCGACGGGGAGGCAAGGTGCAGCCTCCGGGCTGATTCGGAAGGCGGTGGCGGTGATGTGGGTTCCCTGAAGAGTACGGCGTTGCGAGCGCGACGCGGTCCGGCGCGGGGACTAGGACGTGTCGTGGACGACCAGTTCCGAACCGTGGCCATAGACGATCGCCTCGTAGAGCGTCTCCCAGTCGCGGACATGGAAGTGGAGGAACAGACCGCGCAGCTTCTCCCAGAAATACTTCGCCCGCCTCGTCTTCGCCAGCGCCGCCCGCAACAGCGGGCAGCATATCTTCTGTAGCTGGTCGATGGCGAACGCCAGCATCATCAGCGCCGCAAACACCGTCGCCAAGTGCTTCTCGCCGTGGCCGAAGTTGTGCTCGAACTCGTAGCCTTGATTCTTCAGGGTGTTGAACGTTTCGTTCTCGATACGCCAGCGCGCCCGTCCCGCGCGCATCAGCTTCATCGCGTTGCATTGGTCGATCCGCAGGTCCGTGACCCACGAAAAGCGCTTCTCCTTGCCATTGCGCCTCCTTTCCCTGTAGTCAAGGAAGTTCACCTCCAAATCGAAGTGCGTGTCGTTCAGCGGTGCACCGTTGAGCCACCGAAAGCGGTGCGCTGTGCCGTCGCCGTCCACGGTCTCGAATCGCACCACGCGCCTCGCCGGGTCCGCCGGCGGGTGCGCATCCAACTGCTCCACCCACGCGAACAGCGCCTTGTGGTCGCCCGGCTTCGCCCCCAGCACGAACCGCATGTCCAAGTCCTTCAACAGCCGAATATGCGGCCCGTTCGACGCCAAACCGTCCTCCACCACCACCAGCCCCAAGTGCGGGTGCTCACCGCGCAGAGCCGTCAGCAGACGCTTCGCCGCGTTCCTTTCGCAGTCGTTCTTCTTCTTGCCATCCGACTTCACGATCGCCTCCGGCGCCACCACTGGCAGCACCTCCCGACGTTGCGGATGGACCAGCACCGCACACAGCGACTGATGGGAGTACGTCGTCGTCCCGTCCTGATGGCGCTTCTCGCAGCAGTTCGCGCAATGCACCTTCGACGACGAGAAGTGCCCCGTGCCGTCCACCGACAGCAGGCACCGACCGTCCAGCCACTCGAACCCCTCCAGCGCCCCGCCGCGTTGCGCCAGCGCGAACAGCCGCTTGAACGACCGACGCAACTCCCGCGGGTCCACCACATCCAGACGCTCGCGCAGCCGCACGTCCGACGGCGCACGCTCGATCCCGAACAGGCTGCGCAGGTTCTCCCGCCGCGGCTCGTGCGCCGATTCGCCCAAGCCGCGGGCGTCGCGCTCGAATTGCAGCAGCGACGGATACTTCAGCGCGAAGATCGCCAAACCCGACATCAGGCACTGCGCCAAATTCAGGCCACGGCCCGCCACCTCGTCCTCGACCCCATCGAAGCAGCGCCGCATCTCCGCCAGCAGACCCGGCATCGACAACACCTTGCGAAACTTTGCCTTGCGTCCCATCCTTGGAACTCCATCTGTGGAATCGCTCCAATTATGGCCTCCAATGCCCTGAAAGTCTGCGAGAAACTATTTTTCGACGCCCCGCAGAGCCCCTTCACACGCAGCTTCAGGTGTTAGCGGAAATCGCTGGTGATCCGACAGGGCATGAGCCTGAAGGAAGGGCTTGAATCCAGCGAGAGATGAGCCCGTCGCGGGCGAGTTTCGCACGGCGCCGGGAACCGAGGATGCCGTTCGCGGTCGAGGAAATTTCAGCCTTGAAGTAGCATTCAATCGGTATCGACTGGTGACCGAGAGCAAGGGAACGAGGAGGAGACATGTCTGATTCGAAGGTCTACGACGTGCTGCCGCATGCGGCGGAGCGGGCGCTCATCGACGAAGCGGCGTACCAGGCCATGTACAAGCGTTCGATCGAGGATCCGGACGGATTCTGGGCAGACATGGCGAACGAGCACGTTCACTGGTTCAAGACCTGGGACAAGGTCGCGGACTGGAGCTTCGACGGCAACGTGAACATCCGCTGGTTCGACGGCGCCAGAGTGAACGTCGCCTGGAACTGCCTCGACCGGCATCTGGAGGAGCGCGGTGACAAGCCGGCGATCCTCTGGGAAGGCGACCGGCCGGGCGAAGAGCGGCGGATCACGTTCCGGGAGCTGCACGCCGAGGTCTGCAAGTTCGCCAACGTGCTCAAGTCCAGGGGCGTGCGGAGAGGCGACCGGGTCTGCGTCTACATGCCGATGGTGCCCGAAGCGGCGGTGGCGATGCTCGCCTGCGCGCGGATCGGCGCCGTGCACTCCGTCGTGTTCGGTGGATTCTCTCCGGATGCACTACGCGATCGCATCCTCGATTCCGACTGCCGGGTGGTGGTCACCGCGGACGAGGGGCCGCGCGGCGGGCGCAACGTGCCGCTCAAGGGCAACACCCACCAGGCCCTGGAGTCCTGCCCGGACACCCATACCTGCATCGTCGTGCGCCGCACCGGCAACGAGGTGCCGTGGCGAGACGGCCGCGACGTCTGGTACCACGACATGATGGCCGGCGCCCCGGCGGACTGCCCGGCGGAGGAGCTCGACGCCGAGGACCCGCTGTTCATCCTCTATACCTCGGGCTCCACCGGCATGCCGAAGGGCGTGCAGCACAGCCAGGCGGGGTACCTGCTCTATACGACCCTTACCTTCAAGTACATCTTCGACTACCACGAGGGCGACACCTTCTGGTGCACCGCCGACGTGGGGTGGGTCACCGGGCACTCCTACGTGGTGTATTCGCCGCTCTCGAACGGCGCCACCACCGTGATGTTCGAGGGTGTCCCGAACTATCCGGACTTCAGCCGGTTCTGGCAAATCTGCGACAAGTTCGGCGTCAACATCTTCTACACCGCGCCGACCGCGATCCGTGCGCTCATGGGGCAGGGCGACGACTTCGTGAAGCGCACCAGCCGCGCAAGCCTCCGGGTCCTCGGCACCGTGGGCGAGCCCATCAACCCGGAGGCGTGGGAGTGGTACTACCACGTGGTCGGCGAAGCCCGCTGCCCGGTGGTCGACACCTGGTGGCAGACCGAGACCGGCGGCGTCCTGATCACCCCGCTGCCGGGCTGCACCCGCCTGAAGCCGGGCTCCGCGACCCGCCCCTTCTTCGGCATCGAGCCGATCATCGTGGACCCCGAGGGCAACGCGCTGGAAGGCGTGGCGGAGGGCGCGCTCTGCATCGAGCGGAGCTGGCCGGGACAGATGCGCACCGTGTTCGGCGACCACGAACGCTTCATCCGGACCTACTTCGCGACGTTCAAGGGCCTGTACATGACCGGCGACGGCGCGCGCCGCGACGAAGACGGCTACTACTGGATCACCGGGCGCGTGGACGACGTGATCAACGTCTCCGGGCACCGGATGGGCACCGCCGAGGTGGAGAGCGCGCTGGTGCTGCATCCGACGGTCTCGGAGGCGGCGGTGGTCGGCTGTCCGCACGAGATCAAGGGCCAGGGGATCTACGCCTACGTCACCCTGAACGCCGGCACGGAGGGCAACGACGAGTTGAAGAAAGCGCTCGTCGGCCTCGTCCGCAAGGAGATCGGCCCGATCGCCTCGCCCGACGCCATCCAGTTCGCGCCGGGTCTGCCGAAGACCCGCTCGGGCAAGATCATGCGCCGCATCCTGCGCAAGGTGGCCGCGAACGAGATCGACGACCTCGGCGACACATCGACGCTGGCCGAGCCCGCGGTCGTGGACGACATCATCGAGAACCGGCTCAATCGTTAGCCTGCGCGCGAGACGCGACGGCATCGCCGACGCCCGTGCGGAACGGGGCGGGTGGCATGGCCCGAAAGACGAATCCAGGCGATGAACGACAGCGCAAGATACGTCAAACTGGCCGAGTGGTCCGATGAAGACCGATGTTTCGTCGGATCCTGCCCCGGTGTCATCGGCCCGTGCTGCCACGGCGACGACGAAGTGGAGGTGTACCGGGAATTGTGCCGGATCGTGGAGGAGTCGCGCGGTGAAGGACATGGGAAACCTGCCGTTCAAGGATCGGCAGCGGGTGCTGGATGCGGTGGATCGTTTGCCACGAGCGGCGAGTGGATTCCCGCTTCCGCGGGAATGACGGCCCAAGCCCGCGGAGCCTGTACCCGATTCGACTGCGGGAATGACGGCCTGAAGAAGACCATTGGCGCGTGTAGCTTGACCTCACCGACAGCGAATTCGATCTACACGCCGTTATGGCCTGAAAGTCCCTTGTTTTGCGCAGCGAACGTGTGTCCGTGCAGAAAGATCATGCAAATGGCGGGTTCACCTGTAACGATCCGGATCGGACCCTGCGCAGAGAAACCGGCGCCCCGTCAATCCGATTGCATCTGCGCCCAATCAGGACCGGCGGAGTTGTTCCGGGCGTGAGGAACCCGGTCCCCTCACGTTGAGCTCATCGGCCGGCAACCCAAGCCGCGATGCGGATGCTACCGTGGCGCCACCAGTGCAGGCGCTTCTCGCCGCAGCGGGCGGGATCGTTCGCGATACCCAGGCGCGGGAGCGGTTCGGCGATCTCGGCCCCGTGTTCGCGGCGGCCTTCGGCTCGTGGCTCGAACCCTTCGCCGCGGCGATGCACGGACTGGAGCCGACCCCCCGCTCCCGCGCCGCCGCTCGCGCGATGATCGACGTCGCCCGTCTGGCCGGCGTGTTCGCCCGCGAAGCGACACGTCCTGACGCGACGCACCCGCCCGCCGGCGGAGATGCGATGGCCGACAGTGGGGATGTGAAGGCTACCGGCGAGGATGCGGAGGGCGGCGATCGAGACACGAACACTACCGGCAGAGATGCCGCGGACGGTTTCGCGGACACGCACGAGCACTACGCCCGGCTCGCGGCACGGATCGACGATTCGTTCCGGGAATTTTCGTCGAGTCCAGAGTTCGATCACGCCCGCCACCGCGCCGCCGCTGCCCTCCTCGACTGGCTGGAGCACGACCGTGCCGCAGCATCGAGCATCGCCCACGCATTCGAAGCGGGGGCGGCATATCCGGAACAGCAGCACGACGACATGGCCTCACCGGGCGCCTGTCCGGCTCCGACGGGTGCCGGACGAGACCCGACGGGTGCCGGACCGGACCCGCCAGGCGCCGAGGTCATCATGCGCGACGGCAACGCGGCCCTTCTGCGCTACCCGGCCAGACGGGCGGTCCGCGCGACCGTGCTCGTGGTGCCCGGGTTCACCACCGGCGCGCGCCTTTTCGACTTCGACCCACAATGCTCGTTCACGGGCGTGCTCGCGGACCACGGCGTCGAAACCTGCCTGTTCGACTGGGGCCGGCCCGACGAAACCGACCGGCGGCGCACCGTCGCGGACCAGATCCGACGGATCGACCGAGCGCTCGCCGCGGCCCGCGCGGCGGCGGACGGACGGCCCGTCGCGCTCGCGGGCCATTTCCACGGCGGGCTGCTCGCCCTGCTCCACTGCATCCGGTATCCCGGCAAGGCCGGCGCGCTGGTCACCCTTTCCACCCCGGTCGGGTTCGCGCCGGGACAGGACCCCTTCGGGGACTGGCTCAGGGCGTGCGGCGGCGAACGGCTCGCCGAGGTCTTCGGCAACGTCCCGGGCGTGCTGGTTGCAGCCCTGCTCGCGGCGGCGTCCCCGATGCAGTGGTGCGGCGGAGGGTTCTTCACGCTGCTCGGCGGCGCGCACCGCGCGGGGACCACCGCGCGCTTCGAGCTGGCCCGCCGCTTCCCGCCCGCGTTCCCCGGGGAGACGTTCCGCCAGCTCTACCGGACGTTCCACCGCGCCGACCCCTTCGCCGCGGGCGGTAGCGCGGTGATCGACGACCACGAATACGATCCGTCGAGCCTCGCGACACCCCTGCTGAACGTATTTGCGCACGAGGATCGGATCGTTCCTCCCGGCGCATCGTCACGCCTGGAGGAACTGGTGGGGGCCACGAACTGCTCCCGCCGAGAGCACCCCGGCGGGCACCTCGATCTCCTCACCAGCCACCGGGCGCACACCGAACTCCTGCCCGAGGTCGCCGCCTGGCTGATCGGACACGCCCCGGAGCCCTGACCGGGCAGAGCCGTCGGGCCGGATGATGCGAGCGGCACGCCAAGCTCCTGCCCGACGTCGCCGCCTGGCTGTCGCGCACGTTCCGAGGTCCTGACCGGGCCGGGCCGTCGGGCCCGGATGCGCACAGCCGGTCGAATCAGCCCTTGCGCTCGGGGCCTCCGGCCGCGGCCGCCATCCCCGAGAGGCCGTTCCAGAACGCGCGCTGCATCGCCTCCATGCCCTGGAGGTCGGGAGTGATGAACGGTCGCATCATGGCGACCGGATCGAACCCTTCGACGCCGGCCTTCATCTGCTCGCGAACCCTCTCGAGCATCTCCGCCTGCAACGACTGCACCTCGGGCAGACCGAGGAATTCCCGGAGCTCGGCCGGGGACGTCTCCATGGTGACGTTGATCTTCATGTGTTGCCTCCGATAGCCGCCGCACGCACGGTGGTTGCAGCAGTGGTCCCGCCGCCCCGGTGGCCGCGGCAGCGCTCGCGCGCACCTCGCGCATCTCCCCCGCCGACGGCGCACCGATACCCGGAGCGGGCCGCGGATACCCGTGGTCGATACCCGGCGCGGTCCGTCAATGCATGTGGTGCCCGCCGTTGATGCTGTAGTTCGCGCCAGTGATGAACGCCGCTTCGTCGGAGCAGAGGAACCCGACCAGCGCCGCGATCTCGCGGGTGTCGCCCAGGCGTCCGACCGGAATCTCCTCCACGATGCGGTCGAGGACCTCGCGTGGCACCGCCTCGACCATTCTCGTGTTCATGTACCCGGGCGATACGGTGTTCACGGTCACCCCCTTGCGGGCGACCTCGCGCGCGAGCGCCATCGTGAATCCGTGCATACCAGCCTTGGCTGCGGAGTAGTTGGTCTGACCGAACTGGCCCTTGACACCGTTGAGCGAGGAGATGTTCACGATCCGGCCGAACCCGCGCTGCGTCATCCCGTCGATGACCTGCTTGGTCACGTTGAAGACGCTGTCGAGGTTGGTGGAGAGGACCGCATCCCACTCATGCTTGTCCAGCTTTCGGAGGGATGCGTCGCGGGTGATCCCCGCACAGTTGACGAGGACATCCACCGGCCCGACCTCGGACTCGGCGCGGGCCACCGCGCGCGTACACGAGTCGAAGTCCGTGACGTCCCCCGCAATGAGCACGAGGTCGTGTCCTTCTCTCGCAAGTCCCGCCTGCCAGCTTCGGCCATCGTCTCCGTTCATGGTCAGAGCGATGTCGAGGGCCGCGACCCTGCATCCCTGTTGCGTCAGCCGTTCGCAGATCGAACGGCCCAGCTCGCCAATCCCGCCGGTCACCATCGCGACCCTTTCGGACATCCGGAGCCCTCCGTGAATCGTCGGCGCCGCCGGGCGTTGCCTGCCTCGCCAAAGGCCGGCCTGCTTCCCTTGATCGGCTCCGGGATTCCGGCCTTGCCCGCCGTGCTGCGCCGCAACAATATCGGGGGATACTAGAAAGCGCAGGCGACGGATGTCAACCGACGCGGTGCGTCGAGTGCCGTGACCGGACCCGCCGGAGAGTCATAGAGCTTCGCGGTCAACGAACCGGCGGCTACGCGCGCGCATACCTCCTCGACGTCCGGACAGGTGATCACGCAGAAACCGTCGTCCTTGAGCACACGCCGAAATTCACCGAGGACACCGGGCACCTCATGGCAGAACACGTATTCGATGTTGTGGGACGGCCATACCGCATCCATCGAGTCGTCCGGCACCGCCTGCATGTCCACGATGATTCCGATGAGGTCGGGACGGACTCGCTCGTTGATGTCGGACCGGACGCGCCCGATTCGGGCAACCGGCTCTCCAGGCCATGGCATCGCGGATGAACGGCAACATCGTACGAAGGGCGTCAATCCACCGCCCGATCGGTGGTAGTGTTTGCGCCCCGCTCGCCGAGAGCCGGGAACGGGCGGGAAGGATGATGCATGGACGAGGCGTCCAGCAAGCGAAGCCGCAAGGCACGTCGCTTCATCCGCCCGTCGTCTCGAACGACCGGAGAGCGTGCGAGCGACGCCGAGGCGATTGGGATTCACCGTTGATTCCATGACAGCGAAGGAGACCAGGAGACCTGGACGATGACGACCAGACGCAACTTTCTGAAGAAGGCCGGTGCGGCCGGCGCCGCGGGGGCGGCGACGGTCGCGGCGCCGGCGGTCCACGCGCAGTCGAAGACGAAGATCAAGTGGCGGCTCCAGACCTACGCGGGCCCCGCGCTGGCCGAGCACGTGATCAAGCCCTCCATCGACTCGTTCAACAAGGTGGCGAACGGCGAGATGGAGATCGAGCTCTACTTCGCGGACCAGCTCGTGCCCACCGGCGAGCTGTTCCGCGCCATGCAGCGCGGCACCATCGACGCGGTGCAGTCGGACGACGACTCCATTGCGGCGCCGGTGGACATCTCCGTGTTCGGCGGCTACTTCCCGTTCGCCACCCGGTACAGCCTCGACGTGCCGGCGCTGTTCCACCAGTGGGGGCTGAACGAGATCTGGGCCGAGGCCTACGGCGAGATCGAGGGCGTCACCTGGCTCTCCGCCGGCGCCTGGGATCCCTGCCACTTCAACACCGTCAACCCCATTCGCAGCCTCGAGGATCTGAAGGGCCTGCGGGTGTTCACCTTCCCCACCGCGGGCCGCTTCCTGTCACGCTTCGGAGTCGTGCCGGTGACCCTGCCCTGGGAGGACATCGAGGTCGCGGTGCAGACCGGGGAGCTCGACGGCATCGCCTGGTCCGGCATCACCGAGGACTACACGGTGGGGTGGGCCGACGTCACCAACTACTTCCTCACCAACAACATCTCCGGCGCGTGGTGCGGCTCGTACTTCGCCAACTCCGGGAAGTGGGACGCCCTGCCCGCGCATCTCCAGGAGCTGTTCCGGCTGTGCATGGACAGCTCGCACTACTACCGCCAGTACTGGTACTGGGGCGGCGAGGCGAAGCTGCGGGTGGACGGCACCAAGCTGGAGCTGACCTCGATCCCGGACGAGGAATGGGCGACGGTGGAGGCCGAAGCGGTCAAGTTCTGGGACGAGATCGCCGCCGAGACTCCGCGCACCGCCAAGGTGGTCGGTATCCTGCGGGCGTACAACGCGGCCATGGCCGAGGCGGGACGGCCCTATCGCTACACTTGACGCTCGCGCAGGACCCGCGACGCGGCTCCCGGCCCGGAGGCGGCTCCGGGCCGGGAGCGCGGTATCGTGATTCGCATCTCCGGCGACGATTGGTGACGTCCAATCCGACTCCACCGTACGGATTCGACGCAAGTCCGGGAGGGAGCTGCTCATGGCACTCGATACGGTCGACGAGGCGATCATCTCCCAGGCGCTGATCGCCGCTGCGAAGGAAATGGGGATCAAGCTCGTGCGATCCGCGTACTCGCCGATCGTGCGCGAGGCGAACGACTGCTCCGCCGCGCTGCTCGACGTCGAAGGCAACGTCGTGAGCCAGGCGGAGCTCATCCCGATGCAGCTCGGCCCGATCGGGACGACGTTCCGCCCATGCGCCGAACTCTTTCCGCCGGAGACGCTGGAGCCCGGCGATTTCTACATCAACAACGACCCCTTCCACGGCGGGCAACACGTGCCCGACGTGTTCATCTTCTCGCCGATCTTCTTCGGCCATCGGCTGGTCGGGTTCAGCGCCACCGTCGCCCACCATCTCGATCTCGGCGGCGGCGCGCCCGGACTCAACATGGCGGCCGGCGACGTCCATCAGGAAGGCCTCATCTTTCCGCCGAGCCGGTACAACGTGAATCGCGACTGGAACGGCGGCCCCCTGGAGCGGCTGGTGCGCGCCAACGTGCGCGTCCCGGAGAAGACCATCGGGGACTGCAACGCACAGTTCGCGGCCAACGGGGTGGGCGCGAGGCGGGTGATCGAGCTGTGCGGGAAATTCGGGACGGACACGGTGACGGAGGCGATGTCGGCGCTGCTCGACTACTCCGAGCAGCGCATGCGAGCCGCGATCGCCGAGGCCCCCGACGGCGTGTACCACGGCGAGGATCAGCTCGACAGCGACGGGGTGAACGACGAGCCGCTGGTGGTGCGCGCGCGGGTGGAGATTGCCGGCGACAGCGTGAGCGTGGACTACGAGGGGACCTGCGGCCAGGTCCGCACGAACGTGAACTGCCCCTTCGCATCGACGATCGCGGCGGGACTCTCGTGCGTGAAGTCCGTGCTCACGAGCCCCGACATCCCCTTCAACGAAGGTTCGAAGCGGCCCATCGACGTCATCGCGCCATACGGCTCGCTGCTGAATCCCCGACCTCCCGCCCCGGTGCGTGCGCGCATGCTCTCGGCCTACCGCGCCTACAACGCGGTGATGAAGGCGCTGGCCGGCGCGGTGCCTGAGAAGGTGATGGCGGCCGGCTTCGACACCACCCACTCCACCTGCCTCTCGCATCTCGGGGAGCACGGGTACGGCATCTATCTGGAGATCTTCGGCGGCGGCTACGGCGCCAGCGCCGTCGGCGACGGCTGCGACGCGGTGGACAGCCCGCTCTCGAACTGCTCGAACATCCCCATCGAGGCCATCGACATGGAGCACGCCTTCTTCCGGGTGGTGGAGTACGCGCTGGTGCAGGGCTCGGGCGGCGAGGGGGAGTACCGCGGCGGTCTGGGGATGCGGCGCGTGTACGAGGTGCTGGACGACGACGTCGAGTACCAGTCGTACTCCGACCGCTTCACGATCCCCCCGGAGGGTCTGTTCGGCGGTGAGGACGGCGGCGCGGCGTTCACCTGCGTACTGCGGGGCAACGAGAAGATCATGCTCGACTCGAAGACGAGCTTCCGGCTGAAAACCGGCGACCGGCTGGTGATGAGCACCGGCGGCGGCGCGGGCTACGGCAATCCGTCCAGGCATTCGCCCGAGCGATTCGCGTCGGACCGGGAGAACCGCACCGCCGCATCATGACCCGCGACGAGCCCGAATGCCCGAGCGGCACGTACTGCCCCTGTGCCATTGACGCCCCAATCCCCCTCGCATGGCGTTTCGGGTGCATGGCGCAACGAACCGGAGCCCGAGGGGGGGACGACATGAAGATACCGGCGCCGCACCCGACGTAGCCGCCGGCGTTCGTTGCAGCAGGCCGGAATCCGTGCACAAGCTCATCTTCCTGTGGTGCCATCCCCGATCCCTGTCGAGCGCGCTGGAGCGCGCGATGCTCGAACGCGGCGACCTGGCCACCCTGCACGAGCCCTTCCTGTACCTCTACTACGTGCACGACGGCAGGAGACGCCTGCCGCATTTCGACGTCGATCCACGACGACCGGCCTCCTACGAGGATATCCGTTCGACGATCCTGGAGACGGCCCGCACCCGGCCGGTGTTCGTCAAGGACATGTGCTACTACGTCAGTGACCATATCCACGACGACGTGGATCTCATCCAGCGCATGACCAGCACCTTCCTCATCCGGGACCCGGCGCGTTCGATTCCTTCCCATTACCGCCTCGACCCGGGCGTGACCCTCGAGGAGATCGGATGCGAGGCCCAGTACCGCTGCTTCGAACGGATCGGCGAGATCACCGGACAGGCGCCGGTGGTGATCGACGCGGCGGACCTTGCCGGCGACCCGGCCCGCACCCTGCGCGCATACTGCCGGGCGCTGGGGCTGCGGTTCATGCCGGAGGCTCTGGAGTGGAATGCGGAGCTGCCGGATGCGTGGCGGGACGTGAGCGGCTGGCATGCCGATCTCGCCGGCTCCAGGTGCATCGCCATACCCCGGTCCTCGAGCGGCCCCGGCCTGGATGCCGCACCGCACCTGCGGGACTACTACGACCATCACCTGCCCTTCTACCGGAAGATGCGGGCGCATCGGCTCGCACCGGCATCGTGTGCCTGACGTGCATGGCGGGATCGCTCCCACCGTCTCGTTCACGGCGCGCGCCGATCGAGTAGCCGAAGTGGATCCGACCCCTGCCCCGCCAGCCGCCGCCGGGCGGGCTGCAGCCGTCGCTGCACCGAGCGGGACGCCTGCTATTCCGCCGCCCGGCCTTCGATCCTTCCGAGGGTCTTGCCGATGGCGTCCCGGGCGCCCTCCAGGGCCGCCTTCTCTCCCGCCATGAAGACCCGGCCCGAGGCACCCATCATCTGGATATCGACAATCGTCGCCTCCGGCGCGGCGCGCTCCGCCTCGTTGGCGGCAACCGCGGCAAAGAGGGCAGGAACCATCTCGTAGAGCAGGAGTGATTGTCCGGGCAGGATCATCGACGCGTTACGCATGCGGTTCAGGATGATGGCGTGCTGGTCGCTCACGTCTTCGATGATGTCCGTATAGAGCGTGGACGGGGCGAGTTGATCGGACGGCTTCGCGCCGATACCCCCGAGAATGGCCGCACCCGCCTCTCGCACTTCACCCGGATCCCTTGAATGGAGCTCGAGCAAACCGAATTGGCGTTCCGTGAACAGGATGCCGGGCTCCATGTCCGGCTCGGCCTTCAGCGCAAAGTCGACGAGACGATGGATCGACAACGCGGGCGTGACCTCGATGATGAGGCTGTTGTCCCCCTGCACCGGCGGATACCCCCGTGCCCGCACCGGCGTCGCCATGTACGCCGCGAACTGGGGCTGGAGGTCCTCGATGGACAGATACACACGGAGCTCGGTCATCGAGCCGGATGCCTCACTTCGCTGCCGCCGTGAAGTGCTTGCCGAGGTCCTGATGAGGCCGCGGGATGACGTGGACGGAGACCAGCTCTCCGACCTGGGTCGCGGTCTCCGCGCCGGCCTCGGTGGCGGCCTTGACGGCGCCCACGTCTCCCGAGATCACCACCGCCACGAGTCCGTCGCCGACCTCTTCACGCTGGGTGATGGTCACGTTCGCGGCCTTGACCATTGCGTCGGCCGCTGCCAGGGCGGCCACGAAGCCCTTGGTCTCGATCATTCCCAATGCCTGATTGGCCATGTTCGTTCTCCTTGCTCGTCGTTGAGATCCATCGGATCGAAGACCACCCGCGGCCCTCGGAATCCGTTTCAGGTAGTTTCGTCGATCGACCCGATGATGAGTGCATCCACGGGTACCTTGACACCTTCGAAGTATCCTGCCGCGACCGAGCCCTGGGTGATGAGGACCTCCTCCCCACCGCCACAGCCCAGCGGGTCGAACGCGATCAGGCGCGCGCCGCTCTCCATCTCGACCTCCAGCAGCGCGCCCTGCGGCAGGGAGTCGACCCGTTTCGTCGACCAGACATGTCCGATCACCCGTCCTCTGATCATTGTTCCGTCCTCTCGATGGCGATGCCTCGCCGGCGCAGGCGGTCGCGCGCCAGCGGCGTCATTCTCACCTCCCGGCCGAGCCGGACCCGCACCGTGTCCCGGGAAAGGCGCTCGGCGTGACGTTCGGAGAAGAGGCCGCGCTCGATCACCTCCGTATGGCCCGCAGCGGCCCGGGTGGGCATCGCGGGCGGGGGCGAGGCAGCGCCGGCGGTACCGACGGTGGCTTCCCGGACGCCGCGGCCTCGACCGCCGCCGACGCCCCCGGAACCCGCACTGCCTCCGGCGCTTCCTGCACTGTCGGCGCCTCCTGCCACTCCGGCACCTCCGATGGTTCCCGGGGCTCCGGCGCTTCCATCCAGGCGAAAGACCAACCGGCCGCTCTCGAGAGCCTCGCGCGCCGCACGGTCATCGGCCATGGCCAGCACCTGCCTTGCGAACGCGGCCAGGTCGGCATCGTCGGCAATGCGCACCCGCTCCTCACGCACCCCGGCCCGGAGACGCGCCAGCTCCTCGGCCAGCACTTCACGGACGAGCTCCGCAACCGCAGGATCCGGCATCGTCATCCTCGAACGTCTCCCGCCCCGAGTGCGTGCAGGGCCGATTCCGCCGCGTCCCGCGCATCGGGGATGTCGGCTTCGCTTCCGGCCAGGTAGACGCGGCCGTTGGCGCCGATCATCCGGTAGTCGATCAGCTTGATGCGGGCCGCCTTCTCGGCCGCGTTGGCGGCGATCGCGGAGTAGGAAGCCGGCTGCACTTCGAGGGTATAGAGCGTCTCGCCCGCAATCACCATCGATCCGAGCTTGTTGCGGTTGACGAGGAAGGCGTGCTGATGGCTGACGTTGGTGATGACCTTCGAGCCGAGGATGTTCGGTCTGGTGGCGTCGGCCTCGGAGGCTCCCAGGGCCTCCAGCACCGCCGCCGCCGATGCCTTCACCGCCGACGTGTCGCGGGAATGGAATTCCAGGTAGCCGAACTGACGCTCCACCACCAGGATGCCGGCCCGAACCTCGGCGTGCTTGACCGCGACGTCGGTGAGCGCCTCGATATCGAGTCCCGGCGCCACCTCGATGATCTGCGCGGCCACTCCGGCGCGGGGCAACGAGCCCCGCATCCAGGTGCTCATGTAGCACAGCGTCTGGGGCTGGAGCTGGTCGATGAAGATGAAGGAACGGAGCTCGGCCATTTCACCAGTCCAGCCGTCCGGAAGCCGGACATGCGCCCATGAAGGTTCCGATCAACTGCATGAGGTTCAATCCATCTGTCATTGTCTTGGAATCAGGCCACGCAGCTCTTCCGCGATGATCTTGCGGATCTGCTCGCGCAGCGCATCGCGGCTGGGAGGATCGCCTCCACCTGGCGTCACGGACGGTCGAGGCCGGCCTTCTCCCGGGACCCCGTCGGACGGCGCCTTCGGAAGCGGACCGGGGTGCCTGAGCCTCCCGATGCCCGATGCCCCCGACATGCCCGGGTCATGCTCGTGCCAGGCGATCTTCGTCCAGTTGACCAGATGCTGGGGGCCGATGTTCTCGCCGATGGAGGAACGGCCGAAGAACCCGGTTCCGATGGTGAACGTCGGAGCCAGGCTCGTCCCGAATCCCGCCGCCCCCTGGCTGCACGGTGCGTTGACCACCACCCGGTACGCCTCGACCGCGGCCGCGTAGTCCATGATCGACTGGTGATCCGTGGAATGGATGGCGGCCGAGTGCCCGGCGCCCGCGAAGCGCAGCAGCGCCCGCGCCTGCATCAACGCCTGGTCGTGGCCGCTCGCGACGAGAAGACCCAGCACCGGACACAGCTTCTCGCGCGAGAGCTCCTCGCCCGCCCCGACGAGACGGATCGGAGTGACGAGGACGCGGGTTCCGGCCGGTACCCTGAACCCTGCCTGCTGCGCAATCCAGACCGCGTCCCGTCCCAGCGCCTCGACGTTGAAGCCCCGGTCATGGAACAGGTAGCGTCGCAACGCCTCGGTCCGGGCCTCGTCGCATAGATGCGCGCCGGCCCGGGAGAGCTCGTTCCGCAGCTTCGCGGCGACGCTCTCCACCGTGATCAGGACGGACTCGTTGGTGCACAGCACCGAGTTGTCGAACGACTTGCTGTCGACGATGTGGCCGGCGGCGCTCTTCAGGTCGGCGGACGCGTCGACGTAGACCGGCGCGTTGCCGGGCCCGACCCCGATGGCGGGGTTGGACGACGAGTACGCGGCCCGGACCATCTGCACCCCGCCGGTCGCGAGGATCACGTCGGTGCGGTCGGACTTCATGAATTCCTCGACCAACGGCAAGCTGATCTCTTCGAGCACCTGCACCGCCCCGTCCGGCGCACCGGCCCCGACCGCCGCCTCGGCCAGCGTCCTCGTCGCGTCGACGCAACACTCGCGGGCCGCGGGATGCGGGCTGATGACGACGGCGTTGCGGGTCATCAGCGCACAGAGCACCTTGAAGTACACGGTGGCGATCGGGTTGGTGGAAGGCACCAGGGCGAAGACGACGCCAGCCGGCCGCGGGATCCTGATGGTTCCAGCGTCCTCGTCGTAATCGGGGTCGACGAAATTCCAGTCCCGATAGTGATCGACCAGCGCGATGCTGCTCAGCTCGTTCTTGAGGCGCTTGTGCTCGACGACGCCGAACCCCGTCTCCCGAACCGCCCACTCGGCGTAGTCGCCGGCCTTGGCGTGGGCCGTGCGCGCGACCGCATCGGCGATTCGCCGGGTCGTCTCCCGGTCGTAGCGCTGAAAGATCCGGGACGCCCAGCGTGCCCGATCGAGAATCATCTCGGCTCGGGCCCGCATCGCCACCGGGGTCCGGCTGATGTCGACGAGCTGTTGGATCCGCGGGTCCATGTCGATGTCCGGGTCGGAGTCCGGCACTAGGCTCGTGCGCGGCCCGACTTCGGCGTCGAACCCAGGACGTCCCCACGCGCCAGGCCGATGGCCGTCTCCACCCGCCGCAGCAGGTCTTCCGAAAGGCTCTGCGTCATCAGGATGCCGGGCTTGAACTGCAATACGCGCGGGTCGAGGGCCGAGAAGATGGCCCACACACCGTTCTCGTAGAGCCGGCGCATGACCGGCCTGGCGCCCTCGGGGTGGTTGAACTCCAGCCCCATCACCACTCCGTTCTGGCGGATACCGACGAAGAAGTCCGGATAGAGCGTCCGGATCTCGTCGAGACCGGAACGGATGTAGTCGGAGATGTGACGGACCATCGAACGCACCTCCGGCCGCTGGGTGATCTCCAGGACCTTCAGCGCCACGATGCATCCGAGCTCCGCCCCGCCCGCCGTCGACATGTGGGCGAATCCGTCCTGCTTCAGCCATTGCCCTGCGTGCTCGCTCACGACGCAGCACGAGATCGGGTACATGCCGCCGGTGATCCCCTTGCCGATCACCATGATGTCCGGGGTGACGCCGTACTTCGTGACGCCCCACATCTCGCCGGTGCGCATCAGGCCGGTCTGGACTTCGTCGGCGATGTAGAGCGCATCGTAACGATCGCATAGCTTCCTGACCCCCGGCAGATAACCTTCATGCGGCATGGGGAAGCCGTAGGTTGCGGGGATGGTCTCCATGATGACGGCAGCCGCGTCGCGGCCCTTGAGCGCGTCCTCCATCGCGTCGAGGTCGTTGAACGGCACCTGGATGAACTCGCCCAGGGTGTCCTCGGAGAGGAACGTCCTGGAGAAGCGTTCGTCACCGGTCTTCACCGACAGGCCCGAATGTCCGTGATACGCCTTGATGATGGAGACGATCTTGCGCTTGCCCGTGGCGTTGCGCGCCGACTTGATGGCCAGCTCCACCGCCTCGGCCCCGCCAGCGCCGTAGATGGTGTATTGCAGGCCGTCGGGGGTGCAGGCCGCGAGCGCTTCCGCCAGAGCGGTCCGCGCGAGCGCCGGGAAGTGATGATTGCCCATGTCGAAGCGCCGGGCGCCGGCGTTCAGCACTTCGATCAGCTCGGGATTGCGGTGGCCGAGGTTGTAGGTGCCGCCGTTCAGGTGGACGTCGATCAGACGGCTGCCGTCGAGGTCGTAGAGGCAATAGCCTTCACGGCGATCGATCACCAGATCGACGCCGGCGTCCTGCCAGAACTGCGTCTTGTCCGGATTCCAGAAGGACTTCGACGCTTCGAGGAATTCGAGCTTCGCCCGGCTCACGCCCTCTCGCCTCGGCCTCGGCATGCCGCGGCATTGAAGCAGCACCGGGCCACGGCCGCTTGACTTCAGACACTCGGGAATTGACACATCGGCCGCCCGGCAACATGAACGCTGCCGGGAGCCGCCGGCTCCGGATGGTCAAATCATGTGTGCTTGCGGTCAAGCGGCTCGGCGCCGTCTCGCCTATACAACCCGAGTACTTCCGCACTTTTCACGAGGAAAGCAGGATGTCAGGCTTCGATGCTCTGCCGCACGATGAACAACTCCGGCGGCTGCACCTTCTGGCGACCGCGGCGCTCGATCGCTACGACCTCCCTTCCGGCGCCGCGGCTCGCCTCATCAACGTCTCCGAGAACGCGACCTATCGGGTCGAGACTCCCGCCGGGGGCGGACCATGGGCCCTGCGGGTGCATCGCGAGGGCTACCACACCCGCAACGCCATCGCCTCCGAGCTGGCATGGCTCACCGCCCTTCGCCGCGACGGCGCGGTCGTGACCCCGATCCCGATCGCCGGTACCGACGGCGAACTGATCCAGCTCGTCCCCCACGAGGCCCTGCCCAATCCGCGTCACGTCGTCCTCTCGGCCTGGGAAGCGGGGGTGGAGCCGGATGAAGAGCAGCAGGACCTGCGTGGTCCGTTCGAGATCCTGGGCGAGATCACCGCCCGGATGCACGTCCACGTGGAAGGCTGGCAGCGGCCCGCCGGCTTCGAGCGCTTCACCTGGGATTTCGACACCACTCTGGGAAGCCGGCCTCATTGGGGCTCCTGGCGTGACGGCATGGGGCTCACGCCGGAGATCGAGGCCCTGTTCGCCCGGACCATCGATCTCATCGGCCGGCGGCTCGAACGTTTCGGCTCGTCTCCCGAGCGGTTCAACCTGGTCCACTGCGACATGCGGCTCGCCAACCTTCTGATCGACGGCCCGGTGACCAAGGTGATCGACTTCGACGACTGCGGCTTCAGTTGGCTGATGTACGACTGCGCGACCACGGTGTCGTTCTTCGAGCACAAGCCGGAAGTTCCGGAGCTCATCGCGGCGTGGCTGCGCGGCTATCGCAGGGTCATCGACCTGCCCCGCGCCGACGAGGAGGAGATCCCGACGTTCGTGATGCTGCGTCGCCTCCTCCTGGTGGCCTGGATCGGCTCTCATTCGGCGACGGAGCTCGCCCGGTCGATGGGGGTCGAGTACACCGAAGGCACGGTGCCGCTCTGCGAGGACTATCTGTCGCGCTTCGGGTGATATCCGCCTGGCGCCGAGGCATCGGCTCCCCTGTTCATGGCGCAAGAGCACGGAGCCTCGAAAAACGGGACGTTCTCCTACACCCTTTTTCCCCGCGGGCGCTTGCCCTTGGCGAAAACCCGCCGATGATCGATCTGTCCGGCTTCGGATGGCCGCAAGCAGGACTTGACCGGCTCGGGGCTATACTGAGCGCGTGGCCGGATGGGGACAGCACAGGACGCAAGGCAGGGAAAACCCATGATGAACGCCGACACTTGGACGATTCTCGCCGTGGGCGTGGCGCTCGGCGGCCTCGTGTGGCAGATGCTGCGATCGTTGCGCATGGACATGGTGCGGCGGTTCGAAGACATCGACAAGAAATTCGGCGACGTGAATAACAAACTGGATCGTCTGGCCGCTGACCATCACGGCCTCGCCCGGGAGCTCTCGGAGCTGCGAGGCGAGCCGCGCGGGCGGCTCGACGAACGCGACCGCCCCGCCCCCGGTTGACCCCCGGCGCAGAAGACCCGCTCCCGGGTTTGCGGGCTCTCCTCCTGCGCCCGGGAGCACGGCAGCACGCGGGCTCGGGCTTGATCCGGGTCGGTCGCTGTGCTAACCCGCGATTCTCATCGGTTTGCGAAGCGAGGCGTGCGGAAGGTGTTCGCCGGCCAAGGCGGGCGTGACCCAGGCCGCGCAGACATGGCATGACGGTGCGTCGAACACTCTGGCCGGGCGCACGAAGCCGCCGGGAACGGATTCGGTCGACCGATGACGGCGACTCCTGATCCGGATCTCTCCGGGGTGATGCAGCCCGGCAGGCGAGAGCCCTCCACCGCCGGAGCGGTGCCCCCGGTGGTGCTCGCATCCGCGGCGACCGGTATCGTCGAGCAGATCGAGCGCCGCGGCGGGGATGTCGACAGCATCTTCGGCAACACCGGGGTCTCCCCCTCCATGGCCGGCGCCCCTACCCTGCCGATCCGGCTCGACTGCTTCTGCCGGCTCTTCGAGGAAGCTGCGCACCAGACCGGCGACGAAAACTTCGGGCTCTGGTTCGGCAACCAGTTCCGGCCCCACGACCTCGGGTTGTGGGGCTACCTGGCGGTGTCGTCGCCCACGTTGGGGGCCGCACTGCACAACATCACCGAGACCTTCCCCTGCCACCAGCAGCACTCGCTACTCCGCCTCGCTTCCCGGCACGACGGGCGGCTGATGCTCCAGTACCAGATCCGGGCGTCCGCCATCGTGGAACGCCGCCAGGACGCGGAGCTGTCGCTCGGCATGTTCCTCAACATCTTCCGCGAGGGCCTGGGAAGGTCCTGGTCTCCCGATGTGGTCTGTTTCGAGCATCCGAGACCGCCGGACGCCGGGCAGCACGAAGCCGCCTTCGGCGCTCCGGTCCATTTCTCCCATCCGACCAACGCCCTCGTGTTCCGGCCGGACGTGCTGGAACGCCCCATGCCGCGCCGCGATCTGAAGATGATGACGATGATGCACGCCTGCCTGGAAGCGCTGGGCTCGCGGGCGGGCGGCGGCGAACCTCTGATCGACCGGGTACGGATGGCGGTTCGCACGAGGCTGCCGGGAGGTTGGCCGCCACTGGAGACGATCGGCGAAGACCTGCGGCTCTCGCCCGCCAGCATCCGACGCGAGCTCGCCCGCACCGGGCTGACCTACAAGGAGCTGGTCCAGACGACGCGCCGGGAGCTTGCGTTCGCCTACCTGAGGCAGCGCCACCTGCTGCTGTCGGAGATCGCGTTTCTGCTCGGCTATTCCGAGCTCTCGGCATTCTCGCGCGCCGTCCGGCGCTGGACGGGTGAAAGCCCGAAGACGGTTCGCGGCCGGCTCCTCGGCGGATGAACGTCGTCGCGTCCGGCCGCGCTACACCCCTCACATCAACGTCACCGTTTCCGCCGCGCTCTTTACTGCCGGCGCGCCCTCGACTACTTGGAGTTGCGGCCGCGCATGATGTTCCCGATGCGGCCCACGGTCTTTCGAGCGGCGTCGTGGTCGCCCTTGGCTTGCTGTTCCTTGAGCTTGGCGCGCTCTTCTTCCTCTCCGGGCACCATCTTGGAACGCATCCATCTGCTCTTGGCCATGGTCTCTCTCCGGTGAATGCGGAGGGACAGAATCCCCGTTGCGCCGTAGTGCTTGTGCTCGCACGCAATCGGATTGTCACATTGCCATTTATTCCAGCGCCTCCAGCGACTCGGGCAGGATCTGCCCGCCGTCGACGATGATGGTCTGGCCCGTGATGTAGTTGGCCTCCCGCGAGGCGAGGAACAGCGCGGCGAATCCGATGTCCTCGACCACGCCCAGCTTCTTGAGCGGAATGGAGGCCGCCATCGTCCGGAGGTAGTCATCGCCCAGGCCCTCCAGTCCTTCCGTGACGACGTTCCCGGGCAGGACCGCGTTCATGGTGATCCCGTGCTTCGCGAGCTCGATGCAGGCGGTCCGCATGAATCCGAGCTGCCCGGACTTGGAGGCGCCGTAGTGCGACCAGCCGGGAAAGCCGGTCACCGGGCCGGTGATCGAGGAGGTCAGGATGACGCGGCCCTGGTCGGACTTCTTCAGCTCCGCGAGGCATGCCTTCACGCTGAGGAAGTTGCCCTTGAGGTTGGTGCCCAGCACCAGATCCCATTCGGACGGGTCCATCTCGTCGATATTGGTCTGCGGGTAGACCCCGGCGTTCGCGCAGAGGATGTCGATCCCGCCGTGGCGTTCGGCCGCCGCCGCGGCCATCGCCTGGCACTGGTCCCAGTCGCCCACGTCGGCGGAAAACGCGCTGGCGCCGCTGCCCATCTCCGCCGCCGCGATCTCCGCATCCGCCAGCGTGCGGGCCACCACCAGCACCTTCGCGCCCTGATCGGCGAAGACGCGCGCGATACCCTTGCCGATACCCTTGCTCGCCCCGGTGACGATCACGGAGCGTCCTGAAATCGATGTCAGCATCATGAGCCTCCTTTGGCCGATTGAATTTGCGGTCGATCCATACGGTCTACGGTCGCGCCCGCTTTCCTCTGCGGCCGATCAGCCAGACCGCGCCGGCGAGCAGGAGCAGCAGCGCGGCGCCCGCCATGGTGAGGGCGCCGAGGGTCGGGACCATCGGGGTATAGCCCGAGACCATCTTGGAGTAGAGCCACTCCGGCACGGTCTGATCGGCGCCGGTGGAGAACAGCGACAGCGGGAAATTGCTCCACGACAGCAGGAAGGCGAAGATCGCGCCCGAGATGATACCCGGCGCCAGGATGGGGATGGTGATCTCCGTCAGCACCTGCCAGCGGCTGGCGCCCAGATCGAACGCGGCCTCTTCCAGGGCGGGGTCGAAGCTGTAGGCCTGGATCGACATGATGAGGACGACGATCGGAACGATCCAGACCATGTGAGCGAACACCGCGGTATGCCAGCTCGTCCGGACCCCCAGGACCGAGAACCACAGCAGCAGCGCGAGCCCCAACACCGCCTGGGGAAAGAAGATCGGCAGCAGGACGAGGCGCTGAAAGAGCTTGCGGCCCGTCCAGTCGTACCTGGCGAAGGCCAGCGCGCCGAAGAACGCGAGCACCACCGAGAAGACCGTCACCAGGACCGCCACGGTCAGCGAGGTCCACACCAGGTCGCGTACCGAGAGGGACTCGGCCGCCTTCTCGTACCACCTCGTCGACCAGTCGGCGATCGGGAATCGAAAGTACCTCTGCCTGGAGAACGAGGCCAGGACCACCGCGATCATGGGGACGTACAGAAACGCGAGGACGCTCGCGGTCCACAGCCAGATCAGGATCCGTGTCGCCCCGCCCTTTCGGTCCGTCGCCATCGCTCTACCGCCTGCCGATGATCCGGTCCAGATCGATTCTGCGCAGCAGCATGAAGACGATGAGGCCCGAGAGCCCGATCAGGAGCACCGACAGCATCGACCCCTTCGGCCAGTTCTGCGCGAAGGTGAACGCGCTCTCGATGTCGTCCGCGATCATCACCACCGCCTGCCCGCCGAGGATCTTGGACTCGGCCAGCGATCCGAGCGCGAGAACGAAGGTCAGGATGCCGCCGATCATGATCCCCGGCATCGACAGGGGCAATTCCACCTCGCGGAATACCTGCCACCGCGAGGCGCCGAGGTCGAAGGCCGCCTCCTTCAGGCTGTCCGGGACCATCGAGATGCCGATGGTCAACGGGAACAGCATGAACGGCAGGTAGACGTAGACCAGTCCCAGCACGATGGCCGGCACCGTGTAGAGCAGGCCCGACGCCGAGAAGCCGAGGACGTGCTGCAGCGTGCCGTCGAGAATGCCGTTCTTGAGCAGGATCAGCACCCAGCCGAACAGCCGGATGTTCTCCGAGATCAGCAGCGGCAGCGCGACCAGGGCCGTCACCAAGTTGGCCCACCAGCCGAACAGCTTCGCCATGCCGTAGGCGATGGGATAGCAGATCAGGAAGAGCAGCCCGACCGTCACCACTGCGAGGAACAACGACCAGAAAAACGAAAGGTAATAGCTGTCGGTGACGACGGAGGCGAAGTTGGCGAGGGTCGGCGCCTGCAGCAGCGAGAACGTTCGCGGCGGCATGAAGCTGTAGCCGAGCAGGATGACGAGCGGCCCGGCGAATCCGGCGAGCAGCAGCAGCGACACCGGCCCGGCGCAGAGCACCCCCGGGCGGCGGATCCAGCTCACCCTGTCGTCGCGCTGCGCCACTGCATCATCGACTCACCAGGATGGAGTCTTCGGGGCGCCAGCCCAGCATGACCTCGTCCCCGAGAGCACCGTCGAACGATTCGTCCTGAAGCCGCTCCACGAGCCAGTGATCATCGTCGGCGGTGCGGATCTGATACTGAACCCTGGATCCGAGCGCATAGTCGTTGAAGAGCGTGCCGGCGAGCGTATTCGCCACCTCCGAGGCTTCCCGGCCGAGCTTCATGACCTCCGGGCGGATGATGAGGTATCCGCCCGTGAAGCCGGCGGGCATGCCTCGCACCGCGAATTCCGATCCGCCGCCCGCGACCCGCACCGCTTCGGGTCCCGCGGCCTCCACCTCCAGCGTGTTCACCTCGCCCATGAACTCGGCGACGAACTTGTCGACCGGCCGGTTGTAGATCTCGTGGGGCGTCCCGATCTGGACCAGCGTCCCGTCCTTCATGATGCCGATCCGGTCCGACATCACCATGGCCTCCTCGAGCGAGTGGGTGATGTAGACGAACGTCTTGCCCGTCTCCCGGTGGATGTCCTTGAGCTCCTTCTCCAGCGTCTTGCGCAGCCGGAAGTCGAGCGCCGACAGCGGCTCGTCGAAGAACAGGATCTGCGGATCGAAGGCCAGTGCACGGGCCAGCGCCACGCGCTGGCGCTCACCGCCGGAGCACTGGTTGACTCCCTTGTCGTAGTAGTCGGCGGGGAGGCGAAGCTGTTCGAGCAATGCAAGCGCCCTCTCCCTTCGCTGCGCCGCGCCCACCCTTGCGATCTTCAACGGGAACTCGATGTTCTCGCCGACGCTCTTGTGCGGGAACAGGGCGAGATTCTGGAAGACCATGCACGTCGGCCGCTTGTTGGCCGGGATCTTGTTGAGAGAATTCCCTTGCAGCCGAATGTCGCCGCTGGTGGGCCGATCCATGCCCACCAGCAGGCGAATCATGGTCGTCTTGCCGGATCCGGAAGGCCCGACGAGGGTGAAGAACTCGCCTTCCCGTATCTCGAGGTTCACGTCGCGGACCGCGGCGAAGTCGCCGAAGCGCTTGGTGAGCCCGCTCAACACGAGGAACGGCGCCGTGCTGTGCTCCATCGACCCTCCGGGACCCGGGGACCACGGACATCAACCGCGATCCGGCCTCACGACTCGCGTTCGCGCTTCGCGGCGGCGTAGATGTCGTACATCTGCGCGTAGTCCGGGTTGATGTCGTAGTCGGCCGAGTTCGCCATCTCCTCTTCCAGGGTGTCCCACTGGATGGCGTTCAGCTCGTCCGCGTCGAACTGCGCCATCACCGCGGCCTCGCCCATCTGCGAGACGGGATTGTAGGTGCCTTCGGCGAACGCCACACGCTTGGAGATGTCCGGACGCTGGACATAGGCCAGGAACTCATCGGCCAGTGGCGACGGATCCGGATTGTCGACCGCGGAGGTCAGCTCGATCCACACGATGCCGCCCTTGCCGTCCATCGGACCCGACTTCGGCGTGATGCCCCGCACCTGGGTCGCGCCGTCGTAGCGCGCGGGCGATGCGGTATAGGTCCCGCCCGTGAAGTAGGCGTCGATCTCGCCGTTGATGAGGGCCAGATTCATCTGGACCAGGTCGTCCGTCAGGAGCTTGGCGCCGTTGAAGATCTTCTTGCAGGCATCCGTGAACGCCGCGATCTCCTGCTCGGTATGCGCCTTGAACGGATGCACCCCGGCGGTGACGCACATGTGGTAGATGTTCCAGTTGTCGTAGGTCAGGACGCCGTACCTTCCGTTCATGGCCGCGTCGAGGAAGACGTTGAAGCCCTCGTCCTCCGCCGTGGCGCGCGAGATCTTTTCCGTGTTGACCACGAAGTTGAAGGGGCCGAAGCGCTGCGTCATGCCGAGCAGCTCCTGACCCGACTTGTCCATCGCCCACTCGTACGGCGGGTGGAACGCCGGCATCATCTTCTCGAACATCGGTTCGAACCGGTCCCGCGGAAGCGGCCGGATCAGGCCCTCCGGGTACATCATCTCGCGTGCCCAAGGGTTGTTGACGTTGATGAGGTCCCACACCGCGGTCTCGCCCGCGCGCAGGCGGTTGACCGCGTCCGGGTCCGAGGTGAGACCTTCGGCCCGGACCTTGGCGTCGAACTCGCGACGGAACGGGTCGAGCACGTCGTCGGAGTTGTAGCCTTCCCAGCAGTAGATGTTGAGCTCCTTGTCGCGAGCCGCGTACGCCAGCTTCGGCAGCATTCCGGCGGCGGCCGCCGCCCACAATCCGGTCTGCTGCAGGAAGTTTCGCCGGTTCATCCCGTTCTTGAACATGATCTCTCTCCTCTGGTTGTCGTCTCCCCACCGGCTCGCGCCGCGAGGGCATCGATGCTCCGCCACTGTCCGCCGAGGGCAAGCGAGCGGCACTCATGGAGGAACGCATCATGGAGCCGATCGGCTCCACTGACGGTGAACAGGTCATCGACGCGGTGAGTGTCGACAATCTCCCGTTCGGTGTCGCAGGTGGTGTGCGGCGCATCGAGGGTGAGCAGACACCCGCGCGGGCCGACATCGTCGAGCAGCGTTCGCACGGCCGCGCCCTCGCCCCTCGTGGGTGAGCCGGGTGACGGTCTCGAAGCAGTCGACAAGAGCCCGTCCCTCTCGTCACTACTGCCCGATCACCGTCCTGCCGCTGGAATGAAACAGGCCTGCCGGGGTCCGCCTCCGTTGATTGCAGGTCTTCGCCGGGCGCCACGGACGCACCGGGACGGTGCGTCCGTGCGCGTCCGCCATCAGATGTTGCTGTCGAGAAACGCCGAGAGTTGGGACTTCGAGAGGGCGCCGACCTTCGTCGCCTCGACGTTGCCGTCCTTGAAGAGCATCAGGGTCGGAATTCCCCTGATCCCGTATCTGGGCGGAGTTGACGGGTTCTCGTCGATGTTCAGCTTTGCGATCTTGAGCCGTCCTGCGTATTCTTCGGCGATCTCGCCGAGAACCGGCGCGATCGCCTTGCACGGACCGCACCATTCGGCCCAGTAGTCGACGAGTACGGGATCCTCGGCCTTGAGGACATCCTCCTCAAAGCTTCCGTCGGTGACATGAACGATCTTGTCGGTCACTGCGGTTGCCTCCAAGTGTCGGGCGTGGGCGATTGTGATCGGATTCGATTCGGCAATTCAAGCTGGATCCGGGCCGTTTTTTCGCCGTTCCGATTGCCTGAATCGCGCGGCTGATCAGAAATGGTTGGAACTCAACGGGTTATTCCAGAAAAGTCGAAAGAACATCACCACGGTCATTCAGAATGGATTCATTTCGCATGGACACGCAGGCCGACAACCACACGGGCCACGCATCATCGGACGTGCATGCGCCTTTCGGTGACGGGTCGATGACCGAGCATCTGCTCACCGACGTCAGGTTCGCAAGTCTCGATCTCGAGCCGTCGATCCTGCGCGGTATCGAGGATGCCGGCTTCGAATACTGCACCCCCATCCAGGCGCAGTCGCTGCCGGCAGTCCTGGCCGGCCGCGACGTCGAAGGACAAGCACAGACCGGCACCGGAAAGACCGCTGCGTTCCTGGTCGGAATCATGAACGTGTTGCTGCGCGAGCCGCGCCATCCGGACGCCGGAACCGGGCAGCCTCGCGCCATCGTGCTCGCGCCCACCCGCGAGCTGGCGGTGCAGATTCACAGGGATGCCGAGCAGATCGGGCTGTACACCGGGCTGCGCTTCGGCGTCGTGTTCGGCGGGACCGGATACGAGTCGCAACGCCAGATGCTCCGCGACGGCCTCGACGTGCTCATAGGCACCCCGGGACGGCTCATCGACTATTTCAAGCAGAAGATATTCCACCTGAACGCGGTGCGGGTCGCAGTGCTCGACGAAGCGGACCGGATGTTCGACCTGGGATTCATCCGGGACATCCGCTATCTGCTGAGACGCATGCCGCCCCCGCAACAGCGGCTCAGCCTCCTGTTCTCGGCCACTCTCTCGATGCGGGTCCGCGAGCTCGCGTACGAGCACATGAACTCACCGACGATGGTTGACGCGACCCCCGAGAACCACGTCACCGTCGCCTCCGTCAGTCAGCGCCTCTATCACGTTGGCGAGAAGGACAAGATCCCGCTGCTCATCGGATTGCTCCGGCGGATGGACGTCACCCGCACGATCATCTTCTTCAACACCAAGCGCGAGGCGGAGAAGGTCGATGCCTGGCTGGCCGGGAACGAACTCATCGCCGGCATGCTGAACGGTGACGTTCCCCAAAGGAGGCGCCTTGCGCTGCTCGATCGGTTCAAGCGCGGCGAGCTGCCGATTCTCCTCGCCACCGACGTCGCGGCACGGGGACTGCACATACCGGACGTGAGCCACGTCTTCAACTACGACCTGCCGCAGGATGCCGAGGACTACGTTCATCGTGTCGGCCGGACCGCTCGCGTCGGCGCGAAGGGCGACGCGGTGAGCTTCTCGTGCGAGCGTTTCTGCTATTCGCTCACCGATATCGAAGCCTTCATCGGCCAGTCCATTCCGGCCGAGGTGGCGAGTGCGGAGCTGATGGCCGACCCGGCGCCTCCTGCGCGGCGGCGGTATGCACGGCAGCCGAACCGGGGCCGGAGCGGTGGGCGAGACCGGTCCGGCGCGTCGCGTCGCGACTCGCGGCGCCAACCTCGGAGAAGCGGTTCGTGAGCGCGGCGGCGCTGGCGGAGCTCGACCCGCCTGTCGTCGTCGAACCGCCGAAGCCCGTGACCGCGGTCGTCGTGTGGCTCCATGGTCTCGGCGCCGATGGACATGATTTCGAGCCGGCCGCGGCGGAGCTTGGCCGCGCCGGGCTCGACGACGTCCGGTTCGTGTTTCCGCACGCGCCGGTGCGGCCCGTCACCATCAACGGCGGGATGGCGATGCGCGCCTGGTATGACATCGCGGGCCCCGAGCTCGACCGTCGAGCCGACGAGGAAGGGGTACGAGAGTCGGGCGCAGTCGCCCGTGCGCTGGTCGACGAGCAGATCGCCCGCGGCATCACCCCGGAGCGTGTGGTCCTCGCCGGGTTCTCCCAGGGTGGCGCCATCGCCTTGCATGCGGGGCTGCGCTTTCCGTTTCGCATCGCGGGCATCCTCGCCCTCTCGACCTACCTGCCGGCCGCGAAGTCCCTTGCGACCCAGGCGCATGCCGCGAATCGTGACGTGCCGATCTTCCTCGCGCACGGCAGCCAGGACCCCGTGATCGCGCTTGCGCTCTCGGAGCGTTCCCGGGCGGCGATGGCGGATCTGGGATACGTCGTCGAGGTCCATACCTATCCGATGCCCCATTCGGTATGCGCGGAGGAGATCAGGGACATCGCAAACTGGTTGCATCGGGTGCTCGCGGGCCGATGACGGGCGCCCCCGCCGCTTCGCATTCCGTACATCCTCCCCCCCTCCCCCGATCAAGCAGAGGCGTCTCGCCATGGCGACGCTCTTCGATACCAGGCAGTTCGTGAACGAGTGCCGGGACGCGGCCGCGGCGAGCGATGCGGTGACCGCGACGCGGGCAGTGGTGCGTGACGCGGTACGGGCCCTCGCTTCCGGCGTCGTCGCCCTGCCGCCGCTCGATTCGATGTACGCCCGCCGCAGCGGCGGGCTGATGCTCGGTCATGATCGGACCTTGTTCGAAGACGACGCGACAACGGTGGCCATCGTCGAAACCGAGCCCGGTCACCTCCAGCCGCCTCACGACCACTCGATGTGTGCAGTGATCGGCGTATTCGAAGGCGGCGAGCGTAACCGGTTCTACCGGCGTGTCGGCGGTCGGGCGCGGCTCGCGACGCGCCGCGTCGTTCGCCCCGCCGAAGTCATCGCGCTCCGGGAACGCACCGTGCACGCGATCAGCGCCGAAGCCGGCGAATCCTGCCGTGCGCTGCACGTCTATCTGGGTCCGCTCGGCTCTCGCCCGAGGTCGCTGTTTCACCCCGAGAGCGGCATCGAGGAGCCGTTCGACTTCGACACCTATCTGTACTACGTGCGCGCGGCTTGAGCGACGGCGCCGGATGGGGCGGCGCGCACCCGGGCACATTCCTTCCCGCATGCGAGTGGTTCGAGAGCCGGAGCGCGCCGACGTCGCCGCCCGGGCACGGTGTACGCCGCGTGCGGCGGATGCCGGTGTGGCCTGGGACGTCGGGACCGAATCGCCGGTTTCCGATCCTGCCCCGTGTCGTGCAACCGCGAGATCGTTCAGCCACCCGGGGGCGGGGACCGATTCACGCGCACGGAACGATCGTTCCCGTCATGAGGGTCACGCCGGAGGCCGGCCTTCGATCCAGCGCGCGGCATCGAGCGCGTGGTAGGTGATGATCAGATCGGCGCCGGCCCGTTTGATCGCGGTGAGGTTCTCGAGCGCGATCGAACGCTCGTCGAGCCAGCCGCGTTCGCCGGCCGCCTTGACCATCGAGTATTCGCCGCTCACGTTGTACGCGACCATCGGCAATTCCGGGTGTGCATCGCGCACGCGGCGGATGACGTCGAGGTAGGCGAGGGCGGGCTTGACCATCAGGAAGTCCGCACCCTCCCCGACGTCGAGCGCTGCCTCCTTGAGCGCCTCCCGCACGTTGCCGGGGTCCATCTGGTGGGTGCGCCGATCGCCGAACTTCGGCGCTCCCTGCGCGGCATCCCGGAATGGTCCGTAGAACGCCGAGGCGTACTTGATGGCATAGGACATGATCGGGATGTGGTCGTATCCGTACTCGTCGAGCCCTTCGCGGATACCGGCGACCATGCCGTCGATCATGCCGCTCGGCGCGACGACGTCGGCGCCGGCCCGCGCGTGGCTCACGGAGACCCGGGCGAGGACGTCGAGGGTCTCGTCGTTCAACACGTAGCCGGCCGGGAGCACCGGATTCTCGTGGTTCAGCACGCCGCAGTGGCCGTGATCGGTGTACTCGCACAGACACACGTCGGTGACGACGAGAAGATCCGGCAGTGCGTCCTTCAACGCACGGACCGTGCGCTGGATGATGCCGTCGTCGTCGAAGTTCTCGTGGCCAATCGGATCCTTGGAGGCCGGGATGCCGAAGAGCAGCACCGCGGAGATCCCTGCCGCCGCCGCCCTGCCCGCTTCCTCGACCGCCTGATCGACGGAGAGCTGGCAGATCCCCGGCATCGACGGGATCGGATCACGCACGTTTTCGCCATGGACGATGAACAGCGGATAGATGAAATCGGCGGGGGTGAGCACTGTCTCGCGCACCGCCGCACGGAGCCTCGTGGAGTGCCGGAGACGGCGTGGCCGGTTGCGCAGCGGGAGGGTCTTGAGTCTCGTCCTGGCGTCCATGGTCGATCTCCGGATGGATGGACCGGCGCGGTAACTATAGCGCGCGCCGAGGGCCGGTGATCGGCCCGATCCGCGCGGAGGCCCCCGCAAGCCATCCTCCCGTCCATCGTATGCGAGGCGCCACGGGACCGGGCGATGACGACGGGCCTCGTTGCCCGCCGATCGCGGGACATCCGAAGACAGTGTGGAAGTGGCGCCGGGCAGGACGACGCGCAACAATCCCGCGGGGAGAATACTCGCGCGGGCCAACGCAAGGGGAGGGTGCGTGATGGCGAAGAGGCGAGCCGAGGAGGGCGTGGCGCGCGGCAGCGACGCCGCATTCCCCAAGGAGGAAATCGACGCGAGGCAGCGGCGCCTCAAGCGCGTCCTCGCCGCGGCCGGCGTCGATCTCTATCTGACGAGCGGGGCGGAGAACATCTTCTGGCTGAGCGGACAGCAGACCCCCGGCTACTACACGCTCCAGTGCCTCGCGGTGCCGGCGAAGGGCGCGGCGTTTCTGATGCTGCGCGGGCTGGAGACGCACAACGCACGCGCGAACACGTACCTCTCCCGCATCGTCGGCTATGCGGACGATGCGAATCCTGCCGACGCGGTGGCGGAGATCGTCGAGACCCGCGGATTCAAGGGCCGGCGCATCGCCATCGATCGCAACGCCTGGTTCCTCACCGCGAACCTGTTCGACCGCCTGCGCGAACGGCTCGGACGGCTCGAGGACGGCAGTGGCATCGTCGAATCGCTGCGCCGGGTGAAGAGCGTGCGCGAGCTTGCCGCGATCCGCGCCGCGGCGCGCGCGAACGACGCCGGCATGAGCGCGGGTCTCGCGGCGGTACGCGCGGGAGCGACGGAGAACGACGTCGCGGCAGAGGTCATGCATGCCGCGATCAAGGCGGGGTCGGAGTATGTCGGCATGGAGCCGTTCATCGTCTCCGGGCCGCGGTCGGGTCTCCCGCACGCAACCTGGCGCCGGCGGCGCATCCGGAACGGCGACCTCGTGGTGCTCGAGACCGCGGCGTGCCACCACCGCTACCACGCCGCGTCGTTTCGCACCGTGGCGGTCGGCCGCGTGCCCCGCAAGGCGCATGACTGGTACGAGGTATGCCGGGAAGCGTTCGCGGCGGGAGCGAAGATGCTGCGCCCCGGGCGGACATGTGCCGACGTGCACCAGGCGGTGCAGGCGGTGATCGATGCCGCGGGATGCACCGAGGCGTATCGCAAGCGCTCGGGCTACAGCATCGGCATCGCGTTCGCGCCCGACTGGGGCGAGGGGAACATCCTGAGCCTCTATCGGGGCGTCGACGTCGTGATCGAACCGGGCATGGTGTTTCACCTGCCGATCACGTTGCGCGACTACGGGCGGTTCACCGTCGCGGTGAGCGATACCATCGAGGTGACGGCGCGAGGTCCACGCATTCTGGGCGGGCTCGGCCGGGATCTCGTCGAGGCGTGACTCGCTTGCCCCTGCAACCTTCATCATCCGACACTGGAGCATGGAACGACGCAATGGCGCATCACTCCCCGACGAAGGACGCATCGCACGAGACGAATGGCAGAGGAACGGGGATGGAAACGGAGCGGGTGAGCAACGCCGAAGCATCGAAGACGATTCACGGCATACCATCAACGAGGAGTTGACAATGGCGGACATCAGAACGGAAGACGTGACCTACGCCGCGGGCGACACCATGTGCAAGGGCCACATCGCGTACGACGGCGCCGCGGGGGAACCGCGCCCCGGCGTGCTCGTCGTGCATGAATGGTGGGGACTCGACGACTACATTCGCGGCCGGGCGCGCATGCTGGCAGAGCTCGGCTACACGGCGCTGGCGGTTGACATGTACGGGGAGGGACGGACCGCTGCCGACCCGCAAGGCGCGGGCACGCTGATGAACTCCGTGCTGGGGGACATGGATGCCGGTACCGCCCGGTTCAAGGCCGCATTCGATGCGATCTCCCGGCATCCTTCCGTCGATGCGGGCCGCGTGGCGGCGATCGGCTACTGCTTCGGCGGCGCCATGGTGCTGCATGGTGCGCGCATCGGCATGGATCTGAAAGGCGTGGTGAGCTTCCATGGCTCGCTCGGCTCGTTCCACAAGCCGGCAAGAGGCGAGGTGCGGGCCAGGGTGCTCGTATGTCATGGGGCCGCCGACGCCCTTGTCTCCGACGAGGAAATCGCCGGCATCGAACAGGAGATGGCGGACGCCGGCGCCGACCTTCGCTTCGTGGCCTACGATGGGGCGTTACACGGCTTTACCAACCCCGAGGCGACCGCGAACGGCGAGAGGTACGGCCTGCCGCTCAAGTACGACGAGGCGGTCGACAGGAGATCATGGGACGACATGAAGGCGCTGTTCTCGGAGATCTTCTGAAGGTCATGTGACCGAGTGGGGCCGGGTCACCGTCGAGTGGTGGAGCCACAGGATCAAGGGACTGCACGAGCTGGACTTCGCGCTGGCGAAGCGGTGCGACTCGTTGGCCGAGGGTTGAGACCGGGCACCGGCGGTCATCCCGTGCACACCCGCTCCATGAGTTCGAGATACAACGACTGGAGGCGTTCCGTCACCGGTCCGCGGGTTCCCGAGCCGATGGTGCGGCCATCCACCGCCGCGACCGGCGCCACGCCGGCGAACGTACCGGTGACGAACGACTCTTCGGCGCCGTAGACGTCGGTGAGGCTGAAGTTTCGCTCACGGACGGGGATCGAGTGCTCGCGACAGAGTCCGATGACGTTCCCGCGGGTGATTCCGCCGAGGCAGTAGTCGCCGGACGAGGTCCAGACCTCGCCCCGCCTGACGATGAAGAAGTGGGTGGAATTGCAGGTTGCGACGAATCCCCGGGGGTCGAGCATCAACGCCTCGTCGGCCCCCGCCTTCGTTGCCTGGATGCAGGCGAGGATGCAGTTGAGCTTCGAATGGCTGTTGAGCTTCGGATCCTGCACGTCGGGCGGGCCGCGGCGCACGTGAACGGTGAACAGACGGATCCCGCGCGCCGCGACGGCGGGATCCGGCGCCTTGTACTCGGGAATGATGACGATGGTGGCCGGTCCGATGGTGACCCTGGGGTCCTGGTACGGCGTCGCCTTCACCCCACGCGTGACCATGAGACGAATATGCACGTCCTCGGTCATCCCGTTCACCCGCAACGTCTCGCAGAGCGCTTCGGCGAGTGCTTGGCGGTCGAGGCCGATATCGAGATCGAGGGCCTTCGCACCCTCGAAGAGGCGGTCGAGGTGGGCATCGAGGAACGCGATGCGCCCGCGATGCACCCGCAGCCCTTCCCAGACCCCGTCCCCGAGTACGAACCCGCTGTCGAAGACCGAAACCCTGGCCTCCTCCCGCGGCACGTGCTCGCCGTTGACGTAGATCAGGATCTCCCGGTTGCGGGGGTCGGGACGGTATTCGTGAGTCCCCTTGCTCATTGGGCGGTCCCCTCCGGGACAGCGCGGGCCGCGACTCGAGCCGCGGGCCGGGCCGCGATCAGCCAGAGCCCGAAGAGGGTGAACGCGATGAACAGGAGCAGGGTCCACTCGGGGATGGAGAGGGAAAGGAACGTCCACTGCACCTCGGCGCACTCACCCGAGCCTCGCAGGACCATCTCGATTACCTCGGTGAGCGGAAAGGCGCCGAGCATGTACTCCAGGCCCGGACCGCACTCCGGCGCCTGGCCCGGAGGCAGGCTCTGGAGCCATACGTGGCGGCCTGCCGTCGCGGCCCCCGCGACCGCAGTGATCGTGATCATCACCCCGTAAAGGCGGCGTCCCACCGTGGCGGGATCGTGGATCGCGCCGGCAAGCATCAATACGCCGAGCGCGATGACGGCCCCGCGCTGGAGCACGCACAGTGGGCAGGGATCGAGTCCTTCGACGTGCTGAAGCCACAGCGCCGCCGCCATCAGCGCGACGCAAAGCGCGAAACCGCTGGCCAGAAGTATTCTCTGGAACGACATCGAATCTCCTGAAAGCCGTTTCGAGTGATGCGGCACGGCGGTTCGAATTCAGGCCCGCCGATCCGGTTCAAATCTCAGAAGTGCTCGACCCAGGGCCTCAGCTCGACCTCCCACGTCCACGCACTGCGGTGCTGTCGGTGGACGTGCAGGTACGTTCGTGCGATCGCATCCGGATCCAGCCACTCGTCATGATCGGGGATGCGGACGGCGCTCTCGATACCTCCGTCGATGACGAAGTGCGCGACGTGGATCCCCTTCGGCGCCAGCTCACGCGCCATGCTCTGCGCGAGGCCACGCAGTGCGAACTTCCCCATGGCGAAGCAGCCCGATTCCGGATAGCCCTTCACGCTGGCCGAGGCGCCGGTGAACTGAATCGAGCCCGACCCCCGCTCGCACATCGCCATCGCGGCCCGGCGAGCGACGAGGAAGCCACCGTAGGCCGAGAGACCGATCGCCCGCTCGACCGCCTCCGGATCGAGGTCGGCGACCGCACCGCGTACTCGCGCGCTCGCGTTGAACACGACGAGGTCCGGCACGCCCTCGGCGTCGAGCACGGCGTCGAACAGGGTGTCGACGGCCTCGCGTCGGCTCGCATCGCAGGCGTACACGCTCGCACCGGTCTCCTCCGCGAGGGCCGAGAGCTTCGCGGTATCCCGCGCCGCGAGCACGACCCTGATCCCTTCGCTCGCGCACAGTCGCGCGAGTGATGCACTCAGCCCCGGACCTGCTCCGACGATCATCGCGAGCTCGCTCATGGTCTGCCTCCTGCGTTCGTGTTCCCGGAATGTAGAGAGTGCCACGAGCTTCGGCAATTCGCATGGAATAAAAACGGCTCCCCGCCACGCATGACATGTTCGCGCATTGGTCCTTACAATTGGAGATACACCGTCCACACCGGGGGAGGTCGCCAGTGCTGCTCCAACTCTCGACCTGGCAGGAAATCGACGTGTACCTCGAACGATCGCGCGGCATCGTCATCCCCATCGGATCGACCGAGCAGCACGGACCCAATGGGCTCATCGGCACCGACGCGCTGTGCCCCGAAACGGTCGCACGCGGCATGGACGACAAGATCGACATCGTCGTCGCGCCGACGCTGAGCATTGGCATGGCCCAGCACCACCTCGGGTTCTCCGGCTCCATCACCCTGCGGCCCAGCACCCTGATCGCGGTCGTGCGCGATGTAGTCCAGTCCCTCGTCCGGCATGGATTCGAGCGGTGCTACTTCCTCAACGGGCACGGCGGCAACGTCGCCACCGTGAACGCCGCGTTCTCCGAGATCTACGCGGACTCGAGCTTCAACCGCCAGGCCGGAAACGAACCGGGGGTGCGGTGCCGGCTCGGCAACTGGTACGACGGGCACCGCGTGCGCGCGCTCTCGCGGGAGCTGTTCGGTGGCGCCGAAGGCAGCCACGCCACCCCTTCCGAGGTCTCGCTCACGTTCTACGCCTATCCCGATGCGATCAAGAATACCCGGATGAGTCCCCGGATCGCGCCCACGGGACCGATCCTGGACGCTGCCGACTATCGCCGCCGCTTCCCGGACGGTCGTATCGGCTCGGATCCGTCGCTCGCGACGCCGGAGGCAGGAGAAAGGCTGTTTCATGCGGCGGTCGAAGACGCGGTGGAGGATTATCGGCGGTTCCTCGGGGCTCGGTAGCTCGACTCGGGGAGCGCTCTGCCCGTCTGCGGCGTTTCTTGCAACCCTCCCGTATAATCCCACGTCCTTTCTCCGTCCACGTCCGAAGCGCGGTGCAGCATGGCAAAGAAGCAGGTCTATCGGGTCGTTTTCCACAGCCACGGAAAGATCTACGAGCTGTATGCGCGTAGCGTGAGCCATGGTGAGCTCTACGGGTTCGTCGAGATCGGCGAGATCATTTTCGGAGAGCGCACCGCGATACTGGTGGACCCTTCCGAGGAGAAGCTCAAGTCCGAGTTCGAAGGCGTGCAGCGCACTTACGTTCCGTTCCACGCCGTCGTTCGTATCGACGAGGTGCGCCGCGAGGGGGCCAACAAGATTCTCGACGCGGGCGATGGCGGCAACGTCACCCCGTTTCCGGTCCCGATGTACCCGACCAGCGGCGACAAGCACTGATCCGGCGTCACCGCGACCAAGTGGCCGCGCGTTCCGGATCTCGGCCACCGTCATCCATTCCCGCCTTCGCAGGAATGGCTTTCTTTCCCCATGACTGTCATTTCGCCCACATCGAGTACGGATGCTCGACGAGGCGATGGTTGTAATATCGGACGTCACCGGACACGTCCTCACCCGCCCATGCAGGGAGCGTGAACGTGTCGCCGGCCGAATCGAGCTCGAGCTCGGCCACGACGAGACCTGAATTGTCTCCCTCGAAGACGTCGATTTCCCAGGCAAGGTCGTCGTGCTCGACGATGAAGCGCGTTTTTTCGATCAGCGGCTTCACGCAGAGCTCTTCGAGTATCGCGTGCGCGTCGGCCGGTGGAATCCGGTATTCGTACTCATGACGCGCAATGCCCGCCACCGCGCTCTTGATGTTGAGCCAGGCATTGTCCCCGCACACCCGCACGCGTACGGAATTGCCCGGGCCTGTCGAGAGATAGCCCTGCCGGTACCGCATTCCGGGCGACGCCGCTGCGCGCCATGAATCGCCGATGACGAGGAATTTCCGTTCGATCTCGACGCCCATCTCCCGACTCCACCGCCCGCGGGGTGGCGGTTCCGAATTCCACTTCAAATCCAGTAGGCGCTACTGGTCATGACCTTCGAGGTGGCGCGCATGGCGCGCCGGACGACAGGGGGCGGCGCGACCCCTCCGGCGGCGCGCGCCCGGGTGGCGTGGCCTTGCTCGTCGGATCGCATGCGCATGAGGAGGGCACGGCTGCGGCGGTCGCCGTCCGGGAGCCGCGACAGATGACTGTCCAGGTGTTCGACCACCTGGCGCTCGGTTTCGGCGACGAATCCCAGGCTCCACCGATCGCCCGCGAGCCCGGCCGCGGCGCCGATGGCGAGAGAACCGGCGTACCAGAGCGGGTCGAGCCGGCTCGGTGCCGAGCCCAGCTCTTCGAGCCGGGCGCGGCACCAGACGAGATGGTCGTTCTCTTCGCGCGCCGCCCGCTTCATCGCCTCCCGTGTCCCCGAATCGCGCGCCACCAGCGACTGCCCTCGGTAGAGCGCCTGAGCGGCGACCTCACCCGCGTGATTGACCCGCATCAGCCCCGCCGAGTGCCGGCGTTCATGGTCGTCGAGGACGTCATCCACGACGCCGGTGGCCGGGTTCTCCGACTCGGAACCGAGCTCCACTCGCGCCGCACCGCGCAGGGCACGGTCGAACACGATGATGAGTCGATCGAGCCGGTTCAGGTGGCGATCGGGACGTTCAGGCATCGGGCGTCGTCTTCGTCACGAGCTTCCGGCCTTCCGCCGACAGCTCGCCGAGGGCGTCCTGGGTGGACTTCGCATGGTATTCCCTCACATCTCGCCAGGAATGATCGCTGAAGGACAGCTACGCAAGACATGCCGGTCCGACAAGCGTACAGCCATCGGGCGCGCGCAGCATCCCATTCTGCGAGGTGGGCGTGGCGCCATGCGCACGGTCCTCGAGCCGAAGGTGTCCACCGCGTGCCGCGGCGTCGACCAGCGCGACCCGGAGTACGAACAACGTTTTCGTGACCGACTATAATCCCGCGGGTACTGTCTCAGTGGCCGTCCGGGATGAATTGCGGTCCGATCGGGAAGTCGTCCTCGGTCCCGGGATCGAGCGTGCTGCTCTGCGGGCAGGATGAATCGCCGGGCCGCATCGACCGCGGCCGCCGCCTGCGTGACTCTCCGAATGCCTCGAACGGGGACGCCGCCGTCGAGGCCGCGCGGGGATGAATCCATGACCGACCTCACCGGTATCGATTACGTTGCGCTCGCGCTGTCGCTCGTGTGCTGGATCGGCTTCGACATGCTCGCCAACCGGCCTCGCGACGGGAAGTGGGCCAGCCTCAGCCACCTGATGGATCGCTACCGCTACGGCTGGATGCGCACCATGACGCGACGCGACATGCGGATGGTCGACACCATGATCCAGAGCGCAGTGCTGCAAGGCTGCACCTTCTTCGCGTCGACCGCGATACTCCTCGTGGGAGGACTGCTGGCGCTGCTTGGCGCCGCCGATCAGGCGATCGGGGTCATTCGCGACCTGCCGTTCGCAGTGGAAACGACACGAAGCCTGTGGCAGATCAAGGTGCTCGTGATCGTAACGGCGCTCACCTACGCATTCTTCAAGTTCGCGTGGGCGTATCGCGTCTACACCTATTGCATCGTGGTGATCGGCGCGGCTCCGATGGAGGAGGCGCCCGAGAGCGGGGATTATGCTTCGCGCGCGGGCGGTCTCATCGGCATCGGCGCCCGCCATTTCGACCGGGGGATCCGGGCGTACTACTACGCACTGGCCGCGACCGCGTGGTTCCTGCATCCGATCCTGTTCATGGTCTCCACCGCGTGGGTGACGGGGGTGCTGATTCGTCGAGAGTTTCGCTCCCGGGCGCGCGCGGTCCTCACGCGCGGTTCCGATTGACGCGCTCGATCGGGCCTCGACCTCGTTCGTCCGGGAGCCTCCCGGCCTGCTCCCGTGCTTCGTCGACCGCAATTCCCGCTTGCTCGGCGCCCCTGGTGAAATCAGGAGGATCAATTTGCCGGCTGGGCGAACAATGCGCCCGGCGCATTGGATGAGGTTACGACGAAGGATCCCAATCACCCGGAAGCACCACGAAGCGGCGTGAACCGCCCCGGGAATCCCGGAGGCCGCAATCGTCGAGTTCCCGGGAGGAAAGAGTGGACGGCCTGAAGCCCGCAGGCAGGATGCGGACGCCGGACCGCCCGGGAAGAGGAAAGGGTCCGACGCGCGCGCCGTCCGGCGTCACGCGCACCCGGCGCGGTCGAGTAGCTCGCCACCTGTCTCGCAATCGACGATCATCTCACCGATCTCGGCGAGACGGTCCGCATCGTCCACCCCTTCGAGCAGCCTGCTCAGAGCCTCGGCCGTGTCCGCGCCGAACCGCCGGGCCGTCAGCCGCCGCAGCAAGGCCCGTTCCTCGGCCCGGCCCTCCTCACGCCCCTGTCGGAACCACTCCTGCTCCCACTCATCCATCCTGTGCTCCAACATCGCCGGCTCCTCCATCCATCGCCGCAGCAGCTCGCCGCCGAATCGCCTCTCCAGCATCCCCCTCACCGCCTCGCGCAACGCCTCCCCCAATGCCTCGTCCCCCGAACGACGCAGCAGCCCCAGCAACCCCGCCACCCGCTCCGGCATCCGCGCCGCCTCGACGCAACTCTGCACCGCAATGAGCGCCGCCGCCAAGTTGCGGCGGGCATCGTCATCCGGCAAGGCCGGGCCGTCAAGCAGCACGTAGCGGGCCTCCGGCTGCAAGGGTGTGATGGCCTCCGGTCCCGGCGCGGTCAGCGCCCGCACGCTGAGTGGCGCACTCCAGCGCTCGCGCCCGGTATGCACCACCACCGGCAGGACGCGGGGCAGTTCCCGGTTCGGTCCCTCCAAGTGGTCCTCGCGGAGCAGGTCCTGTCGCAGCAGGGCGGTATAGATCTCCACGCGCAGGGCCATGTGGCGGTCCACGGTGGCCTGGAATTCGAGGGTGAAGAGCACGTGGGGCCGGGGCGGATGTCCGGCGCGGCGCCGGCAGGCGATGCGCCAAGGCATGTCGGCATGGCGTTGCCGCAGTCCGGGGCCGACGTGGGCGGTGGGGAGGCGTTCAAGATCGACCAGCGCGGAAGTGTCGGAGACCAATACCTTCATGGCGTTCCGGCATCCGGGCTCAGGCAGCACCACTCTCCGGTGGTTCCTGCATCCGGCGGTCCAGCTCGCGAACCGGGACCCCCAGCAATTCGGCAGCCTTCGGCTCGGAGATTGCCCCCTCCGCCAAGGCGCGCAGGCACAGCCGCTCGAATCGCCGGGGCTTCTCGCCCTCCCGAATCGCGAGAGGTTCCTCACAGGGCGGGTCACGCCAACCGCGGCGCTTGAACTCGTCGAACAACCGCCGGAAGAGGGTCTGGTTGAATATGCCGAGATCCTTGCAGCGGTAAGTGAGGGCTTGCACACTTACCCCGAACAACTGCTTGAGCTTGAAGAGCTCGCCCCATCCGACCGACGTGCGGCGCTAAATTCAGCCTATCAGGTACGGAATACTTGATCCCGGACAACATCACACTTACCGGAATCTTGATTCAGCTCCCAGATTTCCACGCCTTCAGGAATGAGGTGTTCATATGTTCGGATGTAGTAGGCAGCCAATGTCTCCTTGGTAGTCGAACGCTCGTCCCGCAGAACAAATAGTATTTTCCTGTGAAGCCCGCAGGCAGGATGCGGACGCTGGACCGCCCGGGAGGAGGAAGGGTCCGTCGTGCGTGCGCCGTCCGGCATCATGTCGGCGGGGGGCGAAGGCGCGCGCTCATGCGCGACCGGCGCGGTCGAGCAGATCGCCTCCGGTCCGGCAATCGACGACCATCTCGCCGATCTCGGCGAGACGGTCCGCATCGTCCACCCCTTCGAGCAGCCTGCCCAGAGCCTCGGCCGTGTCCGCGCCGAACCGCCGCGCCGCCAGCCGCAGCAGCAAGGCCCGCTCCTCGGCCCGGCCCTCCTCGCGCCCCCGCCGGATGCCCTCCTCGCGCCCCTGCCGGAACCACTCCTGCTCCCACTCATCCATCCTGTGCTCCAACATTGCCGGCTCCTCCATCCATCGCCGCGGCAACTCGCCGCCGAATCGCCTCTCCAGCATCCCCCTCACCGCCTCGCGCAACGCCTCCCCCAATGCCTCGTCCCCCGAACGACGCAGCAGCCCCAGCAACCCCGCCACCCGCTCCGGCATCCGAGACGCCTCGGCGCAGCTCTGCACCGCGATGAGCGCCGCCGCCAAGTTGCGGCGGGCATCGTCATCCGGCAAGGCCGGGCCGTCAAGCAGCACGTAGCGGGCCTCCGGCTGCAAGGGTGTGATGGCCTCCGGCCCCGGCGCGGTCAGCGCCCGCACGCTGAGTGGCGCACTCCAGCGCTCGCGCCCGGTGTGCACCACCACCGGCAGGACGCGGGGCAGTTCCCGGTTCGGTCCCTCCAAGTGGCCCTCGCGAAGCAAGTCCTGTCGCAGCAGGGCGGTGTAGATCTCCACGCGCAGGGCCATGTGGCGGTCCACGGTGGCCTGGAATTCGAGGGTGAAGAGCACGTGGGGCCGGGGCGGATGTCCGGCGCGGCGCCGGCAGGCGATGCGCCAAGGCATGTCGGCATGGCGTTGCCGCAGTCCGGGGCCGACGTGGGCGGTGGGGAGGCGTTGCAGGGTGTGCAGGTCGAGCTCGGCGGTGAGCGCTCTGGGCAGCAGGCGCAGGAGTTCGCGGACCATGGTGGGGAAGGAGAAGGCGAGCTTGTCGAGAGCGTCCATGGGGCGAGCATGGCGGCTCGCGGAAGATTGGCCATCGGACGCAGAGGCCGAAGCTCGTAGGCGCAAGACTGTTCCTCTCTCGTCTGCGGCGCTGACCAAGGGCGGCCGCGCCACCAGCGGTCGCCGCTCACAGACGCAGGGCGTACCGGGTGCAGACGATTGGTCCGTGGACTTTCGCGAATACTGCCGGTGTGAGAGCAGATCCGGGACGACGAACTCGAACGGCAGGCGGAAGGCCACCTCCAGCAATGACCCGCGTTCAAGATCGACCAGCGCGGAAGTGTCGGAGACCAATACCTTCATGGCGTTCCGGCATCCGGTCTCAGGCAGCACCGCTCTCCGGTGGTTCCTGCATCCGGCGGTCCAGCTCTCGAACCGGGACCCCCAGCAACTCGGCAGCTTTCGGCTCGGAGATTGCCCCCTCCGCCAAGGCGCGCAGGCACAGCCGCTCGAATCGCCGGGGCTTCTCGCCCTCCCGAATCGCGAGAGGTTCCTCGTAAGGCGGGTCACGCCAACCGTGACGCTTGAACTCGTCGAACAGCCGCCGGAAGAGGGTCTGGTTGAATATGCCGAGATCCTTGCAGCGGTAAGTGAGGGCTTGCACACTTACCCCGAACAACTGCTTGAGCTTGAAGAGCTCGCCCCATCCGACCGACGTGCGGCGCTTGCCGACTTCCGACCACAGCGACTCGGCCGGCATGAGAAACGCGCCGGCGAAACGATGCGCCGCCTTCTCACTGTCCACTTTCCTGCCGATGACGGACAGGACCATGTGGCCGAGCTCGTGCGCGATCGTGAAGCGTTGCCGTTCGCCCCAGTGGGCACCGTTCACGACGATGACGGGTACGGCGCCTCCGCGCGTACGGCGGACCCGTGCCGTCAGGCCGTCGATGCTCTCGGCGAGGGTGACGGACAGCACCTTCACTCCACGCCCTTCCAGGATTTCCACCAAGTCGGGGATCGGAACGATCCCCAGGCCCCAATGGCTCCGTAGCGCGTGGGCTCCCCGGTCCGCTTCCGCGACGTCGCCGACGACCGGAAAGGGCGCATCGCGGGGCTTGTCCCACTCCACGCTGGGCAGGCGGAGCAATTCCTCGACCATGAGATAGCCTTCCAGCATACGCAGCACCTGTGCCTCGACCTGAGCCACCTCACGCTTGCTCGTGATCGTCTTTTTCCTGAAGTCGACGTCCTCCAGCACCATTTCCTGATCGCCGACCAGATAGTCCACGGAAACGCCGAGCGCGTCGGCCAGCGCGATCAGGACCCCGGAGCCCGGCATCGACTCGCCTCGCTCGTACTTGCCGATCGCCTGTGCCGTGACACGATTTCCAATTGCAGCCTCCAATCCCCTGAGTGACAACCCGGCCGCGGTGCGGGCAATCTTCAGTCGCTGTCCACTCATCCGCCATCTCCCCTTGACAGGCTATTTCCAATAATGAGATATTTAACGATGTTTGTAAACTATTGATTTCATCTTGGACGAGATCCACAATCTCAGAGAAGCTGCTCCCATCCTTGCCGTACCGAACCATCTGGGTAGTATGGGCGCATGAAGACGACACTCGACATCCAGGACGAGTTGCTGGCGAGAGCGAAGCGTTACGCGAAGAAAACCGGCCGCCCGTTACGCAAGGTGGTCGAAGACGGGCTCCGCGAGGTACTCGCCGTGCGCATGCCGCGTCTCCGGTATCAGCTACCGGATTCGAGCGTGGGAAATGCAGATGCGGCAGACCCGCTCGAAGCCCGCTCGTGGCAGGACCTGCGCGGGATGATCTACGCAGAGCGGGCGCACGGTGATCGCGATTTCTCGCTGTTTCCGGAACTTCGAACCCGCGATCCGATTCGGTGACCGCCGACGCCATTGCTTGTCGTGCGTTTCACGCACCGTTCCGGTGAGCGGCACACGGAGGACAAGCCCCTGTGGGCAACGGCATCCTGAGTGAAACGAGCCAGCCGTTCCGGCCGAGGGCCAGGGTGCTGCAGCTTCTCGGCGACGAACTGATCGGCAGCGCCCGGCTGGCGGTCTTCGAGCTGGTCAAGAATGCCTATGATGCAGACGCGAACGAAGTCGTTGTTCGCCTGGATCTCGACTCGGACCAGGGACCTGCCATCACCGTGACCGACGACGGTGAGGGCATGACGCTCGACGTGCTCCGGTCGGTGTGGCTGGTGCCAGGAGACGATCATCGCCAGAGGCAGCGACTGGAGGATCGAAGGACGCTCAGGCATCGGCGCCTCCCCCTCGGGGAAAAAGGACTGGGCCGGTTTGCCGTTCACAAGCTCGGGAATCTCATCACCCTCGTGACGCGCGCTCGGAAGTCGAACGAATGTGTCGTCAAAATCGACTGGAACGAACTGATTGCTCGGCCGTATCTTGACGAAGCCCCCGTCACGATCAGAGTGCGCCGTCCCCAGATGTTCCCCGGGGGAAAGACCGGAACCCGGATCAGGATCCGGCAGTTGCGCACGACCGACTGGTCACGCGGTGAAGTTCGGCGGCTGCACAACCAGATCACGTCCATCTGCTCACCGTTCGAAGAGCCGAGCGGATTCCAGGCAACACTACGCGTCCCCGGCTGCGAACACTGGATCGAAGACCTCCCGGACGTGTCCGAGATCCTTGATCGCGCCATCTGGAAGTTCTCGTTCCGTATCGACAACGGCTGGTTCGACTGGACCTATGAATTCCGTCAGGTTCCAGGATTCAAACTCGACAGTCGCAAGGTCGTGAAATCCGGAGATCGTCTGAAACTTCCTTCGCGATCCGGTGACGATCGGATGGAGAAGAAAGTTGTGGCCGACGAGAGCGACTTCGATGGTATCGGACCTGTCACCGGAGAGTTCTACGTCTACGACCGGGATCGGAAGGTTCGCCAGCGAATGCCAGACATCAGGCTGCTGGAAACTTACCTCGACGAGACGGGAGGCGTGCGGGTCTATCGGGACGGCATCCGGGTGTACAACTATGGCGAGCTCGGTGACGATTGGCTCGGTCTCGATCTTCGCCGCGTGAACGCGCCGACTCGCCGGATCAGCCGCAACATCATTCTGGGGGCCATCCACCTCTCTCTGAAAGAATCGACCGACCTTGTCGAGAAAACCAATAGGGAAGGGTTTGTAGAAAACAAGTCCTGCCGTCAACTGCGCCGTATCGTTCTCGGTGCTCTGGGCGCCCTTGAAGCGGAACGTCAATTCGACAAGGAACGCATCAGACGGCTGAATGAAAAAGCCGACGATCCCACGGCTGCAAGGATCGAGAAACCGATACAGGAGTTGAGGCAAGAGATTAAACGACAGGGAGTACAGGAAAAACTCGAGAGCTACGTAGCCAGAATAGAGAACGATTACCGGAGCATGCAGGAAACGCTGCTTACCGCGGGTATGTCCGGTCTGAATCTGGCGATCGTATTCCATGAAGTGGAGCACGGTGTGCGGGCGCTTTACCAGACCATCTCAGAAGGCGCCGACATGGAGAGCGCGGCCCGTCAGGCGCGGGATCATATGCGCCTTCTCGAAGGCTTCGCGACGTTGCTCAGACGGGATAGCAAGCAGCATCATAGCGGACAGAAGCTTGTCTCCGCTGCGCATCGAAGCAACCTCCTCCGGTTCCGGCATCACCATGTCGACTTCGTCTGTCCGTTGCTTGAGCGGGACGAACCCGGCTTTCACTCCCGGTTCGCGTTCAGCCTCGTTCTGGGAGCGTTGATCAATCTTGTAGACAATGCCTTCTACTGGCTCCGGGTACGGTGGCCGAATGTTTCCGGGCAGAGCGGCGACTCCGAACGAAAGCTCTACATCGGTCTCTCGCGTGATTTCGATGCAGGACCGGCCATCGTCGTTGCGGACAACGGCCCCGGCTTCCAGGGGGATGCCCCCGAGAACCTCGTGCGGCCATTTTTCACGCGCAAGCCCGATGGAATGGGTCTCGGCCTGTACTATACGAACTTGGCGATGGAGTTGAACGGGGGACAGCTTGCATTCCCACAACCCGGAGAGGTTGAGCTTCCCGATGAATTCGACGGTGCGGTCGTCGCCCTGATCTTCAAGGAGTCACGATGATGCTTCCGACGCCGCGAGTCGTCGCGATCGACGACAAATCGGAGCACCTGGAACGATTGACCCAAGGGCTCAACCGGTATGGCACGGCATGTCTACCGATTCATTTCACCGGCGAAACGGCGGAGATTCCACCTTGCCCTCATGTCCGGGTAATCTTCGCCGACCTCCATCTCATCGTGGGGACCCCGGGGGACCACGCCAGGGATTTCAGTATGATTGGGAGTCTGCTCGAAGATACGATCAAGCCATCCGGCCCTTACTTCATCGTCTTGTGGACGATGTACCCGGAACAGGCAGGCAGACTCCTTGTCTTCCTGGAGGATCGCCTTCAGGACGTGCCGAAACCGTTCGCCGTACAGGCGCTCGACAAGAACGACCACCTTGATCCCGACGGCTCCGTGAAAAGTCCCGAATCACTTGTCAAAGCCATAAGGCGGCTCGTAGCGGAACAACCGCAGATCGGGGCACTGCTCAATTGGGAGGAACGGGTACTGGGCGCGGCTGCGGATACCGTATCGTCCATCATGGAGCTGGCGGAGTCCGCAGCAGGGGACATGAAGCCGGGAGAAGAGGTCGGAAGGCTGCTCGCGAGCTTGGCCGTGGCGGCCGTCGGCGAGGAACATGCAGGAGAGGATCGGTTTCGGGCGGTGAACGAGGGGCTTCTACCCATCCTTGGCGACCGTATCGCATCCATGCGCTCACGAGAGACCGACAGCGAGTTGTGGCAAGCCGCACTTGGCCAAGTCGGTGCCCGATTGTCTCTGGATGAAGCCGCGAGGCTCAACCGCCTGCTTCACATCGCGCCTTCGACTCCTGATGGCGATGGAACCGAACGTGGCGCCGTGATTGCTCTCCCGGAGGAATTTTCCGGGGAGGCGTTTGAAAAGATGTTCGACCTCGTGCCCGAGGAAGCGGCGGAAAAACAATTCTGGCGCAAGCAACCCCAGGAGGATGCCGACCCGTTTCAGTGGGTTCTGGTCCAGACACAGGCGGCCTGCGACTACGCGCAGACCCAACCGGGGCCGCTTCCTTTCCACCTTGGCCTTCGTCTGCCGGCGTCGGAAGCTCGAAGAGGGGCGCCCCCTGCCGCTCTCTGGCGCAGTCCATGTTTCGAACACGATGGGCAAGCCCACTTTCTGCATGTGAATGCGCGATTCCAGGTGTCGTTGCCCGGCGGGAAGGCAAGGCAGGCACCGCCGCTCTTTCGTCTGCGCGAACAGCTTCTCAACGATCTGATCTACCAGCTTCACGGCTACGGTGCCCGTCCCGGAATCATATCGTTCCGCGAATCGAGGTAGATCCGAAGGCTTCCGACGTCTGCGCCCCTGAACGTCAAACAGGATGAACGAACGTCAGGAACCCGCAGTCAACGAATTGACCACTGCCGTCATGGCCGGCGGACAGACGCTGTTCCCGAGAAGCCGGACTCGTTCGCGGCGGGTGCCGATCGGAAACGTGAAATCCTCGTCGAAACCCATTGCACGCATGAGCTCCAGCACCTGGAGCATCCGCATTCGCGGTTCGTGTCCGTCCTACCGAATCAGAGCAAAGCGGTCCAGGGTCGTGATCGTGCGAAGGGGGCAGTTCAAAGGTTGCCAGCCGCCCGCGCTGTCGTTTCCGTAGTACACCAACAGGAAGCTAGCGTCCTCCCCGAACGTTTGGAATCCGCGCTTCGCCCGTTCCAGCGTGGCCGCGGCACGCCGTTCGTCGAACAGCGCCGATGTTTTGCATGTACCGGCAGGATCAAGCACGGACCCGGCCGACTTCCTCCGGCCGGGGCGCTTGCGGACGTTCAGGTTCGGCTGCCGTTTGCGATCGCCCACGATAAACAACCGGCGACGGCGCTGGGGTACGCCGAAATCGGCGGCATCCAGTACATGCTCGCGCAGGTGGTAGCCGAGGTTCCGGAGACTGTGCTTCAGCTCGCCGTAGCGTGACCAGGGGCGCATGTGAATCACGTTCTCCAGAACCAGCCATCTGGGACGAAGTGCGCGGGCGTACTCGACCACCAGCATGGCAGTGGCGCGGCTCGCCTCGTCACGCGGCGCTCCGCCTTTGGCGCAGGTGTGGCTGGTGCATTCCGGTGATGCGAGCAGGATGTCGATGTCGCCTGTCTTTTCCTTCATGGAACCGGGGGAAACGTCTTCCAGGCGACTGGTGACGGCCAGGGCGTCCGGGAAGTTGGCGGCGAACGTGCCCGATGCCGTGGCGCACCTGTCGATGCCGGCGGCAATCTCCACACCCGCCGCACGGGCGCCAGCGCTGCTGCCCCCGGCGCCGCAGAAGATGTCGCATGCTCGTATCATCTTCCCGCGTCCGCCCGTCCGCGATGTTCCGAGGAACGACAACGGCCGCCGGAAGCCTGGACGGTTTCGCATCGCTCGATCCACCCTTGCAGGTATTGCCTGACGGTCTCCTCATCCCGCGTCTCGCACTCCCAGATGACGAGGACTTGCCAACCAAGGTCTTGCAATGCCTCCTGGTCCCGCCGGTCCCGAGCGACGTTTTGGGCGAACTTCTCCATCCAGAACGCGACGCGCGACCTGGGCGTGTAGGAATAGCGGCATTCCTCGTGCCGATGCCAGAAGCAGCCATGGACGAACACGGCGAGCCGGTGCCGTGGGAAGACGAGATCAGGGCGACCGGGGAGGTCCTTCCGATGCAGACGGAAACGGAGCCCCAGCCGATGCGCAATACGACGAACGGCGAGTTCAGGCTTGGTGTCCCGCCCTTTGATCCCGGCCATCATCTCGCTTCGCCGGTGGCTGCTCACGATATCCGTCATGACACGTCGCTTCAGCCGTGATTCGGGTTATGTTTAGCGGTGAGGTGGATCATGCGTGTTTCTGCAGCAGTCGGGCCATGAGGGAGGCGGTCAGGGTTGAGGTGGTCTTGGAAGCAGTTTCGGCGATGGTGGTGATGTCGCGCGCCGTTTCGACAATCTCCGCATATTGGCGCTGGCGTTTGAGGGGAGGAACGGGCAGCGGCAGAGATTTGAGTTCCTTCGCGTTGATGTTGGCCTGCCCGACTGCACCTCGCGCGGTCCGGAAGAGCTGCCGTTTCATGGCACTTGAATTCATGAACGCCCAAACATAGACGGGACAGAGGGCAGTCTCTTTGATTTGCAATCGGATGAAATATGAGGCGGCAACTGCTTCGAAGCGGCCGTCCCAGATACCAGTTTTTCCAACGAGCTCTTTGCTGTTTGTCCGATTGAAAAGGATGTCGCCCACATGAAGCGCATACTTTTCGGTATCGGCCTCCGTGAGTTCGGTGTATTTCAGGTCCGTGCAGTTGAGATAGCCATCGTAGGTGACGTTGCCCATCCGCAGTACAGGCACACCCTCAGCTCGGTCGTTGGCCTTCTTGCTCGTGCCGTATTGGGTTAGAACACAATTGGCTCCCAGCGGCTCGATTCCCCACCCCATCGGGTTTTCGATCGGGTCGCCGAACATCTTGATGAAGAGCGCAGGTATGAATTCCCGAAGGCGGCCGGCGGTCCGTGCGCGCAGGCGTTCGATGCGTGCCGCCCGATTCAGGATGCCGGCGATCCGCCGTTGCTCGTCGAGTGTGGGAAGAGGAACATTTATTTCCTTGATTTCGCGTATAGCAATACCTTTAACAGTTGTGCCAGTTCCCATCGCTTCGATTTCAGGAGCCAAGCTCTTCAGCACCCAGAACAGATATTCTGGCCACACATCTTCGCGTGGGAGCAGGGCTTTGACATCTTGATTGATGGCAACGTCAATATCGGTAATTGCGACTTTCCCTAGGCCAACGCGAGTAACGAGGAGCACGGTTCCCGAGGGAGCTACGTTGGCAGCCGAATGTTTCAAGCCTTCCGCAGATAGATGTTCCAGAGTCGCGGAAATCCGATCCGAACAGAAATCCTTAACGGTCGCCCACGGAATATCACCCTCCCAATATTCCGGAACCTTTCGCGAGGGTGTGCCACCTCCTACGAATTCACATAGGTCACCGAGTCGGGCAGAGCACAAAGTCATTCCCCCACCGCCTCCCGCACCGCCTCGGCAAGCTCGTCGATCTCCTCCAGAATCTCGCGCTCCGTGGCCCTGAGCTCGTCGAGGATTTCCAGCGGGTCGCGATGCTCCACTCGTGCGCGGCTCTGCGGCCGGTAACGCCCCGCGCTCAAATTGAAGTCGGCGGCGCGGATCGCTTCCGCGTCGGCGAACCACCACTTCTCTTTCCAGTCGTCGTCCGGGCCACGGTCCCGCCAGGCGGTCCACCGTTCCGCACGCTCCCGGAAGGCCGCGACGAGGTCCGGCAGGTCGTCCTCCTCGACCGGCGTGTCGTGGTTGGCGTCGAGCTTGAAGCCGTCGTGGTCGGCGTGCAGGAACATCACGCGCTCGGTGGTGCCGCCCTTGCGGAACACCAGCACGGAGGTCTTGACCCCGGAGTAGGGGTTGAACACGCCGCCCGGTAGCGACAGCACCGCCTCGACGGTGTTGTTCTCCACCAGCTTGCGGCGGAGCTCGCGATGCGCGCCGGTGGAGCCGAACAGGACCCCCTCGGGCACCACCACCCCGCAGCGTCCGCCTTCCTTCAGGTGGTTCAGCATGTATTGCAGGAACAGCAGCTCCGTCTGCGCGGTCCTGCCGACCTTCACCTCCTCGACGATGCGGTCCCGGTCGAGACGGCCGGAGAAGGGCGGGTTGGCGAGGATGACGTCGAAGCCCTCCGGCGGGAGGCCCAGCTCCGCCTTCGCCGAACGGTCGAGGGCGCGGGTCAGAGCATCGCGACGCAGGATGCGCACCTTGTCCATGCCGCGCAGGGTCAGGTTCATGGTGGCGAGGCGCACCATCTGCGGGTCCACGTCGTTGCCGAAGAAGGTCGTCTCGTGCAGCCGGCGTACCGCATTGCGGCTCAGGGTGTCGCCGAGGCCGCGGCGGACCGTCTTGCCTTCCGCCTCCACCTCCTCGACCCCGTCCGGCGACGAGTTCGCGAGCCGGATGTGGTCGTAGGCGCCGACCAGGAAGCCCGCGGTGCCGGCCGCCGGGTCGTAGATGGTCTCCCCGAGGCGGGGGTCCACGAGCCGGACCATGGCGCGGATGACGTGGCGGGGGGTGCGGAACTGGCCCAGCTCGCCCGCCTGCCGGATCTGGCGCAGCACGTGCTCGAAGAGATCACCCTTGGTGTCGGCATCCACCCGTTCGAGATGCAGGTCGTTCACCTGCGAGACGACTTGCGAGAGCACGGTCGGCTCGTCGATGACGAGGCGGGCGCCGTCCATGAAGTCGGTGACGCCCCCGGCGGCGATCCTGGCGTAGAACGGGAAGACCTCCTCGCGCACCCAGGAGACCAGCCGCTCGCCGTTCAGAGCATTCGCCCACGAGGACCAGCGAAGCAGCTCGCAAGGGACGGTCTTCGTGTTCCGGCCGCGGCCGTTGCGGAGGTTGCGCAAGCGCCATCGCCCCTCGAAGACGCTCGCGTAAGCCGACGCCTTCGGGCGGCGGGCGGCACGGACGCGCGCGGCGTCCGCCGCTTCGAACATGTAGAAGAAGATGAGAAAGCTGAGCTGTTCGGCGTTCTGGGACGGGTTCGGGTAGCCGCCGCCATAGAGATGGTCGCGGATGCGGTCGATGCCGCGGCGGAGATCGGGGGTCAGGGGCATCGCCGGGATTTCATCGGCGGGCGGACGACTCCCGCGCCGCCGTGCGGACAGGGTGAAACGCCATCAGGACCGGAAGGAGAAGCGCGAGAGCCGACGGAAAAACCGGCACGGCTCGTCACGACCCTCGGCAACGCGGGCGGATCATCAGGCGCGAACAATGTCAGGGTCCTGGCAAATCTTGCGGGCGAGTGCGTCATCGATCTCGGTATGTCGGGGAACGGCCGAACGCCGGTTCAGAGCAGGGTTGTGCCACCAGGAGTGCCGGGCACCTTCTCGAAGCAACTCGCATCCGTTCCTGCGCAAATGCCGCAGGAACTCCCGGCGCTTCATACGGCGATGGAGACCTCTTCGAAGTCCTCACCGGCGGCGGCGGTCGCCTCGCGGCGATTCAGCTCCAGCGCTTCGCGCAGCGTCACCGTGAGTGTTTCCAGCAACGCGGCCTTCGTGCGTTCCTGGCAATTCACGCCGGGAACCTCTGCGATCCAGCCGATCCACCAGGGACCGGACCGCTTCATGACGGCGGTAAACCCTTCCTTCATGGCCATCCGAATCCTGTCCTGGCTTTCGCGGGAACCCCGACCGTAGCCCGGCCCGATCGGCCCACAAGATCTCGCGACCAAGCCGAGCCGCCCTTCGAGCCGTGGCCCGAGGATCGACCGGATAGCGCCGGAGACTATCCCGGCAGCGCAGTGGGGGACAACACCGCGCCCGGTGTCTCGTCCCAGAAGACGGTGATTCAGCCAAGTGCGCCACAAGTCGGATGACCATCTGTGGTTCAGCTTCTTCCCCGAAGCCGCACACGTTCTGCTTCACAGCAAGAAGAGCGTTTTCGTCGATGAGGTCAACGGCGGCGGGACCGACCTCGAGGGTGATTTCATGCTGGCCGGGCCTTCGCCTTCGGTGCGAATGACATTGGCCGAGATGGATTCCCGCTTTCGCGGGAATGACGGAGTCTCCGCCTCCGCTTTCGCGAGGACCAGCGTGCGCGGGAATGACGGAGCGTGCGGGAGTGGCGGGGCGTGGCGGGAATGACGGGTCTCTGATTTATGCAGCACCCGAGTCAATCCTCCATCGCCGGGGGCCGGTCGCCGGCACGCGCCGGGCCGCCGCCCGGCCCGTTCTCGTCGAAGACCGCGACGTTGAGGGTGCCGAGCACGAGGTCGAGCGCGTCGCGGCCTCCGAAGACCCGCGCCGCCTGATCGTAGCCTCCGAGTCCCGCGAAGGGGTGCGAGTCAAGATCGTAGTCCCAGAAGCCGTCGATGGTCATCGCGTCGGCCCGGATGCGGCTGCCGATGAGGCCCGCCCAGCGCGCCTGCCCGGCGTCGAATGTCTGCTCGCCGAGCCACGCCTCGAAGCGAAGGCCCAGCAAGGCGGAGCGGGCCTCGTGCGCCGCAGTGCGCACGATCCTGCCGTCCTCGTCGAGGGTCACCCAGTCGCGGCTCGCGGGGTCGATGTGATCGTCCACGTCGAGGGTCAGCAGGGTGCGCGGCGTGCGGGGGCCGTAGGGCGGTTGTCCCGGCTCTGCGACCACGCTGCCGGCGATCTCGCCGTCGTCGTCCCCGTGGAAATCGGTGACTCCTACGAAATCGAAGATGGTGAATCCGGTCTTTCGGATGTGCGGCGCCTTGCGGGTGCCGCGCCCGCGCATCTGCCGATAGAGGATGGCGCTCCCGGTGAAGCGCGCCATCACCAGATTGACGACCTCCGGGCAGTCGAAGCCGGTGTCGAGCATGTTCACGCTGACCAGGATCTGCGGGAACTCCTCTTCCTTGAAGCGCTTGATGATGGCGCTGGCATCCGGGGACGGTCCGCCGCCCACGTCGCTGACTACGAAATCGGCGTAGCGCGTCGCGGGATGGGGCTTCAGATCCGCGAAGTGCTCGTCGAACATCGTCGCCAGCGTCTCGGCATGGCGCCGGGTCACCGCGAAGACGATGGTCTTGCCCCGGCTCGGGAAGCGGCGGACACCGTCCCGGCCCGTGAAGCCTCCGTCGATCACCTCGCGGAATTCACGCACGATGGCGCGGTTGCGCTCCGGGATCGTGAACTTCCGTTCCAGCGCCCGAGGGTCCACGACGATGCGGTCGGCGGTCCCGAACAATTCCTCGAACTCCGTCCGCGCCCCATCGTCCATCGCAGTCCAGTCGAGCGCGCCACGCTCGACCTCGAAGCCGCCCTCGGCCGCAGTCTTCACCGTCATCGCCTTGTAGATGCGGTAGGGCGCCAGCCAGCCTTCCCCGATCGCCTGCCGTAGCCCGTAGCGGAAGGTGGGCGCATCGAGCTCGAAGAAGCGCAACGTGTCGCGCACGAAACGCCCGTCCTCGGGGTCGGGGTACGGCGCATCGGCCCCCGCCGTGCAGGGCGTCGCGGTCAGGCCCAACTGGATGCCGTCGAAATGGCGCAGCACGCCGCTCCACCTGCCGTAGATCGAGCGGTGGCATTCGTCGGTGATCACCAGATCGAAATAGCCCGACGAGAGCGCGTGGTACTCGGCGATCATGGTCTGCAAGGTCGCGATGGTGATGCGCTTGGCGCGGTCGAAGCCGCGGCCCGGGCGCAGTACGTGGCAGGGATAGTCGCGAAGGTGATCGGTGAAGGCGTCCTCGGCTTGTACGGCCAGTACGATCCGGTCCACCAGGAAGAGGACGCGGGTGACCGCGCCGGCCTCGAACAGGCGCTTGACGAAGGCCGCCGCGGTGCGGGTCTTGCCGGTCCCCGTCGCCATCTCCACCAGGAGCTTGCGCCGCCCCTGCGCAACCTGCGCCGAAAGCGCTTCGATGCAGTCGATCTGGTAGCCGCGATCCACGATCTTGCGGTCGATCGGGACGTCGGCCAGCGCGCGCCGCACCGAGCGCGCGGCGACCCGGCGTTCCAGATCCTCCTGGGAATAGAAGGTGGCGATTTCGCGGGCGTGGGCGTCCCGGCCGCGGTCCAGGAAGCGCACCTCCTCGCCGTTCGAGAGGAAGACGAAGGGGACGTCGAGCAGCGTTGCGTAATGGATGCCCTGGTCCTGCGCGGTGAGCGGCTGGACGCTCGCGCGCTTGGCCTCGACGACGGCCATGGGCCGCCCGGCGCGGTTGCAGAGCACGTAGTCGGCGCGCGAGCCGTCCGGGAGTGCGTGCTCGAACAGGACGCTCACGCCGTCGGCCAGGTTCCATCCGGCGTCGGCGAGCAGGGCGTCGATCCTGACGCGGGAGAACGCCTCGGTGGTGCCGGCCATCGGCCCGCTACGTCCAGTCCTGCACGGAAGGTTTCATGCGCCCGTCCATATGATGCCCGGCATCGTCCGATCTCCATCCGTTTCGGCCGGTGCGGAACCTGCGGGGCGAGTGCAACACCATCAAGTCAACGCCTTGTCCGAAACAGATCCCATTCTTGCTTTCCGTATCAAACCATATCGGGTATGGGCTGACGACTCGCGGCGAGGTGCGGTCCAGTCCACGAAACAGGCCGTGTTCACGATGGCGTCGGCGCGTCGAGCGTTGGAGAAGGATCTGTTGCTTCTTGATGTCATCACCCCGGCACGATCCGGCCCGCTCATGCTGCATGATGGATCGGCCGGGGGGCAGGCCGGCGCCACGGAGCGGTTCGATGCGCACAGGTGAAGGATTCGGCGGAAAGACGGCGCTGGTGACCGGCGCGGCCGGGGGCATGGGCCTCGCGGTGGGCCGCCGGCTCTGCGGGGAGGAGGCGCGCGTCTATGGCGTCGATACGCGAGCACCCGGTCCGGGCGAAACACCCGCCGGCGCGGTCTTCGAGATCGGCGACGCGGGCGACGAGGGCCTGATGTCCGCGCTCGCGGCGCGGGCGTTCGAGGAGACCGGCCGGCTCGACCATCTCGTCAACGCGGCGGGGGTGCTCTGGTTCGACCGCGACACGTCGCTCACGTCCATCGATCCGGCGGTCTGGGACGAAGTGCTGCGCATCAACCTCACCGCCGCGATGATCGCCGCGCGGGTCACGCTGCCGTACCTGCGGCGGCGCGGGGGCTCGATGGTGCACGTCTCGTCGACCCAGTGCTATCGCGGCGACGACCGGCCGCAGGATGCGTACCAGGTGTCGAAGGCGGGGCTCCTCGCCCTGTCGAAGTCGATCGCCATCCAGTTCGCGGGGGACGGCGTCCGGTCCAACGTCGTCGTCCCCGGCCCCACCCGCTCGCCGATGCAGCGGCGGTGGGACGAGGACCCGGCCGCGGAGCGGGCCGTCGCGGCGGGGATTCCGCTCGGCCGGGTCGGCACCACCGGCGACCTCGCCGAGGCGATCCTCTTTCTGCTCTCCGACCGCGCGAGCTGGATCACCGGCACCGAATTGATCGTGGACGGCGGACTGCTCGCCAAGCCCTGAGCCTCGTCCGGCTGGCCGGGTCTCGGGATGGGGGGGCGTTCAAGCGCGAGCTGCTCGATCGGGGTCCCCGCGGAGCCGGACCGTCCGCTCCGAACGCGGCCGCCGACGTCACGTCGGACGGAGGGCGCGGACTATCCTTTCGTCGTCGCGAGATAGCGGGGCAGCGGATCGGCGATGTCGAGCCACTCCAGCCGTTCTTCGCAATAGACGTGGAACTCGGGACGCAGCGTCTGCGGCTCGTCGAAGGTGCTCACGTAGAAGTGGATCTCGCCGGGGAAGCGTTCTCCCTCGTAGGTGAGCGGGGTGCCGCAGCCCGCGCAGAAGCCCCGCTGCACGCCCGGCGAGGACGCGAACTGCTCCCGCTTGCCGCGCGTGAACGAGACCGACCCCGCGTCCGCGCCGACGAACGTGGTGACCGGCGCCCCGGTGCTCCGCCGGCAGCTCGTGCAGTGGCAATACCCGATCCACTTCGGCGGCGCATCGATCCGGTACCGCACCGCGCCGCACAGGCATCCGCCTTCGAGTGGTGGTGTGGACATCGCCGATCCTCCTCCGTGTCTGCCTTCGTTTGCGCCGGGCTACTGCCGTGGCTCCGGGGCTCGAATCTCGCGGCGCCGGGCTCCCTTCCGCCGTGAACTCCGTGCGACCTCCCGTGCCGGACTTCAGGCCACTGCTGTCGCCGCGGCGTGGACTGCGGGCCTGCCGCGCACGCTGATACGCCACAGCAGCCGTGAATCCGCCCCCGACGTGGCGACGTCGATCGGGCTCGCGGCGTGCATCGTCTGCAAGGTGTCCCACACCACGAGATCGCCCACCGAGTACTTGTGACGATAGATATGCCGCTCCTGGAGGGCGTGATCCTTGAGTGAGTCGAGGAGCGCCTCCGCCTCGTCGCCGGGCATCCCCTTGATGGCGTACGCCCCGTGTCCGAGTGCGTAGAGGGCCTTGCGCCCCGTGATCGGGTGGCGCATGACGAGCGGTTGATAGACCGGCGGCACGCGCCGGTCCTGCTCGTCGTTGATGATCGGGTTCACCGGAGGCTCGTCCGGGCGGCGCTTGCCGCGCCCGTACTTGTGGGCGACCTCGATGCCGTCGATGCGCCGCCTGGTCTCGCCGTCGAGGTTGTCGTAGGCGGTGGCCATGTCGCAGTACTGCGTCTCCCCGCCGCGTTCGGGGGCGATGATCGAGTAGAGCATCGTCGCGCTTGCCGGCACCTTCTCGTAGGACTGGTCGGTATGCCAGAGCGCCGCGCCGTTGCGGATCTTCGGGTCCTCGTCACGCTTCTCGGTATTTCCCACCGTCATCATCTCGGGATACCCGGGCATGCGCATGTGGTCGAGCATGTGGGGGATGGGCGTGCCCCATTGCCGCCCGAAGCGCCGGTACCGATCCTCGTCGAGGCGCTGGTCCCGGATGACGATGACGCGATGGGCGTAGAGCGCATCGGTGAGGGTGCGCATGAGGGAATCGCCGACTCCGGCGCCGATGTCGACGCCGCGGATCTCCGCGCCGAGCACGGCGTCGAGCGGGGTGATCGTCGCCATTCGTGCTCCCGTTGGAATGTCCCGACAAACCGGCGACGGGGCGCGGTACGTCCCTCTGCGGGGGCGGGTGTGCGGGATCGGATTTACGCGGCGCGCTTGCCGGTGATGGCTTCGCGGAGCCCTTCGAGCAGGCCTTCGAGCTTGGCCATGCGCTCGCGCAGATCGGCCTGCCCCTGCTCGAGGCGCCCGAGACGTTCCTCGATGCGCTCGGTCATCCGGTCGATGCGTCCTTCGAGCCGGTCGATGTGCCCGTCGAGCCGGCCGACACGCCCGTCGAGCTGGCCGATGTGCCCGTCGAGCTGGCCGACACGCCCGTCGAGCTGGCCGATGTGCCCGTCGAGCCGGTCGATGTGCCCGTCGAGCCGGCCGACACGCCCGTCGAGCCGGTCGATACGCGCGTCGAGCCGCGCACCTTGCCGAAGGATGAGACCGGCGAGCGCCACGCCGACGGCGAGGATCGCGATGAGCTCGGGGGTCAGTGAAGCCATGCGCCCGACACTACGCCGATGTCCCCGGCAAGGCAACGAACACGTTCATGAGGCATCGGGTGCGCCGGATGGCTGACCGAGCATCGCCTCCGGCGGGGAGCTGGGGCAATATAGCCGCTCCCGGACGCCGTGCGGCAGTTCCCGATACGCGCCATGACACTTTCGATCTTCCGCCTCCCGGACCTCGGGGAAGGGCTCACCGAGGCGGACGTCGTCGAGTGGTACGTGGCGGAAGGCGAGGCCGTCGCCCTCGACCAGCCGGTGGTCGCGCTCGAATCGGCGAAGGCGGTGGTGGACATTCCCTCTCCCGTCGCCGGCCGGGTGCTCCGCCATTGCGCGCGGCCCGGCGAGACCGTCGCGACCGGTGCGCCTCTCGTCGAGTTCGAGGTCGAGGGAGAAGGACGCGCCGGCACCGCGGATATCGCCGCGGACACCGTGGACGCCGCCGGCCCTGGCGCATCGGACGGGTCCGGGGAACATCCGGCGCTGGCGAGACCGGATGATGATCCGACCTCGGCGGGAGCGGATGGCCGCTCGCCATCCACGGGACCGAACGAGCGCCCGGCCCCGGCGGATTCGGATGATCGCTCGCCGCTCACAGACTCGGGAGAACGTTCGGCGCGAGCGGGTCAGGATGGACGCCGGCCACTCCCGAGGTCGGCCGGGCATCCGGCGCCGTCAGTGCCGGAACGGATCGACGCGATGCCGGCGGCGCGTGCGAAGGCGCGCTCGCTCGGAGTCGATCTCGCCTCGGTCGCCGGCACCGGGCCGGGCGGACGGATCCGCGTCGCCGACGTCGAACGCGCCGCGGGACGCGCGCATGAACCGGCACAGGCGGGAAGCGTGGCGGGTCGAGTCGAGTCCACGGCAGGACAAGCCGAGAGCGCGATGGGACAGGCCGGGCGCACGACGGAGCAAACCGGACGCGCGGCGCGGCCGGTCGAGCCGGTGGCGGAGCACGCCGGGTTCACCACCGGAGAGGCGTTGCGCGGGGTCCGCAAGACCATGGCCGAGCGGATGGCGCTGTCCCGCGCACGCGTCGTGCCGGTGACGGTCAACGAAGATGCGGACGTCGGCGACTGGCGCATCGGAGAAGACGTCACGGTGCGCCTGATCCGCGCCGTCGCCGCCGGCTGCGCGGCCTCGCCGGCGCTCAACGCATGGCTCGACGAGGGCGCCACGCGACGGACCCTGCATGGCGCCGTCCACCTCGGCATCGCCGCCGACACCGGGGACGGCCTCTTCGTTCCGGTGCTGCGCAACGCCGGAGCGAAAGAGCCCGCCGCGTTGCGCACGGAGGTCGATCGACTCCGCGCCGGCGCCGCCGCCCGCTCGCTCGCCCCCGAAGAGCTCGACGGCGCAACGATCACCCTGAGCAACTTCGGGACGCTGGCCGGACGATATGGAACCCCGATCGTGGTCCCGCCCCAGGTCGCGATTCTCGGCGCCGGCCGCGCCCGCGAGGAGCCGGTGGTACACGGCGGTAAACTGACGATTCGCCGACGCATTCCCCTGTCGCTGACGTTCGATCACCGGGCCTGCACCGGAGCCGAGGCGTCGCGCTTCCTCGCTGCCGCCCTCGCGGATCTGGAGCGAAGCACGTGAGCCGCGCCGTCCCGATCTCTATGCCGCTCAGAACTCGGGACAGTCCGTTTCCGGTCGAGGACAGGCCGACACCGACCGACTTCTCGCCAGACTTCCCCGTGGCCGCCCGCTTCGAGACCCGGCGGCGCCGCCTCGACGAGAACGGCGCACTTCCGGGGCGAAGCCCGTGAGTGACGCAACGCCGTCCGCCTGCGGCGCCGGGGATTCGATGCAACGCATCTCCGGCCGAGGACGCCTCGATGCCGAACATGCCGACTGACCCCGCCCCGGACTTCCCCGTCGTCGCCCGCTTCGAGATCCGGCGGCGGCGCTACCTCGACGAGAACGGCGCGCTCATGCGCCCGCTGCCCGATTCGCTGGCGGCGCCGGAGTCGATCACGCCGCTCTACCGCGCGATAGTGCTGGCCCGCACCCTCGATGCGAAGTGCGTCGCGCTGAACCGGCAAGGCCGGCTCGGCACCTACGCCACCGCGTACGGCCAGGAGGCGGTGCCGATCGGGGTCGCGAGCGCGATGCGCGCCGGCGACGTCCTCGTGCCTTCCTACCGCGAGAACGCGGCGCTGATCTGGCGGGGGGTCGGCATCGACGAAGTGCTCTCCTACTACGCGGGCAGCGAGCGCGGCAGCGATTGGGCCGGCCCCGCGCACGACTTCCCGACCTCCATCACCGTCGGCGGCCATGCCCTGCACGCGGCGGGCGCCGCGTACGCACTGCAATACCGCGGCGAGGCTCGTGCGGTGGCGTGCGTGTTCGGCGACGCCGCGACCTCGAAGGGCGACGTGTACGAGGCGTTCAACCTCGCCGGGGTGTGGCGCCTGCCGGTGGTGTTCGTGATCACCAACAACCGGTGGGCGATCTCGACCCCGCTCGCGAAGCAGACCGCGAGCGAGACCCTCGCGCAAAAGGGACTGGCAGCCGGAATCGCGGTCGAGCAGGCCGACGGCAACGACGTCGTCGCGGTGCACGAGGCGGTGCGCATCGGGCTCGACCGGGGGCGCTCGGGCGGCGGCGCGACCCTCGTCGAGGCGTTGACCTACCGGCTCGCGGATCACAACACCGCCGACGACGCGAGGCGTTACCGCGACCCCGCCGAGGTGCGGGCGCACGAGCACGCGGAGCCGGTCGGCCGGGTGCGCCGCTGGCTCGAATCGGTGCAGGCATGGAGCGACGCACGGCAGGAGGAGCTGGAGGCCGCGTGCTCGGCCGAGGTCGAGGCGGGGGTGGAGAAGCTGTTCGGAGCCGAGCCCGAGCCGCCGTCGGTGATCTTCGATCACGTCTATGCGGAGCCCTCGGCCGAGCTGGCCCGCCAGCGCGACGCGGGGTTGCGGGCCATCGCCGCCGAGCGCGAGGCGAAGCGCCGTGGCTGAAGTCACGCTCGTCAAGGCGGTGCACCCGGTGTCGGCGTGCGCGATTTGCTTCGATCGGCACTCGAACACCAGGCGCACCGTTCGTTCCCGCACTTCCGGAGAGTCGCGTCAATAGAATCGTCCACGCCATTTTGCGGTGATAGAACGGATCGAGTCTGCTGAAAATACGAAACGGTCAAGGTAGTATGTGCCAGCGTTGGAGTGGACGAAAATGAAACGAAGACGATTCGACGGATGGATCGATGGCTGATGGGGCCGTGGTTTCAGCCAAAGGTATTCGTTTGACGAGGCAGAGGGCGCCGCGGAAGTGACTATCGACATCGTCCAGGGCGCAAGCCGGAAACCGGCCGCGAGTGCACGGTTGGTCGAAATTTTGCGCAATGAAACAAGGCTCTCCGGCAGGTTGTTCATCGGATATCCGATCATCGCGACCGCGACAGGACGCCACCCCATAGATGCACTGTGGCTGTCCAGAGACAAGGGGATTGTAATCTTCGATCTGGTCGAAGGCAGTGATCCGGGTGACTATCAGGATCGGCAAGACGATTCGGCCAACAAGATCGACGCACGGCTGCGGCTTGATCGCCGCTTGGTCAGCCGTCGAAAGCTCCGGATTCCGATCCATACAATTTCATTTGCATCTCAATTCACACATACGGGAGAAGTTGACGATACCTATCGGATTGCCGACACCAGGTCGATAGGCGATGAATTGAATGCGCTGAACTGGCCGGAGCCTTATCCCGATGCATACGAGGCCGCGTTGTCGGTTATCGAGAACGTATCGACCATTCGGCAGACCGGGCGCAGGCTGGCACAGGAAACGACTCGTGGTGCAACACTCAAGATGCTGGAGAACTCCATCGCCACCCTGGATCCTTGGCAGAGCAGGGCGGTAGTGGAAACCGTCGATGGCGTCCAACGCATTCGTGGCCTCGCCGGATCGGGCAAGACGATCGTCTTGGCACTAAAGGCCGCATACCTGCATGTCCAGCAGCCGGATTGGCGCATTGCAGTCACCTTCCATACACGATCTCTGAAAGGCGCTTTCGAGCGCCTGATCCGGGATTTCCACATTCGAATGTCCAACGAGGAGCCGGATTGGTCCCGCCTTTCCATCGTCAACGCTTGGGGCGCTCCCAGGCAAGGCGGTATCTACAGCGAATTCTGTCGAGAGCAACAGATCGATTACCTGGATTTCGGATCTGCAAAAGGCAGCTTTGGTCGAGATGCGTTTTCCGGAGCCTGCAACAAGGCGCTCAGGGACGCGGTGGAAATTCACCCTGTATACGATGCACTTCTCATCGATGAAGCACAGGATCTCCCGCCTGCGTTCCTTCTTCTCTGTTACCACTTCCTCAAGGATCCAAAACGATTGATCTACGCATACGACGAATTACAGATATTGTCCGGGGACTCACTGCCGCCACCAGAAGAGGTGTTCGGGCAAAGGACAGACGGCAATCCACGGGTTCGTCTGGACGAAAGACAGCAAGATATCGTCCTGAACATGTGCTACCGAAATTCTCGCCCGATCCTCGTTACAGCCCACGCACTGGGATTCGGTATCTATAGACGTCTCCAGCCTGGCGTTGCTGCTTCTCGGAGGCGACGCGCAACCCATCTCACCCCAACCATGCCAAGACCGAGTCGTACGGGCTTGGTGCAGATGTTCGATCATGCCGGGCTATGGGAAGACGTCGGATATCGAATCAGGAATGGAAGGTTGGAGGATGGTCATGAGGTCACATTGTATCGGCCACCGGAGACAAGTCCTACATATTTGGAAGACCATTCTCCACTCGAGGACATAATGCAGTTTCATGTCTTCGAAAACGAACGAATGCAAGCTTCGTGGCTGGCGGAGGAGGTCAAGAAAAATCTTGAGCAAGACGAATTGCGCCATGACGACATCATGATCATCAATCCCGATCCACGGACGACGCGAGCAAAAGTAGGCCTGCCCCGCAGACGGCTGTTGGAACTCGGCGTCGACTCTCATTTGGCAGGCGTTGACAATGGTCGGGACGTCTTCACGACGCCCGAGAAGACGTCGGTGACCTTTACCGGAGTACACCGCGCCAAGGGCAATGAAGCGGCGATGATCTACGTCATCAATGCACAGGACTGTCAGACCGCAACGTATGACCTTGCACGAATCCGTAACCGCCTGTTCACTGCCATCACGCGGAGCAAGGCGTGGGTTCGCGTCTTGGGTGTCGGCGCGCTGATGAGCGAGTTGAAGCAGGAGTATGAGAGATTGGTTGTGAATGATCTTCAACTTCGGTTCACCTATCCTTCGACTGAGGAGCGCGAAGAATTGCGCCTTGTTCATCGGGACATGACCGCCGCGGAACGCGACCGCATCGAGCAGCAGGATAAATCCCTGAGACAGTTTCTTCAAGATGTCAAACAACAGAAGCTTCGCATCGAAGATATCGATCCGGGCGTCAGGGAGGAGCTGGCGGCCTTGCTGAGTTCAGGTAAATGACTCCAGGCAAGGCCCTCGATCAGATCAACCGACTCATCGTACATCTGGTAGAGATCGGGTTGGCGGACGATCAACGGTTCGCTTTTCGTCGGGACAAGGAGGTTGTCGAGATCACCTTCGACAGCGCAGGACTCGTCACCCGGGCATTGAGAGGAATTTCGTACGTCGATGTCTACGGGAGCTTCGTGCGTGACCGAGTGTTCAATGCCAAACTGCTCGACGGAGCTCTGATCCAGATGATGTATACGTTCGCCGACAACGTACTGATACAGCATCGACTCGCCTTTCTCTCCGCACCGCATCTCAACAGGTTTGCGGACGACGAGGATGCGTATTTTCATGATGAACTTTACGTCGAAATCCTGGAACGAGAAGTCGATCCACTGAGCATACGTTTCGACTACGATTCGCGTGATGACCGTCACACTGATCTCTTGCATCCCAAATCCCACCTCACGCTTGGCGGGTACAAACATTGCCGAGTACCGGTCTCGTCACCACTGACGCCGTACCGCTTCATTGACTTCATTCTCAGGAATTTCTACCGTACCGATTCCACCAATTTCGCAGACGAGCTTCCCCACTTCAGTGACACTCTGTCTACGTCAATCACGCCGGCAGAGCGCGGGCTCGTTCATGTCGTCGTACCGTCATGACGACCTGCGCCGGGTGGCCGCGAGCGGCTACCCGCCCACGGCTCCCACAGATCCGGGCGTGCCCGATTCGAACACCCGACTCCTCGGACTATGGATTCGCAATGTAACGGTACACATGGGCGGACCGGATCCGTGGAGTGAACGGTGCGACCCGTACGCGACGGCTGCATGACGCAGAATACCGGCAGTTCGCCACGCTGCCCGTCGAACCGGTCGAGAGAAACGTCGAACGGCGGGACACGTCCAGCGCGTCCGTATATTGTGGCTTCGCGAGATGGCCGAGTGCTGGCCCAGCCTGACGGAAGGCCGGACCGTCGCGACAGAGAGAAGGTGAAGCGCCGTGGCTGAAGTGACACTCGTCAAGGCGGTGAACCTCGCGCTGGCGCGCGCGATGGAGGAGGACCCCGACGTGCTCGTGCTCGGCCAGGACGTCGGAGTGAACGGCGGCGTGTTCCGGGCCACCGAAGGACTCCTCGAACGCTTCGGCGAACGCCGCGTGCGCGATACCCCGCTCGCGGAGCTGCTCATCTGCGGCGCGTCGGTGGGGATGGCGGCGCAGGGGCTCAAGCCCGTATGCGAGATCCAGTTCGCCGGCTTCATCTATCCCGCCCTCGACCAGCTTGCGAACCACGCTTCGCGGCTGCGTACCCGCACCCGGGGACGCATGACCTGCCCCCTGGTGCTGCGCACTCCCGCCGGCGGAGGGATCCACGCCCCCGAGCACCACTCCGAGAGCATCGAGGCGTTCCTCGCCCACGTGCCCGGGCTCAAATGCGTGACCCCCTCGACGCCCGAACGCGCATACGGACTGCTGCTCTCGGCCATCCGCGACCCGGACCCGGTGGTGTTCCTGGAGCCGACGCGGCTCTATCGCCTCGCCAAGGGGCCGGTGGAGGACGACGGGAGGGGCCTCCCCCTCGGACGGGCCTTCGTCGAGCGCGAGGGCGCCGACGTCACCCTGGTCTCCTGGGGCGGGGCCATGTGGGAGAGCCGCGCCGCCGCCGACCGCCTCGAAGGCGAAGGAGCGGGCGTCGAGCTCATCGACGCCGCGAGCATCACCCCCTTCGATGAAGACACGGTGCTCGGCTCGGTGCGCCGCACCGGACGCCTCGTCGTCGTGCACGAAGCGCCGTACACCGGGGGCTTCGGGGCGGAGGTCGCGGCGCGGGTGGCCGAGCGCGCCCTCGACCGCCTGCTCGCCCCCGTCGAGCGGGTGACCGGCTTCGACACCGTGATGCCGCTGCCGAAGCTCGAACGGGACTACCTCCCCGGCGTCGGGCGCATCGCCGCGGCGTTGCGCCGCGCGCTGGCGAGCGACTGAGGGCGATCCTCCACTCCATGCGGATATCCCGGCGGGTTGGAACCCGCTGGCGGACCGCGCTCAGTGTGTCCGATCGAGCCGCCAGCGCAACAGCGCGCGGATGCGGGTCGCGTGGAAGAACGCGCCCTGGCGCATGCCGGCATCGCCGGCGAGCAGGGCGGCGCGCGCCCGCTCGCGCAACGCATCGTCGTCGAAGCGATCCGCGACGTGCATGGTGGCGTCGAGCAGCACGGCCGAGGGCGAGGGCATCGGCCCGTCCGCGAGCGCGGGCTCCACCCCGGCGTAGGGAAGCCCGCGCGCGTCGGACAGACGCCAGCCCTCGGGGGTACGAAAGCGCTCCCACGCGCCTTCCACGATCCCGCGCGCAAGGGTCCAGTGCGTCTCGCCTCCGTGCGCCTTCGCGAACGCGATCAGGCCGCGCGCGACGTAGGCGTAATCCTGCAACGTCGCCGGGGTCGGGGTCCGCGCGCCCACTCCCTTGCCGGCCCCTTCGTCGGTCCCCGTGCCGGCCCCATTTTCGGATCGCGCCCGTACCAGCCTCGCACCGTCCAGGAGCTCCCCGGCGAGAAGGCGCACGACGCCGCGGGCCGGCGCCTCGAACCGGGCGCCGCCGGGCCGTAGCGATGCGCGCACCAGCGTCGAGAGCGCGAGGCCGTTCCACCCCGCGAGACGCTTGTCGTCGCGCGGAAGCGCGCGCCGTCCCCGCACTTCGAGCAGCCTGCTCCTCGCCGAATCGAGCCGCGCCGTGGCCTCCTCGACGGACACCCCGGCCGCGCGCGCCACCTCCGCGCCGGACTCCGCCGACTGCACCGGCAGGTATCCGTGCTCGATCGGGGACGCACCGTCCAGCCCCCATGCGATACCCGCGACGCGGCGCTCCCCGCTGTCGAGCACGCGGTCGAGCTCCTCGGCGTCGAACAGGTAGTACCCCCCCTCGACGCCATCCGCATCGACCGCGGACAGGCTGGAAAAGAACCCGCCGAGCGGAGACCCGAGCTCACGCACCATGAACCGGACCGTATCCATCGCCACCCGTTCGAAGGCCGGCTCGCCGAGCACGTCGGCGGCGTCGAAGTAGAGCTCCGCGAGCAGCGCGTTGTCGTAGAGCATCTTCTCGAAGTGTGGCACCTGCCAGGCCGGGTCCACCGTGTAGCGGAAGAACCCCCCGCCGATCTGGTCGCGCAGCCCCAGCGAGGCCATCGCGCCGAAGGTGAGACGCAGGAATTCCCCGAGCGCTTCGGACGGCTCGCGGCGCTGCGCGTCGAGGAGCAGCGCGAGCTGCGGCGCGGAGGGAAACTTCTGCTGCTGGCCGAAGCCGCCCGCGAGCCCGTCGGCCATCTCCGATGCCTGCTGGGTGAACGCATCGTTCAGGGTGCGCACCCCGGCCGCGTCCATCGCCTCCGCCGGGCTCGGGCGCATCGCGCTCGCAAGCGCCTCGGAGACGCTGCGCGCGGCGGACGCGAGCGTGGCCCGATCATCGCTCGCCCATCGGCCCACGATCTGATCCAGAAGCCGCGTGAAGTCCACGACGGGGAGGTAGGTGAACCCGAACAGGGGGACCCCCTCCGGCGTGAGCACGACGTTGAGCGGCCATCCCGCATGGCCCAGCGTGGCCTGCACGAATCGGAGGAGCTGCGCGTCGAGGGCGGGGTCGAGCTCGCGATCGACCTTGACGGAGACGAAGTGCGCGTTGAGCAGCGCCGCGACATCGGGATCGGAGAAGCTCTCCCGCTGCATCACATGGCACCAGTGGCAGGCGAAGTAGCCGACGGAGACGAAGATCAGCCGGTCCTCGGATCCCGCCCGCGCGACGAGCTCCGGGCTCCACTCCCGCCAGTGCACGGGGTCGTGCGCGTGCAGCCGCAGGTAGGGCGATGCGGCGTGGGCAAGGGCGTTGGCCGCTTCGTGTGCGCCGAACGACGCACGCGGCCCGAGCGCCATGGCGAGCGGCAGGCAGACGGCAGCGATGCCCGCGGCGTGCCGGAGCATGTTCGCCGCCGTCGCGACGCCCTCAACGCCTCGGCGCGGCATCAGCAGCTCCCGCTACGCTCCGGCAACCGGCGTCACGACGCGACATCTCGCCGATTCCGACGGCCGGAGCGCCCGACGTGGCGGATCTTCGGTCGCCCATCCGTGCACCGGCAGGCCACGCGTCGTCGTGCGCGGTCGAGGCCGGGACCGCCCTGCCGGCGGATGCGCCGAAGGGCGGCGCGTTCACTGGGTCGCGACTGTCTTCGGGTCGACGGGCGGGTCTTCGGGTACGGCACCGGGGGACGCGGCGCCCTCCGTCCCGCGCAGCGCTTCCCGGGCGAGAAAGTCCTCGATCGCCGCCCCGGTCACCGGCCCGACGTGGCTCGCGACCAGCTCGCCGTGCGGATCGACGAAGAACGTGGACGGCAATCCCTTGAGTGGCTCGAACGGCAGGATCGGCGTATCTCCCGCTCGCACCACCAGGTAGTCGATGCCCATCTCCGCGATGAACGCCTCCAGCGCGGGGGTTTCGATCTCCTCGAAGTTCACGCCGATGACGATCGCGTCATGGTCCTTGTGGCGCGCATGGAAGCGCATGAGCTCCGGGATCTCCACCATGCACGGCCCGCACCACGTCGCCCAGAAGTTGACGACCACCCACTTGCCGCGGTGATCGGACAGGCGATGCACCTGGCCGGTCACGTCGGGCAGCGAGAAATCCACGTGGTGGGCATCGGCCCCGGCCGCGGGAGCCGCGGGCGCCACGGCCGCGAGGAGCAGGAGCACGGCCAGGAGCACGGCCAGGAGCCGGATCACCACCGGGCTCCGTCCGTGTGGCTGGAATCCGAATCGAGCGACCATCATCGCATCACCTCCAGGTCCATCCCGCCGGCGACGGCGAGAGTCGCATCATGACCGCCGCGGCGCGATCATGACCGTTGCCGCGCGTCCTGCCGCGACGCGCGGATGGAACCCGCCGGCGCGATCGCGCGTTCCACCACGCGACGGAAATCCCCCGCGTTCATGAACCCCACGACCCGCAGCTCGCGGCGCTCCCGCCCGTCGGGTCCGAAGAACAGGATCGCGGGGGGGCCGAACAGACCGAACTCCGCCAGCAACGCCCGGTCGGGGGCATCGTTGGCGGTCACGTCGGTCTGCAGCAGCAACACCTTCGAGAGCGCCGCCCGCACCGCCGGATCGCGGAACGTGAACCGCTCCATCTCCTTGCAGCTCACGCACCAGTCGGCGTAGAAGTCGAACATGACCACCTGTCCGCGGGTGGCGGCCGGCTCCAGCTCCGCCGTGAGGCCGTCGACACCCTTCACCTGCCTGAATTCGAGCTCGCTCCCGCCGCGCTCTCCCGACACCAGCGCGACGCCCTCCAGAGGCCGGAACAGATCCCCGCCGCCTCCCGCGACCCCGACCATGACCAGGACCCCGTAGACCAGCATGACCAGCCCCGCCCCCTTCCACAGCCGCCGCCATCCCCCGCTGTCGGGGGTGAGCGAGTCGAGGGCGCCCATGTAGATCGCGCCCACGATGAACAGCGCCGCCCACAGCAGCAGTCCCACCGGCTCCGGAACCACGCGCTCGAGGAGGTAGATCGCGACGGCCAGGAGCATGATCCCGAACACCGCCTTCACCGCGTTCATCCACGCGCCCGCCTTCGGCAACAGCTTTCCGGCCGACACCCCGGCCACCATCAGCGGCACCCCCATCCCCATGCCGAGCGCGAACAACGCGACCCCGCCGAGCACCGGATCGCCGGTCCGGCCGATGTAGATCAGGACCCCGGCCAGCGGCGCGGCGACGCAGGGGCCGACGATCAGCGCCGAGAGCGCACCCATCACCGCGACCCCGGCCCAGGTCCCGCCCTGCTGCCGGCGGCTCAGCGTGGCAAGTCCGGCCTGCCACGAGGCCGGGAGCTGGAGATCGTAGAACCCGAACATCGAGAGGGCGAGCAGCACGAACACCAGCGCGAACGCCGACACGATCCAGGGGTCCTGGAACGCCGCCGCGAGGTTCGCGCCGAACAGCCCCGCCAATACCCCCGCCACCGTGTAGGTCAGCGCCATCGCCAGCACGTAGACGAGCGAGAGCATGAAGGCGCGGCGGGACGTGACGCCCCGGCGGGGGTCCGTCCCCTGGCCCACGATGATGCTCGTCAGGATCGGCACCATCGGCAACACGCAGGGGGTGAAGGTGAGGAGCAGCCCGGCCCCGAACAGCGACAGGATCACCAGCCAGCGGTTGCCCGACACCAGGGCCGCGGCGATCCGGTCCTGCTCCGGCAGCTCGACGGGCGCGGCGCCTCCCACCTCCGGGCGGAACAGGTCCGCCCCCCCCGGCGGCGCCCCCGCGGATCCCGGGTTCGGGGAACCGGACGCGCCCGAAGCGCCGCCGTCAGCCCCCGCGGCCCGGAGGTTCGATTGCCGGGGAGCCTCGCCCTCGCCTCCGGAGTCCGGGAAGCTCGATCCGCCTCCCCCGGGAGCCGCGCCGCCGCCGGTGGCGGCCAGGGCCGCGGGCAGCAGCAGCGAGACCGTCCTGGTGATCGGCGGATAGCACAGCCCCGCCTCCGCGCAGCCCTGGTACGTCACGTCCACGTCGACGGCGTCGCCGCTCGCGGCGCCGGCGACGGGAACGTGCGCCGCGACGGAGCCGTAGTACACCTCCATCGGCCCGAAGTACTCGTCGTCCTTGATCGTCCCCTTCGGGAAGCCGGCTTCGCCAAGCGTGACGCCGGACCCCTCCGCGGGGCGGAACCGGAACTTGTCCCGGTAGAGGTAGTAGCCGTCGGCGATGTCCCAGCGCGCCTCGACGGCATCGGGACCAGCCGCGGCCGCACTCAGCACGAAGGCGACGTCCGGGTCCAGGAACTCGTCCTCGCCGGATGCGCCGATCTCGATCCCCTTGCCGAGCTCCAGCAGCCTGGCCAGCGCGGGCGCGGTCTCCGCGAGCCCTCCCGGCGCGGGCGGCGCGGTCTTCCCTGCCGCCTCGGCGACCGGCGCCGGCGCCCGGTGGCCGCTCGCGTGGTCCGCCAGCCCGGGGCGGGAGGCCCCGAGCGAGACCAGCGCCGCCAGCAAGACGCTCCATGCGAGCCGGGCCGGCTCGACGCGCCTCGGTCGATTCGGTGCATGCGCCGGGCCGCGTCGCCCGTTTCGGACCACGTTCACGCGAAGTCCCCGTCTATCCCATGCCGGAGGTCATGGCCGCGCCCCGCGGCATCCCGGACGCGCCGGATGCGACGGCCGCCGCCGCCGCCGCTCGCGGAGGAGCGGCCGGATCAGCACGCATCGTCCGACTCCGCCTGCGCATACAGCAGCTCCGCCTGCTCCACGTCGCGTTCCACCCCGAGACCCTGCTCGTACATCATGCCGAGGGCCATCATCGCACCGGCAAGACCGTGGCCGGCGGCACGCCGGAACCACGCGGCGGCCTCCGCCTCGTCCCTGGTGACGCATTCCCCGTACAGGTACATCACCCCGAGCCCGTGCTGGGCGAGCCCGTGGTCCTGCCGCGCCGCGTCCCGCATCGAGGAGAAGGCCAGCGCCTCGTTCACCACCCCGCCCAGCCCGTTCCGGCACATCACCGCCACCCGGTACTGCGCCTCCGGCTCACCGCGGGCCGCGAGCGGCGCCAGGAGCTGGAACGCGCGGCGGAACTCCTTGGCTTCGAACGCCGCGATCCCGCTTGCCAGATCCATGTCGGAGTCGTTCATCGGAGCCGAGCCCGGAAACAACCCGAGCGAGGGCGCGCTGAAGCCTACTTCGGCGTCTGGCTTGCGTAGAAGGCGGCGAGGTCGTCGATGTCGGTATCGTTCAGCGGCATCGCCATCGGCGCCATCACCGGATCCTTGCGCTCGCCCGAGCGGAACGCCTTCATCTGCTTCGCAAGGTAGGCCGCGTGCTGGCCCGCGAGCTTGGGCCACAGGGGATTGATGCTGTTTCCGTCGATGCCGTGGCACGCCGAGCACACCACGGCTTTCTGTTTCCCCGCCACCGCGTCGCCCGCGTGGACCGGCGCGATCGGCGACAATGCATAGGCGAAGGCAAGGACCGCCGTGCAGGCACGAGTCATGTTCGAATACTCCCGTCGATGAGTCGCAGGAACGGCGCAACGAGCCCGCCGCACCCTGGAAGAATGTGACGTCGCCGGAAACTGTAGCGCATCATAGGGAGCCGCGCATATCCGCAGTCTTGTCCAACGAGAGATGAGCCTGAAGGGAGGGTGTGAATCCAACGAGAAGTGAGCCTGTAGCGCGGGGTCTGGGATCATCGGAGGATGATCGTGACGCTACAGACCGAACGGGTCCGGACCCCGGACCAGGTGCGAGCCTTCGTCGAGGGCAGCGAGGCGGTGGACTTCACGGGAGCCGACCGGGAGTCCGTCTACGAGTTCGTGCGCCGCACGCTGGTGCGGTTGAGCTATGAGACGATTGGGCAAGCCCGACAAGGGGCTGGTCAGGCGCTACCTGGCGAAGGTGACGGGGCTGTCGAGGGCGCAACTGACCCGGCTGATTGGCCAGCACCGGGAGACCGGGCGCATCGAGGCGTTTCCCTTCGTGATTCAGGGTATTCACGCCGACAACGGCTCCGAGTACATCAACCACCGCGTCGCCGCCCTGCTCAACAAGCTGCGCATCGGGACGTTCACCAAATCCCGCCCCCGCCACTGCAACGACAACGCCCCCCGTTCAAGCCGGGGGCAGGCTCTCGTCGAGAGCAAGAACGCCAGCGTGGTGCGCAAGCACCTCGGCCACGGCCACATCCCGCGCCGTCTCGCACCTGTGGTCAACGAGTTCACCCAGCACGTGCTCTCGCCCTTCCTCAACTCCCACCGCCCCTGCCTGTTCCCCGCCGACACACTCGACGACAAGGGGCGGGTCACGAAGCGCTACCGCGACAGCGACGTGATGACCCCCTACGACAAGCTCAAGTCCCTCGATAACGCCGAGCGCTTCCTCAACCCCGGCGTCACCTTCGACCAGCTCGACGCCCTCGCCCACGCCGTCAGTGACCTCGAGGCCGCCAACGCGCTCAACGATGCCCGCGACGCCCTGTTCCGCACCATCGGGCGCACTTGGCGCGACGCGGCCTGACCCTCCACCCCACCCGCACAATCCACCGTCCGGCCTCATCCGGGCGGTGGCCCCCTCTGGCGCCACTCCACTCTCCCCTCCTCCCAACCCCTCCCCTGTCCCATCGTCCCCGCCTCAGCACCCGAGCAGGGGACCGCTCAGGGCTTGCACAGGTCCTTCGTGCCCTTCAACATTCCCCTTCCATTCACTCACTTCCCAACTCCGCCTACCGCTCCTTCTACCTCTCTCCCTTCAGGCTCATCTTCGTATTGGAAAAGACTGTCCAAGCCCTTTCCAATGACACATGAGCCTGAAGGGAGGACCGGTTCGAGAGGCCATTCGTCGTCGATGGCGGCGCACAGGGTCGTCTCGGCCGTCTCGATCTCGCCCGGACCAAGGCGACGCGCAACCCATCCGGCGCCGGTACTCCGGCGCGCGGGGGGGGGACATCCTTCCGCTATCGCGACACCTCCTCGCACAATGGTCAGGGATCCACCAAAGCGGGGCAACTCCAGCTTAGAATCCGCCCCACAGGAGCTCGCCAACTCCAGGTTCAACAGCGAACGGGAGATCCCCCGCAAAAATCGGGAGTCGACAATGACAAGGTCGCTGACCATTGACTACGGCGACGACATCTTGCTGGCCCTGGGCATGACCCCGGACGAGTTCGGCAAGGAGGCCAGGACTCTCGTCGCGGTCAAGCTCTGCGAGATGGGGCGGTTGTCCACCGGCGCGGCGGCTGGGCTGGCGAAGCTGCCCAAGCCGCTGTTCTTGACCAAGTTGGCGGACTACGGCGTCGACACGTTCGACTTGGAGGAGGGTGAGTTCCGACGCGACTTGACCAGTGCGCGACGTCATCTGTAATACGTCGCCGCTGCAGTACCTGCATCAGGTTGATTTGCTTCATCTGCTACCGACTCTGTTCGGAGCGGTGCAGGCGCCGCCAGCCGTGGCGGCTGAGTTGGCCGAGGGTAGAAGGCACGGCATCCGCTTGCCGGAGTTGGGAGAAGTCCCCTGGATGACGGTGCGTTCGGTGCGTGATCGTACGTTGTTGCCTCTCGTTACGAGTCTGGGCAACGGGGAGAAGGAGGTCCTCATCAGTACCGCGACTCGCCAAATGGTCCTCGATATAGCCGAAGAACGACGTTGAGGATCGCGGTGGCGTGCGGTTCTCCACTCCCTTCAATTTTTCCTTCCTCTCCGGATCCTGCGTAGCTCAACTGATCGCCGGGAAGTTGCGCCGGGATCTGCTCCGCGGCCCGGACACGGAATTCCTGACCCTGCCTGCGAGCGCCGACGAGGGCGCCGTCACGCCTCGAACAGCCGGTAGATCACCGGGCTGTAGAGGTGTCCGTAGCCTTCGTCGATCGCCTCGACGAACCGCTCCTCCACGAGCTTCGCGCCCCGTGCGTCCACTCCGGTACGCTCGGCGAGGTCGAGCGCATAGCGGAGATCCTTGAGTGAGTACGTGGTCGGAAACTGGTCGTCCGGGTATTCCCCGGAGGTCATGCAGGCTCCGTGCCGGCGCATCGCGAAGCTGTCCGCGGAGCCCTTGGACAGGACCTCGAACACTTTCGAGCGATCGACGCCGGCACGGGTCGCGATCGCCATCGTCTCCGCGAGGGCGGAGACGGTCTGGAAGAGCAGCATGTTGTTCATGAGCTTCATGACCAGCCCGGTCCCGACCCCGCCGCAGTGCGAGATCTCCGTGCCCATGCAGCGGAGGTACGGTTCGATGCGGGCGAGCACTTCCGCGCTCGCGCCGACGGTGATCGCGAGGGTGCCGTCCTCCGCCGACGGCACCCCGCGCGCGATCGGCGCGTCCGCGAAGTCCGCGCCCCTGGCGGCGAGCGCGGCGGTGACCTCCCGGTTGACCGCGACGGTCGCGGTGGTCATGTCCACGAGGGTCTGACCGGCGCGCGCGTGTTCGATCAAGCCGCCCGCACCGAAGCACACCTCGCGCACCTGCGGCTCTCCGGGGACGCACAGGAACACCATGTCGGCGCGGGTCGCCACGTCGGCGACGCTCGCCCCCGCCTCGATGCCGATCCCGGCCCCGGTGCACTCCGCGATACGCGCGGGCACGGTGTCGTATCCGAGCACGGGCTTCCCGGACTTACGCGCGAGGTTGCGGCACATCCGGCCGCCCATCACGCCGAGGCCGATGAAACCGAGGGTCGCGGGCTCACTCATCGCCACTCTCCGGCTTTGCCGTGTTCAAGTGCCGCGGCCACGCCGGCGGGCAGCGGCGGTCCGGTCCGGTGCGGTTCACCGGGCGGCCATCGGTGGGCGCGAGGCGGAGAGGAGGCCCGAGAAGAGGTCCGAGGCGGCTCGTCTTCGTGGCGCGCTCACTCCACCGCGAGCTCCCTGCATCGTCTCCCGGCGTTCCCGAATGCCGCGTGCGCGAGGCCAAGCGCCTGGCGCGCTTCGTCCTCGTCTTTCCGCTCCTTCGCCTGCCACAGGCGTTCACCCAGCCGTTCGGTCCGCAACATCGTGTGGCGTGCGATCTGCCGCGTCTCCGCGAGAACCTCGACTTCTCCCCTCCGGGCCGCCCCCGCCGCCGTCTTCCAGCAGGTCTCGCGTGATTCGTCCGCGGCCCGAGCCACCTCGCGTTCGATGGATTCGATCTCGCCCTCGAAAGCCGCTGCGGCAGCGGTCTCCCCGTCCGCCCGCGGCCCGTCCCCGAGGGCGCCGCAGAGCTTGCGCGCCGCGTTCAGGGTGTCGCCGGTCTCCGGATCGGCCGGCGGCGTTTCCGCACCGTCTCCGGCCATCGCACGCCGCCTCTCCCAGCGCAGCCTCGTCTCTTCGATGAGCCATTCGACGGCTTCGATCCCGATCAGGTTGCCGTGCTCCTGCCGCACGAAAGCGCCTTCACGCGCCCTTGCGCAAGTTCGGACGGCGTCCTCGCCGGGCAGATGCGGGGGAACGAAACCGGTCGGCGGCGCGTCGCGGGCATGAAGGAGGCGTTCCTCCTCGAACCACCACATGCCCTGCCGGGTCGCCCGCGCCTCCCTCTGCGCCTCGCGCAGCCTCTCGTCCATCGCGAGCGCCCAGCCCATGCGCACCATCCACTCCGCGACGTCGACTTCGTCGGCGCGGCACACGACGCGGTCCCCGTCCCCGTCTCGCTCGCATACGACGTGCTGCCCGGAAGTCATCTCCTGGAGCGCCATCTCGGCAATCTTGCTGCACGCGGGTCTCTCCTCCGCCGGGCCGCACCACGCATCCGGCGGCAGGGGTTCGATCCCGGCCAGCGGCAGCTCGGGGCCGCCCGGCGCGCCAGCGAGGGTGCGGGCGTCGATCACCCGCACCGCGCCTTCCCAGACCGTCTCTCCCGCCCCCGCGGCGCCCGCCCAGAGCCCCAGCGCCGCGGCAAGCACCGTCCTCGCTCGTGATCTCACCGTCTCGCCTCCCGGCTCGAACCGCCGTCCACCCGGCCGCGTGCCGGCCGGAGTCCTGAATCGGGCTTCGGCGCCGCTCCGCCGCCCCGGGCATCGTAGCAGGGGCCGCTCGGGTCCGGGTTGGAAGCCGCCGGTCAGCGGTTGGCGCGAACCCGTTTGCGCAGCTCCGACAGGAACGCGCCGATCGCGGTGGGGGTGACCGCGGCGGCGCGAACCAGCTCGTCGAAGTGGTGGTGGAAAGCCGAAACGTGGGTGGGCGTGTTGAAGACGAGGAACTGCTGACCGATGTACAGGGCGGCCCGCCGCCTGCCGAAGATGGTATAGGGCGCCGAATAGTGGGTAAGTCCGTCGAACAGGTACACCCGAAGGCTCGGGTACAGCTCCTTCGTCAGCGCGTGGAGGAATTCGATCTGGCGTAGCCGCGCCGGCGCTTCCAGGGTGTTCCAGATCCCCGCCCCATCCGCGAAGTCGTTGAGCCCCTGGTACGAGCTCACCACCTCCATGTCGGTTTCGGGCAGCCGGAGCCGTTCGAGCTTCTCGCGCGCCTCGGCGAGGGCGCGCTCGACCGAGCGTGCGGCGAACACCCGGTACTCGTGTCTGAGCGTGTCTTCGGTCTTGGCGAACTCCGGCCAGGTCGTCGGGACGATGCGGATCTTCGAGCCGGCCGCCTCCCGGAACCAGCGCAGGAGCAGCTCGTCCACCGGATGCGGCGCGCTCGGCTCGAGACGCAAGGCTTTCGTCAAGGATGTCGACCCCGATCTTCTCCACCGTGCTGAGCCCGACCAGCCAGTCGAGGGAGACCTTGAGCTCCGCGGCCAGCGCGGCGACCGTGTCGGCGCGGGGCAGCCGGTCCAGGTCCGGGGAGAGCAACTGGGTCAGCGTCGAGCGGTCGAGCCCGGACCGCGCCAGCGCGGCGGAGAGCCTCACGCGGAAAGTACGGGCAACGTCCGATCGGGCCAGCTCGGGCTTCCTCTGCATCCCCTGTTGACACAATACGCAAGGTGCGGCCCGGACACCACCAATCCCGCTCGGCTGCCGCGCGGCAGCCCCGGAGCGTTCGCCAAGCCCTCATCGGAGGCGCGAATCTCATTGGTGAACAAAAGTCATCCGTCGTCCTCCCTGTCCGAAACGGATTTCCTGATGGCCGGAGACGGCTCCGTGTAAGTGATTGAATCAGTAATTCAACAAGTTGATGTTCTTTCGGGATTGCCGATCCCGACCGCATGCAAGCGCCGTTCCTGCCGCCTCCGATCCGGCGCCGGCGAGTGCTTCAATTGATAAGAAGTCAAACGAAGGGCGCCTTGGCGCGTCGACCGGGTTTCGGCCCGCCTCATGGTCGGGATCAATCCGCACGGGACTGCATGAGCCCCGCCGAGACTCTTCGACCGAGGAATCCATGGATACGCATCTCCGGCTCCGGCCCGCGCGCGCCTTCTCCGGCGGTGAGGAGCCGGCGTACCCGTTCGAGTGGCCCACCTGGGCCGTGGCCGTGGCGGTCTACGGGGGGTGGCTCGCGTTGGTCTGGCACGCCGCGAGCCTCCCGTGGTCGGTGGTCCTGCCGGCCGGCGCCTGGCTGACCGCGTGGCACGGGTCGCTGCAGCACGAGGCGATTCACGGCCATCCGACCCGGTCCGCAAGACTCAACGCCGCGCTCGCGTGGCTGCCGATCGGGCTGTGGATGCCCTTTTCCATCTACCGCAGGACCCATCTTCGCCACCATGCGGCGGCGCACCTGACCGATCCCCTGGCCGATCCGGAGTCCTTCTACGTCCTGCCCGAGGAGTGGAGGCGCATGGGCCGGGTGCGCCGTGCCGCACACGTCGTCAACCACACCCTGGCCGGGCGGCTCGTTCTGGGACCCGCGCTCATGGCCGGACGGTTCTGGCTCGACGAGGCGCGGCGGCTTTCGCGGGGCGACCTGACGAACGGGCGCGTCTGGTCGAGCCACGCCGCGGGCGTAGCGGCCGTGTTGTGGTACTCCGCCTTCGTCTGCGCTCTTCCGGTTTGGGATTACGTGGTGCTGTTCGCCTATCCGGGGCTCTCGCTGACCCTGCTTCGCTCCTTCGCGGAGCACGAACCCTCCTCCTCGGAGTGCCGTCGGACGGCTATCGTGGCGGGCGGGCCGTTCAGTCGCCTGCTGTATCTCAACAACAACCTGCACGCGGTACATCATGCGTTTCCGGCCCTGCCCTGGTACGCGCTGCCTCGCGCGTGGCGCACGGCCGGCCGCAATGCCTTTTTCGGGCCGGACGATCCGCCGCGGCACCGGAGCTTCGCGTCGATCGCGGCTCGGTATCTCTTCCGCCTCCGCGATCACCCCGTACACCCGGCGGGTTGCGAAAGTCGTTCGTTCGAGTAGCAGGTGTGACGAGCGGGCCGTCCGGGGCCTGCCCCTGCCAAGGCGGGGGTCGGACCGTCGCCGGATCGCGTGGCCCGATGCCGCTCCCGGTTACAACGTCCAGACCACCACCCGGCGCCCGTCCTGCCGGCGACCGCCTCCATCCGCCCCGCCCTCGCCGTCCCGGCGCTCCTTCGCGCCGGCGCGGCGGTCGATGACCACCAGATGCCCTTCCTCCGCTCCGCACTTCGCCATGTAGCCCAACGTCTGCTCCACGCCCCGCTCGACCGTCCACGCGAGGCTCTTCCGGTCCGAGTCCCGCAGCACCTTGCACTCGACCACGAACCGCTCCCACAGGTCCGACGGCTGCCCCGCCTCGCGCGGCCACAGCACCAGCAGGTCCGTCCGGCCTCGCCCCAACCCGTACTCCCGCTCGATGCGTCCGCCCCCGTTCACCACCCGGTTGAGGTACGCCTGCAAGATGAGCTGCGGCCCCGCCTCGGGATACTCGGAGAAGCGCCCCAGCCAGTGCTCGGAATGCTCCCCGAAGAACGTGCGGAACGCCGTCAGCAGCTTCGTCATGTCCAACCTGCCATCGTCGTCCACGTACCACGCCACCTGCACGTCCAGGCTGTCCTGCAACACGTAGCCCAGCTCCCGCGGCACCACCTCCGCGTACATCGGGTTCGCCATGCGCGGCGGCGAGTCCGGCGCGAGCAGCCCCAAGTCGCGGACGTATTCGAGGTCGCGGGCATGGTGCCGTACCTCGCCGCCGCTCAGGATGGGTTCGACGACCCGCCGCACCCGCGCCTCCTCCAGCTTGTGCGCTAGCTGGTCCAGGTGCGTCCGCCGCGACACGATGAGCTCCTCGCGGGCCGCGTAGACGTCGTCCGCTTCGATGGTCCGCGAGCGGTCCCTTCCCGCCTTGTTGTCGAAGCACGCCCCGGCGCAAAGGGCGTTCACCAGCCACGGCTGGCCCCGCGTCTGCGTCCACACCGAATCCAGCGCCGCCGCCGAGAAGGGCTGGCCGGTCTCCTCGGTGTGCTGGGCCATCAGGGTGCGCGTCTCGGCTTCGGTGAAGTCACCCATGCGAAGCGACTTCGCCGCGACGTTGAACGGGCTGCCGCCGGCGATGACCTCGCCCGCACTCGACCGGATGCGGTAGTCGCGAATGTCGCGCACCCCGCACAGCACCACGCTCTGCGGGAAAGCCTCGGGGCGTTGCTCGTAGCCGGCGCGGAGCTGGCGCAGCACCGAGAGCAGGGTGTCGCCGACCAGCGAGTCGATCTCGTCCACCAGCAGCACCAGCGGCACAGGGTTCGCCACGCACCAGTTGGACAGCAGATCGCCCAGCGCATCGTCCGGTCCGGATGCTTCCAGCGCCGCGCGCCACGACTCGTGTGGAAAGTCGTCGTGTAGCAGCCGCGCGCGCATGGCCAGCCGGCTGAGGATGGCGCGCATACCCCGCGCGGTGTCGTCGCGCGCTACCTGGCCGACCTCCACGTTGGTATGCACGCAGCGGAAGTTGCCCGCTTCGCCGCTGTTGAGCAGGTCGCGGAGAGCGATGAGCGCGGAGGTCTTGCCGGTCTGCCGCGGTGCGTGCAGCACGAAGTAGCGCTTGGCCCGGATCAGGGCCAGGAGTTCATCGACGTCCATCCGGTCCAGGGGCGGGATGGCGTAGTGATCGTCCGGGCGCACCGGCCCTTCGGTGTTGAAGAAGCGCATGGGCCGATTATGGCACTCGCCGCGCCCCGTTGGCGCCGCAGGACGGCGCCGGCCGGCCCGCCCGCCCGCGGTCGCGCCCTTCCATCAGGTTCGGGGGAGATCGGGCGGGGGGCTACTTGCGGGCGGCCGCGTTCAGGCGTTCCTGGGCCTTGCGGATGTCGGGGGGCCAGCGGCTCTTGATGTAGGCGAGACTCGCCCGGATCTCGCGGTCCTCGAGGACGCCGGCGAAGCCGGGCATGGTGCTTCGATAGCCCTTTCCGGCCACCGCGGCCGGCCCCTCCCTGGTCAGGCGGAACAACACCTCGTCCGAGTGGTGCCAGGTATGGCCGGTCGCATCGTGGGGCGGAGCGGGGAGGGTGCCGTCGGGCCGGCGGCGGCGCCAATCGGGCTCTCCCTCGAGGTTCCTCCCGTGGCAGGCGGCGCAGTGTTCTCGATAGACGGCGGCGCCGAGGGCGACGAGCTCGGGGTCCGAGGCGTCCGCGCGGGGCGAGCCGGTTCCGCGATGCAGGTACCAGGCGGCGACCGCCAGTGCGGCGGCGAGAGCGGCGGCCCCGATCACGATGGTCCACGGCTTGGGGCGGCGCTTGCGCCCGGGGGTCATGCGGGACTCTCCGGCGCGACGGCGCTTCCCTGCCGGTCGGCGCGGCTCTCCGGCCCTTCCGGGGAGGCGACGGTGGTCAGGGCGGCCGTCGTCACGAGGATCGCGAGCACGGCGAGCGCCTCGAAGCGAATGGAGCGGCGAAGATGCGCGCCCGCTCGCGGGGCGCCCGTCCGCAGGGCCGGGGTCAGCCGATATCGGTTGAACGCGGCGAGGCCGAGGAGGGGGGCGAACAGGAGGAGCTTGACGGCGAGGAGGCGGCCGTAGGGCGTGCCGAGGGCGGCCGCCGGATTGCCGGCCAGGGTGACGAAGAGGACCGCGCCGGCCGCGGCGAGCGCGGGCACGATCCGTACCGCCCACGCGCCGAACTCCGCGGCGAGGGCGCCCGCCGCCTTCGCGTCGGACCCGGCCAGCCGGTGAAGCGGTGCGAAGGCCCCGGTCCAGAACGCGAGTCCCATGACGTGCAGGGTGACGAGGACGCCGAGAACGAGGCGAGGCTCGCCCAGGGTGTGGCCGCGAAGCGCGAAGGAGGCGCATACGAGGACCGCGCCGAGGCCCCCCGCGAGCCGGGCCCCGGGCCGGTTCAGGGCCGTGAGGGAGACGAGGGCGAGGCCCGCGAGGCGGACCCCGAGGCTCGTGCCGAGGGGGCTCTCGACGACCATCCCGACGATGGCCGGATCGAAGGCCCCGGAGAGGGACCCGCCCATGAGGAAGCTCGCGCGGACCGGGATGCGGAGCACCGACGCTACCGCTGCGACGGCCGCCCCGGCTGCCGCGAGCCGCCCCACCGCCCGCGCCGCCTCATCGTCGAGGCGGGACAGGGTGAGGAGCGTGATCGCGCTTCCCGCGGCGGCGAGGCAGGCGGCGCAGGCCGCGGCCTTGAGGAGGATCTCGACCGCCGTCACCCCGTCGACGTCGAGGACGGCCGCAAGCACCGCGAATCTCTACAGCCCGACTTCGAAGGAGAAGCGTCCGCTCATCGGGTGCCCGTCCGCCGACAGCCCGCGCCACTTCACCGTGTAGCGCCCCGCGGGGAGCTGCGGCGGGGTCGCCTCGAAGCGGGTCACCGGCGCCATCTCGTCCGTGCGCCCGAGGGCGAAGGCGTCCCCGCCGGCGTTGGTGAGCTCGATCCGGGTAACGCGCATCGGCTTGTCGAACGAGATGGCGATGAGCGCGGGCGCTTGTGTGACCACCTCGCCGTTCGCGGGGGTGGTCGTCTCCGGCCGGGAGTGTGCCGCCGCCGCGCCGGCGAGCGCGAACGACAACCCGGCGGCCGCCACGGCGGAGCGGGCAAGCAGCCGCGCCGCCCTGGCCCTCGCCCTGGCCCTCGCTCTGGCTCTGGCCCTGCCGCGCGTCGCGCCGTTCGCCCGAAGGAGCCGGCCGGCGGGCGCACGAAAGAGCGCCTCCATCGGGGCCATGAGCCGGTCGGGGGCGGGGGCTTGATTCATGGAAGTCCTCCTCGGGATCAGACCGGGCTTCGGCACGGCGGCGCGCGGTGCGCGGACGAGCCGCCGGCGGGGGAGGAACGGTCGGGGCGCCCGAACGCTCCTTCCTCCGCGGGATCGTCCCCGCTCTCGATCTTTGCGCCGTACTTCGCAAGCCGCTTCAGCATGATCCGGACCGCCTCGGGGTTGTTGTCGACGAGGACGAACTCGCGGCCGTGGCGGGCCGCCGCCTCTCCGAACGAGCCCGATCCGGCGAAGAAGTCGAGGAGCCGGTCGCCCGGATTCGAGTGCACCCTGACGATCCGCTCCAGGATCCCGAGCGGCTTCTGGGTCGCGTACCCGGTCTTCTCCCGTCCGTTCGGGCTCACGATGGTGTGCCACCAGACGTCCGTCGGGGTCTTGCCCCGCGCGGCCTTCTCGGGCCCGACGAGCCCCGGCGCCATGTAGGGGATCCGGTCGATCTCGTCGTAGTTGAAGGTGTAGCGATCGGGGTCGTTCACGTACCACAGGAGGTTGTCGTGCTTGGCGGACCAGCGGCGCCTGGACCTCGCCCCGTAGTCGTAGGCCCAGACGATCTCGTTCATGAAAGAGTCGCGGCCGAAGATCTCGTCCAGCATTACCTTGCAGTAGTGTACCTCCCGGTAGTCGACGTGGAGAAACAGGCTGCCGCCGGGGGTCAGGGTGCTCCGGGCCGCTTCCAGGCGCTCCCGGAGGAAGCCGACGTAGTCGTCGAAACGGTCTTCGAACCCGGTCTCGCCGAGGCGTTCGGTTCGATAGCGCTTACCTTGGAATCCAGTCCGGTCTCCATTCCGGTCGGCTACCGTTCGCTTCTCCTCCTGCCAAGATTCGGCGCCACCATTCGAGCTTCGCAGCATGAACAGCGAGTGCAATTCTCGACTCGACCGGGCCACGGTGTCAACGGAGGGCCAGGTGGTTTCAAGGCCGCGCAATCGCCTTCTTCTCAAGTCGAGGCGCCTGCCCGAGCCGGCGGCCTGCTCGCCGCCGCGGCCCACGTCGGCGGCGCCCGGCCGGCCGCGCGCGTCGCCGGCGTCCGGCGTGCTGTCCGATGGTGTCAGAAATCAAGAAACGACAAGGCCGCCGCAAGCCCCGACCACGAACGTCTCCTCCTGGACAGGGCCGGGTCCTCCAGACGTTCGACGAGGCGCGGCATGTCGACGTAGCGGGCCCGGCCCGGCGGCACGGCACGGGCGGCGAGCTCCCGCCGAATCGACGGCAGCGCCCCGAGGAATGCGTCGGATGCCGCGTTGAAACGCGCCGGGTCGCTCTTGGACTCGTGCCAGCACACCTCGGGCGGCAGGACGGCATCGAGGGCCAGCGCATGGCGCATCAGCCAGCGGCTCGACGGCCCGCGCCTGAACTGTTCCGTCGGGAGGCTCAAGGCGAGCTCCAGCACCCGGCGGTCCAGCAGCGGATACCGGTACTCCAGGCCGTGGCGAACGCCGCTGGCGGCCCACCACTCCAGGTGCTCGCCAAGACCCCGGTGGCCCAACGACTCCAATTGACCCCTTCGCGCACTCGTCGGCCAACGTCTCGTTCGGGGGGGGGGGGGAAACGGCCTTTCCCGCGCGAACGCCGGGTTGATGAAGCGCCGGGCCCTCGGCTCCGGGTCCCCCTGCAACCACTTGCGCAGCCTGTTCCTCGGAATGAGCAGCTTGTAGCCGTGTGGAAGAACCCTCAACGCGGTGCCGGCCGCCACCCGGAGCGGATTGCTCCCGCGGGCGCGCGCCTCGGCGAACAACGCGGCCCAACGTCCACCCAGCAGCAGGCCGGCGTAATATCCGTAGCCGTTGAAGGAGATGCCCTGGTCGCCCCCCAGGCCGGACAGCAGCACGCGCACCCCGTGCGCGGCGGCTGCGCGCTGCACTGCCGCTTCGTTGGGACCGACGTGCGCTTGTGGAAAGGCGCCGTCGCACCGCAGCAGGGCGAGGGTGTCCGCCGCGGTTGGAGGCTGGAGGAACACATGCAACCCCTCCTGCCCGGCCACCGCGCCGACGGCATCGTACTCCCACCCACCGCTCTCCCCCGGCGGCTCTTCGCCCAACGGCGGCAGCCAGGTGAAGGCAGGCGGCGGCGGACGGCCCTGGCGCCGCAATTCGCGGGCGGCGAGGACCGCGACGCTCGACGAGTCCAGGCCGCCGCTCAGATGGACGCCTATCCGGCCGGGGCCGCACAGGCGGTCCTTCACCGCCCGCGAATACAGGGCCAGAAACTCCTCGGCGTAGTCGTCGTCGGAGGCCGGCGCCGCCCGCGGCACGTCCTCCGGCCGCCAGTGGCGTTGCAGCCGCACCGCGCCGTTCGTGACCACGAGGCCATGCCCCGGCGGCAGCCTGCGCACGGCCTGGAAGAACGTGCTTGTGGCGGGGAGCTCCGCGTCCCTCCTCATCAGCCACATCCCCACCGTGAATTCGTCGAGCTCGCGGCCGACGTCCGGGCCGGCGAGCACGGCTTCGATGGCGCTGGCGAAGACGAACCCTCGCTGCGTCTCGGCATAGTAGAACGGCCGCGCGCCGGCGTGGTCCCGAGCGCAGAACAGAGTGCGCTTCGCCGCGTCCCACACGGCGAAGGCGTAGTCGCCGAGCAGGTGGCGCGGACAGTCGGCGCCCCATCGCCGGTACGCCTTCGCGATGAGGGCGCGGTCGTCATGGGCCGCGCGGGCGGCGGGCGGCAGGCCCAGCGCGCCGCAAAGCGTATCGCGGTCGTCGAGCCGGGCATCGGCCACGACGACCGTGCCGGGAACGTCCGGCCCCGGGGCCGGGGCGCCCCGGGCACCCGCGCCGTCGCCCGCGGCGCAACGGCGCCCGATACCCACGCCGGCATCGGTCCACGAGGCGACGTCGGTGCCGTAGTGGGTCATTGCCGCCAGCATGGCGTCCACCCCGCCCGCCGGGGCCTCGTGGCACCCGACCATGCCGCAGATCGCCGTCATCGCATCAGGGCGCCGGCGCCGTCCGGCGCATGGGCAACGTGCGGGAGCGTCCCGGCGGCGGGCGCATCGCCCCCCGCCGCCGTTCGGCTGGAGAACGCATCGAGGGAGTCCATCGTGTGAACATGTTCTACGGAATCAACCGGAGGTTCCAAGGCGTGTCGGCGCTCGCGGTCGACGATGGCACGGCTGCCCGATCATGGTTGCACGAGACCGAGGCTGTGCCGGATGATACCGGAAGCATCGCCGTGCGGAAGCGGTAGTCTTGTCCAACGAGAGATGAGCCTGAAGGGAGGGTGTGACTCCAACGAGAAGTGAGCCTGTAGCGCGGGGTCTGGGAGCATCGGAGGATGATCGTGACGCTACAGACCGAACGGGTCCGGACCCCGGACCAGGTGCGTGCCTTCGTCGAGGGCAGCGAGGCGGTGGACTTCACGGGAGCCGACCGGGAGTCCGTCTACGAGTTTGTGCGCCGGGCGCTGGTGCGGTTGAGCTATGAGACGATTGGGCAAGCCCGACAAGGGGCTGGTCAGGCGCTACTTGGCGAAGGTGACAGGGTTGTCGAGGGCGCAACTGACCCGGCTGACCGCTCCTTCTACCTCTCTCCCTTCAGGCTCATCTTCGTATTGGAAAAGACTTCCGCCTCGCGCGTCCCGCCGGGACGCCTGGTGGCCGTGAATCGAGACCCCGGCGGGCAAATCCGTATCGCTTTGTACATATTCAGCTTCGTCGGCGGATTGTCGAGACTCCACGGCGGCGGTCCGGCCGCGGCCCGTGCGCAGGGGCGCGGACCCGGCCCGCCCCGGCGAAGACGCTGGGGGCGCTGGTCGGCTCCATCGTGGCTCCGCCGCCGACCATGCGAGCGTCGTCGCCCATCGGCGGCGAGGAGGTTCAAGGTGCAAGATTTCGAGCTCGTCACCGTGCACTACGTGGCCGCCGGGGGCTTCGTCCTGGCCGCCGTCTTCGGCTTCGTCGCCAACAAGACCAACTTCTGCACCATGGGCGCGGTGAGCGACATGCTGCACATGGGCTCGCGCGGACGCCTCGGCGCCTGGTTCTTCGCGATGGGCCTCGCCATCCTCGGCACCCAGGCGCTGCACGCCGCCGGCCTCGTCGATCTCGCGGGCGCGATCTACCTCACCCCGAACTTCGGCTGGCTCGGCTACGTGGTCGGAGGCATCGCCTTCGGCGTCGGGATGACCCTCGCGGCCGGCTGCGGGCAGCGCAACCTGGTCCGCTTCGGCGGCGGGAACCTCAAGGCCCTGGTGGTGCTGCTGGTGCTCGGCATCACCGCGTACACGACGCTGCGCGGCCTGCTGGGGCTGCTGCGCATCACCGTCTTCGAAGCGCCCAACGTCGCCCTCGAAGACCACGGGCTCGACGACCAGGGGCTCGCGACGCTGCTCGCGACGCTGCTCGGGGCCGACGACGCGGGCACGGTGCGCATTGTGCTGGCGGTGTTGCTCGGCGGCGGCCTCATCGCGTTCGCGCTCGCGCAGCCCGCATTCCGCCGAAGCTTCGACAACCTCCTTGCGGGTGTCGTCATCGGCGCGGTCGTCACCGGCGGCTGGTTCGTCACCGGCCACCTCGGCAACGACGATTTCGAGCCGGTGCGGGTCGAATCGCTGACCTTCATCGCCCCGGTAGGGAACGCCATCAACTATTCCATGACGTTCACCGGCTCGACCATCAACTTCGGGATCGCGGCGGTGCTCGGAATGATCGCGGGCTCCTTCGTCTACGCGGTGGCCTCGGGCAGCTTCCGCATCGAGACGTTCAGCACGCGCTCGGAGATGGTGAGCCACCTCGCCGGCGGCCTGCTGATGGGATTCGGCGGGGTGCTCGCGCTCGGCTGCACCATCGGGCAGGGCGTCACCGGGGTATCGACGCTGGCCGCGGGCTCGCTGATCGCGGTGGCCAGCATCATCTTCGGCAGCGCCGTCACCATGAAGGTCGAGTACCACATGCTCGACGAAAAGGGATTCCCCGCCGCGCTCGGGGCCGGCCTGAAGGAGCTGGCGATGCCCTGGCGGGCCGGAGAGTGAGGGTAAGCGGGAACAATGGGGAACGGGCGGAAAGGCCCGATCCTCCGGACAGCCGGCGAATCCGTCGCGTCTCCGAAACACCGACCTCGCCTGCCAGCGCGTTGGGCGCGGGGGGCCGTGCCTGCGGCCGAATCTTGCAGCGTCCTCCGACAATGTAGTACGTTGTGGTACATGACGACCCTGACCATTCGAATCGACGACAAGCTCCACTCCGAGCTGCGGGCGCTCGCGGCACGGACGGGCAAACGCAAGAGCGAGCTCGCTCGGGAGGCGCTGAGGCGGCAGCTCGCGCTCACGCGTTTCGAAGACCTCGGGCAACGCCTGGCGCCGTTTGCCGAAGCCCGCGGCTGGCTGACCGACGAGGATGTCTTTGCGGAGGTTTCCTGACGATTCCCGAGGGCGGCGTCGTCGGGGGCGGGTGGGGTCCGGGGCCGGAAGATGTCCGCCTCGACGGCGCTCGTGAGGATCCTGCTGGACACGAACGTCCTGGTCGCCGCTTTCGCCACGCGAGGCATTTGCCGGGACATATTTCGGATTGCAATCGCCGAACACCGGCTTCTCGTCTCCGGGACGATCCTCGCCGAGCTTGAACGAATACTCGAAGGCAAGCTCCGAACGCCGGCGCATCTGGTCCGGGAGATTGTCACGTTCGTCGGCGGGCAGGCGGAGGTCGTCACGCCCACCGCCCCGGCTGCGTGGCCGGAACGTGACCCGGACGACCGGTGGATCGCCGCCGCGGCCATCGACGGCTCGGCGGACGTACTGGTCACCGGCGACAAGGACCTTCTCGATGCGGATCATGCGGAGGATCTTCGGGTCGTCACACCGCGAGGGCTGTGGACCCTGCTCCGCGCGGGACCCGGTGCACCACCTTGACACGCTCCACCGCCGCCACGGCAACGGAGGAGAAACGTGAGACACCTTGCCGGCGGCCCGTTGACGGGGGTCGGCGGGGCGCTTGCGCTCGACCGCACCATCGGGCAGGGCGTCACCGGGTTGTCGATGCCGGCCGCAGGCTCGCTGATCGCGGCTGCCGTGGAGTCGTGGTAGCTTCCCCGTCATCCGGTCAAACGTGCATGAGCATGTTCGAACGCGCCACCGCCATCGCCAATCTCCCCGCCGGCACGATGCGCCGGGTGAGGATCCACGGGCACGACGTACTGATCGCCAACGCCGGCGGCGCGGTGCTCGCCACCGATGACACCTGCACCCATGAGGATGCCTCCCTGTCGTGCGGAGTGCTGACCGGCGCGATCGTCCGATGCCCGCTGCACGGCGCCACCTTCGACCTGCGCGATGGCGCGCCCCTCGACGAGCCGGCCGAGGAGCCGCTCCGATGCCATGAGGTCAAGGTCGAGGACGGCGCTATCTTCGTCCGGCTGCGTGAGGAGTGAGCGAAGCGATGTCCGGAGCGACGATGCGGGATGCAGCCGCCGGCGCGACCGCCGCGGGGGAAACGGCCGGCGCGAACGGCGGCGCGCTGATGCGCTCGATCATCCAGCGCATCGCCACCGGCCCGGAGCTCAGCAAGGACATCACCCGCGACGAAGCGCGCCGTGGCATGCGCCTGGTGCTCGACGGCGCGGTCGATCCGGTGCGCGCCGCGGTCTTCCTCATCGCCCTGCGCATGAAGCGAGAAACCGACGACGAGAACCTCGGGATCCTCGACGCGGTGCTCGAGACCACCACCACCGTCACCGCCCCGGCCGACGAGGTCGTGGACCTGTCCGACCCCTACAACGGCTTCAATCGGAACCTTCCGGTCTCGGCCTTCCTTCCCGCGGTGCTCGCGGCGTGCGGCGTCCCGGCGATTTCACACGGGGTGGAGTCGATGGGACCGAAGTTCGGCGCGACCCACCACCGCGTCCTCGCAGCGTGCGGAGCGCCGGTCGCCTCGACCCCGCAAGAGGTGGCCGCCCGCCTCGCCGACCCCGAGGTGGGGTGGGCGTATTGCGATCAGTCCGTCTTCAATCCGAGGCTGCACGCGCTCGCGGAGCTGCGGTCGCTCATCGTCAAGCGTCCGGCGCTGGCCACCGTCGAGGTGATGGCCGGTCCGGTGCGCGGCCGGCGGCGAACCCACGTGGTCACCGGCTACGTGCACAAGCCCTACGCACGAATCTACATGGCGCTGGCACGGTGCGCGGGCTTCGATTCGGCCCTGATCGTGCGCGGCATCGAGGGCGGCATCATCCCGTCGCTGCGCCAGGGCGCGAAGGTGTGGACCTGCCACGACGGCGGAGACGAGCACGAGGCGGACATCTCGCCCGAGGCCCTGGGCATCGAGCAGACGGTGCGGGCGGTGCCGCTTCCGGAAGGGGTCGCGGGCTATCGGCGCAAGAGCGACGACACCGGCGGCGAGGTGGACGGACTCGCCATCGCCCGGGCCGCGGCCCGCGCCGGGCTCGATGCGCTGGACGGCGTCCCCGGGCCGGCCCGCGACAGCCTCGTCTACGGGGCTGCCCTCGTCCTGCGGCACACCGGCAAGACGGAAAGGCTCGACGACGGCGCGGCCCTGGTGCGCGCAACGCTCGACGACGGGCGGGCCCGTGCGCGCTTCAATGGTCGTTGACCATCGCGCGGCAGCCGGGGGTCGAGCCCGGAGGTCGCGATGCCTGGTCAGGACCGGGGGCATTCGGGAATCCGTTGACCGGGCGACGGTGCATGGAGTCGACAACGTCTCGTCCATCCTGCGTTCCGGCCAGCATGACATCCTGCCATGGAGCCGCATCCGGTTGATTCCGCAATGAGCCGACACCGCCTCAGCGTCGAGACCCCGTACGGCTGGGTGGTCGTCTTCGCCTCGCTCGCCCTGCACAGCATCAGCCTCGGCGCCCCGACGATACTGTTCGTCGCCCTCAAGCCGATCGCCGCGGACCTCGATACGGTTCGTGCGGTTCCGTCGCTCGCGTACTCGCTGTTGATGATCGGCACCGGTATCGGCGGCATCGCGATGGGCCGGTGGATGGACAGGTACGGCGTCATGCAGCCGGTGCTGTTCGGCTCGGTGATGATCTGCATCGGGGCGCTGCTCGCAAGCCACGCCGAAGGTCGGTGGAGCCTGTTCATCGCCACCGGATTGCTCATCGGCCTGCTCGGCAAGGCGGCGATGATCGCACCGCTGGTCGCCAACGTGACGCGCTGGTTCGACCGGCGACGCGGGCTCGCGGTGGCGATCATCACCTCCGGCCAGGGTCTGGCCGGGGCAATCTGGCCGGCGGTGGTGCAGTACTTCAACGACCTCGTCGGATGGCGGGGAACGTTTCTCTACTTCAGCGTATTTGCGGCGGTGACGATGGTGCCGGCCGCGTTCCTGCTCCGGCCGCGCCCCCCGATCGCGGTCACGGACCGGCCCGCCGGCGGAATCCACGCCGATGACCGGCGCGTGCTCGATCTGCCGCCGCACGTCGCGCAAGTGATGCTGTGGATCGCGGTGATCGGCTGCTGCACGGCGATGTCGGTCCCCATCGTGCACCTCGTCAGCCACGTAACCGATCAGGGCTACACCCTCGAGCAGGGCGCGTGGGTGTTGTCGGTCCTGTTCGTGGCGGCATTCCTGAGCCGGATCGGCTTCGGGATGCTCGCGGACCGTATCGGTCCCGTCCGAACCCTCCTGATCGGATCGGCGTCCATGGCGGCGATGCTGCTCGTGTTCGCATTCACGACCAGCTACACGGGCCTGTTCACCGCGGCGTTGCTGTTCGGGCTGGGATTCTCGGGCATCATGCCGTGCTACCCGTTGCTCATCCGCCTGCTCTTCCCGGTCAGCGAGGCAGGGTGGCGGATCGCCGCCCAGTACATGTTCGCGGCGGGGGGCATGGCCCTCGGAGGGTGGATCGGCGGGGTGGTCTTCGATCTGACCGGCAGCTACTCGCCCGCGTTCCTGGTCGCGTTCGCGTTCAATGCGATGAACTTCATGATAATCGGTGCCGTCTACGCCCGTCACACACGGCTCGGACTCAGCCTCCGCACGGCGTGAGCCGCGCCCTCACCCTTCGAAGACGAGGTAGGTCCGCACCTCGATGCTCTCGCGCGGCGGCGCGTCCGGATCCTGTTCATCGAGCTGAAATGCACCGTGCGGGGTAAAGCGGGCGCGACCGTCGGCGAGGCTGTCCCAGCCCTTGATGAGCAATACCTCGTCGCGCTCCATCCTCGGCGCCCAGTACCAGCGCTGATCCGGGGCGTGGGCGAGCTGGTAGATCTCGCCCACCCGATCCGGGAACACCTGGTCGGTGGCGATCAGCTCGTCGGAACGCACGCTCCCCGCGTCGGCGAGGGCAATCGGCGTGCGCAGGACCGGTCCGCGGATGGGCCGCCACACGTTGACCTGCACGATCCGTCCGCCCGACGACAGCACGCGGTCCACCTCGTCCGCCCCGAGCGCGTCGGCCGCGCGCTTCGGCCCGGAATCGACGGTGTAGTCCACGTGCACCCGGCTCGCCGGACCGCGGAACCCGTCCGGATTGGCCGCCCCCGCCGCGCTGTCGGATCGGCGGGTGTGATCGAAGACCGCGACCCGATCCGCGCCGGTCACCTCGGTGAGCAGCGCCTGAAGCTCGCGGTCGTAGACGCCGGCGATTGCCTCGTCGTCGTAGAGGTCGGCCACCGCCGTCTCGTGGCGCACCAGGAGAAACCCCTCGCGATCCAGGGAGAGCAAGTCCGCGACCCGCCGCATGTCGCGCACGTCCACGCGGCGGACTTCGGTCTCGAAGTGCACCCTCGGCTCGCCGCCGGTGAGCGCGGCGCTCTCGAAGCAGGGCTTGGTCTCCTGGGGAACGATGAACGTCAGCGCGCCGCGCACGTCGTTTGCGCCCGTCGTGCCGGTGGAAGGAGCGGGTGTTTCGTGGCGGGTCATGAGCAGGAGCCTGTCGTTGCCGGCAGGCGCGATCATGCCATGTTCGGACGCTCGACGCCCCGCGGGCGCTACCGCCTCGTACGAGACGTGAGCAGGATGCGGAACTCCGCGCGCAGGCGGGCATCGACCTCTGGAGGGATGTGCGTCGGGTAATGACGGGCCAGTGTCTCGCGCACCCGCTCGGAGGCCCGCTGGACGACGTCCGTCGAGCCCTGCTCGCCCCACTCCTTGGGGCTCGCGCGGTCGCCGATCTCCGGATAGACGTACTCGCGCTGCATGAGCCCGAGGGTCTGGGGATGCCCGAGGAAGTGGTTCGGGCCCTCCGTGCACACCTCGCGCATGGTCTCGACGGAGAGGCTCTCGTCGTCGACATCGACCCCCCGCACCGAACGGTTGACCGCGCCGAGCATGTCGTTGTCGATCACGAAGCTCTCCAGGCACGCCCCGAGCAGGCTCCCCAGCATGCCCGCCGATTCGTAGACGAGGTTCGCCCCGGAGTGCCCGGCCAGCGCCGTCGTGTATCCCTTCTCGTAGCCGGCCTGCGCGTCGGGCAGCTTGGAATCCGCCATTCCGGCCGCGATGCCGGTCGGCAGATCGTAGAACCGCCCCATCTGCGCGCACGCCGCCATCAGCACCGCCTGCTCGCCACTGCCCCCGCTCATCGCTCCGGTGCGCAGATCGGAGACGAACGGCCACGTGCCGAAGATCGCGGGGTGACCCGGCGACAGGGCATTGACGTAGACGAGCCCGGCCAGCACCTCCGCCACCTCCTGCACCACCGCGCCGGCGAGGGCGGCGGGGCTGGTCGCTCCCGCCTGGCCTGCCGCGAGCAGCAGCACCGGCATGCCGCCGCGCACCGCCACCTCGAGGCAGCGGCACGCATCCTCGGCGAACCGCAACGGCGGCACCACGAAGCAGCTCGACATGCTGACGAAGGGGCGCGCCCGCCAGCGCGCCTCGTCGCCCGCGATGCGGTGGAGCATCGCCAGCGACTCCTCGACGTGCTCCGGCTGCACCCAGCTCGTTCCGACGTGCTTCGACGTCCCGGCGACCGCCGCATAGCAGGTGTTGAAGTCGAGGTCTCGGGGATCCTCCAGGTCGCGGCAGACGATGGAGCGCTGGAAGAAATGGATGTGCTCCAGCGTATCGACGAGACGGGCGATGTCGTAGAGGTCGGCCAGGGTGGATTCCCGGTACTCGCGGGTCCGGGGATCGACGATGTGCACCGCGGCCCCCGCCGTGCCGAAGTACACCCGGTTCCCGGCGAGCTCCAGGTCGTGTCGCGGGTCCTGCCCGTGGAGCACGATGTCGCGGGCGGCATTCGCTACCGTGTCCTCGACCAGCGCGCGCGGGAAGAGGAGCCGGCCTTCGGAGCTCAACCGCCCTCCGGCCGCGGTGACCGCTTCGATGCAGCTCGGAATGGCCTCGGACAGCCCGATCCGCTCCAGCGCATCGAGCGCGGCGGCGTGGATCCGTTGCACCCCGTTCTCGTCGAGGGGCCGGTACCGGCCGCCGATCATGCCGGGGCGCACCGCCTTTTCGTCTTCGCGCAGTGGGGCCGCCCGCAGCTTGCGCCGCGCCTCCCGGCCACCCATGCGCCGACTGCTCACCGCGGGTTCGCTCATGGTGCCTCCTGCCGTCGCGTAGCCGATCCATCATCCGGCCGATCGGGCGCGGGCGATATTGTCGCCGGACATCGAGACTACTGTCGACAGGCTGACGTGGATCATCCCGGAAGCGGCGTCGCCGACATGCTCCTGCCGGTGGGTTCTCCAGGACCGGAGGGAGGGCCGATTGTCGAGCCGGTACGGGAAGACGTTGCCGGCCTTTCCCGGCGCAATCGCCTCGGTGATCATGATCATCATCGGCTTCTCCATCGCGATGGGAAGGTCTGCGAAAGTCTTCGGAATCTGAACAAGGCAACAAGACTCGTCGTTCGGTCGGAGACAGACGGCACTTTGCATGCAGCGAACCGATGGTTCAGAACTTGGGACGCGCGAAGCCGCGTCGGCGAACGTGCACATGGGCCGGCCCGCCCGCCGCGTGCTCGGGGTCGGACAAGGCTCGGTGCTCGCCGGGTTCGCGTCCGCGATATACATCGAGAACGCGGCGGGGATCGCATGCCTCGTACCGCCGCCGGCGCCCCGCGGTCCCCTCAACGTAGTCCTGCCCACCTTCAAGCCCGGGACCCCGGAGCTGCCGGGAGCGGCTTGGTGGACCGACGGGACCACCCTCGCCATCGACGGGCACGGCACGTTCGCGGTTTCGCCCCATGAGGCGTGGACGCCCGCCCGCCTTGCTTCCACGTGTCCCGCCGCGCTCGCCGCCGGAATCGCCTCGATGGGTACCGCGCTCACGGCGCGCGCGGCGCGCGGCGACCTGATCGTTCACGCCCTCGCATGGAACAGGACCGTCGTTTCCCACTCGCCCGCGGCGCTGGTCGGGGCACCCGCATCGCTCCGGGGACATCCTTCGGTTCCGGTCACCGGGACCGCTTCCCGGCCCCAGTCCATCGACGCCCGCCTTGCCCGGAGCATTCCGGCGCTCTCGCGCTGGCTCGACGACGCACTGGCCGGCCGGAACGCAACGATCTCCGGGCCGGTGGTCGACCTTCTCGGCGCAGGGCGCGGCCTCACGCCGTCCGGTGACGACTGCATCGTCGGCGTCCTCGTCGCGCTGCGCGCGCTCGGGGAGTGCGGGGTCGCGGCATCGGCCGCGCGCATCGTCGCCCGGTATGCACCGCAACGCACCAACCGCCTGAGCGCCGCCCATCTCGACGCGGCGTGCGCCGGAGAGGCGATCGAGCCGGTACACGCGGCCATCGAGGCCATCGCGGGCAACGCGCCCCCCGGACCCGCCCTCGATGCGATCGAGGGATTCGGCCATGGATCCGGATTCGATGCGCTTGCCGGGGTGCTGCTCGCGGCGGACGCGATCGCGCACAATCGCGGGGCCGCGGGCCGGACGGCGAGAGAATGAACGCCGGCGCCGCGGGATGCCGACACCTTGCCGAAGCGACCGGCGACCGGCGAGGATCGCCGCGTCGGGGTCGAGCGGCCGCATCCGACACGCCAGGACGGGGTGAATTCGAAATGGACAACACCGCCACCGCCACGAGGGGCATGGTCGTCGCCCCCCACCATCTCGCCGCGCAGGCCGGGCTTCAGGTGCTGCGCGAGGGGGGCAACGCCATCGAGGCGATGGTCGCCGCCGCCGCCACGATTGCCGTCGTCTACCCGCACATGAACGCCATCGGCGGCGACGGGTTCTGGATCGTCTACGCGCCGGGCGCGGAGCCGATCGCGATCGATGCGTGCGGAGGGGCCGCGGCGGGAGTCACTCCGGAGTGGTATCGATCACAGGGGTTCGACGCCATCCCGGCCCGGGGGCCGCTGGCCGCGAACACCGTTGCGGGCACGATATCGGGATGGGAGGCGGCTCTCGCGGTCAGTGAGCGCTGGGGCGGCGCGCACTCTCTCGACCGGCTCCTGGCCGACGCCATCCACTACGCCGAGCACGGCGTGCCGGTCACCGCGAGCCAGCACGCCAACACCCGCGACAAGCGGGCGGAGCTCGAAGACGTTCCGGGGTTCGCGGAGCAGTTCCTTCCCGGAAGCGCGGTCCCCGCGGCAGGCGACCGGTTCGTGAACGAGCGCCTCGGACGGACGCTGCGCCGGCTCGCGCATGACGGACTCGATTCGTTCTACCGTGGCCCGCTCGCGGGCGCGATCGCCGCGGATCTCGCGCGGGCCGGCAGCCCGGTGCGCGGCGAGGATCTCGAACGGCATTGCGCGCAGGTGAAGGCGCCCCTCGCGCTGCCGCTCCGCCAGGGCGCCGCATACAACTTCCCGCCCCCCACCCAGGGCCTCGCGTCGCTCATGATCCTCGGCATCTTCGAGCGCCTCGGCGTCACCGAGGCGGAGGGATTCGCGCACGTGCACGGCCTGGTCGAGGCGTCGAAGCAGGCGTTCATGGTGCGGGATCGGGAGATCACCGATCCGGCGTACATGCGCAGCCCCCCGGAGCGGTTTCTCGCGCCGGCCGCGCTCGACGCGGCGGCGGCGGCGATCGATCCGGCCTGCGCGCTGGCGTGGCCACGACCCCCGAGCGCCGGCGACACGGTCTGGATGGGCGCCGTCGACGGCGAGGGCCGGGCGGTGAGCTTCATCCAGAGCGTGTACTGGGAGTTCGGCTCCGGCGTGGTGCTGGAGGAGACCGGCATCCAGTGGCAGAACCGCGGGTCGAGCTTCAGGCTCGAAGCGGACGGCCTAAACGTTCTCGCGCCGGGCCGCAAGCCCTTCCACACCCTGAACCCCGCCCTGTTCCTGTTCGACGACGGCCGCACGATGCCCTACGGCACCATGGGCGGCGAGGGCCAGCCCCAGACCCAGGCCGCAGTGCTGACCCGCTACGGGTACTTCGGCCAGAGTCTCCGGGATGCAATCAGTGCCCCACGCTGGCTCCTCGGCCGCACCTGGGGCGAGGAGAGCACGACCCTCAAGCTGGAGTCGCGCTTCGACTCCGGGGTCGCCACCGCGCTGGGACTCTGCGGGCACGAGGTCGAGATGGTGGGCGCGTTCGAGGAGATGATGGGCCACGCGGGCGCACTGGTGCACCATCCGCACGGAGTGATCGAAGGCGCCGCGGACCCCCGCAGCAACGGGGCCGCGGCGGGGTTCTGAACGCCTTCCGGGCGATATCCGACTCCTTGATCCACTTGCGTATTCCGGTGCAATCTGCTTGGATGATTGGCGTCGGAGGAACTGGAGGCAGCCTGCTTCAACCAGCTACATGACGATGGCTTCCGAGACAAGGTATTGATGGGACAATAATTATATGCGGTTCCCCTGGTCCAAGACTCGCGCCGCCGAGCCTCTGCGGATGCCCGGCGGGAAGACGAAATTCAAGCGGTCGTCCGCTTCGCAGACGACGCCGGAACGGCTCGACCGGATGCTGTCCGTGACCCGGGCGAGGGGATGGATTGCCTTGCTCTCGATCCTCGTGGTTGCGGTGGCGGTCGGCGTGTGGTCCGTCGTCGGGGAGATCGCGACCTATGTGGAGGCCAATGGATTTCTGTTGAATCGGGGCGGCAAGGTGGTGGACGCGGTCGCGACCGGTTCCGGCCGGCTGCACACGATCGCCGTCTCCGTCGGCGACGAGGTCGAGAAGGACGCCCTCGTCGCGCTCGTCGCCAACGAGGAACTCTCAGCGCGTTACACCAGCGCCCTCGCGTCCGGCGTGGACCGCGCCCGAGCGCTCGACGCCCTGAAGGCGGACATCGCGGCGGAGTCCAGGATCGCGAGCGAGAACCGCGCCCGGCGCCGCAAGCAGCTCGACGAGCTCGAGGCCACCGCACTGGATATGCTGGACATCGCCCGAGCCAATCTCGAGAACAGCAAGCAGCTCTTCGAGCAGCGTATCGTCTCCCGCCTGAGCCTGGAGAGCACCCAGCGGGAGCTCAACGAGGCGCGCCGGGGCCTGCTCGACCTGGGTCGGGAACGAGACACCCTGGAAGCGAACGAGATCAGGTACAAAAACGAAAACGCCACTCGCATCCGGGAGATGACGGCCCGAGTGGAGTCCGCGAAGCATCAGGCGAGGGAGCTTGAAGTCCTCGTAGCGGCGGAGAGGGTCCTGGCGCCGGTCTCGGGCCAGGTGATCGAGATCAAGGCTGCGAGCGGTGCGATAGTGAATTCGGGCACGGCCGTGGCCAGTATCCGTACCGGAACCGCGGAGCTCGAGTTGCTGCTCTACGTCTCACCCGCCGAAGGCAAGCAGGTCGAGGCGGGAATGCCGGCGCTGGTGTCGCCCGCCGCGGTGAGGCGCGAGGAGTTCGGGGCGATCAGGGGGAGGGTCGAGTCCCTCTCGTCCTTTCCGGTGAGCTTCGAAGGCATGGTCGCGGTGCTCCAGAACCGGGAGCTGGCCCAGAGCTTCTTCAGTGACGGCCCGCCCTATGCCGGGCGGATTGCTCTGATCCCCGACCCGACGACCGCGAGTGGCCTTGCCTGGACCTCGCCCAAGGCAACGAGTCAGACGCTGGCTCCCGGCACGCTCGCCTCGGTCGAGATCAAGACCCGGAGCCAAGCCCCGATCACGCTGGCCATCCCGGCGCTCAAGGAGTGGCTGGGGGTGCGATGAGTCCGGTCCACGGCAGCAAAGATCCACGGGAAGGGGGCGGCGCGACGCCGCCCCGCGCAGAGACGCTGAAGGCCAATCTGCATCCCCGGCGCGGAGGCCGCCGGGCGGTGCCCACCGTGCTGCAAATGGAGAGGACCGAGTGCGGCGCTGCCTGTCTGGCAATGGTCCTCGCCCATTACGGCAGGTGGATGCCGCTCGAGGAGCTGCGGGTGCGCTGCGGCGTATCGCGCGACGGCACCAAGGCGCTCAACATCATACGGGCGGCGAAGGCGCTGGGCATGGTCACCCGGGGCATGCGGGCCAAATTCAGGCGCCTCCCCGAGTTCCGCTTCCCGATGATCGTGTTCTGGAATTTCAGCCACTTCGTAGTGCTCGAGGGATTCCGTGGCAACCGTGTCCACATCAACGACCCGGGCGAGGGGCCGCGTACGCTTACCAGGGAGGAGTTCGAGACCGACTACTCCGACGTCTGTATCCTCCTTGAGCCCGGCCCCGAGTTTCTCAAGGGCGGCAGCAAGCCGAGCGTGCTGCGTGGTCTGTTCTCCCGGCTGGGCTACGCGCGCACGCCGCTTCTCTTCGTCATATTGGCGACGCTGGCGCTGATCATTCCCGGCATCGCCCTGCCAACGCTTCTCAAGGTCTTCGTGGACGATGTGCTGATCCCGCGCAGCGACGCGTTGATGATTCCGCTGATGATCGGCATAGGGCTCACCGCGTGCCTGTCGGCGGTGCTCACCTGGCTCCAGCACCTGTGCCTGGCGCGCATGGAGACCAAGCTCGCCGTCGTCGCCACCACGCGATTCTTCCTGCACCTTTTCACCCTGCCGATGACTTTCTTCCATCAGCGTTACGCCGGGGACGTCGCCGCCCGGGTGATGTCGAACGACAAGGTTGCGCAGATGATCTCGAGCGAGCTGGCGATCGGCACGGTCAACCTGCTCACCATGGTCGCCTATGGCGGGGTCATGTTCTCCTACGATCCGGCCCTGACGGTTGCGGTGTTCGCGATGGTCTCGTTCAACGTGGTGGCGTTGCGGGCGGTCGCGCGGACGCGTGAGGACGACAGCCGCCGCCTGCTCAAGGAGCAGGCCAAGGTGGCCGCCACGTCGGTCAACGGTCTGGCCATGATCGAAACTCTGAAGGCGGACGGCTCGGAGAACACGTTCTTCGCGCGGTGGTCCGGCCAGCACACGAATGCGCTTCAGGCTCAGCAGTCGCTCGGTGTGCGCACCAGCCTGCTGAACGTGGTGCCGCCGCTGCTCTCGTCGCTGTCCACCGTCGCCATCCTGGGCTTCGGGGGCTATCGGGTGCTGGAGGGGGTGCTGACCATCGGTGGGCTGATGGCCTTCCAGTCGCTGGCGCGCAGCTTCTCGACTCCGATTGAGCAGCTCACGCAGTTCAGCGCCAGCCTCCAGACGATCACGGGTGACATCAGCCGCCTCGACGACGTTTTGAATCACGAGCAGGACGAGCATACCTTCGAAATCGACGAGAACGCGGCGGTGACCGAGGTGTCGGAGATCAAGAGGAGCCTGCACCTGGAAAACGTGACCTTCGGCTACAGCAACATGGCCCCGCCCGTGGTCGAGGACTTCAGCCTGGAGGTGCTCCCCGGGCGCAGGGTGGCGCTTGTGGGCGGCTCCGGCAGCGGCAAGACGACCATCGGCAAGCTGGCCTGCCGCCTGGTGAGCCCGTGGTCCGGATCGGTGCGGATCGCCGATGTGGACGTCAATAGCATACCCCCCGACCATCTTGGCTCGATGGTCTCCTATGTCAACCAGGACGTCGTGCTGTTCGACGGGACCGTGCGCGACAACGTCACGCTGTGGAATTCGCAGATCGACGAGCTGACGGTGACGCAGGCGCTACGCGACGCGGCGATCCTCGAGGAGGTGATGTCCCGGCCCGACATGTACGACACGCCGGTGGGCGAAGGCGGCTGCAACTTCAGCGGCGGACAGCGCCAGCTTCTGGAGCTGGCCCGCGCGCTCGTCGCCAACCCGGACATACTGGTGCTCGACGAGGCGACGGCGGCGCTCGATCCGATCACCGAGGTCCTGATCGACAACAATTTGCGCCGGCGCGGCGTGGCCTGCCTGATCATCGCCCACCGTCTGACCACGGTCCGCGACGCAGACGAGATCGTCGTCCTCGATCACGGTCGTATCGTCGAGAGGGGAACCCACGAGGACCTGTTGGCGCGCGGGGGTGCCTACTCCGCGCTGCTCAGGTCGGAGTAGGGGCCATGGCATGGCAGGACCTGACCCGTCGCATCCCCATGTCGCGTGCCGAGGTGGGTGCGCATGACGCCTTCCTCCTGGATCAGCGTGAGGAGTTCTACATCGTCGAGAGCGGCTACGCCGACCTGTTCGCGGTGGTGGTGGACGATGCGCAATCCGCACTGACTCGTGCTCCGTTCGTCGCCCGCATCCCTGTCGGGGGTGCGTTTTTCGGCTCGCTGATCGTGCCGAGCAAGAGTGGTGGCACATTCTTCACCTACCAGGCCGTGCCCTCGCGCGGGACGACCCTGCTCCGGGGCAAGCGCGAGCACCTCGCCTCGCGCGAAACCTTCGACCTGGACGCCGTCTCCGTGATCGACGACTGGGTGGTGGCCGCCTCCGAGTTCGTAGCCAGATACGAGCATCAGCGGCCGCGCGAAGTGCTTCTCCTCGAGGCTGATCCGGACGTCCCCTATGAGGCGCGTTCGGTGGTGAGCGCGCATCATCACGAAGTCTTGTGGATCTCGGTCGACCAACCGGGACTGCTGGTCGGCCCCCCCGGGTTTCCGTTGGACAAGGAGACTCTCTTCCCGCTGGCCGAGCACATCTGGCTCACCCTCCCCGAGGAGACGCGCGTCTCGGCGGTCCACACGCCGGGCGCCATCATCACCGGGCGGCTGTGGAACGCGCTGGATCGATACAACGTCCAGATCCTGCGATGCGCCTCGCGCTATTGGGTGCAGATGCGCGAGCGGAACCTGAGCCAGCTCTCCGGGAACCGGCGTCAAGGCGTCCGACTTCAGGAGGCGATGCTCGGGGAGCTGACCAGCCTCCTGGTCGATACCTCCCCAGGCAGCGAGACGGCGCACGGACACCGGAGCCCGTTGCAGGCGGCCGCCGCCATCGTCGCCGATTCGGCCGGCGTGCGGCTCGACGATTCGCCTGCCGTTGTCGACGACGACATCGACCCGCTCGAGGCGGTGGACGCGGTCGTGGCGCCCTCGGACATCCGCACTCGTCGGATCCAGTTGTCCCCCGGATGGGAGCGGCGGGACGGACCGTCCTTCCTGGGGGTCGCTTCCCCGGAGGAGCCGCGGCCGGTGGCGGTCGTCAACAGCGGTCGCGGCACCTACAGGATGATCGACCCCGTCTCCGGCGAGGCGGCCCCGGTGAACCGGCAGCGGGCCGAATCGCTCGACACGCAGGGTGTGACGTTCTACCCGCCGCTTGCCCGCAGCGTGGACAGTGGCCTGGCGGCACTTCTCCAGGCCCTGCGCGGCCGGGGCCGGGACATCGCGGGCGTGGCTCTCATGGGGGCCCTGGGCGCCCTCGTCGCTCTGCTGACCCCGGTCGTGACCGGAGAGCTGCTGGCCGAGATCATCCCCAGGGTGGACGTTCCGATGTGGACCGCTGCGCTGGTGGCGCTGGCGCTTGGTGCGTTCACGACCGCCGCCCTCTCGGTCGTCGGCGCATTCAGTATGCTGCGGGTCGAGGCCCGGATCGACGAGACCCTCCAGGCCGCGGTGTGGAGCAAGCTTCTCTCGTTGCCGCCGCCCTTCTTCCGGCGCTATCTCGCCGGCGATCTGGCGGATCGGGCGAACGGCGTGAGCGTCATCCGTCAGATACTGACCGGGGCGACCGGCGCCAGTCTGGTGAGTGGCGCGTTCTCGATCTTCAGCTATGCGTTGCTGTTCTACTACAGTTGGGAGCTCGCGCTGTGGACAGGGGTCGCGGTGCTGTTGCTGGTCGCCGGGAGCTGGTGGTTCACCACGCGCCAAGTCCACCATCAACGGGCCGTCTTCAAGGCGCAGGGGGCGATCGACGGGATGGTCTTTCAGATGATCATCGGGGTGGCCAAGCTCAGGCAGGCTCACGCCGAGCGCAGCGCCCTCTTGCGCTGGTCGAAGCTGTACACCGAACAGAAGCGCGCGAATCTGTCCGCGCGCAAGTGGGCGGCCGGCCAACACACCTTCAACGCGCTGTTCGGACCGCTCTCCCAGCTCGCGTTGCTGGCGTTGATCTGGTACTCGCTGCTCGAAGGCGGGGCCGCGATGGCCGAAGGCAAGGAAGGCGAGACGGCGACCCCGTTCGCACTGGCCGATTTCCTCTCGTTCCATGCCGCCTTCGGGCAGTTCATGGGGGGCATGGTCGGGCTGACCGCTACCTGGGCGACGGCACTCGCCGTGCTGCCCCTGTTCGAACGCGTCCTGCCGATCATCGAGGAGCAGCCCGAGAGCGTCAGCGGCGGTACGGTGCTGCGGAGCCTCTCAGGGCGGATCGAATTCGAGCATGTGACCTTCCGCTATCCCTCGGCAGAGAGCGACACGCTCCAGAACGTGTCCTTCCACATTCGTCCGGGGGAGTACGTGGCCTTCGTGGGTCCGTCCGGAGCCGGCAAGTCGACGGTGTATCGGCTGCTGCTCGGCTTCGAGAGACCGACTGCCGGAACCGTGCTACTCGACGGACACGACCTGCTGTCGCTCAATCTCGACGCGATGCGCCGCCAGTTCGGCGTGGTGCTGCAGAATGGACAGCTTACCCCGGCCAGCATCTTCATGAACATCGTCGGCGAAGCGTCGCTCACCGAGCAGGAGGCCTGGGACGCGGCGCGCGCGGCCGGCCTCGCTCAGGACATCTCGAATATGCCGATGGGGATGCACACGGAGATTCCGGAGGGCGGAGTCGGTCTGTCCGGCGGTCAGAGGCAGCGTCTTCTGATTGCCCGCACCCTGGCCCGCAAGCCGCGTGTCCTGCTCTTCGACGAAGCGACCAGCATGCTCGACAACCGCACCCAGGACACGATCCGAACCTCCCTGCGCGGCTTGGCCTCCACCCGGGTGCTGATCGCCCACCGCCTCAGCACGGTGGTCGACGTGGACCGCCTCTACGTGATGCAGGACGGCAGAATCGTCGAGACCGGTCGATATGAGGAGCTGATGGCGCAGGGCGGCGTACTGGCGGAGATGGCCAGACGGCAGATCATCTGAGTCCGGGGCCGTCGGCGAGGCGTCCGATTCGGCCAGCGCCGCGCCCCGATGTTCCGCCGGCGGTATCGACACCGTTCCCGCGCGCGGGAATCGACCGGCGCCGTCCGGGCCCGGGACCGGTCAGAACAACTGCCTCCGGAATTCCAGGCGCGGGGCAATGATGCGCGCGCAGTACAGAGGCTTCCCGGGGTCGCTCAGATCAAAGCCGTACACCGGACCCCTGCCTCGGCGGATCAATGCATCCGCCAGCCGCGGCACCACGGCCTCGGGCGCATCCGGCAGGTCGAGGCGTGGCTGCTCCTCTATCTGCTTCCAACTCGTATCGGGGGTGAGGCTCTTCAGCACGCGATGGGGCCGGCTGTCCTTGGCAAACCCCAGCTTGAGCCGAAGGTCGTCGCGAGCGCCGTGGATCTTGGCGAGCCGCGTTTGCGCCGCTTCGGTCAGCGCGCGCGCAAGCGCTACTTCCGGATTGACATGGGCGCCGGACCCCACACTCATGAAGGTTCTTGGCGACAACGCTCGCTCGCTCACAAGCACCGCCCATATCACGGACACGGCTACCGCCGCCGGCAACGCCATCAGCACCACCCAAGCGCCCTCCGCCGCCCAGTAGTCGAGGATCAGTCGAGCGAGTGGAAAAGCCACGCTGTCGGGGTCGATCCTCTGCCCGCGGTCGCGTAGCCTCATCCGTCCCCCCTCGCTCAGCGCGCATATGGCGTCGCGCTCGATCAACTCGTACATGGCGTGCAACCGCGCCTCGGCCCGCGTGTTCCCCGAGGCCAGCCCGTTGGAGCTGGTTTCGAACAACAGCGGACGGCGACAGAAATACACCGCACTCGACGGGACCCACACCCGGCCGCCCGTGCCCATGTTCGTGCCGGAGGTCCATTCGCCGATGAAGTCGGGCGTGAAGTAGCGCTCGATGCTGCCGGGAAGCTCCGCCGGTGGAACGATCCGCGCATCGGGCTCGGCCTTCGCGAGCCCGGCCATGCTGCCGTGCCACAGCCGCGCGGGGTCGGGGTTCTCGGCCAGATACAGCTCGCAGGCCTCCATCGTCGCCGAGGCTTGCGCCGCGGCATTCGTGACCCCCTTGCCATTGCTGATCTGCAACACCTGCCCCCCGGGCCGCACCGATACCCAGGTCGGGATACCAAGCGTGTCGAGATGGGTGACCGAGGCCACCCGCGTGATTCCGCAGGCTGGCAGCGCGGGTGCGACGGTGGCCAGAGTCTGTTCCGGGGGGCAGGCGCGCAGCAACGGGAGCCTGGCCGCCTCGTGCGCCAGCGCATCGGCAAAGGCAGCGTCATTCATGGCGCCGTCATTCATGGCGCATTGTCCAATGGGGCTCGGGCCTGCGCGATCCGGCCCCAACGCGCCAGGCGCTCATTTGCCGGCGCCGTCCGGGCCCGGGACCGGTCAGAACAACTGCTTCCGGAATTCCAGGCGCGGGGCAATGATGCGCGCGCAGTACAGAGGCTTCCCGGGGTCGCTCAGATCAAAGCCGTACACCGGACCCCTGCCTCGGCGGATCAATGCATCCACCAGCCGCGGCACCACGGCCTCGGGCGCATCCGGCAGGTCGAGGCGTGGCTGCTCCTCTATCTGCTTCCAACTCGTATCGGGGGTGAGGCTCTTCAGCACGCGATAGGGCCGGCTGTCCCTGGTCCTCCCCAGCTTGAGCCGAAGGTCGTCGCGAGCGCCGTGGATCTTGGCGAGCCGCGCTTGCGCCGCTTCGGTCAGCGCGCGCGTAATCGCTACTTCCGGATTGACGTGGGCGCCGAACCCCCCATTCATGAGGGTTCTTGTCGACAACGATCGCTCGCCCAGAAACAGCGCCCATATCACGGACACGGCTACCGGCGCCGGCAACGCCACCAGCAGCGCCGAAGCGCCCTCCGCCGTCCAGCGGTCGAGGATCAGTCGAGCGAGTGGAAAAGTCACGCTGTCGGGGTCGATCCTCTGCCCGCGGTCGCGTAGCCTCAGCCGTCCCCCCTCGCTCACCGCGCACATGGCGTCGCGCTCGATCAACTCGTACATGGCGTGCAACCGCGCCTCGGCCCGCGTGTTCCCCGAGGCCAGCCCGTTGGAGTTGGTTTCGAACAACAGCGGACGGCGATAGAAATACACCGCACTCGACGGGACCCACACCCGGTCGCCCGTGCCCATATCCGTGCCGGAGGTCCATTCGCCGACGAAGTCGGGCGTGAAGTAGCACTCGAGACTGCTGGGAAGCTCCGCCGGTGGAACGATCCGCGCATCGGGCTCGGCCTTCGCGAGCCCGGCCATGCTGCCGTGCCACAGCCGCGCGGGGTCGGGGTTCTCGGCCAGATGCAGCTCGCAGGCTTCCATCGTCGCCGAGGCTTGCGCCGCGGCATTCGTGACCCCCTTGCCATTGCTGATCTGCAACACCTGCCCCCCGGGCCGCACCGATACCCAGGTCGGGATACCAAGCGTGTCGAGATGGGTGACCGAGGCCACCCGCGTGATTCCGCAGGCTGGCAGCGCGGGTGCGACGGTGGCCAGAGTCTGTTCCGGGGGGCAGGCGCGCAGCAACGGGAACCTGGCCGCCTCGTGCGCCAGCGCATCGGCAAAGGCAGCGTCATTCATGGCGCCGTCATTCATGGCGCCGTCATTCATGGCGCCGTCATTCATGGCGCATTGTCCAATGGGGCTCGGGCCTGCGCGATCCGGCCCCAACGCGCCAAGCGCCCATTTGCCGCCACGGTCCGGATCAACGCGACGTCGGGAAAGTAGTCCGGCGCACCGAAGAACGCAGGTCCCATCCCCACCAGCCATGAGGCCATGTGGCCCGTGCTGGCGCGGTGCTCGGGCGGCGCCTCGACCCCATGACGGCGCATCCAGTCCACCAGCACCAACGGGATCAGCGACGGCTCGTCCCCTTGCAGTGGATGGGCGATCCCGAGCCCCCGCGCGGTTTGCCCGGTCAGCCAATGCTCGACAGCGAGACCCGCCATCCACTCCGCAAGCTCGTCGTCGCGCACCGCCGACGCGGCGCACCATCGCGCGAGCGAGACATCCAGTGCCCGGGCCAGCCCGGTTGCGTGCCGCAGGGCGAAGGCGCGCCGTTCGCCGGCGTCCGGCCCCTGTCCGGAGACGCGAACCCAATCGCACAGGAACCAGCGGCGACTGCCTTCGCGTTGGGGCCGGAGCCACGGTTCAGGCTGCTGCGCCATCGTGCGCAGTACGTCGGATACCTCGAGCGGCGGACCGGCCAGCGGGCGAATCCGGCGCTGGAACAAGGCTTCGGGCTCTACCGGGGGCGGAATCGGATCGGGCCAACGCACCCCGGCGGCGGGCAGCGGAAGCCGGCCTGCCAGCACCCGCAGCGCCAGGCGCGCATCCTGCGCCTTGAGACTGTGCGCCCTGTCCGAGAGCCGATCCCGCACTGCGGCGACGTCCGCGCCCTCGGTCCGCACCAGCGCCAGCAGCGCGCGGAGCGTGCGCACCTCGTGTCCCATGCGTTTGAACGCGTGGAGAATGCCGGACACCTGGGTCGGAGCCAGCGCGCCCTGCGTCTCGAGCCCGCCCAGAGCATGGCGCACGTCGACCAACGGCAGGGTCAGCGGCAGGTAGTCCATATCGGCAGTGCCATGCAACAGGGCAACCTCGTCATCACCCTCGATCCGGCCGGCCCGATACCACTCGAAGACGCTGCCCAGCCCGATCATGCCGTATGGCTCCAGCTCCAGCGCCCGCAATGCACCCATGGACGAAGCGCCCAGCACCCGCCAGCCCGTCTGGAGCAATTGCAGGATCTCGCGCTGCCACACCGGCGTGGAGTCATGGAACACCCCGTCGACGATCAGCACCTGCCCCGGTGGTTCGCAGCTCAGGGCGTAGAGATCGCCGAAGCGGATCGGAGGGAGGAATTCGGCGTCGGGGCAGAGACCGCGTGCCTCTGCAAGCCCCAGCGACGGGCCCAGAAACACGAGCTTGCGGCCAGCCGTCCGCTCCATGTTCACCGCCCGCGACGTTCCGGTGCGCGGGCACGGGTCGAACCGCGGATCCCGGCCGCCGCGCGCGCCAGCCACCCCTCCGGCAGCCCGTCCAGCGGGGGCGGACCGGGAGGACCGGCGCTATCGCCACGCGGTACGGGAAGCTCGGTCGGACGTTTCCGGCGTTTGTCCATATCGCATCGATGTGGATTATAATGCATCCATGAACGAAGCCGCCCGGCCCCCGCCGGATCCGCAGCCGGGGGCTGGTGAGCAATGCGGGCTGGAGTCGGCGTATCCTTCTCAATAGCAGATCGTGACGATAGATGCTAGCTGATTACGGCAAGCTCCATGTCTCCAGCACTGACTACACCGTGTTGCGGCCCGATGGCGTCGACGCGGCGACGCGGGGTTGGCGTGCCGCTCTGGCCGAAGGCCGCGCCCTGCGGGTGCGAGGCAGCGGGCACGGGCTGTCCGGCGCCACCCTGCCCCGCAAGGGCGAGACGCTGCTGTGCACCCGTGGTCTCGACCACTACCGCATCGAGGCTCCCGGTCTGATCACCGTCGGCGGCGGCGCGATCCTGTGGGACGTCCGCGACTTCGTAGCCGTGCGGGGCTGGCGCCTCCCCGTCTACAACGGCGGCTGGGCAGGTCCCACCGTCGGCGGCTTCGCGAGCGCGGGCGGGCTGGGGCTGCGGGTGCCGGTGGGTGAGCACGGGAAACCGACGGCGCCGCAAGCGCTCGACCCGGTGTCGCTGTCCGAACGACACGGCGGATTCTGGGCGCAAGCCGTGAAGCTCACGATCATCGACGGGCGCGGCAGAGTGCACGACGTCCTCCCCGGTGACGAGGATTTTCCCTGGATGTTCGCCTCCATGGGGCAGTTCGGCCTGATCCTCGAAGCGACGTTGCGCCTCGTGCCGCAACCGGGCGTGGACGACGCGTTGCCCGTGGGCAGCGCCGGCCGGATCCCGGTGTCGAATCCACTCGATCCGAACGAATCCGACGCGGCGGCGCCGGCGCAAGGCGTCGGCTGGACGTACTGGTTCACCGCGTTCGCGCCGGTGGACGAGGAAGACGCCGTCTGGCAGGCGATCGGGGACTGGAGCCGTGCGCACCGCGACGCGCTGCGCCCCACCGGCGGCTGGATCGGCCCGCTCCAGGACGATCATCCGATCGGTTTTCGCTATCTCGTGCGGCGCAAGGCCCCCACCCCCCCGCTACTGTACCCGCGCGACGAAGATTTCCTGACCCTGGGCGTGATGGCCGTCTGCGCGGGGGTCGGGACCGACGCGGGCGATGCGGCGCTGGCGGAGGCCGAGCAGGATTTCGTCGCACGGATCGTCGCCAGGGGCTGGGCGCTCTACTGCCAGGCGGAGAACCTGACCCGATCGGTCGACTTCCGAAGCTACTGGGGGGAGGAGCGCTGGCAGCGCTTTTGCGCGCTGAAGGCCAGGTTCGACCCCGACGGGCGGATCAACGTGGGCGAGGTGCATGGGGAAGGGGGGCCGTCGCCGATGCGGGCCGCCCGGATGCGCCGGATCCGCGCGGCGTTTCGCCGCGCCGTGGGGATCGGGGACCCGGGCGTGAACCGGGTGCAAGGCGCCTCCCGGCACGGGAGGGGAAGCCCGGGGATGAAGCACGTCGACGTTGCGGTGATCGGTGGCGGGCCGGCGGGTGCGACCCTGGCGACGCTGTGCGCTCAGAACGGTCTGGAAGTGGCGCTGTACGAACGCGAGCGCGCCCCGCGCTACCGGGTCGGTGAATCGCTGCTCCCCGCCACGCCGCGCCAGATCGTGCCCCTGCTCGGCGCCACCGACGAGATGGCGCAGGCGGACTTCGTCGTCAAGCCCGGCGGCACCTTCTGCTGGGGCGATCGCCCGGGCGATCCATGGACCCTGAAATTCGCCGGGTACACCGCGCTCAACGTCGACCGGCAACGCTTCGACGCGATCCTGCTGGCGAACGCCAGGGCCAAGGGGGTGGCGGTGCACGAGGGCGAAGCGGTGCGCTCGGTGGGGGAGGGCGATGCGGAGCAGGGGCGCGTGGTCGAGGTCGAGACGCTCGACAGCGGCGCCCGGTATCGGGTACAGGCGCGGTACGTCGCCGACGCGAGCGGACAGAGGCGGCTGAACCTGCCCGAGCTGCGTGCACGAACCTGGTCGCGCTTCTTTCGCCAAGTGGCGGTGTGGGGCTACTGGGACGGCGCCGGGCGGCTGGATCCCCCGATCGACGGCACCGTGCTCTTCGAGACGCTCGAGACCGCGCACGGCCCTGCCTGGGTCTGGTTCATTCCGCTCTCCGACACCCTCACCAGCGTCGGCGTGGTGGCCCCGCGGGGTTGCGCGCGTGCGCTGGGCAAGAACCGGCGCCCCATGCTGAGCGCCTGGCTGGCGCAATGCCCGCGCACCGCCGCGCTGCTGGCCGAGGCCCGGCCGAGCTCCGCGCCGCCTTATCACGAGGTGCGCCTGTGCGCGGACTACTCCTATGCCAGCGACGCGTTCTGGGCGCCTGGAGTGGTTCAGGTGGGCGATGCGGCCTGCTTCGTCGATCCGATGCTGGCCTCGGGGGTGCACATGGCCACTTACGGCGCCTTGCTGGCCGCTCGGTCGATCGAGGCGGTACTGCGCGGCCGGGCGCCCGAGCCGCTTGCGATGGACGAGTACGAGAGCCGCGCCAGGCAGGAGTACGCCCTCTTCTATGCGGGCGTGAGCGGGATCTACGACATGACCCGCTCGCGCGACGAGTACATCCAGCCGCTACGCAAGCTCTTGCGCAACAGCAACGGCGTGCTGGTCGAACGGGACCAGCTCGACGGTGCGCCAGGCGGGCTGAACGTGGAGCGCGCCGCGCCTCCGAGCCTCGACCCCGTGCGCGATGCCGCTCGCAACCGGCGCACGATGCGGACCTTCAACCGGGACCAGCTCCTCTACGACGGGCCGCCGCGGATCGTCCCGGTGGCGGAGCTGCCCGCAATCCGCAACACCCTGAGCGTCTCCCCGGACGGACGCGGCTGGCGACTGCCGGGGGATCGCGGGTCCGGGCGGGTGATGGGACAGCGGCGCGGGGATTCGTCGAGCAGGTCGGCGATTCACGGTTGATGCCAATCCGCACCGCAGCTCCGCCACCGATGGTTCGGCCGCCATGAAGTCGATTCTCTACCTGCACGTGGGTCACAGCAAGACCGGCACATCCTGGCTGCAGGCGGCGTTGCGCGAGAGCGCGGACGCGATCGCGCAAGCAGGCCTCGCCTATCCGATCCTCGAGGGCGTCGGGAACCAACAAGGGGCCGAGATCAGCCAGGGCAACGGTCTGTGGCTGGCCACCGGCCCGGCCGGCGAGCTGGATTTGCGCCTGCGGATGATCGCCCGTGCCGCCGGTCCGGCGGGGGCGGTGCTGTCTTCCGAACAGTTCTTTCCCAAGCTCACCCAGCAGCACGACGACCCCGCCGTGCTGTTGCGGGCGGCGCGGGCCGCGGGGTTCAGCGGGATCGAGATCCTGCTCTTCATCCGCAATCCGGTGGGCCACGCGGCTTCGCTGTGGCAGCAATACCTGAAGAATTCGGGCGGCACCGCCCCGATCGAGGCGTTCTTCGCAAAATACAGCGTGCCCGAGCTCGTCGCGCGGTTCCTCGACAGGCTCATGCCGATCGATGGCATCGGCCTGACCTGCCTGAGTTACGACCGGCATCGCCATGACATGCTGGCTCCGCTACGGACTTGGCTGGGTCTGTCGGCGACGACGCTGACCCCGCCAAGCGCGCCGACGATCAATCGCGGCATGACCCGGGGGGAGCTGGCCTTGCAGGTGGCGCTGAATCGGCAGATCGGCCGGGCCGGCCGGATTCTCGTGCACGATACGCTCTGCGTCGAGCTGCCCGAGCTGTCGCCGGACCGGATCTACCCCGATCCGGAGTGCCAGCGCGCCATGTGCGACCGACTGGCTCCGACGCTGGCGCGCGTGAATGCGCACCTGTCCGAGGGTGAGCGGTACCGGCCCGATATCGACCCCACGCCCGACAGCGCCGGTGACACGCCCCTGACCTTCAGCCCCGAACAGATCGACTTGATCGGCGCCGCTCTGGGGGGCGAGATCCTCCGATTGCGTCAAGCGCTTTCGGCGCGGAAACTGCTGCAGGAAGGATCTTGCCGATCGGACCAGTAACTTGTAGTGACCGGTAATCGTAACTGTAGTTCGGGCGATATTCGGAAACTACAGGATTGGGGACGATGGCTTCATTGACTGTTGGTCGTTGACGAGAATAATGGATACGCAGCAGGTTTTGTGGGAAGGATTGGTTCCGAGTTCAAACCGGACTCGGATGTGGATTGGACTCAGACGAGGGAGGCTGGTGACATGAGCTTGGAGAATCTCAAGGAATACGCGAGTCGTTGCGCAACCGATCCGGATTTGCTCGTTGCGGCGAAGTCGATCGGAATAGCGGATATCGAGGAACATATCCGTCACGCCGGGAGCCTGGGCCTGGACTGGACCAGGGACGATCTGGTGGCCTTCCGGAAAGAGATTACCGACGACGGGTTTGAAGACCTCGCGGATCTCACCGAAGACGAACTGGAACAAGTCGCAGGCGGTGGCATTTTTGCCACGATAGGGGCTGCGGTCGCGGTGGGCGTCGGAGTGGGAGCCGGGGTAGCGGCGGTGGGAGCCACGGCTGGGGCAGGTGGAGCCGCAGCAGCAGGGCGTGGCGGATGGTAAGGCCCTCACGGGCTGCCGCCGGCCGGCCGGAGTACATGGCAATGACTGCCCTCTCTCGAGCGCGGGGGAGGGCTTTTTTGAGAATCGCTGCCGCCTTCCACTGAGCCCGCATTGCTCACCACCCCCCGGCTGTGGACGCGGATCGGATGGCGGATGCCAAGCCGTCCCATTGATCGGTGAGCGAGTTTCTGTTTGCGCTGGGCCTCGTGCTGGGCATTCCATTGCTGCTGTCGGGCATGACGGCGTTCGCCCGGCCGCGTAGCCGGTTGGATTGGCTGCTTTCGGCTCTTTTATGCGCGGGCGTGTCCTGTTTCATGTACTCGTCCGGTGCTGTCTGGAGCTGGATCGGTTTCGGCTGGCGGATTGTGCCGCTGGCAGCAGCGGCCGGCGCGGTGGCCTGGTCGGCCCGGCGCCTTCGGGCGCGCCCCGTTCTGCCGTCGGCAAGGTCCTTCCTGCCGCTCGCGGGCATCGTCTTCCGTGGCGCAATGGTTGCGCTCATCGCCGGAATGCTGATCGATCTCCACATGGCCCGCCGCGCTCCGGCCGGCGCGGTCGACCTGTGGTTCCCGCTGAAAGGTGGGCGCTTCGCGATCCTGCACGGCGGCGACGGGGCAGCGCTGAACTATCATCGTTCGGTCCCGGCCCAAGCCTATGCCACCGACATCGTCGCGCTGAATCACCGGGGACGGCGCGCGCGGGGGGTGCGGCCGGAGGCGCTCGATGCCTATGAGATCTTCGATCGGGCCGTTGTCGCTCCCTGCGACGGCATCGTGTCGGGGACATCGGACGGGGCGCCCGATGCACCGATCGGCCGGGTCGACCCGCTGAAGCCGGCGGGCAACCATGTGCTGCTGTTCTGCGCGGTCGGCAGGGCCGGGATCACCTTGCTGCTGGCCCACTTCCGATCCGGCAGCGTGGCCGTGGCCCGCGGCGACCGGGTCCGGCGCGGCACGCTGCTGGGCCGGGTGGGCAATTCCGGCAATTCGACCGAGCCGCACCTGCACATCCACGCGGTGCGCGGCAGCGAGACCGATCCGGGAGCGGTGCTCGCAACCGCCCACGCCGTGCCGCTGACCTTCAACGGGCGCTTCCTGACCCGCAACGACGTCATTCATGTCTCCGACCTGCGATGAATCCGATGGAGCACTTGTTCGATCTGGATCCTCTCATCAACGTGCGGAGGGAGAGTGATCTGCCGCCGCAAACGTCCTGCGATCGCCTGTCGGACGTATTGGCGCTGGTGGAGCCGCGGCTTGGCGCGGCCCTGCTCGACGAACCCGGCCGCGCCGCACTGCATCATGTCGCGGGTCGTATCTCCACCCATCTCTCCCCCTTCTGGGGGCTGGAGGTGCGGCTTGGCGACCCCGCCCCGCGCGCCGATATCCTGTGGGAAGTGACGCAGGAAAATAGCGGTATCTCGACCCTGGCGGGTCGTAATCCCCATGATCCCGCGGCCGACGTCACCGCCGCGCTACGGCAGCGATCGCCTTTCTGGCACGAGATCGGCCGCTTCGCGGAGGAGTGGCTGGACAGCGTGGACTGGCGCCGGCGACTGCTCAACATCTGGCTGGAGGTGGACTCGTCGACGACTTCGTCGGACACGACGCTCGATGCGTACCTGGACCGGCCGAGTCTGTTCCTGGGGCCGAACCACCGTTCGGTGACCGGCCCGGCTCGCGAGTTGCTGGGGCATCTGGCGGCGCTGGGCCGCCGCCTTTACGGGCTGGACCTGGACCAGGCGCGGATCGACGCGATCACCAATACCCTCCCCGGGGAGGCGCGGGTGTTCCAGATGGGGATCATGGGTGCGCGGGCGATCCCGGTCGTGCGACTCTGTGTGAAGGGCCTGGATACCGGGATGATTGTGCGCTGGCTTGCCGTCATCGGTTGGCCGGGAGATCAGGCGCGCCTGTGCGACACCCTGGCCCAACTGAAGCCCCTGTGCGGTGAAATCGCACTCAACGTGGACATCCTCCCCGATCGGGTGGGCCCGAAGCTGGGGCTTGAGATGTACGTTGCCCGGCGAGCGCTGTCCATGAACGCTTGGCAGCCGCTTCATGACGAGTTGAGCGCACGGGGACTCACGCGGGCGGACAAGCTGGCGGCGCTAGAGGACTTTCCCTCGTTTCAGCGATACCGGCAGGCTGATGTGTGGCTCCGCAGCACGCCGCCCCTCGGGTACCCGGTGTTGGCCACGAATCTGCATCATCTGAAGCTGGTCGTCGTGGGGGATGCGGCGATCGAGGCCAAGGTGTATCTGGGGATCTTCCGCCCCGTCATGGACTATTCGCTGAGCCGAGGCGGCGGGTTGGAGGAGGGCGGCTGGCGGTAACTGCCACCGCCATCACCCCCCTTTCCCCGCCGCCGCCTCACGCCGCTGCCGCCGCCGCGACCACCGGCTCGCGCAACGAGGCGTCCTGAGCCTCTCGCCGGGCGCGATAGTCTCGGGTGATCGCCACCTCGCACAACAACCCCTTCCTGAAGAGCGCGTCGAGCATGGACAGCGCCACCATCGGCCCGATCCGCGGATCGTCCGACAGCGCGTCGAACACCTGCTCATAGGTGAGGTCGCCCCGGCCGATGAGCTCGGCCGTGCGTACGTGCAGCTCGCCCCGACGGAAATCGCGCTGCGTGGTCGGCGAGAGCAGGGTGACGCCGTCCGGCTGCGGCACCACCTTCAGGTCGTCGCGCCACCGCATCGGCATTTCGGGGTAGGGCCGGACCACCATGCTGCGCCCGATGATGCGCTTCAGTGCCGCCTCGAAACCTTCCGGCCCGTCGTCGAAGGTCGCCTCGTCGAAGACCCGGTAGCCGTAAGGGTACTGCCTCGTCGTGTAGCAGGGACTGATCAGCTTCACCGTGCGGTTCACCATGTTCACCAGCGTGCCCGAAATACAGGCGATCGAGCCCTGCGGCGGCTCGAACCCTTCGGGCCGGTTCTCGAAATCCACGTTCCGGAGATCGTCGGCTCCAACCAGTTGCTGCAACATCTTCTCGCGCCCGCCCGGGACCTTGTGGCCGGCGCCGCGCCAACGTGCTCGTACCTTGATCCCCTCGCCCTCGCCCGGGACCTCCTCGGTACGGGGCGCCTCGACGGTACGGTGCGCCTTGACATCTTTCTGCTGCATCAGCATCTGGGTGTCGCGCAACTCCATCGGAGAGAAGGCCGCGTGCAGGCGCCGCAACATCCCGCGCGACAGCACACTGATCCGCGGCCAGGGCACCGGCCCGGTGGAGTAATAGTCGATCAGCTCCCTGACCCAGTCCACGCCGGCCCGCGCGGTCGCGGTGCACAGCATCGCACCGGTCGACTCCTCCCAGAGCCCCAGCAACTTCACGTAATGCGGGTTGTCGTGCGGCTCGGTGCTCCAGTACAACATCCCGTGCCCCGCGGGCCAACCCAGCACCCGGATCATCCCCGTGGCCACCGCGCGCACCAACTCGCGGTTCTCCGGCCGGGAGAGGTCGAAGATGGTTTGCAGCTTGCCCGCGTCGAAGGCGCAGAAGTAGCACTGGACCGAGCAGCCCACTGCCATCTCCACGGCGTGACAGGGATGATCCAGGCTCCAACCGAACCAGCCCAGCTCGTTGCGAACCGCAGCCACCCGACGAAGGCGCCATGCGGTGTATTCCGGGCTGAGCGTCCTTCTGGCGCTTAGCTTGAACTTGTTGATCATGACCGCTCTGTCCATGCGGTGGCGCCATTTGAGCCAGATTCGAAGCTCGCGATAGGGCGCCAAAGCCGCAAGAACGTCGGACGGCACGTCCTCGAAGTTGACGTGCTCAATCACCAGCAAGGGGAAGCGCTCGATCAGATCCGGCTGCAACCACAGCAATTCCATCGCTTCGGGCTCGAAGGTCACCCCGATGTCCTTCAGCATCCGGCGCTGCTGATCGGTGAACTTCCCCCCCGCCTCCACCGCCGCGCGGAAGTCGCGGTCGCCCTCATGGCACTCGAAGAAACGCTTGGCTTCGGCTGCCACGCGGATGTCGTCGGGGCTGAAATCCGCGAAAGTGTCTTCGTATCGCGAAATTCGGGACGCCCCCCCATCCCCCTCGGGGGGCGCCCCCCCATCCCCCCCGGACGGTTGCAGCCTACTTACCCTCTCCGCGAGAGACATCATCACTTCCGTACGACCCGCCTCCGCTTCAGCGGCGAGGTCCGCCGAACTGCTGTTCACGACGTCAGGGGCGCTGGTTTCCATTTCGCACGACTCCCGTTGGACACTATGGCTGATACATCATCGAGGTGTTGCCAATCGAGGTGTTACCAGCCACCCCTCCCTGCTGCTGCGGCTCCACCTCCCACCGCTGCTCCTACCGCACCTCCCACCGCTGCTCCTGCCGCAGCTCCCGCCGCGACTCCCACCGCGACCGCGGCGGTGGTGGTGACCCCGCCGCCGGCAACCTGATCCAGTTCTTCTTCGCTGAGGTCCGCGAGGCCTCCTTCGGTGCCGGTCACTTCCTTCTGGAACTCCACCAAATCACTCCTGTCCCAGTCCAGGCCCATGCTCTCGGCGTGACGCATGTGTTCGTCCATATTTCCCATCCCGATATCCTTCGCTGCCGTGCGCAGCTCCGGATCGACCGCGCAACGACGCGCATATTCCTTGAGATTCTCCACGCTCATGTCACTAGCCTCCCGTTTTCAAGTTGAACTTGGATGACTGACTGATACTCATCCTGCATGAGTTGTATAATCTCATTGACGACCAACGGTCAACGAAGCCGTGCTCCCAATTCATGTAGTTTCCGAAATTCTCCCGAACTGCAAACACAATTCCCGGTGACTACATGTTCACCCGGCGCAACGCTCCAGCACGCGGGCATGGACCGGATTGCAGATTTCGGCCACGGTGCGCGCCAGCCACCCCTCTGGCAACCCGTCCAGCGGGCTGGGTCCCGGGGGGCCGGCGTTGCTGTGGCCCGTGCCGGTGAGAGACGCCGCGGACTGGCCGGCAAAGGCCGCGAGACGACCGCGCATCGGGCCGAGGTCCTGGGTGCGCAGGACGAGCGTCCGTTCGGGCGGCAGAGCGTCGAGCATCTTCCCGGTGGCCCGGGCCCAATGAGTCAGGAACCGCCGCGCCACGTCGGGTAGACAGGCTCGCCGCGCTTGCGGCGTCGTGATTTCCTCCCAATCGAACCGGCCCAGGAGCACCTCTCCATAGTCCCGCTGCCAGGCGGGCGGAGCCTTGCCGTGCTTGCGGAGGCGATCATGCACGCGCAGCAACTCCCTCAGGTAGCTCTCGAACCAGGCATCCGGGGCGCGCACCGGCAGGAGGAACCGAGTGTCGTCACTCAGGTCGACGAGCACGTCGCCGGCCAGGTGGAGGAAGCTGGCCGCGTCCATCTCCAGTGCGCTCTCCCGGTCGCGCCGGGTCATGTAGGCGCGTAGCGCTTCATGGCTCAGACTGCCCCGGTGGTAGTCGACCAGCCTGCGAATCGTCTCTGTCTCGGCGTATTCGTTGGCGGCACGAAAATTGCGGAAAAGGGTGTACAGCGACACGACGCCCGATCGTGGCAGGCCGACGCAGACCAGGTGGAACCGCCGCGCCGGTATCGTCGCGACCCAGGGCGCCGCGGGGGGCTCTTCGGTCAGCCCCTCGAACTCCTCACGCAGCCCTCGTGGCGCCGCGCGATCTTCCCGGGCACTCTCGGCCACGTCCGCGCAGAAGCGACGTCCCGGGCCCGGGCGTAGCGCGCGCGCGGCACGGCACAGATCCAGAAGCGCCGCATACCACAGGCAGGTCTCGCGCCGACCGGCGGCCAGGTAGGGGACGACGCGGACCAGGAACTCATCCGACAACCCTTCGGACCAGGCACGCTTGATCCGCGCCCAGTCGGCGATCTCGTCGTGGAGGTCGGGAGCGAGGCGGTCCAGCGCAGTCAGGCGGTCCAGCGCCCTGGCGCTGTGTTCCTGATCCAGCCCGCCCAGAATGGTCCCCACCTCGTCAGCGACGCGATACGTCATGGCCGCCGCCAGGTCCGCCGGAATTCGCGACGCCGCTTCCTTCGACCAGCCGGCGCCCAGGGGCAGGTCGCTGCCGAACCCGTTGACATACGCCAAGATGGCGTTGGCGCCGTCGAGCGCCGCCTCCTGCGCCCCTCCGGCCACCTGCACGCGCAGCCAGAGTTGCACGGTGTGGATCCGCCCGATGTGCATCAAATCGTAACCGTGCACCTGCTCCAGCCGGGTGTCGCTGTCCATCGCGCGGTGCAGGCGCGCCTCGGCCGCGGCGGGGTCTCCACGGCGGACGTCGAAATAGGCCCAGGCCTGGTGAAGCCAGAGTCGCGCCAAGTCGTCCAGCTCGGGGTCGTTCGCGACATCCGGCAGGCGCGCGGCACAGGCCTCGAGCGCCCTCCCGGCCGCCCCCTGGTCGTCGGCGTTCGACAGGCGCACCGCATCTCGCACGGCATCGCGCATCGCGATGTAGCGGGCCAGCCGGTCCGCATCGAGCTTGTCGGCGACCTGCGCCTGCAGGCGCTGCATGAACAGCTCCCCGGTGACGCCGGGGCCCTTGCGCGGAGACAAGGTCCAACCGGCCCGGGCGGCCAACATGGCGTGCGCAAGCCGCGTAGTGATGGGGATCGTCTTCGTGATCGGGCCTGGCTCGGTTCCGGGGTCTGCCGGCGAACGATCGTCGCGCGGGGCGGTCCGTCCTGTGGATGCCGCCGGGACTTCGTGGCTGAACTCGGTGCTGCCGTGGTGCGCGCTGCCGTCGATGGTGGTGTCCCAGTCGATCCACACGCCCTCGGCGCCGGGGGACTGGTGATCGAGGCCGGCGTGGCAGCCGCGGAACCGGACGGTGAGGTCGATGGGCGTGCCCGCCTCGACCCGGCGGGCGGGGATCGGGGCGAAGCACTGCTCCCACACCGTCGGCGCATCGAGGGGACCGGTGCGAAGCACGAGATCGTCGGCCAGATCCGCCTCGAACCACAGCGCCCACCCGTGCAGGGTGCCAGGCCGTATCGCAGTTGTCGTCACCGTGCCCGTGACCGCGTCCTCAAGCGGGCCGGTCTGCAGGTCGGCGCCACACACCGCCACCGGGCGCGCGAGCAGGTGCCGGTCGGTGAAGGAGGCGATGTAGAGGTTGTGGCCGACGTGAGCGCCCAGCACGTCAAGACGCACACCGGCCACCCGGGCGCCGTCCCAGCAGTGGACCAGGGCGTGCGCCTCCGAGTCCTCGACCGGGGCGGCGAATACCCGTACCCGCTTCGGGATCACGAGGCCGCCGGGCTTGAGCCACTGGTCCCGTGCGCGCTTTACGGCGCCGATCATCGCGCCGCCGAGGCCGGCCAGACCGAGGCACTCGCTGACCAGCACGTCGACGAGGCGAGGCAGGCGGACGTGGTCCGACTCGCCCTGCACCACCGTGACCCGCACGTCGTTGGCAGCGGCCAGCGCCCGGGCCCGGGCCGCGATGGCCGTGCGTTCGACGCCGATCACGGCGCCCGCGCCCTCCTGGGCAGCCGCGACGGCGAGCACCCCGGTGCCAGCGCCCAGGTCGACGACGAAGTCCCCCGGTCGTACCGCCCGGCGTACCGCCTCGACGAAGGCGCCGGTACGCACCCGGTCCGCCAGCAGGTGGCGGTGGAAGCCCATCACCTCGCCTGACCCCGCGTTGAGGGTCGGCACGAACCGCACGCGGCCGGTCGCCGCATCCGGCCCCTCCGTGGTCAACTGCATGCGTACCCCCCTCGTGTCGGCACGACGGGTGCGGGATGCGCCCCGCCGTGCTCAATCGCTCTTCGTCTCTCCGCGTCCTCGCGCAACGCCGCCTGTACCCATGAAGTACCGGTCTTGCCGTGACCCGCGTGCAGGTCGTCGAAGTAGCGCTGCCCGCGCTTGAATGCGCCCGTGTCGGCCACCGACTCCGCACCCCGGAACACCTCGCCGCCGGCGGGAGGCTCGCGGTTCGAGACCGCGATGACCACCCCGCGAGCCGTCTCCGGGGCGCCGACGAGGTCTCGCGCGGCATCCGCGATCTCGTCCCGGGTGACGGCACGCACCGCCTCGAGATACCGCTCGCGCCGGTCGAATTCATAGCTCTCCCGGTCGATCTCGCTCCAGTACCGTACGGTGCGCTCGCCGAGCCGGGTTTCGGCCTTCAGCAACGAGCTCTCCGCCGCGGTCCGGTGGCGCTCGAAGACCGCGTTCGGCATCTCGCGAAGCGCGTCACCGAAACGCTCGATGAAGGCGTCGACGTGCCGGTGGAGGGTCTCGGGCGGGTTCGACGGGGACTGGAGCACCAGCGCGAGCCCCGGCACCTCGAGCATCGGCAGGAAGGTCGTGAAGGCGATGTACCCGATCTTGCGTTCGGCCCGCAGCTCGTGGAAGAACCTGTCTCTCATCGCCCGCACGATCAGCGCGATCTTCGCCCGCTCCGCAAGGCCGGTGTCGCGTCCCTGGGCGTAGACGGCCAGTGCATGGTCTTCGTGCTCGCTCGCAAGCCACCGCGCGAATCGCATCCCCGGGTCGAGCCGCACGACTTGGGCTTCGGCCACACGCTCCACTCGCATCGAGCCGAGCAACTCGTGCTCCACCACGCTGCCGAGCGCCCTTGCGTCCTCGGCGGTGACGTTTCCGTGCGCGAGGGCAACGATCTCCCCGCACTCGAAGAACCGGACGGTGTACTCTCGCAGATCCTCGAGCTCCACCGCACCGAGCGCCTCGAGCCGGGTATCGTCGGACCAGTCCGGTTCGATCAGCAGCGCGCGCACCTCGCTCATCGCACGTCGAAAGGGCTTGCGCTCGCTGGCGTTGCGAAGGTGGCGGGCGTACTCGGACTTCTGCGCTTCGAAGCGCCGCGCCGGGAGCGGTAGCGCGCGCAGGGTCGACACGATGCGCGCGAGCAGGAGATCCTGCTTGTCGCTCCAACCGGAGAGACGCACCGTGATCCCCCGACGGGATCGGGACAGCGCCCAAGTCTGCCCGGCGAGCAAGGCCGGATACGCGAATTCGTCGAGCGCATCCTGCACCATCCGGACCAGCAGTGCGCTCAGCACCGTATGGCGGGGCGAGTCGCCGGCGATCGGCGAGCGAACCGCGACGTAGAAATTCGTCTGCGGCCGGCCGGACTCGACGTCGGCGCGATGCCACAGATCGAAGCCGGGCCGGCTCGCGATTCGGGCCGGCCGCGGCCCGGCCGTCGGCTCGTCGATCAGCGCCAGGCGCCCGGGCAGGAACGGATTCGGCTCCGGGAGCAGGAAGGCGCCGTCCGGGGCCGGGTCGCGCCAGCGCGCCACGGTTCCGGTCGGGATTGGGCTCAGGCGGTACGGCGTCTCATGAAACGGCGCGCCGGAGTCGGTCGTCACGCCCTTCGCGACCACGCCCACGAGCACGCGGTCCGGGGTGAGCGCGCAGAGACACCGCCGCACGAGTTCGGGGTCGAAGTCGCCGAGCCGCGAGGGCGCGGTCAGAACCTCCCGGATCGGATGGTAGTGCAGGGCGGAGGCAAGAACGACCGCGTAGGGACAGGGCTCCGCCTTCTCCAGGAAACGGAAGCCGATCCGCGCCATGTGCGCAAGCTCGTCGTGGTAGCGCGGCTCGATGCCGTCCCCGCGGATGAGGTCGAGACAGGCGAACACCGAGGCGATGATGCGAACCCGGTTCGCGAGTCCGGCCTCGGTCGCGTGGATGGTGATGCCGAACGTCGCGAAGTCCCGATGCCTCATGCCGAGACCCACGTTCAATCCTTCCGCCCAGCCGCGTGCCTTCAGTGCCGAGAACAGGCTGCCGGGGCCCTCGTGTCCGAGCAGATGCGAGACGAGCGCGAGAGGGTGCACCGGGTAGTGCGGCAGCAACGGCGGGATCGCGAACGAGAGCGAGATGGTGCGGAGCTCGCGGACCGGCTCGATGTCGAGCTGTGCGGGGAGCAGTCCCTCGCGGTAGAGCGGCACGGTGATGCGCGCTGGCTCGACGTCGCGACGCGGTACCGCCTCGAATCGCGCCCGCACCCAGTCGTCCAGCACGTCGAGCGGCTCGCGGCCGACCACCACGAGCTTCATCAGATGCGACGAGTAGCGGCTTTCGTGGAAGGCGATCAGCGCGTCGCGGACGTCGGCGCCCGGGCGGTCCGCGAGCGTCTCCGCGTTGCCGGCCAGGAACCGCGAGAGAGGATGTCGGGGATCGAGGGTCTGCCTCCACGCGGCCAGGCTGCGGTGCCGGTCGTCGCGGCGGCGCGAGACGAACTCGGAGTGCACCACTTGGCGCTCGCGCTCGACGTACTCGCAGTCGAAGCGCGGGGAGATGAAGAACTGGGCGAACCGGTCGAGCGCGCCTTCGAGGTGCGCGGCGTTGACGTCGAAGAAAAAGTTCGTGTGAGCAAACGACGTGGCGGCGTTGCCGGAGCCGCCGTGCTCGGCGAGAAAGCGGTCATGTTCGCCGGCGTCCGGATACTTCCCGGTGCCGAGAAACAGCATGTGTTCGAGAAAGTGCGCGAGGCCCGGGCGATCGTCCGGGTCGTCGCCGCTGCCCACGTTGACGTTGACTGCCGCCGCCGCCTTGTCGGCGTGCGGATCGGAGACCACCAGCGCCTCCAGTCCGTTGTCCAGCATGACGGCCCGGTAGTCCCGGGAATCGGCGGGGCTGCGTTCGATCTCGATGTTCCGATGCTCGACGGACGTCCCCTCGGCACCGGCCGCCGGCGCTTCGAGTGGAGTGAGTCCATTCGCGGTGCAGAGCGTCATCCTCATCGAACCACCTCGGTCTACCCGGTCACATCCGAAACGAGATCGCAAGAAAGGGCGACGCATGCGTCGCCCCTACCGCCGGTGATGTCCCCCGTGTTTGGCGATGTCCCCGTGTTCGGCGATGTCCCCGTGTTTGGCGGCACTGCGGTACGGCGCCAATCCAACGACCGACCAGTGCGGGCGCCGGTACTCCGGCGCGTAAGGGGGACGTCTTTCTGCCATCGGGACATGTCCTCTGCACAATGGTCAGGGGTCCACCAAAGCGCCGCAACTGCGCAGCCGCAGCCGCTGTAGGGGCGACGCATGCGTCGCCCCTACCGTCGGTGATGTCCCCGTGTTTGGCGACTCCTAGTCGTCACCGGCTCGGATGCCCTCGTAAATCAAGCGCAGCTCCTTGGCGCGACGCACGGCTTCGGCCCGATTGTCCACGCCCAGTTTGGTGAAAAGTTTCCGTATATGGTACCGCACACCGTGCGCGGTCAGCCCGAGCGCGATCGCGATCCGTTTGTCCTGCTGGGTCTCGAGCCGTTCCAGAATCTGCTGCTCGCGCTCGCTCAGCGTCGGAGGCCGGAACTCGTCGGACGCGAACTCGTACGCCAGGAGCGACAGCGCTGTTCTCCTGCTCGGAGAATCGGGAACCGAATCGATGAGTGACTCCACGACCGGCGGGGCGATTTCGCGCTCCCGCACCAGTGAGCAGGCGTACGGAGTTTCACCGAACAGACGGAGAAACTCTTCCATATGTCCCACCGCCGCCGCCAGCTCGCCCGCGCGGGATTCCAGCGTCATCGACAACGAGAGCGCACGCATCAGGGTGCGCCTCAGACCTCGCGCCGCCGCTTCGGTACACAGGTCCGCTGCGAAGCCGCGCCCTTCGTCGAAGCGCTCTCGCGCGGTCAGAATACGCAGGCGCGCACACGACAACGCCTCCATCTCTCTCCAGCTCTGCCCGGTCAGGTCCAGACAACCCCGAGAATCCTCCGGCAGCTCACGCAGACGCCAATCCCGTTCGGCATCCCCGACTCGCGCGGCGGTTGCGAGCAGGGATGCCCGCAGCGCCGACAGATACCGAACGAGTGCCGGCAATCCGGCACCGAGGACATGGTCCAGCATCTCGTCGGCCGCCGCCAGCGCACTGTCGACGCCCTCGTTCCGGCGCTTCTGGTCGACGGCCGCACCACTCGCTGCGGCATAGACCGAGAACGAAGTCGGGGTTGCCAGCAGCCGTCTCGGCACCCTGGCCGGTACATCGGCCGGTGCGGGTCGGTTGCACTCCAGCGCAAGCTCTCGCCGCAGGACTTTGGCGGCCAGCATTGGTACCGCATCCCCAAGTTCGTTTGTCCGAACCGCCCCGTGTGCTCGTTCGAAGTGCGCTTCCGCATCCGCCACCCGACCCTGGGCCATGGCAATCTGACCGATTTCCAGGTCGATGAAGATGTTCGCGTAACGGTGGTCGACAAGGTTTCTCCGTGCCAGTGCGAGTTGGTGGAGCGCCGCATCGAACTGCCCTGCCAGATGATGCTCGATGCCCAGTTGGTACTGCATGTTGCCGCGTGTCGACGGATCAAGACGTGGCGACTCCACCAACCGCGAGAGATCGGGAAGAATCGCCTGAACCCGCCTGGAGCCGATTCGTTCGGCTCCGTGCAGAGCGATGCCGCTGCGGGCGATGCAGGCGTCCACGGAGAGATCGAAATCGTCCTCGCTCCCCTCGCCGGCACCGGTCGCGAGAGCTGCCGCCACGGCGGCGTACCCCTCTCGGGCTTCCTCCAAACGTCCCTCTATGGCCAGGGCCAGGCATCGGGAGAGCACCAGCCGAGGACGTTCCGACATGATGTTCTCATTGAGCAACTGGTTGGCGGCCATGAACTCTGCGATGCCTTGCCGCATCTGCATACGGACGCCGCCGGCGTGCTCCAGGACGTCGCCGGCCAGAATGTCGTCCCCCGCCTCCATGGCATGGCGCATGGCCCTCACCGTTTCGCCGTAACGCATGAGGGCCTGCGCAATTCGTCGATGAACGGCGTTGAATCGCGTCAGGTTCTCCTGCTGTCGACACTTGATGCAGTGCTCCCGGATCAACGGATGCAACCGCCATCTGTCCGTTGCTTCGCCAGGAATCCTGGCCAGCAGCCCGCCCAGTGCGGGAAGCATTCTGAGCCGGCGCATCGAGTCGGCCTGCTCCAGTACTTCGTCGAGAAGCTCCGCATCCATCCATTCGAACTGCCCGACATCGAGCAGAAAATCCCTTTCGTCGGCCGCGAGTCCCTCGAACAACCGCGACTCCATCCAGTTCCCGACACTGACCTGCAACATGCGGGCGTTTTCCGGCGCCGGGTTCATTCTCCTTTTGCAGGCAATCCTGACCGCAACGGGCCATCCAGCCGAATCAGCCGTGATCGCGGCCAGCTCCCGTCGCGTCAGGTTACGATTGAAAGCCTCTGCCACTTCCTCCTTCGAGAACCGCAATTCCTCTTCCCCCACGATCGTGGCCTGGGTCTGGTCTTGCAGCAGGACTCCACCGACGTTCAGACCGGTGGGAAGCCTGCGGCACGTCATCGCCAAGTGCAGGTTGGGCGGTCCCCGGTTCAGCAGAAACTCCAGCAGCGCCACCGATGCCGGGTTCCCCGGCCGATCCACCTCGTCGAGCGCAAGCACGAAGGGGCCGTCCAGCTCCGCTACCGCACGCGCCACATGGGTGACCCCGATCCAGGGCCCGCCGTTGGCAGCGCCGGCATCGCGCGGCGCCGGCGGGTCAGGGATGCGCAGCCCGGCAGCCCGGCACGAGAAGGCGATATAGCTGTCGAGAAGCGCGGGCTCATCGCACTCGTCCAGCGAAACCCACGCGGTCCGGACGCCGTCTTCCCCGAGGCTGCGGCAGCATTCCGCAAGCAGGGTCGTCTTGCCGAATCCAGCGGGTGCGTTCAGCACCGTGATTCGCGTGCGGGTCATGCCGGCGACCACGAGCCGGGCACGACGGATCTGGTTCGCAATCGGATCGGGGATGGTGACTTTCCGGCGCAACAGCCAGGAATTCGACCCTTGAGCGGCCGCGCTTCCGCCCGATTGCAGAGCCCCTTCGACCCGCAGTCCGGCGGGATTGTCAGTGGTCATCGCCGGTCTCCGCCGTGGCGTGTGACAGCGACTCTTCGAGAATCCCCGGCCTTTTCAGGTCGTCAGCCATGTGCGTCGAAGATTTTTCCGCCGACCGACGTTTGGTTCCGGCCATGCCGGGTCGGGTTACCACCCCGGGGACTGCCGCTCAGCCCCCGGTGACCGGAGGAAAGAACGCAACCTCGTCACCCGCGCGGACCGGCGCCCCGAGATGTGTGTACTCCAGATTCACCGCCACGAGCACGTTGCCGGGGATCGGCTGTCCCCCGGTTGCGAGGCGCCAGGCGTCTCCGGCGGTTTCCACCCGGGCGCCGTCGACCGCAATCTCGCGGCGTCCCGCAGACTCGCGCAGGCTGGCGAAGAACCTCACCGTGATCGTCATCCGCGACTCCTCCATTCAACCCGCATTATTCACGAAGGATCGTACGAAAGGGGTATGGTGCGCCCGAGATCTGTAGCAAGATCATGGTGTTAGTTCAATTCGCACTACAGGTCCACGGAGCACGTCATGAAAGGAACCGTACCGCACCTTTCGCCGTCGTTCAATCCGGCGGTGTCCAGTGAAACACGTCCCGAACATCTCAGCGCGGAAACGGGTGCGTTGGTTCAACGTGAGATGATGGAACGTAGCGGCATTGTCGGATGGCCGGCCGAGCGCCTGCATGATCCGCGCAATCGCGATTTGATTCGCTATCCGTTGGAGGAGGCCGCTCACGGTCCGGCCTCCTCATTCGGGGAGATGCCGCGGACGCTTCCATGGCCAGCGAGGCGCCGACGCGGCATTCCGAACATGCCATGAAGGGAGGGTCGTGGGGCGTGAACGTCCAGCGGAACGTAACCTGCTACATTTCCGCCGGACGGCTGCCGAGCGGGCATCGCCTGGGGTCCGGCGGCGTGGTTTCTCGGGACAAAAGGGTGTCGTGAAGCGCTCTCCGACGAAGCCACGGTCGCGGGTAGCGATGGCGTTAATACAAGTAAAAACAAATGGATAGGAAAGAATCCCGGACCGGGTACCGGATCGGTGTGGACATCGGCGGCACATATGTGGCACATTCCGACCTGTCATTCGAAGGCTCAAGCTCCTGAGCCACAGGGAGAACGACGATGGCCGACCCAAATGACCTCATCGCCAGACTCTTCGAGACCCAAGGACGCCAGCACGTCAACATCAAGCTCTTCCCGGGATCCTCCGACGAGGTAGCTCCCGATGAGCTCGCCGCCGAGGTTGCGTGCGCAATCGCCGCCGTAGACTCCGGCGAAGCGACTCGGATCTACTCCCTCGACGACTAGGACAGTACGTCCTATGAAGCAAATCAAAGGGATCTATGACCACTTCGCGTGCCATACGCGGGTTCCTGTACCAATAGATGAGGTCCGAGGCTATGTCTCGGACCTCAAATTCGTTGACGAAATTGATATCTATGCCTTAAGCTCGCTCCGACCCGAGGTATTACGGGGCTTGTTGCAGGTATTCAATGAAGATGGCCGAACGGTCGCCCGTGTTGTCTATTCCTCCTGCCTGAGCAGGAAGATGCGAAGGATCGTTTGTTGCAAGGAACTTCTCCATATCCTCGACCAAAACGACGACATGGCATCCAGCCGGCAGGAAGTGCAGCGCCACATTGAGAACCTTAATCTCAGCGCTCTAGCCGATCTACCGGCTAGCGTGCGCTCGGACCAGAACGGATCGTTGCATGCGCTGATGATCCTGTTCCCGCGCGATTACCTCCACGAGATTCGGAGGCGGTACGAGGCCGGAAAGGTGACCGCCGAGGAAATTTCTGATCGGGTTCAACTGCCTCTTACCTATGTTCGGGCGGCCCTTTCGAAAGTGTGGCAGGAGTTTCTCGAGACCTACATCTAGCGGGACTCGGGGTGCCGCCTCGCCCCAACGGTGCGCGGGAGGGCGGACATGAACACCGAGGCCGGCAGTGCATCTCGTGCCCGCAGAACGAAGACGCCTTCAGCCGCACGGTACGAGTGCGCGACGGCTAGACATCATGAATTGACCTGCCCTAGCCTCGACACCCGTGGGATATGTTTCGATGACTTTTCCTTCCAGACTCACCAAGCATCCCTCGATTATGAGGACTCGGTGGCGATTTTTCAAGAACAAAATTCACTGACCGCGAACCGAAAGCGCCTACCGATGGTGGCTCATTTCCGTCTTTTCTTCATGCTTGCGCCTTCCCCGTCCTCTCTAACGTCGTGCATCCACGGGCAACGCTCCCACAGCGCGCGCAAGCGGCAGGGCAGACCCAGGAACTGACCGTCGTTTATGTCGTAGCGCGGCCACTCGGTCTCCCGTCGCCACCGCTCCGGGTCCGATGTGCGCCGCCATTCGTAGCCCACGCAACGGCAGGGGCGCTCGACCCATCACCCCTGCACCGCTGCTTCGTCTCCCTGCGCGCCAACGTAGTGCAGGGAAGTGCCGCGATACAGCACCTGCCGCCATTCATGCTTGCCGATCCGCATCGGCTCGGAGATGCGGAGCACGCCCTCCATCCAGAACGCCGAGTCGCGCATGTCTTCCCCCCGTGCCGCCGTCGCTTCGGGCGGAACAGACAGGGGAAGTTCGAGTGCGCCGCTTGCGAGCGTCTTGGACGCGCGCCGATGTGCAGCGGTGCCGGGGGTATCGGACATGAGGGTCTCCAGGACGGCAAGGCCCCGCGAAGGGCGAAGGTGGGGGGCAGGCTCCGGCGCACGGTACGAGAGCGGCCCCGTAGCACGGGCAAACTCCCGATACCGGCCGACTCACGGTGTACGGGCGTAGCGGATGACCGTGCGGCAAGCATCACACTGCAACCGCCGCATTCACACAGCACCGTACCGGGCTCGCTCGACAAGCCCGACTTCGGTCCGATGCCGTCGTGCATTCTCCACCGGACGCTGCCGCCGCAGTGCGGGAGGCCGGCGTGCCGCGACCGGTCGTGCCGTGTACGACAGCGGCGCGGATGCGGGCGGCTCTCTCCATCGCCTCGTCATCTCAAGGTGGATCGAAGCCTTCGACGTGCATCGCAGGAGTCTCCCGTTACCAGTGGTGCGCATTCCGGTGAAGTCGATCACCGATTCCGGGTTGAAGCCGATCACCGAATCCGGTCAAGCCGATCACCAGTCGGAGCGAAGCGACGCGGGGCGATGATTATGCCGTGCAGTGATCGGGTTGGGTCAACCCGGCGTGGTGTTTTCGCATGGAGCCTCCGTTGAGTTCGAGCTTGTAGGCGTTGTGGACGAGGCGGTCGAGGATGGCGTCGGCGAGGGTAGGGTCGCCGAGCAGTTCATGCCATTGAGCCAGGGGAAGCTGGCTGGTGACGAGGGTGGAGCGAGAGGCGTAGCGGTCTTCGAGGAGTTCGAGGAGGTCGCGGCGGTTCTCGGCGTTGAGCTTGGCGAGTCCGAAGTCGTCGAGGACGAGGAGGTCGGTTTTGGCGAAGGCGGCGAGGAGCTTGGTGTAGCGGCCGTCGCCGCGAGCGATGGCGAGGTCGTGGAGGAGTCTGGGGGTGCGCAGGTACAGCACGGAGAAGCCGTCGCGGCAGGCGTGGTGGGCGAGGGCACAGGCGAGCCAGGACTTGCCGACGCCGGTGGGTCCGGTGATGAGGATGTTGAGGCGTTCGCGCAGCCACCGTGCGGAGGCGAGGGAGCGGATGAGGGCTTTGTCGAGGCGCCGGGGGTGTCGGAAGTCGATGTCCTCGATGCAGGCGTTGGGGTGTCGCAGCTTGGCGCGTCGCAGTCGGCTGGTCATGCGGCGGTCGTCGCGCAGGGTGAGTTCGCGGTCGGCGAGCATGCCGAGGCGTTCTTCGAACGAGAGCGCCTCGTACTGGGGGGAGTGGAGTTGTTCGGCCAGGGCCGCGGCCATGGCGGCGCAGCGCAGTTGGTGGAGCTTGTCGATGGTCGGGTGGGTCAACATCGGTGAGGTCTCCTGTGGCTCAGTGGAAGTAGGACGGCCCGCGGATGTTGTCGTGGTCGGCGGGCAGCGGGCGTTCGTGTGCCTCGTTGAGCGCGCGCTCGTCGAGACGGTGCTTGAGGATGGACTCGATGGAGCGAACCGAGCGGGTGCCGAGGGTGAGGGCGCGCTGAGCGGCGGCTTCGAGTCGGGGGTTGGAGTAGGTCTTGGCCAGTCGCAGGATGCCGAGGCATGAGCGGTAGCTGTGCTCGGGGTGTCGGCGGGCGTGGAGGATATCGGCGATGAGCGCGGCGGTGGCCGGCCCGATGGACTCGGCCCATCGCGAGAAGCGCTCGGGGGAGTACTGTTGGGCGAAGCGCCGGTGTGACTCGGGCATGTGCTCGGGGACGGTGGTATGGCGCCCGGGCTGGTGGGAGCGCCGGTGTGAGGCGACGCGCTGTCCGCGGTCGAGGAGTTCGATGGTGTGGGCGGTGTATCGGGCGAGGAGTTGGCGCCCGACCAAGGGGTGGGGGGACGGAGTAGTAGTGGCGGTCGAGTTCGACGTGGTAGTCGAGGTGCACGCGGACCTTCTTCCACTGGGCGAAGACGTAGGGCTCGGCGGGCAGCGGGCGCAACGCCGGGCGGTCGGTGGACTCGAAGGCGCTGCGCCGTGAGCCCGGGAGCTTGTGGAAGGGGCGCTCGTTGAGCCGTGCGAGCAGTTCGGCGATGGCGCGGTTGAGTTCGGCCAGCGAGAAGAAGGTGCGGTGGCGTAGCGCGGCGAGAATCCAGCGCTCGACGAGCTGGACGGCGACCCCCGATTCCCCCATTCGGGGGCAGGCCTCGACCTTGGCCTTGTCGCGGGGGCGGCGCACCCGCGCCGGTATGACGACGAAGCCGTAGTGCTCGGCGAGGTCGGCGTAGGTGGGGTTGAGGTCGGGTTCGTAGCGATGCGCCCGGCTCACCGCCGAGCGCAGATTGTCCGGGACCACGCACTCGGGGACCCCGCCGAGAAACCGCAGCGTGCGCGGGCCTGCCCCCGAATGCCTCCATCGGGGGTGGGAGGCGCACCAGTCAGGCAGCGTCTGCGCCCAGGTGGTCCCCGCGTCCGCGGGGATGTAGCTCGACGCCCCGAGCACCGCGACGAACACCTGCGCCTCGCGCCGCGCCCCGCTCTCTCGGTCCACGATGGGCACCGTGTGCCCGGCGTAGTCGACGAACAGCTTCTCGCCGGCGCGGTGGTTGTGGCGCATGACCACATCAACGCCTTGGCGGAAGGCGCGGTAGCGCTCGCAGAACTGGCTGTACTGAAGCCCCTCGGGATGCTCGCCCTTGTACTCCTGCCACAGCAGCGACAGGGTGACCCCCTTGCGCCGCAACTCGGCGTGAACGTGCGCCCAATCCGGCATCGCACGCTGGGCCGGCGCCAGGGAACAGCCGTGCTTCGAGCGCCCGCTCGTCAAGCCCCTCGGGCAACGGCCAGCTCAGCCCCGCCACCTGGGCACGGCGGATGTAATCGCCCATCCCCGCTTTCGCGGGGACCTCCGGCGAGACCCGCAGGGTGCGGGCGATGGCCCGAATCGACAGCCCGGCCTCGAAGAACAACCGCACGGTGCTGTGAATCTTGCGCATGGATAACCTCCTGAATGCCATTGACGTCCCCTCGCTGGAAAAGGCGAGAAGATGTCATCGCAAGGGGATATCCCGCGTCGTGGACTCCTTCACATCGGACGAATCGCACGATTCCGGTCAGCGCCGAAAAGTGATCGGCTTGGGACCGGAATCGGTGATCGGGTTCGACCGGAATCAGTGATCGGCTTGCGCCGGAATCGGTGATCGGGTTGCACCGGAATCGGTGATCGGCTTGGACCGGAATACGCACCAGTGGTATACGAACTCCCAGGCGCCCCCGCGCCGTGACCGCCACACCAAGCGCCCGTTCACGTATCCGGTCCAGTCTCCGCGAAGGAACGAGCCGGTCTCGGGGGTGCGCAGGACATGGCGCACGGTGGCGGCCGTGAGGGCGACCTCGTCGCCGTCGTAGACCGTCGCGCCGTGTTCGATGGTGGGTTCGTCGTTCGTGGTATTCATGGACATCTCCGATGCTCCCGGGTCTCGGCAGTGCGGGCGAAACCCGACATGGCACCGCCCGGCGCCGTAATTTCGATGGGATGGGACGCACACGCCCCTGCGCGCGGGAGTCGTGTGCAGGGATGAAGGATGGGGCCGGCCCGCTCTACGGCGGGTCGAGGCGTTCGGCGGTACTCGCGAGATGGGAAGCGGTGGCGGCGAGCTCGGCCGCCGCCTCGCGCAGCATGCGGGCACCGACATGCGGCGCGGGCGGCAGGTCACCGTCCGCCGTCCACGCAATCCAGCGGGAGACCTCTGCCAGCGCCCGGAGCGCACGCTCGACACCGTGGCCGGCGCCCCGTGCGCGGCATGCACCGGAACGTCACGGAGGCCGTTCATGGTCCGGCCTCTTCATTCGGGGATATGCTGCAAACGCTTCCATGGCCGGCAAGGCGCCGACGCTTTGTCACCGGCGCGGATGAAGACCGGGCGGCGGACGCACCGCCAGCCTCCTGGACAGCGGTGATGGGGGCGATTTCGATCATGGGAATCGGCTCCTGACAGGTCAGCGGAAGGGCGCGAAGGGAAGGCACGACGGCGGAGAGGGGTCTTGATGCGTATGCCGCCCCGGCCGTCTCCCTCCTCGCGGCCCTCCTCCGCCGGCCCGCCGCCGACCTTCCGGCTCCAGTTGACGAGGCGGCATTCCGAACATGTCATGAGGGGACGGTCGCGGGGCGGTGAACGTCCTGCGGGACGCAACCTGCTACATTTCCGCCGGATAGCAGCCGAGCGGGATCGCTTGGGGTCCGCCGGGGAGTTTCTCGGGACGGGAAAGGGCGTCGTGAAGCGCTCGCCGACGAGGCCACGGTCGCGGGTAGCGATGGCGTTGGAGTTGATCCGATTTCGTGGACACCTGACCCTTTGGGGAGGAGGTATCCACTATGCCGAAATCGAGACCGCCATACCCGCCGGCCTTCCGGCGCCAGATGGTCGAGTTGGTGCGCACCGGACGGACACCGGAGGAATTAGCTCGTGAGTTCGAACCCACCGCCCAGGCGATCCGCAACTGGGTCGCACAGGCCGACCGTGACGAAGGCCGGTGTGGAGATGGGCTGAGCAGCGCAGAGCGCGAGGAGATACGCCGGCTGCGCCGTGAGAACCGTCGTCTGCGTGAAGAACGGGCGATACTGGCAAAAGCTGCGGCCTGGTTTGCTCGGGAGGTCGGACCCGGGAGGTCTACCGGTTCATGAGAGCGAATAGTGAGTATGTGAGGGCCGGTTCCCTGGGGTGACCTGACCCGCATAGAGACTGACGTATCTTAGGCTTGCAGGGCCGGCTGCCCCTGGGTGGCTTGACCCGCACTCTGACTGACCGAGATGTCATTCCCCGGACATGTCGGCCACCCAAGGGCAACCGGTTGAGGCGCCGACCTCGACCGACCTCGTGACCTGATGAGAGCCTGGCCCAAGGCGTCCCTTCACTGTCGTGTCCGACCTCGGTTTCGTTCGGCGCCCATCCCTTCGCCCATCGTAGACCAGGGGGGCCGACATGACATACACGACCGGCGAACGCACCGCCATCATCGGGGGCGTGGATACCCATCAGGACTTGCATACCGCGGCCGTTGTGAACCTCGACGGTGCGGTGCTCGGCGGTGAATCGTTCTCCACGACACGGGCCGGCTACCGGGCCATGCTGCGCTGGTTCCGCTCTCATGGGGAGTTGCTTCGCGTCGGGGTCGAATCCACCGGCAGCTACGGCGCGGGCATCACCCGCCACTTGGCGCTGTCGGGGGTCCCGGTGCTCGAAGTGACCGGCCCGGACCGGGCGGGGCGAAGAGCCAGGGGCAAGGACGACTCCCTTGATGCGATCGCGGCAGCGGAGGCCGCTCGCACCGGGCGCCGGGTCCAGGTGGCCAAGGACCGCGCTGGCGCCGTGGAAGCCTTGCGGGTGCTGCGCACCACGCGAAAGACCGCCGTCAAGTGCCGCCGTGCGACGCTGCAACAACTCCACAACACCATCGTCGCCGCACCGGAGGAGGTGCGCGACCAGGTCCGCAACCTCACCCGCGTACAGCGCCTGCGCACCTGCGCGGCTTGGCGACCGGACATCGTCGGATACCGCGACCCGGTGGTCGCCACCAAACTCGCGTTGAAATACCTCGCCCGCCGGGTCCTGGACCTCAACGACGAAATCGCCGAACTCGACCGGCTCATCGCCCCGCTCGTCGAGGAGCTCGCCCCCAATCTGCTGCGCCTTGAAGGCGTGGGCGTCGCCAACGCGGGCGAGCTGATGGTCGCCGCCGGAGAGAATCCCCACCGCCTACGCTGCGAAGCGAGCTTCGCGATGATGTGCGGCGCCTGTCCAATCCCCGCCTCCAGCGGAAAGACCCAACGCCATCGCCTCAACCGCGGCGGGAACCGACAGGCCAACTCCGCCCTGCACATGATCGTCGTGTGCCGGATGCGAACCGACCCGCGCACCCGAGCCTACGTCGAACGCAGAACCCGCGAGGGCCTGTCCAAACGCGAGGTCATGCGATGCCTGAAGCGCTACGTGGCTCGCGAGATCTATCGCGTCCTCACCGACACATCTGCTACTTGACAAACATGAGAGCGTCCAAGGCTGCCAGTACACCTCCTTCGCCTTCGGTAAACGCTGCCGGCAATGGGGCGTGGTCCCGTCGATGGGCTCGGTCGGGGACTGCTTCGACAACGCCATGGCCGAGAGCTTCTTCGCCACCCTCGAGTGCGAGCTGCTCGACCGCACGCACTTCCACGACCACCACCAAGCGCGCAGAGCCATCTTCGAGTTCATCGAGGGATGGTATAACCCGCATCGTCGTCACCAAGGCCTGGGTCAGCAATCCCCCATCGCCTTCGAGAGGAGCTACCAGGACGCTGCATGAAACCCAAGCCCTTAACTGTCCACTGAAACGGGGCAACTCCAGCGTTTTTCCTGACGGGAGCGCGCCTGGATGCGTCGGCGTTGCATTGAATCCGCTTGCGGAACGCTTGCGGCCATGATGCCATCGCCAAAGAACTTCGACGTGCACATCTCGATAATATATGCAAAAACAAATAGATAGGAAAGAATCCCGGACCGGGTACCGGATCGGTGTGGACGTCGGCGGCACCTTCACCGACTTCTACGTGCTCGACGAGGCGAGCGGCGCGGTGCATACCGGCAAGCGGCCCTCGACCCCCGACAACCCCGCCCGGGCGATCGTCGACGGGCTGCTCGCACTGGCCTCCCGGCACGGGATCGACCTCGCCGGGCTGCGGCGGCTGTCCCACGGCACCACCGTAGGCACCAACGCGCTCATCCAGCGCCGCGGGGGCAACGTCGTGATGATCACCACCAGGGGCTTCCGCGACCTGCTGGAGATCGGCCGGCAGACGCGCCCGCACATGTATTCCCTCGTCGAGGACCACCCGCCGCCGCTTGTCGAGCGGCGCCGCCGCTTCGAGATCGACGAGCGGATGGGCGCGGACGGGGAGGCGATCACCGAGCCCGCCCCGGATGCCGTCGCCGAGGCGGTGGAGCAGGTGCGCGCGAGCGGCGCCGATGCGTGCGCGGTCTGCCTGCTGTTCGCGTTCCGCAACCCGGAGCATGAGCACCGCGTCGCCGCCGCGCTCCGTGCCGCCCTCCCCGGCCTTCCGGTCTGCACCTCGTTCGAGGTCCAGCCCGAGTTCCGCGAGTACGAGCGCTTCTCCACCACCGTGCTGAACGCCTACCTCCAGCCGGTGCTGGGGCGCTATCTCTCGACCCTGGAGGAAGCGCTGGCGGACGTGGCCCCCGGCGCCTCGATCGGCATCAACCAGTCGAGCGGCGGCCTGATGTCGCCGGCGCGGGCGCGGGCCTTGCCGGTGCGCACGGCGCTGTCGGGACCCGCGGCCGGCGCGGTGGGCGCGGCGCATGTCGCGAAGCACGCCGGAGCGCCCCGACGCCGCGATTCCGGCGACCTGCGTGGCACGCCGCCCGGCGCCGCACATTCGGCGAAGCCCTCCGGGCGGCGCAACGTCATCACCCTGGACATGGGGGGCACCAGTGCCGACGTCGCGCTGATCCGGGATTTCCGGGCCGGCGTCTCCTTCGAGCGCGACGTGGCCGGCTTCCCCGTCCGCCTCCCGGCGGTGGACGTGGAGACGGTCGGAGCCGGCGGCGGCTCCATCGCCTGGTTCGACCGCGACGGTCTGCTCAAGGTCGGCCCGGCGAGCGCGGGGGCCGATCCGGGTCCCGCGTGCTACGGGCGCGGGGGCAGGCAACCCACCGTCACGGATGCGAACCTCGTGCTCGGGCGACTCCCGGCTCGTGGCCTGCTGGCCGGCGAGATGCGGCTCGACGCCTCCCTCGCACGCGCCGCCATCGCGCCGATTGCCGAACGGCTCGGGTTCGAGGTCGAGCGCACCGCGCGCGGCATGCTCGACGTCGTCGTCGCCAACATGGTGCGCACGATCCGCACCATCTCGGTCGAGCGCGGATACGACCCGCGCGAGTTCACCCTGATGGCCTTCGGCGGCGCCGGCCCGCTGCACGCACGCGACGTGGCGGCGGCCCTCGGGATGCGCGAGATCCTCGTTCCCGCGGCGCCGGGGATCCTCTGCGCGCAGGGCCTGATCGTCTCCGATCTGAAGGAGGACTTCGTCGCGGGCGACCGTATCCCCGGCGACGCGGCGGGCCTCCGGCGCCTCGCCGGGCATGTCGAGGCGCTCGCCGCCCGCGCCCGCGCCTGGTTCGACGCCGAACGCATTCCTGCCGCAAGCCGCCGGATCGAGCTCGCGGTCGATGCGCGCTACGTCGGACAGAACTTCGAGCTCACCGTGCCCCTTGCGGCGCATGCTCCCGCCGACGAGGCAAACGGGCGGGGAACGGGTTCGTCCCATACGAGCGGCGACGACGGCAGCGACAGCACCGTCGACGTCGACGGTGCGGTGGCGGTCCCTTCACCGGAATCGCCGGAGAAGGATGCTCCGACGTGGCGCGGCGTCGGCGCGATGACGGTCCCATCCCCGGAAACGTTGCGCGAGCGCTTCCTTGAAGTGCACGAGTCGGCCTACGGATACGCGAACCCCCACGACCCGATCGAGATCGTCAACGTCAGGCTCACCGCCCGCGGCTGGCTGATCGAGCCGCCCGCCCCGCGGGCGCCCGGCGACCCCGGCCCGCTCCCGGAGTCGTTCGAGCGGCGGCCGGTGTGGTTCGCCGGTGGAAGTGCGGGCGAGAACACCGCCGGCAGCGCTGCCGGGAGTATCGGCGGGAACGCCATGAGACGTAGCGGGGACGGCGCCGCCGGGAGCACCGGCGGGAACGCCGTGGGAGACGCCACCGAATGCACCGGCTCGGGCACCGCCGAACACGCCCCGGGGAGCGCCGCCGGACGCATCGGCGCAGGTGTCGCTGAACACGCCTCGGAACACGCCGCCGGAGGCACCGGCGCAGGCGCCGTGGATTGCCCCGTCTACGATCGGCAGTCACTCCGTGCAGGACACATCCTGGACGGCCCCGCGATCATCGAGCAGCTCGATTCGACCACCCCGATCTTCCCCGGTGACCGGGCGGTAGTGGACCCCGCGGGCAACCTCGTCATCCACATCCACCGCGGCGCGGGAGCCGAGGCATGAACGGGCGAGGCTCCAACCCTGTACCAGCGCATCACCCCCCGGGCGAAACGCCCCGGCGGTTCTCCCGCTGAACGCGCCTTCAGTGAGCCGTTCACCGCGCGGGTGCCGTCCTTCGACAGCAAGGCCACCCGCGCCCACGCCATGGAGCCAGGCCAATGCGGGCGAGACGCCCGCGCTCCCGGGAGCGGAATTCCGGATTCCCTCGTGCATTCAATCACCTGCCGCTTGCATCGGCCAGGTGGAGTCTGCGCTCGAAGTCCTCGGGAGACGCTTGGTGGTGGAAGTACGGGCGGCATAGGCGACCGGCCGGAGCGCCGGCGCGATACCGGATTTCTTCCTCTATTCCCACAAGACCGACACGCTACAAGCGCTGAGCCTGTCCTGTTCGGGCCTCTATCGGGAGTTCCGGCAACTGGGGCGTTCCGGATGCAAGATCACCATTGACGGAGGGACGGATATGGCGCCTTCTCTGCTTTCGTCGTATTTCGGAGCGATCCATGCGCATCGGTGAAGCGGCCCGGCGCTCGGGCATGGCGGCGAAGACGATCCGCTTCTACGAAGAGGCCGGCCTGATCGCGCCCACGCCGCGCACCGGCAACGGCTATCGCGAGTTCGGCGAAGACGACGTGCGGCGCTTGCGGTTCATCCACCGCGCCCGCGACCTGGGGTTCAGCATCGAAGAGGCCCGCCGGCTGCTCTCGCTGTGGTCGGATCGCGAGCGCACGAGTGCGGACGTGAAAAGGTTCGCGCTCGAACACGTCGCGCGGGTCGAGGCGAAGATGGCGGAGCTGCGCTCGATGCGCGACGCCATCCTCCACCTCGCCGAGCGCTGCCACGGCGACGACCGGCCCGAGTGCCCGATCCTCGACGAGCTCGCCGGCGGGACCGGCGCCGGTCGGGACGCCCGCGATTCTGCGTAGCGGAATCGCCAAACGACCGCGCCAGCGGTCGCCACTCGCATTGCCGCGGCTGCCGGAGAGTTCGGCGAAGGCGACGTGCGACGTTTGCAGTACATCCACCGCCCTCGCGACCTGGGGTTCAGCATCGAAGAGGTCCGCCGGCTGCTCTCGCTGTGATCGGACAGAGAGCGTGCGAGCGCGGACGTGAAAGGGTTCGCGCTCGCACACGTGGCAGAGCGCGTCGCAGGCGTCCGCGGGCAGGCTTGGGCGGGTTTTCTCGGCGCCGGGTGGAAGGGCAGGCAGGCGGGCGTGACCATGGGCATAGAGATGGCGCCGAATTCGACGGATCAGGTGGCCCGTGCGTAACGCCCTGCCGTTGTGGAACGCAGTATCCTTGGGAACGCGGGCGCCTCGCGCGCAAACGAGGCCTGTCCGGGCATCGGTTGGGGGACGGCCGGCCGGATCGGCCGCCCACCTATGGATCCCCGACTACCAGGTACGAGCACCGACATGACTTCCACGATTCCATCGCAGATGTCCGCCGTCCAGCTTGTCGGCCATGGCGGACTGGAGAAGCTCCACTATCGCGACGACGTCCCCACGCCGGTGGCGCGTGCCGGTGAAGTGCTCATCGAGGTGGCCGCCGCGGGCGTCAACAATACCGACGTCAACACGCGCATCGGGTGGTACTCGAAGACGGTCGGCGATGCCACCGATACCGGCGGCGCGGACGGCTTCGACACGATCGATGACGCGGATGCAAGCTGGATGGGCGTTCCGCTGCACTTCCCCCGCATCCAGGGCGCCGACTGCTGTGGCCGGATCGTGGCCGCGGGCGAAGGCGTGGACCGGAGCCGCATCGGCGAGCGAGTGATCGTCCGCAGCATGATGCGCGATGCCGATGGCCGCCCATTCGAGTGCCGGACCTTCGGATCGGAATGCGACGGCGCGTTCGCGCAATACGCCAGGGCGCCCGCCCGCGAAACGTACAAGGTCGAGTGCGACTGGTCCGACGCGGAGCTGGCTTCGATCCCGTGCGCATACTCCACGGCCGAGAACCTGCTCCACCGGGCCTCGGTGGGGGCGGAGCGCGTGCTCGTCACCGGGGCTTCGGGCGGGGTCGGATCGGCCGCGGTTCAACTTGCGAAACGCCGCGGCGCCCACGTCATCGCCGTCGCGAGCACCGGGAAGGCCGATGCCGTGCGCGCGGTCGGCGCGGACGAGGTCGTGGACCGAAACGCCGACCTCACCGCCGCGGTCGGGCATGACGGCATCGACGTGGTCGTCGATCTCGTTGCCGGAGCATCCTGGCCGCGACTCCTCGACATGCTCCGGCGCGGCGGGCGTTATGCGACGGCCGGCGCGATCGCCGGCCCGCTGGTCGAGCTGGACGTGCGGACGCTGTACCTCAAGGATCTGACGCTGTTCGGTTGCACCTTTCAGGAAGACGAGGTCTTCGAGAACCTGGTCTCCTACGTCGAGCGCGACGAAATTCGCCCTCTGGTGGCAAGAACGTTCCCCTTGCACGAGATCCGCCAGGCGCAGGAAGCATTCCTGGCCAAGGCGTTCACCGGCAAGCTGGTTCTCATCCCGCCCGAGTGAGGGGACCGCAGCACGGGCGCACATCGAGGGTATCGGCCGGCGCCGACGCCCCGTCGCGACTGCGCACGACGACCTGACCCGGCGCTTCGGGGTCAAGGCCGTCGTCCGACATTCCGCGTGACTTCCGGCCCTTTCACGGTCCATCCGAGCCTTCTATGATGCCTCCATGACCGGCTCGATTTCCTCCGATTCCGCGCCGACCGGCGTCTCCTGGGAGCGCGGGCGCCTCGCCCGCAAGCGCGGACCGGAGGTCCGCCACCGGAGGCCCGCCACATGGCAGAGTGGACGGGACGGCCCGCGGCCGGTTGGTTGCGGAGGTGGAACCGGATAGAGCCGGTGTCCGCACGTCATGCGACCTCCGGCCCTTTCCCGGCCCGTCCGGGCAGCGTACTTTCCCGGTTCATCCGAGCCTCCCATGATTCCGCCATGACCGCCCCGACTCCATCCGAATTCGATACGCCGAAACGCATCTTGCCAGGCGCGAGCCCATGATCCCGCCATGACCGACTCGACCACATCCGGTGCCGCGCCAAACGGCACCGCGCCGACCGGCGTGCGGCCGGCTCCGGGCGCCGCGGACAAGCTCGGCCGGCTGAAAGCCCTGCTGCGCGAGATGTTCCAGCTCGACCGGGGCGATCTGGACTTCGGCCTGTACCGGATCATGCACCTGAAGACGGCCGAGGTCGCCGCGTTCCTCGATCGCGATCTGCTGCCGCAGGTGAAGACGAAGCTGAACTTGGCCAGCGCGGAGGAGCTGGCCGAGCTGGAGAAGGAGCTGGAGAAGAACCGGAAGACAGCCAGATGGCTCGGCGTCGACCCCGACCTCGACCCTCCGCCCAAGCTCATCGAGCTGAACCGCCAACTCGCCGAGAGGAGAAAGGACGCGGACGCCGAGGCCGACGTCTACAACCATCTCGCCAACTTCTTCGCCCGGTACTACACCGAGGGCGACTTCATCTCGCAGCGCCGCTATTCGGGCGGCGGCCAATCCGCCTACCTCGTCCCCTACGACGGCGAGGAAGTGAAGCTGCACTGGGCCAACGCGGACCAGTACTACGTCAAGACGACGGAGAACTACGCCAGCTACGCCTTCACGGCCGGCGCGGGCAAGGCGGCGCGGCGCGTCCGCTTCGAGATCGCCGCGGCCGACAACGAGAAGGACAACGTCAAGGAGGCCAACGGCCGGCAACGCCGCTTCGTGCTCGCGACCGGCGGGAACGCCGTCGCCGTCGCCGTCGAGGGCGGGGCGCTGGCCGTCCGCTTCGAGCACCGGCCGCTGGCAGAGGGCGAGAAGAAGCGGTGGCCGGGCAACGGCGGCTCGCAGCAGGGCCGCATCAACGAGACGACGGCCGAACGGATCCTGAACGCGGTGGAACCGGAGTGGCGGGCCGCGCTGACCGCGCCGGCTCCGACGGACGCCAACGGCGATCGCACCCTGCTCGCGAAGCACGTCGATCGGTACACGGCCAAGAACAGCTTCGACTACTTCATCCACAAGGACCTGGGCGGCTTCCTCCACCGCGAGCTGGATCTGTACCTGAACACGCAGGTGCTGAACCTGGACGATCTGGAGCAGGGCGACGCGGCCCGCCTGGACCGGGCGCTGGCGCGGGTGCGGGCGATCCGCCACATCGGCGGCAAGATCATCGACTTCCTGGCCCAACTGGAGGATTTCCAGAAGCAGCTCTGGCTCAAGAAGAAGTTCGTATTGGAAACGCACTGGTGCATCACCCTGGACCGGGTGCCGGAAGCGCTGTACCCGGAGGTCGCCGCCAACCGGGCGCAGTGCGAGGAATGGGTCGAGTTGTTCGTGGTCGATGAGATAGCGGGGGATTTGACGAACGGCAACGTGGCTTGGAGCGATCCGCCGAGCATCGATTTCCTCGAAGCCAACCCCTGCCTGATGCTGGACACGCGGCACTTCGGCCGCGACTTCACCGACCGGCTGCTGGCCGCCCTCTCCGACGCCGAACCGCTGGACGAGCAGACGGACGGTCTGTTGGTCCACGGCGAGAACTTCCAGGCGCTGAACCTGCTGCAAGCGCGCTATCGGGGGCAGGTGCAGTGCGTGTACATCGACCCGCCGTACAACACGGCATCGTCGTCGATCCTGTACAAGAACGATCTCAAGGATTCGTCGTGGCTGTCGCTGATGGAGAACCGCTTGTCGCTCGCCAAGGCGTTCCTGGCTGAAGGTGGTGTTCTTTGTTGCGCCATCGACGACGAAGAGGTCTGGCGGTTGCGCGCACTGTTGCAGAGCATGTTCGACAAGGAAATCGGCGTCGCCCCGGTTCGTTCGACGCCGATCGGCCGGACGTCGATCGGAAAGCTGTCGCCGACCCACGAATACGCCTTGTTCTATGGCGGCGAGAAGGCCGCGCCCGGACCGCTGGTCAAGACGGAAAAGGAGAAGCAGAGATATCCCTTCTCCGATGAGAGCGGACGGTATGCTTGGCGCAACCTGCTTCGGACGGGAACCAATGACCTGAGGGCCGATCGGCCAAAACTGTACTACCCGATCTTCGTCGGTGACGACGACACCTTGCGTATTCCGAAGATGGAGTGGGATGAGCAAGGATCGGAATACCGTATTCTGGAGCAGCCGCGCGAGGACGAAATCGTCGTGTGGCCCGTGAAGGAGCAGGACGGGACGAAGATCGAGAAGAATTGGGAGCGTGGCTGGGAGCGGGTCTCTCGCGAAGCCGGCGAATACCGTGTGCAAAGAAACGGCAACGGTCCAGGAACGGAAGGCATCAGCATCCATTTCATGCAGCGCATGGACGTCGAATCCATGCCCAAGACGTGGTGGGGCGACGCCAAGTATGCGTCGTCCAACCACGGAGCCAGGGTGCTCAAGGAACTGTTCGTCGACAACCCCTTCGATTTCCCGAAGTCCGTCGCGCTGGTGGAGGACTGCATCCGCGCTTCGGGCGGCGGCGAAGCTGGCGCGCGGATAATCGACTTCTTCGCCGGCTCCGGCGCCACCGGCCACGCGGTCGTCAACCTCAACCGGGGGGATGGCGGGCAGCGCCGGTACACGCTCGTGGAAATCGGCCGCCACTTCGACACGATCATCCTGCCGCGCATGAAGAAGATCGTCTACTCGAAGGACTGGAAGAGCGGAAAGCCGGTCTCACGCAACGGCGTCAGCCAGTTGTTCAAGTACGTCCGGCTGGAATCCTACGAAGACACGATGGACAGTCTCGTGGTGGCGCCGCCATCGCAATCACGAGTGGATCTGCTGGAAAGCAACCCCGCCCTGGCCGAGGACTACCGGTTGCGTTACGCGCTCGGCGTGGAAACCTCCGGCAGTGCCTCCCTGCTGGGCAAGGATTTCTCGGACCCCTTCGCCTACACCCTCTCCGTGGTGCGCGACGGGATACGCGACGACCACGTCTGCGTCGACCTACCCGAGACCTTCAACTACCTGATCGGCCTCCGCATGGAGTCCCGCCGGCGGATCGACGGTGTACTCGCCATTACGGGCACGGACGCCGAGGGACGGCACTGCCTGATCCTCTGGCGTAATCTCGACGAGATGGACCATGCCGCGCTGGACACCTGGTTCGACCGCAACCGCCGGCAATTCAGCGGGCCGTTGGACCTCATCTACGTCAACGGCGACCACACCCTGAACGCCATGCAGCGGCCCGGCGAAACCTGGACCGCCGAAACCATCGAACCCGTTTTCCAGGAACTGATGTTCGAGGAGACATTGTAGTGAAAACTGAAGGCAGTAGTGAATTCAATAAGTTGACTTTTTCACAGCGGGAAGGGAAAATTCCCCTTCCTGAACCTATGCAATTGAAGGAAGTTTCACCTAAATTTAGACAACTAATTTGGCATTGTATTGGCACGAATTCTGGAGGTTTCATTAATGCACATGAAATGATTTATTCATATAGATTCGATATCCTAAATGAACCACATGATGAAATTGTATCACATGATGAATATGAGAACTATGAAGATATTTCTTTTAGCGATACATCCGTTGGTTCTTTTGCCAAAGACACAATTTTGAATGGAGAATATCACGAAATTCTGACTATGATAGAATTTTTCCTTCGACATGAAGGATGTACTTCCATTTTTAGAAATTCATTGGAAAAAATTTTCGAATCCACTAAAATTGCTTATTTCATAAAGGACATCGACGAACTTCCTACTATCACGCCGCGCATCACTAGAGAATCCGGCGAAGCGGTACAGCAGGCCATTGAAACGATAGATATGTCAGGAATGGCCGGTGCATCAACACATTTGCGTCAGGCGGCCGAAAATATAAACGCGAACCGATATGCGAAATCAATTGAAGACAGTATCCATGCCGTTGAGTCCGTAGCTCGCACGATCGACCCGAAGGCAAAGACGCTTGGGCCGGCACTGGATTCCTTGCAGAAAAGCGGTTTGCTGAAGCATCCGGCACTCAAGGAAGCTTTCTCCAAACTCTACGGCTACACGAGCGACGAACAGGGAATCCGCCATGCGCTGCTCGACAAGGGTTCGCCGGACGTCGATCTGGACGAGGCGATGTTCATGTTCGGGGCCTGTGCTTCCTTTGCCGCATATCTGGTCAACAAGCATCGCAAGGCTGCCCAAACTCAGGGCAGCGGCCAATGACCATCCTCCAGAACCGCTTGGCGCTGCACCGCTTCGTCTGCCGGGAGTTCGGCTACGAGGATCTGGGCGAGATGCTCGCGCAGGTGGCACGCGCTCCGGGTGAGATCGGCGCCGCTGGCGGCGAGAGCGAGTACTTCCGGGCGCTCTACCTGACGCCCGCCGCGCGGATCACCCTCGACCGCTTCGCCGGGTACGACGCCAACATCGGGGCGCTCAGCCGGCGGCTGCGCATGACCGGGGAGCACGGCCGGACCTGGAAGCCGCACCAGTATCTCGCCCTGCTGTTCACCGAGCATTACCTCCGGCGCTACTTCGACGACGCCGAGGCGCTCCGCGCCGACCTCAACCAAGCGAAGTTCCGCCACCGGCCGACCTCGGGTCTCCCGGATTACCAGCCGGACGATCTGCGTACCCTCGCCTTCCAGAGCGCGACCGGCTCCGGCAAGACGCTGCTCATGCACGCCCACGTCCTGCAATACCGGCACTACCTGACCCGGTCCGGCGGGCGGCTCAACAACGTCGTGCTGGTGACCCCGAACGAGCAGATGTCGAGACAGCATGAGGGCGAGTTGCGGGAAAGCGGCCTCAACGCGCGGGTGTTCTCCAGCGAAGCCGGCTCGGACCTCTTCGCCCCGGTCGAGATCATCGATCTCAACAAGCTGGCCGAGAAGAAAGGCGTGAAGCGGGTCGCGGTGCGGGACTTCGGCGACGACAACCTGGTGCTGGTGGACGAGGGGCACCTGGGCGCCACCGGCAAGGTGTGGCGCGAACGCCGCCGGGAGCTGTCCCGCGGCGGCTTCACCTTCGAGTACTCCGCCACCTTCAACCAGGTGGCGACGAAGAAGGACCTCGACCTGCTGCACGCCTACGGCAAGTGCCTGCTGTTCGACTACCCCTACCGCCGCTTCCACGAGGACGGCTACGGCAAGGACTACGCCATCCTGAACCTGCCGGGCGGGGTGCAGGACGAGAACGCCGACATGTACCTGCTCGGCTGCCTGCTCACCTTCTACCAGCAACTGCACATCTGGCGGGACGGCGGCGCGCGGTGGCGGGCGTTCCACCCGGCGAAGCCGCTGTGGGTGTTCCTCGGCAAGACGGTGACCGGTTCGAGCAAGGCGGACCGCGCGACCCGCTCGGACGTGGTCCGCATCCTCCGCTTCCTCGGCTGGGTGCTGGCCCGCGGCGACGCGGTGCGGCCCATGATCGCGCGACTGCTCGACGGGCAGTCGGGGCTGCTCGACGACGAGGACCGGGACTTCTTCGACGGCGGTTTCTCCCACCTGCCGCGCACCGGGGAAGACACGTCCGAACAGATCTACGCCGACCTCTGCGAGACCCTGTTCCACGGCGCGGGAAGGCTGCACGTGGTCTACCTCACCGCCGGCGAAGGCGAGCTGCACCTTCGCACCGCCGACAACGATCCCTTCGGCGTGGTCAACGTCGGGGACTCGGCCGCGCTCTACAAGCTGCTCACCGAGAACCCCGACCCGGACTTCGACGTCGACCGGGAGATGGGCTTCGCGGCGCGGTTGTTCGCGAGCGTGGACCGGCCGGACTCGACGGTGAACGTGGTCATCGGCGCGCGCCGCTTCATCGCGGGCTGGAACTCCTGGCGCGTGAGCACGATGGGGCTGATGCACGTCGGAGTCGGCGAAGGGCCGGAGATCATCCAGATGTTCGGGCGGGGAGTGCGCCTGAAGGGCTGGAACATGAGCTTGAAGCGCCACCGCGAGAGCGGCGCGGCGCCGCCGCCGGACGCCGGCCGGCTGACGGAGCTGGAGAAGCTCTACATCTTCGGGCTGCGCGCCAACTACATGCAGACCTTCCGGGACCTGCTGCAACGGGAAGGGGTGGGCGTGGAGCGGGAGACGTTCTCCCTGCCGACCACCTGGAACTTCGCACGGAAGACCGATCTCAAGCTGATCCGGCTGAAGGAAGACCGCAAGTACGAGCTCTCCGGCAAACGCCCGGTCCTGCCGGCCCCGGCCCCGGCCGCCGCGGGCGGCCTCCCCCCGGTGACCCTGGACCTCTATTCGCGGCTGCAATCCGTGGCGTCCGCCGGCGCCGTGGCGCGCGAGGAGGAGAAGGGCGACGCGGTTGGAGGGAATGCCCCGGCCCCGACCAAACCCCGATCGGTCGCCATTGTTTCGGGCGACGAGAGAAAGGAAGAGGCGGAAACGCGCCCGGATCGGTTCAGGCTCGCGAGCCATGCCGCCTTCCTCGACGCGGCCCGCCTCCACGAACGGCTGCTGCGCCGCAAACGGCAACGGGGCTGGCATAACCTGGTCATCGAGCGGGACACCGTGGATCGGCTGCTGCGCAACGACGACTGGTATGAATTGCGCCTGCCCCCGGAACGGCTGAACCCCACCGGGTTCCGGCAGCTACGCGCGCTCGAAGACGTCGCCCTCGATCTGATCACCGAGTACGCCGACCGCTTCTGGCGGAGGGAGCGCCGGCGCTGGGAGCACGACCGGATCGAGATCGTCACCCTGGACGAGGACGATCCGAACCATCTCCGGGCCTGGAAGCTGTCCGTGGACGCGGCCGGGGACAAGCTGGCCGAGGACGCCCGCGCGCTGGCGGACGCCCTCCGGGAAGGCCGCTTCGGCGACCTGAGATTCTGGTACGACACCCTGAAGGTCGGCCTCATCCCGAGCAAGGCTCACGCATACAAGCCGCTGCTCCACGTACGAAAGGATTGCGCGGTCACGGTGCAGCCCGTCCCCCTGGACGAGAACGAGAAACGGGTCGTCGATCATCTGGAATCGCTCGCCGCGCTCGGCCACGCCTGCCTGCAAGGCCGGGAGCTCTACCTCATCCGCAATCTGACGCGCGGTCGGGGCGTGTCGTTCTTCGACGACTTCGGCTACTACCCGGACTTCATCGTCTGGCTGAAGGACGACGCCCGCCAGCACGTCCTGTTCCTCGACCCCAAGGGGTTGAGCCGCTTCGGCGGCAGGGAGCGCAGAAAGGTGGCGCTGCACCACGAGATCGGGAAGGTCGAAGAGCGGGTGTGCAAGGACGATCCGAGCCTGCACCTGCGCGCCTACGTCCTGTCCGTGACCCCGGCCGCCCGGATCGACGACGGCGCCCGCTCCGCGAGCGAATGGAAGCAGGACGGCGTCTACTTCCTCGACGAATCCGATTGCCTGCAACAGGTCATCGAGCACGCGCTGGATCAGGCGCCCGCCGGGGGAGTGCACGGGGGCACTTGACCAACGCCGCGGGAGGTCCTGAAATCCAGGACGCTGACTCGGCTCCGAGGGAGGATCGACGCAATGCAACTCGCCCGGGTGGACCGCTCCATCGTGCCGGCGACCATCGAGCTGCCACGCGAATACAACGCGGCGCTCGAGTTCATCGACGCCAATCTCGCGAGAGGACGAGCGGAGAAGGTCGCCTTCATCGACGCCGCGGGCCACTACACCTACCGCGAGCTGGCCGAGCGCGTGAATCGGGCCGGCAACGCATTGCGCGCCCTCGGCGCGAGCCCGGAGACCCGGGTGCTGATGTGCATGCTCGACGGCATCGACTTCCCAGCGGTGTTCTGGGGGGCGATCAAGGCGGGCTGCGTACCGATCCCGATCAACACCCTGCTGACCCCGAACGACTACGCCCATCTGCTGCGCGACTCGCGGGCGGGTATCGCGGTCGTGAGCGAGGCGCTGCTCGACCGGTTCGCGCCGGCGCTCGCGGATCAGCCCCACATCGAGCAGGTCGTGGTTGCGGGAAACGAGGCGCACGCCAGCGACGCGCACCACCTTGCTCCCTCCGCGGCAGGGGCCGGGAGCTCCGGCCGCCCGGAAGCGGCGGCAGCGACCGGCACCGCCGATCATTTCCGGCTCGCGGATCTCCTCGCGGCTGCGTCCCCACGGCTCGACGCGGCGCCCACCACCTGCGACGACATCGCGTTCTGGCTCTACACCTCCGGCTCCACCGGCACACCGAAGGGCTCGATGCACCTGCACCGCGACCTGATCACCACCGCCGAGCACTACGGCGTGGCCACGCTCGGGATCCGGGAGGACGACCTCGTCTACTCCGCCGCCAAGCTCTTCTTCGCCTACGGCCTGGGCAACGGCATGACCTTTCCCTTCTACGTCGGGGCGACGACGGTGGTCCTCGCCGGCCGCCCCACGCCGGACGCGGTGACGACGCTCCTGCGCGAGCATCGGCCGACGATCTTCTACGGCGTGCCGACACTCTACGGAGCGATGCTCGCGCAACCGCCCGGCCGCCCCGGAGACGGCTCGCCCCGGCTGCGCCTTGCGGTCTCGGCCGGCGAAGCGCTGCCGGCGGAGATCGGCGCCGCGTGGGAAGAACGCTTCGGGGCTCCCATCCTCGACGGACTCGGCTCGACCGAGATGCTGCACATCTTCCTCTCCAACCGCGCGGGCGACGTGCGCTACGGCACTTCGGGGAAGGCGGTGCCGGGGTATCGGCTCAAGGTGGTCACGGAGACCGGAGAGCCCGCCGCGCCGGGCGAGATCGGGGAGCTGTGGGTCAGCGGGGATTCCTCGGCGGCCGCCTACTGGAACCAGCGCGAGAAGTCCCTCGCCACCTTCCACGGACCCTGGACCCGCACGGGGGACAAGTACGTCGTCGACGAGGAAGGTTACTACCACTACCGGGGGCGCACCGACGACATGCTCAAGGTCGGCGGGCAGTGGGTGTCACCCTTCGAGGTGGAGTCCGCGTTGCTCGGGCACGAGGCGGTCCTGGAAGCGGCGGTGGTCGCCGCCGAGGACGAACAGGGCCTGGTCAAGCCGAAGGCGTTCGTCGTTCCCCGCGAGGGCGTCGAGCCGGATGCGGAGCTCGCCGTCGCGCTTCAGGAGTTCGTCAAGGACCGACTCGCGCCGTTCAAGTATCCGCGCTGGATCGAATTCGCGAACGATCTTCCGAAGACCGCCACCGGAAAGATCCAGCGGTTCAAGCTACGCCGGTAGCGCGCGCCGCCGCGCGGCCTCGAATCCCCTCCATCGCGATGAAGCCCGGCAGCGCGCGCACACGATCGATCCAGGCGCGCACCGCCGGATAGTCGTCGAGGGGGATGTCGCCCATGTAGGAGAGCGCCGCGTAGGGCATGCAGGCGACGTCGGCGATCGTCGGCTTGCCGGCCGCGAGCCACGGATGCTCGGCGAGCCGCTGCTCCAGCACCTTCAGGCCGGCGTGTCCGTACGCCTGACATGACGCGAGGTCGAAATCGCGCCCGAAAACCTTGGCCGCGCGGGCGCGCGCAAGGCCGAAGAGGAGCTCGTTCTCCGCAAGCGCGAGCCACTGCATCACCTCGGCCATGGCGGCCGGCTCGACCGGCAGCCACGCCTCGCCGTAGCGCCTCGCGAGGTAGACGAGGATCGCCTGCGAGTCCCACACCGTGACCTCGCCGTCGGTCAGGACCGGAACCTGTCCCCGGGGGTTCAGCGCGAGGAACGACCCGGTCCGGTTCTCCCCGGTCCGGAGATTGATGACGGTCTCCTCGAACTCGAGCCCGAGCAGGCTCAGGAGCAATCTCGCCTTGTAGGCATTGCCCGAAATCGGTGTGCCGTAGAGCGTGATCATCACCACCTCCCTGGTTACAGGACGTTGCAGACGTGGATGTCGCGCGACTCGACGACGTCCGCGTAGCGCTCGCGGGTCCGGGCGAGGGTCGGCGACACCTTGTGGACCTCGAGCGCGTCCTCGTCGGCGTACATCTCGTAGAGAAAGACGCGATTCCCGCCTTCGGTCGGGTCGCATACCTCGAACTGAAGACACCCTTCCTCGTCCGCCAGTGTCTTCGATGCGTGCTCCTCGATGATTTCCAGGAACTGCGCCTTCGTTCCCGGCTTGACCGTGAAATCCACCACGAGACAGATCTTGCTCATCACCTGGAATCCTTGTCGGAGCAGCGAAGGGGTATGGAGTGTCGTCCGGAGTGCCGGGGGGTCACGCGGGTGGGGGGAGACTCCGGATTCACGCGTGACCCGCGTCACCCGACAGATGGTGCGGGTCGATGCCGAGCAGGCGCGCCGCCGAGGTCCAGCGGTCTTCGTAGGGGGTGTCGAAGATGATCCGGGAATCGGCCGGCCCGCTCAGCCACGCGTTCTGCTGAAGCTCGTGCTCGAGCTGCCCCGCCCCCCAGCCGGCGTAGCCGAGCGCGATGACGACCTGCTCCGGGCCGCGTCCCTCCGCAACCGCGGAGAGAATGTCCTTCGACGTCGCGATGCCGATCTGCTCCCCCACTTTGAGCACCGCATCCCAATCGCCCGGCGGGTGGTGGATGACGAATCCGCGCTCGCGCTGCACCGGACCGCCCTGCAGCACGGGAATCCGGTCGGTGTCGTTCGTGGTCGTCTCGATGCTCATCTGGTCCAGGACCGCGGTGAGCTTGATGTCCAGCGGCCGGTTGATGACGATGCCCATCGCGCCGTCTTCGCTGTGCGCGCACATCAGGGTCACGGTCCGGTGAAAGTTCGGATCCGCGAGGCTCGGCATCGCGATGAGAAACTGGTTGGTCAGGTCCATGCGGGCCATTATGGCAGGGTACGCGGCTGCGACAAGCTCTGCGGAAGGATGCTGTCCGTTCGCGGGCTCGCCGACCGGCCGCCCGAGTGGACGCTCCGGGTGCATCGCCGGCCGCGGAGCGCAGGAGTCAGCGGGCGGCGAGCGGCGGCTTGATGAGCCGCGCTTCGATGGCGCCCATCAGCCTGCCGGCGATGTCGATCCCGAACTCGGCGTCGAGCTCGCGAACGCACGTCGGGCTGGTGACGTTGATCTCGGTGAGGTAGTCGCCGATGACGTCGAGTCCCGCGAAGATCAGGCCCTTCTCGCGCAGCACCGGCCCCACCTCACCCGCGATCGCACGCATCCGGGCCGTGATCTCCATGCCGACGCCCCGCGCGCCGGCGGCGAGGTTGCCGCGGGCGTCGCCGCCCGCCGGGACTCTCGCGAGTGCGTAGTCGACCGGCTCCCCTTCGATCAGAAGCACCCTCTTGTCGCCATCGCTGATCTCCGGGATGTAGCGCTGGCACATCGCGTAGCGGGTCTGCTGCCGGGTCAGTGTTTCGAAGACCACATTGATGTTCGGGTCGCCCGTGCGCACCCGGAAGACCGACACCCCCCCCATGCCGTCGAGAGGCTTGACGATGATGTCGCCATGCTCATCGAGAAAGGAGGCCATCCGCGCGTGCTCGCGGGTCACGAGGGTGGGTGGGCAGCACCGTGGAAACCAGGCGGTGAACATCTTCTCGTTGGCGTCGCGCAGGCTCCGCGGCTTGTTGACGACGAGCACGCCGGCCGCCTCCGCTCGTTCCAGGATGTAGGTCGCGTACACGAACTCCATGTCGAAAGGCGGGTCCTTGCGCATCAGGATGACGTCGAGCGACGCCAGCGCGCCGGTGTGGGGCTCGCCCAGGGTGTACCAGTCGTGCGGGTCGTCGCGCACGTCGATCGGGCGCATCCGCGCGCGGGCGTCGCCGTCGCGCACGAACAGATCGCCGAGCTCCATGTAGCGGAGCTCCCAGCCCCGGCGCTGCGCCGCGAGCATCATCGCGAGGGTGGTGTCCTTCTTGACGTTGATGGAGTCGATGGGGTCCATCACCACGCCGACCTTGACGTTCATCGGATCACCTTCCAGGTTGGCTGCATGACCATCCGATCCGTTCGGTGCGCCGAAATACCGGACTCTTCCGCTCGGGATTCGGGGAAACGCGGGGCAGGCCGCTCCGGGATCGCAAGGTTACTGCTTCGTCGGCATCTCGAAGCAGTCGAGACCTTCTCCCGGCGGGAAACGGACTGGACCGGCACGCCGCGGAGAACAGGCCGCCGCTGCCCGTGAGGCTGAAGTCATCGCTGAAATCGTCCGGCAGGATTCCCACCTGCGTCCCTCATCCGTCGTTCGCAGTCTTTCACCCGACAACCCTCGCACGATACCGTAGCATTGAACCCGGAATGCGCCCACGACCGACGCGGCGTTCGAATCGCGATGCCCGACACACCACGACGCCCGCTCTGAGATGCCCGATCTGAAGATAGCCACCCGCAAGAGCCCGCTGGCGCTGTGGCAGGCGGAACACGTCGCGGATGCGTTGCGCGAACGGAATCCCGGCCTCGGGGTCGAGCTCGTGGCGATGCGCACCAGCGGCGACAAGCTGCTCGACGCGCCGCTCGCCAAGGTCGGCGGCAAGGGGCTGTTCATCAAGGAGCTGGAGCGCGCGCTGCTCGACGGGCGGGCTGACGTCGCGGTGCATTCGATGAAGGACGTTCCGGTCGAGCTGCCGCCCCAGCTTCACCTTCCGGTCGTCATGGCGCGCGCGGATCCGCGCGACGCGCTTGTCTCGATGCGCTTCGGCGGACTCGGCGCGCTGCCGCCGGGGGCCGTGGTCGGGACTTCGAGCCTGCGCCGCCGGTGCCAGCTCGCGGCGCATCGTCCGGACCTGCGCATCGAGAACCTGCGCGGGGGCGTCGATACCCGGCTGCGGCGGCTCGATGACGGCGACTTCGATGCGATCGTGCTCGCGGTGTCCGGCCTCGAACGCGGCGGGCACGGCGCACGGGTGACCGAGGCGCTGGACGTGGCGACCATGCTGCCCGCGGCCGGGCAGGGAGCGCTGGGCATCGAATGCCGTCGCGGAGACGCGCGGGTGGAAGCGCTCGTCGCGCCGCTGGCGTGTCCGCGCAGCAGTGCCTGCGTGCTCGCCGAACGGGCCTTCAACCGGCGGCTCGAAGGAGGCTGCCAGGTGCCGATCGCGGCCTATGCGACCCTCGAAGACGGGGGCATGAACCTGCGCGGCCTCGTCGCCAGCCTCGACGGCACGCGGGTGCTGCGCGCGAGAGTCCGGGGCCGCGTGGAGGACGCGGAACCGCTCGGCGCCGAGGCCGCCGCCGTGGTTCTGGAGCAGGGCGCGGGCGAGATCCTCGCGCGCATCTACGCGGAGGCCGGTCGTTGAGCGGGCGGCGCCGGCGGACGCAGGGTCGCGGAGAGGGTGGGAGACAATCGAAGGGGAGTGTTCCCCGGGGATGAGGCAACCGTCATGCAAACAGGTATCCGTTCGGCATTGTTCGTCGACTTCGACAATATCTTCATCAACCTCAAGCGCGATTACGGCGACGACACTGCCAGAGCTTTCGCTACCAGCGCGGACCGATGGCTTGGCTGGCTTTCGCGCTTCAATGCGCCGGAGCTTCCCGAGGACAGCCCCGAATTCCGACGCCTCCTCCTCCGCAAGTGCTATCTCAATCCAAATGGCGCATACAAGGACGACAACGGCAAGCGGATCAGCTTCGGACGTTATCGTGTCGACTTTACACGCGCGGCCTGCGAGGTCGTCGATTGCCCTTCGCTGACCCAGCAAGGGAAGAGCTCGACCGACATCAACATGGCGCTCGACATCATCGATGCCCTCGCCCAGCAGCAGCCTTCTTTCGACGAGTTCATCATCCTGTCCGGGGACGCCGACTTCACGCCGGTGCTGCTTCGCCTGCGCCGCCGTGATCGGCGCGTGATCATCGTGACCCCCAACCTTGTTTCCCAAGCATATCGGGCAGTGGCCGACATCGTCATCGAAACCAGCCAGTTCGTCGAGCAGGCGCTCGCCAGAAACGTCGCACCTGACGGGGAATCCGATGACAAGGAAGCCGAGGCCGGATCCGTCGATCCGGTCAAACCGAAGGCGGTGCCGGAAGCCGCCGGGAACGAGCCGTCCGTTTCGCGCCAGCAACTCGCCAGGATCGACGACTTCATCAGGCTATATATGATCGACGCCTCCGAGGCGGTGCCGATCGCCAAGCTGAGCCAGGCGATTCGGGACAAGTTCGGGAATGAGAAGTGGTTCGGCCACAAGACCTTCAAATCCTTCCTGAAGACGCGCCTTCCGGGCCTCGGCCTGAAGCTCGTGGCTCATGAAAAGTCGGAATTCGTCTACTTCCCGTCCCCGCCGCATCTGATCGACGAGATGCAGGATCCGCAACTCCATGACTTGGCGAAACGGCTCCAGACGGTGTGCGGCGTGCCTTCGTTCCGAGCCTCCGTTTATACGAAGCTGTTCGACGTCATCTGCGAGGTGATCCGAAGGGACGGCTATCAATTGATCCCTGTCGAAAAAGCAGTACGGGATCGTCTCGGCGAGATCGGCTGGCCAGTATCGCGCAAACACGTCAGTTGGATTCTGCACGGTCTCCTGTCCACGGGTTGTGACCTCGGCAACGAGAAGACCCTGACCGCGGTCACGTTGGCCGACACGTTCGAGCTTTTCGTCCTGAGCCTGGTGGCGAGCAACGGGCTGGAGCTGACCGCCGAAGAGATCTCCCTCGTCGATCAGTGGATCGAGCCCAGTCATCGCCCGCAACAATCGGCGCCGAATGCCGACGCGTAACGGCCGCGGCCTTCGTCACGCAACACGCACCCCGGCGCGGAAGGAGTGAAGGTGGCCAACCGGAGGAAGACGTCGAAGAAAGCCGCGAACCGGGCCGGGAAGGAGCGGAGCACCGGGAGCTACGCGCACCCCGAGGCGGGCGCGCTGCTCCGGCCCGACATCGGCACACAGGCGCAGTTCCGCAAGAAGAAACCGCCGGCCACCCGGCGTTACGATTCATCGCTGTCTCCGGCGCTCGATTGGGACGGACAGAACCCTGCGCGCGAGCGGGCCGAAGCGAAGATCGCCTCGATGGAGGAGCGCCTCGCGAGATTGTCCGCCGTCATCGACCCCGGCGCCGGTTCCGGTGTCGCTCCCGGTACCGGCTCCGGTGTCACTCCAGGCGCTGACTCCGATGTCGCTCCCAACGCCGACCCCGGCGCAACCGGTGGAATATCCGAGCGCGATCTCGCCAAGGCCAAACAGGAGCTTGCCGCGGCCCGCGAAGACGCCGCCGCGCTGAAGGCGCTCTCCCGGCCCTTCCTCGACTGGGCCGGAAAGGCCGAACGCCTCTCCTTCGACGTGCCTACCCTGCCCCTGTTCGTGCACGAGCGGCTGTCCACCGCCGCGATCCTGGAAACCCTGAAGGGACATACCCGCGACCGCCAGGTGGACATGTTCGATCTCTTCGGGGAGAGCGACCTCCCCATCCACGATCGGCTGCTCAAGGCGTACGAGCACCGGAACGGGTGGGTGAACCGGCTGATCCTCGGCGATTCCCTGATGGTGATGAACTCCCTCATCGGATACGAGGGGCTCGGCGGCCAGGTGCAGGCCATCTACATGGATCCGCCCTACGCGGTGAAGTTCGGCTCGAACTTCCAGCCCTTCGTGCGCAAGCGCGACGTGACCCACGGCGACGACGAGCACATGGTCCGCGAGCCGGAGATGGTGCAGGCGTACCGGGACACCTGGGAGCTGGGGATCCACTCCTTCCTGACCTACCTGCGGGATCGGCTGCTGCTCGCGCGGGAGCTGCTTCATCCTTCCGGGAGCATCTTCGTACAGATGTCCGACACCAACCTGCACCACGTGCGCGAGGTGATGGACGAGGTGTTCGGGCCGGAGTGCTTCGTCTCGCAGGTAAGCTTCCAGACCACATCGGGCTTCCGGACCAGAACCCTCGCGACGCTCGGCGACTTCCTGCTGTGGTACGCGCGCGACCCGGATCGGCTGAAGGTGCGGAAGCTGTTCGAGGAGCAACCCGTGACCCTCGGCGAGGGCAACGCGCGGTGGGTGCTGTTCCCGGACGGCGGCTACCGGGGGGTGAGCGCGGCGGAGAAACGCGGGGAAGCGCCGCTCCCGGAGGGCGCCCGGCTCTACAAGCCCGACAACTTGCAGGGCCAGGGTGCGTCCCGCGAGCCGCAGCCCTTCGAGTTCGAGGACAGAGTCTACGAGCCGCGCGCCAATTCGCATTGGAAGGCCAACTACCCGGCGGGGCTCGAACGCCTCGCCGCCGCGGGCCGGATCCACGTCGCGGCCAACAGCATCCAGTACCGGCGCTTCGCTTCGGACTTCCCGTACAAGGAGCGGGGCAACTTCTGGACCGACACCCTGACCGGCAGCTTCACGGACGAGAAGATCTACGTCGTCCAGACCAACCCCAAGGTCGTCGAGCGCTGTCTCCTGATGACCACCGATCCGGGCGACCTCGTGTTCGACCCCACCTGCGGCTCCGGAACCACCGCCTGGTGCGCGGAGAAATGGGGGCGGCGCTGGATTACCGCCGACACCTCCCGGGTGCCGCTCGCGCTCGCCCGGCAGCGGCTGCTGACGAGCACCTTCGACTTCTACCGCCTCAAGGAGCCGGAGCGCGGTCCCGCCGGCGGCTTCGAGTACCGGCACCGGCAGAATCGAAGGGGCGAGGAGGTCGGCGGCATCGTGCCCCACGTCACCCTGGAGTCGATCGCCAACGACGAGCCGGCGAAGGAGGAGGTGCTGGTAGACCGCCCGGAGACGGACGGGAGCGTCACCCGGGTAAGCGGCCCCTTCTGCGTGGAGGCGACCATTCCGGCCCCGGTGGAGTGGGAGGGGGACGGCGGGGAGGATTCCGGCGATGCCGTCAGCGCCGGAGCCGCTGGCATGGTCGGTGCTGCTGGCGCCGGCGACCCCGGTGACGCTGGCACGACCGGCACTATCGGCACGACCGGCAACGCTGGTACTGCTGGCGACGTTGGCATCGGCACCCCCGGTGACGCTGGGACCGCTGGCACTGCTGGTGACGCTGGTGTCGGCGCCCTCGGTGACCCTGATACCGCTGGCGACGCTGGAGCCGGTATTCCCGGTGACGCTGGCACTGCTGGCACCACCGGCTACGTCTCCGCTGCCGTTGCCCACGCCCGCCACGTCGATCGCATGATCGAGGTGCTGCGGCGCTCGCCGGTGCTGCGTCTCGGGGGCGGCCGTACGGTGAGCCTCGCCAGGGTGCGCCGTCCCGCGCGGACCCTCAGCCTGTCCGCCGAGGCGGTGATCGAGGGCGAGGGAGGGCGGAGCGCCAGGGAGACGACCGGGCAGGTTGCCGGGCAGAGCGCCGGGGAGACGACCAAGCAGGCCGCCGGGCAGAGCGCCGGACAAACCGCCGCCATCGTCTTCGGCCCCGAGAACGGCGCGGTCTCGGAGACCCTGGTGTTCGAGGCGGCGCGCGAGGCGTACGCCAAGAGCTATGCCCATCTCTATGTTGCCGGCTTCGCCATTCAGCCCAACGCCCGCCGCCTGATCGAAGACTGCGAACGGGCGATCGGGGTGCCCGCGACCTACGTACAGGCAAGCATGGACCTGGTGATGGGAGACCTGCTCAAGAACCTGCGGTCGAGCCAGATCTTCTCGGTGTGCGGCCTGCCGGACGTGCGGATCAGGCGGGCGGCGGCGGGGGTATCGGTGGCGCCGGGGGCGGCAGGGACATCGGCGGCAACGGCAGTCCCGGGGGCGCCGGAGACACCGACGGCGTCAGCCGCGCCGGCGTCAACGCAGAGCTACCAGGTCGAGCTGCTCGGCCTCGACGTATTCGACCCCGTGGCGATGGACTCCGACCACCGGGAGGGGCATGACGTCCCGGCCTGGTTCCTCGACACGGACTACAACGGACTCTGCTTCCACGTCTGTCAGGCGTTCTTCCCGCGAACCTCGGCATGGGAGGGCCTCAAGCGCTCGCTCCGGGGCAAGTTCGAGGACAGCGTATGGGCGCATCTTTCGGGAACCGTCAGCGCGCCCTTCCAGGCGGGCGAGCGCGGGCAGGTCGCGGTGAAGGTCGTCGATGACCGGGGGAACGAGCTGATGGTGGTCAAGCCGCTCTCGGAGGCGGAGAAGTGATCGCCGGGCTCGCAATCGTGGTTCCCGGATGCGATGGTAATGATCATTTGATCGCCACCGATCCGGATACGACTCAACGTCAAATTACGGATATGATGAATTGCATAGATCTATGCCATGTACGAATTCTCAATTGATTTGACATACGAAAAGCAAACTCAAAGGCCCGTCATTCCCCATCATTCCCCGTCATTCCCGCGAAAGCGGGAATCCAGAGATTTGTATGAAAATTCCATGTGTTTACGTCCTTGCAAGCAGACCCAATGGCACTCTTTATGTCGGTGTCACGTCGAATCTCATTCAGCGGATCTGGCAACACAAGAATCATTTTGTGGAAGGATTCACGAAACGTTACAATGTTCACCGATTGGTTTGGTACGAGATTCATGAATCTATGGAAAGTGCCATCCAGAGAGAAAAGGCGATCAAGAAATGGAATCGGGTGTGGAAGATTGAGTTGATTGAGAAGAGTAATCCGACATGGAGAGACTTGTATAATGAGATTGATTGAAATGGATTCCCGCTTTCTTCCCGCTTTCTTCCCGCTTTCGCGGGAATGACGGGGAATGACGGGGAATGACGGGGAATGACGGGGAATGACGGCCTGAGCCCGCGGAGCCTGTCCCCGCGAAAGCGAGGACATGACAGATCTTCGATTTATGTAACAATGAGAGAGAGACAGCATGATCCACACGGTTCGCATTCGCGGCTTCAAGCGTTTCGACGAGGTGGAGTTCCGCCTGCCGGGCCACGTGGTGCTGGCCGGTCCCAACAACACCGGTAAGACGACGGTGCTCCAGGCGATCGCCTCATGGTCGCTGGCGCTGCGGCGGTGGCAGGAGCTCAACGACTTCCGACTGCATGGGGGCTTGGCCTATGGCCGCGCGCCAATCGCCCGGCAGGCGTTTTCGGCGGTTCCTCTGCGGCGCTTCGATCTGTTGTGGACGGATCGACGAGTTCGGGGACAGATCGAGATCGAGCTCCAGCACGATGCCGGCTGGTCGGTGACGATGGAGTTCACCGCCGACAGCACCGAACAAATTTATGTCCGTCCCCAGGCGAAGACGATTGCCATACCGAAGGCGAGTACGGTTTCCCGACTCATGACAAAAGAGTTGAATAAAGAAAAAGCCAGCCTGCTGCGGGAGCTCGATCTGCGAACGGTATTCGTTCCTCCCATGACCGGCCTCGGGATTGACGAGCCACTGTTTCAACCGCCGAAAATCGAGCAACTTCTCGGCCTCGGCCGCCCGGGTGAGGTCATGCGCAATCTGCTTGTGGAGGCGAGCCAGAACGAACACGCATGGAGCGCGCTCAAGGCGTCCATCGGCAAACTGTTCGGCTACGACCTCCTTCCTCCCGATACCAGTGGCGCCCATATCCTCGCGGAATACACCATGACCGAGGGCGGGCCGCGGCTGGACATCGCGAGCGCGGGCAGCGGCTTTCAACAGGTGTTGATGCTGCTCGCGTTTCTCAACACGAGGCAGGGCGCCGTGCTGCTTCTGGACGAGCCGGATGCGCATCTGCACGTCATTCTCCAGGACGCCATCTATCACGAGCTTCGGACCGTAGCCGCCCGGCAGCGATCGCAACTCATCGTCGCGACACACTCCGAAGTCGTCATCAACGCCGTCGAGCCCCGCGAGCTGTGCGTCATGCTCAATGAGCCCCGGATGGTCGCCGACAGCGAGGAGCACAGCCGGCTCGTTTCTTCACTGCGCGTATTGAGCAACGCGGACATCATGCAGGCGCTGGGGGTGCGCGGGATTCTCTATGTCGAGGGCTACACGGATATCAACATCCTGCGCGCCTGGGCAAAGACGCTGAACCATCGGGCAGCAGATATGTTGACCAACGAGTTGATGTGGAAGCCGGTGGTTTTCCAGACGCAGGAGGGTCGCCCGGGAATCGGCGCGCGCGAACACTTCGAGGCATTACAGCTTGTACGAGAGGATCTTCCCGGTCTCGAGCTGCTCGACGGAGACGCGCACCGGGACATTCCCGACACCGGCATTACAGGCGCCGGCTTTCAACGGCTCCGCTGGCGACGCTACGAGATCGAGAGCTATCTCGTCCACCCGGATGCGCTCGCCCGCTTCGTCGAGGCGGTAGTCGGAACCGATTCCGCCGCGGCGCACGTCGAGGACATGCTCGCCTACTGGCGCGACGAGTTCCCGCCGGCGGTGGTGAGGGACCCGCTCGATGACCATGAATTCCTGAACGTGACCAAGGCCCGCACGCGGCTCATCCCTCCGCTGCTGGATGCAGCCGGACTCCACGGCCTGCCCTACACCCGCTACCACGAGATCGCGGCGGGGATGTTCCCCGAGGAGATCCACCCGGAAGTCGTGGAAAAGCTCGATGCGATCTGCCGCGCCTTCGGGGTCGAGCCATGAACGCACACGAGGTCCTCGACAAGATCCTCCCGCGGCCAACGTCATGTCATTTGCTCATACAATCGGAATCACGGAACGGGGAAAGGAGGTTCGAATGCTTTCCTGCAAAGTCACCACGGTCGGCGCGTCTTCCGGTGTCATTCTCAGTGAGAAGGCGATGGCGCGGCTCAAGGTGCAGAAGGGTGACACGCTCTATCTGACCGAGGCCCCGGACGGTGGTTATCGGCTCACTCCTCGAAACCCCGGGTTCGAGCGTCAGATGGCGGTCGCCGAAGAAATCATGCATGACGACCGCGAAGTATTGCGGGCGCTGGCGAAGTGAGTGTCGGCGACCCCGGCCCGTGGCGTTGGGTCGGGATGGAAGACGTGGCGGCCGGCCGGATCGGCGAAACCGGGCTCGCCGACTGGTTTCGCCGGCATATGACTCCCGCTACCACGAGATCGCCGCGTTGATGCGCCCCGAGGAGATCCACCCGGAAGTCGTGGAAAAGCTCGATGCCATCTGCCGCGCCTTCGGGACCGAGCCATGAACGCGCACGAGGTCCCCGAACCCATCCTCAACTCGCCGTTCGAGGAGCCGGAGGCGCACTGGTGGATCACCGAGCACGATCCGCCGGAGCGACGGGCGGGCCGGCGGCCGGCCATGTACTTCTATCGGCGGCCGGGGCGCGAGCCGTCGCAGGACGAGGGGATCGGAACGGCCATCGAGCTGAAGCTGGTCAACCGGATCCGCGCCAAGCTCGCCGAATGGCGGCCCCTGGCGTTGCGCGGCGAGGGCGGGGTGACCCGCACCACCATGGAGCTGCTGCGCTACTGGCGGCGGGAAGGAAGGAAGCACCCGCTGTTCTTCGCCCAGATCGAGGCCGCCGAGACCATCATCTTCCTCAGCGAGGCCCGCGCGGACTTCCTGCAAGGGATCAACGTCCCGCTCGACGAGCCGGGCGAGGAGGCGAAGGCGGAGGGGATCCGTGCGTTCCGCCGCCACGCCTGCAAGATGGCGACGGGCACGGGGAAGACGACGGTGATGGGCATGATCGCCGCCTGGAGCATCCTCAACAAGGTGGCGGATCGGGGCGACGCGCGCTTCTCGGACGTGGTGCTGGTCGTCTGCCCCAACGTGACCATCCGCAACCGGCTCGAAGAGCTCAGGCCCCAGGGGGGCGAGGCCAGCCTGTACCGCAGCCGCGACCTCGTGCCCTCGCACCTCATGCCGCAGCTTGCGCGCGGACACGTGCTGGTCACCAACTGGCACGTCTTCGAGCCGAAAAGCGTCCAGGCCGCCGGCCAGTCGGCGAAGGTGCTGCGCGCCGGACGCCGGGTCCGCACCCGGGAGACCATCCGCATCGGCGCCCGGACCACGACGGCGCGCGGGACGCGCTACCTGACCCCGGAGGACCTCGAACGGCAGGCCGCCGCCGGGCTGGTCACCATCATCGAGGAGCACCGGGACCGGCAAGGACACCTCAAGTCGGTCTCCGTGGAGTCCTTCCGCTACGTCGAGAGCGACACCCGGCTCATCGAGCGCGTGCTCGGGCGCGAGATCGGGGGCAAGCGGAACCTCCTGGTCATGAACGACGAGGCGCATCACGCCTACCGCATCCGGCGCACGGAGCCGGACGAAGGGGAGGCGGACCTGTTCGGCGAAGCGGACGACGGCGAGGCGTTCTACCGGGAGGCGACGGTGTGGATCGACGGCCTCGACCGGATCCACAAAGCCCGCGGCATCAATCTCTGCATCGACCTCTCCGCCACGCCCTACTACCTGGGCCGGGTCGGGCAGAACGCCAACCGGCCCTTTCCGTGGGTGGTGAGCGACTTCGGGCTCATCGACGCCATCGAATCCGGCCTGGTCAAGATCCCGCAGCTCGCGGTGCGGGACACGAGCGGCGCCCCCATCCCCGGCTACTTCAACATCTGGCGCTGGATCCTTCCGAAGCTGACCCCGGCGGAGCGCGGCGGCCGGCGGGGAAGCGTGAAGCCGGAGGCGGTGCTCAAGTATGCGCACGTGCCCATGGCCATGCTCGGCGGGCTGTGGGACGTACTGCGCGAGGAGTGGGGCCGGCGTGAAGACGAAGTCCGCCCGCCGGTGTTCATCATCGTATGCAACGACACCGCGCTGGCCAAGGTCGTCTACCGGTGGCTGGCCGACGACAAGGCGCCGGTGGGGGTCCCGCCCGCGCGCCTCGACGGGCTGCGCAACGTGAACGGGGCCGCCCGCACCATCCGGGTGGACACCAGGGTGGTGCGCGAATCCGACAGCGGGGAGGCGAAGTCCGACCGGGACCGTTGGATGCGCCTGACCCTGGACACGGTCGGCAGGATCGACTGGCCGCGGGACGGACAGGGGCGGCCCATCCATCCGGAAGGCTTCGAGGCGCTGGCGCAGAAGCTCGAACGGCCTCTCCATCCGCCGGGCCGGGACGTGCGGTGCATCGTCAGCGTGGGGATGCTGACCGAGGGATGGGACTGCAACACCGTCACCCACATCGTGGGGCTTCGCCCCTTCATGTCGCAGCTACTGTGCGAGCAGGTGGTCGGCCGGGGGCTGCGGCGGTCCAGCTACGCGGTGGGGGACGACGGAAGGCTCGGCGAGGAGGTCGCGAAGATCTTCGGCGTCCCGTTCGAGATCGTCCCGCTGAAGGAGAATCCTCCCAACGGAGAGAAGCGGCGCCGCAAGACCTGGCGGGTGCGGGCGGTTCCCGAGAAGGCCCACCTGGAGATCCGCTTTCCCCGCGTCGAGGGTTACGTACAGGGGATCCGCCACCGTGTAAGGGTCGATTGGAAGAGCATCGCGCCGCTGCATCTCGACCCGATGCACATCCCGCCGGAGGTGGAGCTCAAGGCGGGTCTGCCGAGCAATACCGGCCGTCCCTCGCTGGTCGGTCCGGGGCGTCTGGAGCGCGTGGACCTGAACCCGTACCGCAAGGGCCGGCGCCTCCAGCGGCTGGTGTTCGAAATGGCCCGGGATCTGACGCGGGACTACCGGCGGCAACCCGGCTGCGACGCTCCCGCCCACGTGCTGTTCACCCAGCTCGCCGCCATCGTCGATCGGTACGTCAGGGAGAAGGTCCGTCCCGTCGAGCCGGCGCGGGCCGTCGATGCGTTCCTCTCTCCCTGGTACGGCTGGCTGGTGGAGCGGCTCATCGCCGCCATCGGGCCGGACCACGAGACCGGAGAGGAGGCCGAGCTGCCCCGCTACGAGAGCGGACGCGGCCCCGGCTCGACGGCGGAGGTCGATTTCGAGACACGGCGGGAGCCGTATCCGGTCATCAAGAGCCACGTCAACGCGGTCGTGCCCGATACCGCCAGGTGGGAGCAGTCGGCCGCCTGTCGCCTGGATACGCACGAGCAGGTGCACTCGTTCGTCAAGAACGCCGCCCTCGGCTTCGCCATCCCCTACCTGCACAACGGCCAGCACCACGACTACCTGCCCGATTTCATCGTCCGACTGGCCGGAGACGAGGCGCGCTTCCTGATCCTGGAGACCAAGGGCTACGACCCGCTCAAGGAGGTGAAGTCACAGGCGGCCGAGCGGTGGGTGCGGGCCGTGAACGCGGACGGGGGATTCGGGGTCTGGGGCTATGCTTTGGTTTCGGATGTGGGAAAGGTGGGGGAGGTGGTCGGTCGGGCGGTGGGGTCGGGGGATGTCGGTATCTCGATGGAAGGTGCCTGAAGCTGAAATGCATGCCCAGCATCACCGGAAAGAGATTGAATACGAATTGCGTGATGCTCATGAGAGCAACCCATGTCGCATCAGGGAGGGGTGCGCAGCCGCCGGAAGCCGCCGGCAACCCTTGGTGGGCAGGCGCGGCGCAAGTGCCCCGGGAACCGTGGGATCGATCCGCATGGATCCGTGCGGAGGCGGACCGGTGAGCGCGCCGCGACTGCCCGGCGTGCGGGTGCTCGTGACCCGGCCCGAGCCCGCGGCGGGGCGGCTCGCGAAGGCGTTCGCCGGCGAGGGCGCCATCCCGGTTTGCGTGCCCGCGATCGTCATCGCGCCGGTGGAGGACAGGGCATCGGCCGAACGACTCCGCGAGCGGCTGTCCGATGTCGCGGTTGTCGTGTTCACCAGCGTGAACGCGGTGGAGGGGTTTTTCGACCTTGCGCCGGATATGTCACCGGACGGATTACCGCCTGTGGCGCTCGCGGTCGGGCGGGCGACGGCCGAGGCGTTGCGCGCGCGCCGCGTCGACGGTGTCCGCACGCCGGCCGGCCGGTTCGACAGCGAAGGACTGCTCGCCTGTCCGGAGCTCGATGCGGAGCGGGTGCATGGCCGGCTCGTTGCGATCGTCAAGGGCGAGGGCGGACGCGGGCTACTCGCGCGCGAGCTGCGCCGACGCGGCGCCGAGGTGGTCGAGGCGAACGTCTACCGCCGGGAGGCGCCGGAGCGGTTGGCGGTGATGCTCGACGGCGTGCGCGAATCGATCGACGTCGTCACCGCCACCAGCGCCGAGGCGCTCGACAACCTCCTCGGCGCGGCGCCCTGGACCGCGCCCTGGCTCTCGCGCCGCCTGCTCGTCACCGCCAGCGAGCGGATCGCCGGCATCGCGCGAGCGCGGAACCTGTCGCGGGTCACGGTGGCGGAAGGCGCGGACGACGCATCGATCGTCGAGACGACGGTGCGCGGGATGGGGTGCGACATCCGGCAAGGCGAGAACGGGTGCCGCGATGGGCGGTGAAGTCCGCAGGACGTTGATGATCGTCAACAAGCTGGGGCTGCACGCCCGGGCCGCGGCGAAGCTCGTCGAGCTCACGTCGCGTTTTGGATCCAGGATCAGCATCCGCCGGGAAGGGCGCGAGGCCGACGCGAAGAGCATCATGCGCGTGATGATGCTCGCCGCCTCGAAAGGAACGAGCATCGAGGTCGTGGCCCGGGGAGACGATGCCGCCGAGGCCGTGGACGCCGTCGAACGGCTCGTCTCCGGGAGGTTCGAGGAGCCGGAGTAGACGATCTCCCATCCGTCACGCCACGAAATCGCGAATAGAATGCGTACGCCCCTGTTCGCGTCATGCCGGATCAGGAGCGATACCGAAGAAATTCATGAGCGGAGCTCGGGGTCCGAATAGAGTCCCCGTTCCGTTTCTGCCGAGGTGAGGGACGCAGGCCGGCCTGAAGACGATGACGTTCACCATACACGGCATCAGCGCCTCCAAGGGCATCGCGATCGGGCAGGTGCACGCGGTGGACCGCGGCCGGCCCGAGGCGACCGAACGCCTGCTGGATCCATCGCGGATCGAGGCGGAGGTCGCGCGGTTCGAGGAGGCGGTGAACGCCGCTCGTCTCGAGCTCGACGCGGTGAAGGCGCGGATCCCCGAGGGGACGCCGAAGGAGATCGCCGCGTTCATCGACACCCATTTGTTGATGCTCGAAGACGAGGCCATCTCGAAGGCGCCGATCAACTACATCCGCGAGATGCGATGCAATGCGGAATGGGCGCTCAAGCTCGAACGCGACGCCCTCGTCGCGGTCTTCGACGCGATGGACGACCCGTATCTGCGCACGCGCAAGGACGACGTCGAGCACGTCGTCAACCGCGTGCAGATTCATCTCCAGGATGGGCGCGGGAGGAAGCCGCCGTCTCCCCATTCCCCCGCCGGACGGATCGTCTACGCCGACGATCTGACCCCGGCCGACACCGTGCTCATGCAGCACCAGGGCGTCGCGGGGTTCATGACCGAATTCGGGGGCCCGAACTCCCATACCGCCATCCTCGCCCGCAGTCTGAACATCCCTGCCGTGGTGGGTCTGCACCGCTCGGCGGCGCTGCTGCGCGACGGCGACGAGGTGGTGCTCGACGGTGCCCAGGGGATCGTCATCGTCTCCCCGGCCGATGTCGTCAAGCGGTTCTACGCGCGCCGCCGGCGCGAGATCGAGCGCATCAAGGCGGCGCGGAGCAAGCTTCGCTCGACTCCCACCGTGACCGCCGACGGGGAGCCGGTGGTGCTCCAGGCCAACGTCGAGCTGCCCGGCGAATCCGCCGGCGCAGTGCGGGACGGGGCGGCCGGGGTCGGTCTCTACCGGACCGAGTTCCTGTTCATGAACCGCCGCGAGTCGCCGGACGAGCAGGAGCAGTTCGAGGCGTACTCGGAGCTCGTCGCCGCGTTGAAGGGGGCGCCGGTGACCATCCGCACCCTCGATCTCGGCGCGGACAAGCAGGTCGACGGCGTGCGCCCCGATGCGCCGGCCACGTCGAACCCGGCGCTTGGCCTGCGCGCGGTGCGGCTGTGCCTGAAGGAGCAGGGTCTGTTCCGGACCCAGATCCGGGCCATCCTGCGGGTATCGGCGAGCGGTCCGGTGCGGATGATGATCCCGATGCTCGCGAACACCACCGAGCTCGACCAGGTGCTGCGGATCGTGCGCGACTGCAAGGGGGAGCTCGACGCCCGCGACGAGCGCTACGATGCGTCGATGCCGGTCGGCGCGATGATCGAGGTGCCGGCCGCCGCGATCTGCGCCGACGTCTTCGCCCGCCGGCTCGACTTCCTCTCCATCGGGACCAACGACCTCATCCAGTACACCATCGCCATCGACCGCGTCGACGACGAGGTGAGCTATCTCTACGATCCGCTGCACCCCGCGGTGCTGCGGCTGGTCGCGACCACCATCGCGGCAGGGCGCAAGGCAGGCATTCCGGTCGCGATGTGCGGAGAGATGGCCGGAGATGCGCGCTATACGAAGCTGCTCCTCGGCATGGGACTGCGCGAGTTCTCGGTGCATCCGAACGCGCTGCTGGAGGTCAAGCAGATCATCGGCGAGACCCGGATCGCGCCGGCCCGGAAGCTCACCCGGCGCATCCTGCGCTCCACGCGGTCCACCACGTGCCACGCCCTCGTCGACGAGCTGAATCGAACCGGCGGCTGAGCACGGCCTCATTGGCATCCCGCACCGTCGCCTTGCGGGAACCGAGCCGCGACCGGGCCGGTGGTTTATCGCGCTCGTGCTCGAGTCGCTGCCGCCCGCGGAGCGCGACGTCGTCTGGCCGGCCATCGATCCCGGGATCCACGCCGAAGTCTTCGCGGAGGCGGAGGACGCGGTGCGCGCGGCCCGGCTCGCGGTGCTCGATCCGGAGTCGCTCGCGACGATCGCGCAGGACGTCGACCCGGACGATGCGGCGGACCTGCTCCAGGATCTCCCCGAGGACGTCATCGAGGAGGTGCTCACCGCGCTCGACGACCAGGAACGGTCCCGGCTCGAATCGGTGCTGCGCTACGCGGAGGACACCGCCGGGGGCCTGATGAACCTCGACGTGGTGACGATCCGCCCCGACGTGAGTCTCGAGGTGGTGTCGCGGGAGCTGTCGGTGGGACTGATCAACGCTGCGATGTGGGCGGCAGTGGTAGGGCTCGTCGCGGGGCTCTGGTTCGAAAGCCCCGGCCTCGCGCTCGTGGCGGGCGCGGCGCTCGCGATCAATCTCGTCTGCGCGGCGTTGTCCGGAGCGGGGATCCCGATGTTGCTGAAGCGTCTGAACATCGACCCGGCCCTGGCTGGCGGGGTGATCCTCACCACGGTGACCGACGTGGTCGGATTCCTCGCCCTGCTGGGTCTGGGAGCGTGGTTCCTGGTGGCCTGAGCGCTCCGCCGTACCGGCCGGGACGGTTCGAGGGGGTGTCCGGCCGTTCGGAGCGTGAGGTGTCCGGAAACCGGGGCGGCGACGCGCCGCCTCGGCCGCCGCGTGATCACCAGGTAAAGATCACCCAGTGCGGCATCATTTCACCTGCCGGGTCGAGAGCGCCGGGGCGGCTGTCGAGCTGGCCGTCCCCTCCGGTGCCGAGCTGGCCGTCTCCGTCGGCGTCGAGCAGCCAGTACGCGGGGAATCCGTCGGGATCGACCCTGACCGCCCGCAGATGGCCGTTGACCCGGTACTCGGTGATGGTCTCGTGCTCCTGCCTGACGGTACGCGCCTCCGGCTCCAGCGTCTCGCCGCTCTTCACGCGGGGCGGCGGGGCGGGCGCCCCGTCGGGAACGGGTTCGATGCTCGCAGGCCGGGTCTGGGCGGATGCGCCGAGCACGGTGACGAGCAGAAACGCCGGAAGAACGAATGATATGCGGGCCATGGTCGTCGGCTCCGAAATGTGACCGTCTCCACCGGAGCGCCGGTGGCGCAAGGTGGCCCCTGACTATGGGACCCGGATAGAGTGACGAAATAATCGTCCGCTGGCCAGCGTTCGATTCAGGCGCTGCCGGGCAGGGGGCCGGGCGCCGCCGAGCGGATACCGGTGGGCAGCACGCATTGCTCACCAGGATGCGAAGCGAGGCCTGCGCCCGACCCTGACCGGGTGGCGCGGAGATGCCTACCGATGAAGCCCCAACTGCAAACGGTCTCGGAGGATGAGGGCAGATTGAAGATTCGTCGCCTGTCGTGTAAGCAAGCGTAGAATCTTGTGTCGCAACGCCCGGAGGTTTGCCAAAGTCGGCACTGATGGCTTGTGGACCAATATGGAGAGTCGAGTGATGTCGAAATCCCCCCCGTAGCCGATACGCACACGGCCTCGCCACCGCCGAATCCCTGCTTCTGAGGCAGCAGGAAGGCGACGAACACCAGGAATCCATCCTGTACCGCGATGTCGAGAAACACGATCGACGCGCTGGGTCGAGGCCAGGGGAGAGGGACGCACGGCCCGTATCCCGCTCACCCGGCGCTATACTGACCGCATCCGCACCGGTGGCAGCACCCCCGGCGCTCCCCGACCGAATCGGCAGCGAAGCCCCCCATGTCCGCGACCCGCCGTTGTCTCGTCCTGGTGGACGGCTCCTCCTACCTCTACCGCGCGTTCCACGCGCTGCCCGCGCTCACCAACTCCAAGGGCCGGCCCACCGGAGCGGCCTACGGCATGACCAACATGCTGAAGCGGCTCGAGGCGGAGGTCGCGCCCGAGCTCGCGGCGGTGATCTTCGACGCCAAGGGCAAGACCTTCCGCGACGATCTGTATCCCGAGTACAAGGCGAACCGGCCGCCCATGCCCATGGAGCTGCGCGCCCAGCTCGAATCCATCCATGCCATCGTGCGCGCGCTTGGCTTCCCGGTGCTGGAGGTGGGCGGGGTGGAGGCCGACGATGTCATCGGCACCCTCGCCGAGCGAGGCAAGGAGGCGGGGCTCGACGTGCTGGTGTCCACCGGGGACAAGGACATGGCCCAGCTCGTGGACGATCGCGTCACCATGGTCAACACCATGGACGGGGCGGTCCTCGATGCGGCCGGGGTGAAGGGCAAGTTCGGCGTGCCGCCGGAGTCGATCGTCGACTATCTCGCGCTGGTCGGCGACACGGTGGACAACGTCCCCGGGGTTCCCAAGGTGGGGCCGAAGACCGCGGCGAAGTGGCTCGCCCAGTACGGCACGCTGGAGAACCTCGTGGCGCACGCCGATGAGGTCAAGGGCAAGGTGGGGGAGAACCTGCGGGCGAGCGTCGACCGGATCCCGCTCTCGAAGGAACTGGTGACGATTCTCCGCGACGTGCCGCTCGACGCCGGCCCGCTCGATCTGGAGCTCCGGGAGCCGGACGTGGAGACGCTGAAGGCGCTCTACGGCGAGCTGGAGTTCAAGACCTGGCTCGGGGAGCTGCTCGACGCGGACGGCGAGCCGGCGGCCGAGGCGCTCGCCGCCGAGTACGAGACGGTGCTCGACGAAGCCGCCCTCGACCGCTGGATCGAGCGCCTGCGAACCGCCCCGGAGATCGCCTTCGACACCGAGACCACGAGCCTCGACTACATGCGGGCGGAGCTGGTCGGGGTCTCGTTCTCCGTCGAGCCCGGGCGCGCCGCCTACGTCCCCTTCGGGCACGACTACCCGGGGGCGCCGGATCAGCTCCCGCGCGAGCTGGTGCTCGAAAAGCTGCGCCCGATCATCGAGTCCGAACGACCGGCGAAGATCGGCCAGAACCTCAAGTACGACATGAGCGTGCTCGCGCGCGCAGGTCTGGCGCTCGCCGGTATCGCGTTCGACACGATGCTCGAATCCTACGTGCTCGACAGCACGGCCACCCGCCACGACATGGATTCGCTGGCGCTCAAGTACCTCGGGCACCGCACCATCCACTACGAGGACATCGCCGGCAAGGGCGCAAAGCAGCTCTCCTTCAACGAGATCGCGATCGAGGAGGCCGGGCCGTACGCAGCGGAGGACGCGGACGTCACCCTGCGGCTGCACCGGGCGCTGCGCCCGCGGCTCGAAGCGCACGACTCTCTGGCGGAACTGTGCGACCGGGTGGAGGTGCCGCTCGTGCCGGTGCTATCGCGGGTCGAGCGCAACGGGGTGCGGGTGGACGTGGGGCTGCTGCGCGCCCAGAGCGCCGAGCTCGCCGGGCGGATGCACGAGATCGAGGCGTCGGCCCACGACCGCGCCGGCGGACCCTTCAACCTCGGGTCCGCGAAGCAGATCCAGGCCATCCTCTTCGACCAGCTCGGGCTGCCGGTGCGGGCGAAGACCCCCAAGGGCCAGCCCTCCACGGCGGAGTCGGTGCTGCAGGAGCTCGCCTTCGAGCACGAGCTGCCGAAGCTCATCCTGGAGCACCGGGCGATGAGCAAGCTGAAATCGACCTACACCGACGCCCTGCCGGCCTGCGTGAATCCCGGCACCGGGCGGGTCCATACCAGCTACCACCAGGCGGTGGCCGCCACCGGACGCCTCTCGTCCTCGGACCCGAACCTCCAGAACATCCCCGTGCGCACCCGTGAGGGCCGGCGCATCCGCCAGGCATTCGTCGCGGACCCCGGGTTCCGCATCCTCGCGGCGGACTACTCCCAGATCGAGCTTCGGATCATGGCGCATCTCTCCGGCGACCGGGGGTTGCTCGACGCCTTCGCATCCGGCGCGGACATCCACCGGGCGACCGCGGCCGAGGTCTTCGCGGGCGGCGGGCAGGTGAGCGACGAGCAGCGGCGGAGCGCGAAGGCGATCAACTTCGGGCTTATCTACGGCATGTCCGCGTTCGGGCTCGCCCGCCAGCTCGGGATCGAGCGCGGCGAGGCCCAACGCTACGTCGAGCTCTATTTCTCCCGTTATCCGGGGGTCAAGGCGTTCATGGACGAGACCCGCGAGCGGGCGCGCGAGCAGGGGTTCGTGGAGACGGTCTTCGGCCGGCGCCTGTACCTGCCCGAGATCCGGTCCGGCAACGTCCACCGCCGCCAGTATGCGGAGCGCACCGCGATCAACGCCCCGATGCAGGGGACCGCGGCCGATGTCATCAAGCGCGCGATGCTGGTGCTCGATGCGTGGATCGCCGAGTCGAAGACGCCGGTGCGCATGATCATGCAGGTGCACGACGAGCTGGTGTTCGAGGTGGCCCGCGAGGCGGTCGAGGACGTGACGCCGCACATCCGCGAGCGAATGAGCGGGGCGGCGGATCTCGCGGTGCCGCTGGTGGTCGATATCGGGGTCGGGGACAACTGGGACGAGGCGCATTGAACCGCCCCGGGTCTCCCGGAGGGTGATTTGCTCGAGTCAGGCGGCCATCGCCGACTCATGCAGTTGGTGGTCGTAGTGTGCCTCGAATGCAGCCGGGGGCACATGCCCGAGGGGTCCGAACAGGCGCCGGTGATTGTACCAGTGCACCCAGTGGAGGGTGGCGAGCTCCTCCGCCAGCGTGCGCGCGATGGAGCGGCCGATGTCCAAGGTGGCGCCGATCACCAGCGCTGTTTCGACCCCGCCGTTCATGGTACGGCTTTCCCGTCGCCCGCCGGCTCGGCGAGGCCGAAGCTGCCCTTCCAGATCTTGCCCTCGCCGGTGAACTGGCCGGTGCGGATCGCGGCGATGCCGTAATCAGGCAGCTCCCGCTTCGCTACGCAGACTCCTCCCTCGATGAGAAGGTGGTTCCCGAAATCAAAGTCGAGGTTGTCGAAGCCGTACTGCTTGCGATGGCTGGGGAGGTCGTTCACGTCAACCGGGTCCAGGTGGAGGAAGAATGTTGGTTCAGCGTCCTCCGGGGTGCACTGCTCCTTCTTGTAGGTGAGACTGTTCCCGGCGAGATACACATCCCAGTCGGAGCGGATTACCGGCGAGCTGCCACCCGTCAGACGAATCAGATAATCGCTGACTGACAGTGCCTCGATCCGATCACCCGGGGTCAAATCCAGCCCTTGCAGACCCGGGTAATCCGATGCATACCGATAAGCGCGGTAAACCTGATTAGCCGGCACTACTGTACCACTTTCATGTTGCTTGAACGGCACCGACTCGCCTTGAATCAAAGGGCGCTGGCTGGTCGAAGGGTTGATGTATTTCCACACGGTTTTCCCGGCCAGCGTGACCTCGAAAAGCGTACCGTGTACACCATCGCAAATCAACGTGTTTCCGTTGGGAAGCCGCTGCGCTCCCGATATATATGCGGCGAAAAAGTCGCTGGGCGTTGCGGCGGTATAGACCCATACCGGTTCTACCGGAGCATAAGCCAGGTCGGGATTCAGCCGATAGTTGGCCCCGTCCACCGGCGGAGCAATCTCATCTACCGACGAATAACCACGCCGGAAATCCGTGAACTCGTTGCCATTGTTGAAAATGAGGATGTTTCCGGCGCCCGGCAGGCCGGGGGCAATCCATTGAGGATTATGCGGCCAGAAGAGTTGCTGGTCATCGGGAGTCCCGGCACGCCAGGCTCGCGGGTTGCCCCAGCGGTACAGCAGGTCGCCCCCCCGACCACCCTTTCCGCCGCGGTGGCCGGCTGCCTCTGCCGTGGTGGTACTGTGGTCGATAATCCACACTTCGCTGAAATGACGGGGTGATAGTACAATCTGGTCCAATTCCGAATTATAGTCTATTCCATTGCTATGTATCCAGTCCGACGGGTCATAGCTGAGCACCTCGGAAAGGCGGAAGTTGAGGTCAATCAACTCCGGATGCTCGGCCACCACCCCGTAATTCGCCTTGCTCGAGTCGAAGTCTTGAATCAGATGGTCCCACGCCGACCATTCCCAGACAATTTCGCAGTTTGCCGGCCCGGTGGGTTTGGCTTCAACAATATGCGGCGCCATCAAGCCATCAGTGTCGATGAAGTCCGGGTCGGCGCCGGCGGCGATGGCCTCCTCTGCCGTCTTGTCTTGCCGTGACAGCAGCAGTAAATTCCCGTTGGGCATTTTAAGGACGTCATGATGCGGAATGCCCTGAGTGCACTCCCAAAGGGTGTGCCCGTTCCGGTCAACTTCCGTCACATGGCGGCCGGGCACATCGGGTTTATGACGAGGCATAGTCAGCAGATTTCCATTCTCAAGCAACCTTGCGAACAGGACGTAATCATCCAACTCCCACCTGTGAACCACCCGCCCCTGATTATCAATCAGGTAAATCGTCCTGCTGTCTGTTTTATTGAATAAAGTATAGCCGCCAAATGCCTCCGGCTCGTTCAGGAGCAACCCGACTGTTTTGGCGGCAGGCGCAGGGTCAAGAGCCGACACTGGGGGGATAACAACCGACGTCTCTGTTGGACGTGGCATTGGCCTTTCGCTCGACTCCGCCGTGCTACAGGCCAGCAGTGAAGCCGCCGCTACGCCACACGAAACGATAGTTCGCATCAGGCGCGGATATGCGCGGGCGGAGGGAGGGGGAGTTTTTGGTCCTTTGGACGTAGGGGCGCTTCGGAGCAATCGAGACGGTCGCGGGAGAGCGTTTTCGAGCCGTGGCCGCCGCCCGCCTGGGTGACCGCCCCGGGTTTCCCGCAGTCTGTAATCATCGAGTCGCCGGACTGCGCAGGTCGGAACGGACGAAGGGCGAATGGATCTATCCATGAGATGCTCTCCGGAGGTAAGTAGTGTCGGAAATCCCGTGTTCGGGCCGCCTTGGACGCTCTCATGTTCCTGATTACGCATAATTTTCAGCCAGCTTGAGGACTCGGTTGGGCATGGGCGGGGTGCGTAAGGCGACGTAAGCGAGCCGTGGGAACATCTCGCGGAGTGAGAACCGGCGGTTGAACCGATAGGAGAATTCGGCGAGATACCGCGGCAGGTGCTTGGAGCTGACGTGGTGATAGCTGCCATGCATCGAACGCTTGAGGTTGCCCAGGAGCGTATTGACCCAGGACAACGCCGGATGTTTCGCGCTGGCCGGTCCGCCTCCGGTCGCGAATGGTTGATGAAAGCAACCTGCACGCTGCACCGCGGTAAAGCAACCCAAGGCGTCGCAGAATACGACCGTGCCAGGCTCGAGGCAGCACTTGGCCCAAGCGGCAATCTCGTCGCTTTGAAACGCGCCGACGCGACTCAGGCGCATCCTGACCGGCCGGCCCTTGGGGTTGAACTCCACTGCGGGAACGAACGGCGTCTTGCCCGGCGCCCCCCGCCCACGTCTGCCCCCAGGGCGCTCCCGATACCAAGGACATGTTTGCAGCGTTTCGACTATCGGCGCCGAGCAAGTCTCTATCTATCGACTCCCGACATGAGAGTCAAGCTGCCCGAAGGCCGGGGGGCGAGCGTCCACCCGCGCGAGGTCGTGCGCCGGCTGCGTGGCTTCCGTCACCTCGCCAAGGTCATCGAGGGAGTCCGGTTCAACGACGGCATCGAGGTCATCGAGGACCGCAGAGCCGCCGCATGAACAACCCCCCGTACACCAGATTTGACAATAGCCCATTGTATCAGTTTGGCTGCCGTACTATCCTCGCCAGCGCTGCGCCGGCCACGACCACCGCTGAGGCGTCGAGACATGCCAATGCCGAAACCACCCCCGGAGACCGAGACGCACACGGACACGGCTTCCCCGTCCGGGACACCGAAAAAGCCTTGGAGCAGGCCGAAGATCACGACGGTAGATGGCGAAGTCCGCAGCGGTACCCGCTTCCGGGTCCCTCCCACGGAACGAACATATAACACGCCGCCGTCCTGACCCTCGACTACCATCCCGCCACCGAGACCAAGGACGGGCGATCGCCAAGGAGGATTGACCGTGCCGCAGGCCGGCAGCGCGCCGATGCCTGTGAACCGCCCCGGGTCTCCGGGGGACTACGCTTGTCGGGTCTTCGGGAGGAAGGGCGGATGAACTCATCGACAAGTTCGCCAAGGTCGGCGCTGATGGCTCGGAACCACGGATCGCAGGGTCGGAGCCCCGTAGCCGATGCGCACACGGCTTCGCCGGCCGATGCGCCGAAGAAGCCTTGGGCCAAGCCGACCACCCGGACAGTGGACGGCGAAGTCGGGAGTAGCGACAGTCCTCAATTCAGGGAAAACGCCACCTACAGGCCAACGTCCTGACGCCGATCCGACCGTTCGGGAGCCGGCGCGCCGGCTCCCGAGCTGCGCCTCCCCATCCCGCCAATGAAGTCCCCGTCCACCTCCGGCGTCTGCCTCGCCACCGCCACCACCGAGTCCTTCGTCCCGGGCGCCCTCGTCCTGCTCGGTTCCTTCCTCGAGCACCATCCACGCTTCGACGGCGACCTCGTCATCATCCACGACGCACTCCCCCAGGCCGCGCGGGACGCCCTCCAGGCCCTCTCCGACCGCGTGCGGTTCGAGACGGTGTCCACCAGGCTCCGGGACCGCCTCGCCCATCTGTCCGCCGGCCATTCGGCCTTTGCCAGCGGGCTCGAGTACTTCTACTCCCTCGAAGCCTTCCGGCTGCACGGTTACCGCAAGGTGCTCTTCTATGACAGCGACGTGCTCGTCCGCGCCCCGCTCGACGCCCTGTTCGACGCTCCCGGCACGCTGCTGTGCTGCCCGGACCATGTCGCCCTCGGCGGCGGGCGACGCGACGCCTGCACCTTCGAGCCCCTGAGCCCCTCCGATCCGGCCGACGCTCCCGCGCTCTCGAACACGTTCAACAGCGGGTTCTTCCTCTTCGACGGACGGCTCGCCGACGGAACCTGCTACGCGGACCTGCTCGACATGATCCACCCGCACACCTGGCCCGGCCCACGCGCCCCCCATACCGACCAGCTCCTCCTCAACCGCTACTTCGCCGGGCGCTGCACCCTCGTCAGCTCCACCTGGAACTACCTCCTCGCCTCCGCTCCCGCCATCCGCGCGCGCGAGAACCTCGCCCCCGAACACGCCAGGGCGCTGCACTTCAACTACCCCGTCAAACCCTGGGCGCCCGACGCCATGCTGCGATGGGTCTGGGCCCACCCTGCCCGCGCGCCCACGCGCCATTTCAAGCTCTGGAGCGATGCCCGCGACGAGATGGCCGAGGCGACTCCCCCCGCAATCCGGACGGGCTCGGCCGCCGGGCGCTCTTCCAGCACGCGCGTCAGCGGCGCGGGCCGTGATCTGGACAACACGGTGACCACCCACCTGTTCGCCGTGTGCCCCAACAACAGCGGCTCCACCTTCCTGGAGCACGCCCTGGCCACCTGCCGGGCCGCCTGGAGCCTCGCCCGCGAAGGCAAGAGGATGCTCGGCTACGCGGGGCCCACGACTTACCGGCCCTCTCTGCCGGGAGAGCCCAAGCCCGGACTGATCTGGGGCGCCCGCCAGCACTGGATCGACCGCTTCGCCGACCCCCGCAGCTACGACTGGCCGCGTAACCGCAAGGCATGGTACTTCCAGGCCAGCGCCCAGGACCCCCGCGCGCCGGTGTTCGTCACCAAGTCCCCGCCGTTCCTGCTGCTCGTCGATCAATTGCTCCGCCACTTCCGCAACGCGAAGTTCCTGTTCATGGTGCGCAACCCCTACGCGATCTGCGAGGGCATCTGCCGCAACTACCGCAGCCAGTTCGTGGCCGAGGAACGCAGCCTGGAGGAGGAGGCCGCCCTGCACGTCGTCCGCTGCCTCGCCTGGCAGCGGCGCAACGTCCGGACATACGGGGATTGCAGCGTGTTCTTCACCTACGAGGCGATGTGCGCCGAGCCCGAGAGGGTGGCGCAGCGGATCCGGACCCTGGTGCCGGAGCTCGACGACCTGAACCTGCGCCGGAGACTGCCGGTGAAGGAGAACACCTACGACGCGATGCTGACCGACATGAACGAACGCCAGATCGCGCGCCTCGACACCTCGCAGATTGCGGTGTTCAACCGCGTGTTCCGGGCGCATCGGGACGCGCTCGACTACTTCGGCTACGACCTCATGGGTGGAGATGCAGGGCTGGGGTAGCGGCTGGACCCGATCAGAAGTCGAGAAGCTGCACGGCTTTCCACGTCGGCATGAACCAGCGGTCCGGCCGGTCGGCGTCCAGACGCTCCAGGAGGCGAGGCATGTGGACATAGCGCGCCCGCGACGGCGGTTCGGCACGCGCGGTGAGGATCCGTCTCAGCGCCGGCGCCGCCCCGGCGAAGGCGTCGAACAACGGCTCGAACCGGGCAGGGTCGGCCTTGTCCGAGTTCCAGCAGATCTCCGGCGGCAGGACGCCGTCCAGGGCGTGGCGCATCAGCCACCGGCTCCACCGCCCGCGCCGGAACTGCTCCGGCGGCAGGCCCAGGGCGAACTCCAGCAGCCGGCGATCCAGCAGCGGGTATCGGTACTCGAGGCCGTGGCGCGCGCCGCTCGCGGCCCAGCCCTCGATGCGCTGGCTCAGATCTCCGCTGCGCAGAAGCCGCGCCTGCGTACGCCGCACGCCGATCGGCCTGAACACCTCAACGGGCAAGGGCTTCACACGCCGCGCGAACGCCGGGTCGATGAGCCAGCGCCGGCGGCGCGGCTCCTTTCCCCGCAACCGCCTGTGCAGGTGGATCGGGAGGTGGGGATGCGCGAGCGACAGCGCGACGTGCGCCAGGGCTCGGAACGGATGGGGGGCCGCGCGGCATTCGGCGGCCAGCCTCAGCCAGCGCCCGCCGAGAAGCAACTGCTCGCGATATCCCCGGCCGTTGAACGAGACGCCCTCGTCCCCGCCCCAGCCCGACAGGAGCACCCGCACCCCCGACTCCGCCGCGTGGCGCTGCACCGCTTCCTCGTTCATCTGGACGTATACCCCGGGGAAGGCGCCGTCGCGACGCAGGATGGCGAGCACGTCGCCGGGGCTCAGGGCGCAGTGCGACACCTGCAAGTCTTCCTGGGCGCACACCGCGTCGATGAGCGCGTACTCCTTCGCATGAGCCGGCGCCGGCGCCTCGCCGTCCAACGCCGGCAGCCAACTGAACGCGGGTGGCGCCGGGCTCCCCCGGCGGCGCAGCTCGCGGGCCGCGAGCACCGCGATGCTCGACGAGTCCAGGCCCCCGCTCAGGTGTACGCCCACCGGCCCGCCGCACAGGCGGTCCTCGACCGCACGTGCATACAGATCCAGGAACTCCTCGGCATGGGCGTCGTCGGAGGCCGGCCGCGCCGCCGGCGTGCGTTCGGGACGCCAATAGCGCTCGATGCGCGTCCGCGGGCCATCTCCCGGAAATGGGTCTCCCTCGATGGTGAGCGTATGGCCGGGCGGCAGCTTGCGCACCTCCTTGAAGAACGTACGGGTGGTCGTGTTCCACCAGCCGGGACCCGTCAGAAAGGTCGCCACGATGGCCTCGTCCAGCGCGCCGGAGACATCCGGCATGGCGAGGACGGCTTCCACGGCGCTGGCGAAGACGAAGCCGCTCGGAGGAAAGGCGTAGTAGAAAGGCCGCGCGCCGGCGTGGTCCCGGGCGCAGAACAACGTGCGCTTCCTCGCATCCCACACGGCGAAGGCGTAGTCGCCGAGCAGGTGGTTCGGACACTCCCGGCCCCAGCGCCTCCAGGCCCGGAGGATGAGGCTGCCCTCGGTGAGGGCGGAACGCTCGGCGTGGGGAACGCCGAGCGCGCTGCACAGCGTGTCGCGGTCGTCGAGGCGGGCGTCCGCGGCCACCGCGATATCCGCGTCGCGGTCGAGGCAGGGAGAGCGCCCGGCGCCGTCCCCGTTCGTGGCCGCCGCAGACCGGCAGCCGAGGCCGACGCCTCCCTCCGTCCATTGCGCGCAGGTCTTCCCGTAGTCGGACAGCGCGGCCAGCATGGCCGCCAGCCCGTGCGTGGCGCGCGCATCGGGCAGGTGGAATCCGCAGAGCGCATTCATCGGGAAGCCACCTTCTTCATCCGCCACACCGCACGTATCCCCGCCTCGTCAACCGCGCGAATCATCGGTATTTCCGGCGTTCCGGCGGATGCGGCGGATTGGTCGGCGATCAGCAATTCCCGCCAAGCCCGCAAACGTCCATCGAATCGCTACGACCAGACGCTCAGGCAGCAGAAAAGACCGCGAAATCCCGATGGCACGACCCTGTTCGAAACGTTGGCGGGAATTGCTGGCCGGCGATCGTGACGGCGAACACGACGCTCACCATGCGAGGCGCCGTCCCATGAGCGGCCCGGCCCACTGGTATCGCGCCTACGATCTGCGCATACGCTCCGCCGTCGCCCTGCCCTTCGACCCCCTGCCCGATTCCGGCGCCTTCGAACCGGACGTGACCGTGCGCCTCGGCGCCGTTCCCGCGACCCTCCCCGCCTGCAACGGCCACCTGATCCGCAACAATCACTGGCAAGCCCGACCCGGCGCCTTCCTCATGCGCGTGGAGGGCGTCGCCCGGTATCTGGTCACCGGCGGTCGCGACATGCTGATCGATCCGCTCGGCACGGATGATGGCGACGTCGTCGCCTTCTTCGCAAGCTCCCCGTTCACCGCCCTGCTGCAACAGCGCGGCGTGGCCACGCTGCACGCCGCCGCCGTCGCCACCGAGGCCGGCGCGGTGCTGCTGCTCGGCAGGAGAGGCATCGGCAAGTCTTCGCTGGCCGCGGCGCTCGTCGAGCGCGGCTACCCCTTGCTCGCCGACGACGTGACCGGCGTGACGCTGGACGCCGGCGGTCGTCCCGTGGCGCTGCCCGCGTTCGCGCACCAGCGGCTGTGGGCGCACACCCTGGACGAGATGCACTGGCGAGGGCGGGCGCAGTCGAGGGTGCAGCGGGGGTTGGAGAAGTACTGGATACCGGCGCAACGGGCCTGCGCCGTGCCGCTGCCGGTGTGCGCCGCCTTCGTGCTGGAAGCCAACGACCACCCGGACATCGGCATCGAACCCGCGCCGCCCGGCAGCGCCTTCCGGTTGCTGTCGAAAAACACCCACCGCCGGCGGGTGATGAGCGCGATGGGACAACGCCTCGGGCATTTCCGCACCATCGCCGCGACGGCGCGGCGCGTGCCGGTGGCGCGGATGACGAGACCACGGTATCCGTTCCTGCTGGACGCGCTGGCGGACCACGTCGAGGCGCACCTGCGCGAGGCAGGACCGGCCGCGGTCAATCGCCGTACTCTCCCGAGGGGTGCGGATCTCTGATTGACATCGAGAAGTCTTCGTAGCTGATCGAAACAATCGAAGTCGTATATTTTGAGGACATTGGGTGCCGAGGGGACGGTCAAGGCCCTCCTCCGGCGGTATTCCGCCGCGCTGCACCATGCCGGCCGCCGAAGGAGCCGCCGCCGTTGGCCGTCCACGACGTGACACCGGAACCCTTCACACTCGGCCGACGCGCGCCGGCACTACCACCGCCGCAAACGTTGGGGCGCAACGGCATCCATCCGCTGGTGCGCACGACACGGAAAGATGGTCAGCGCGACCGTCGCGGGAGATCGGCCTGCTCGGCCCGTTCCGCGCTCCCGACGGCGATGCACTGCCTCTCGTCGCGAGTTCCCCCGATCCGTCGGTACCCGCTTCAGCAGCGTCTCCACGAAAGCGGCGCCTACACCCCGCGGCCGCGCACAATCGGTTTTCCACCAATCTTCGTCACGGGTTGCCGATGGATTTCCGCTGCCCGTTGTCCTTCTCATACCTGGATTTGTTGAATTCGCGATCTCAGTTCACACGCAAGTTGTCCAAACTTACTCCGGTTCCAGAAAGAACGTCCAGGATGATACACTGTAGCTTTGGTATGGCACAGATCCACACCGTTTTTCTGAACCGAACAAAGAGAATTACGGGCAACATAGTCGCATGGAACAAACATTGGACGTTCTCGAGATATACTGGTAATGAACTCAATGCGACATTTGAGATCGGAAACTATCATCTTATATATATTGCGTCGTAAGTCAGTGGATCTGCTGAAAGGTTTCTTTATTGGATAGTACCTATGCAGATTCTTCCGTATTTCTTCCATCTCTTCCCGTAAACAATCTAGCTGTTCAGAATAGATACAGTGGGGTACGCAATATGACTCCTTTTGCAAAGGTAATTCGCTCACATTCATTAATGCGATCCAAGGAATGGATTCATCTTTGACAAGACAGCCAATAGGAACGGGGACAGAGTTGCTATCACGTGCATCGGTTTCGCTGATTAGGTTCTTGCTGAGAAGAAACTCTGCGACTTTAGTACCACTTTTATCTGCAAGGGGATGATCGTGGCAAATCTCGCAAATGTGAGGAGATTCCAGTAGGAAAACGACTTTGACACGACTGACATCCGCGGGGAATAGATCATGAACGTAATGGCATTCTAGCGTCATCCTGTCGGATGGAGATAGATTGACACTTGCGTTGTTGGGAAGGTTGCAAAGCCTATCAATCAAGTTCATTGTGTCACCTTCTTCGCCCGGGTGCCGTTACGTTGCCACCGGTTCAGATAGCGTCCCGGCCTCGTCTCGGATGATCTCCAGCCACTCGTCCACGATCCCGCACAGCTCCCGGTACACCGCCACTTCGTCGGCACCGTGACAGCATGGACCGATGACCCCGGGGCAGGAGCCGATGAAACACTGGTCCTCGTCGGACTCCTCGACCCGCTTGACGTATCTTGCGCTGTCCTTCATTCCTGCGACTCCTCTATCTTCCGCCGCACCTCGCGTTCCTGACAGGGCTTGGCATCGTCACCCAAGCTTCCAGAGATCGTAACGCGCTGCCCCTTCGGGTGTCGATAATTCCTGTGGCTGCCTTTGCCGCCGCGGGAAACGAATCCTGCCCGCTCCAAGTCTCACACCCACGCTACGACTTTACTCGGCATCGGCGCAGTCGCTCACGAGCATCCGCCGATAACGCGCCGGCGCCATCCTCGCCTGACCCATACCACCTTCCCGCCGCACCCCGGCAGGCTCATTCCAGGCCGCCGGCCATGCAGCACCGCCACGTCGCCAGACCGGCGGCGGGGAAAGACGAGGCGCTACCCATGCTCAACGCCCCGCCGCCCGCCGGCGTGGTCCGCACGGGCCGCCGTTGCCGCTCTCCCGCCGCAACGCCGGGAAACACGTCAAGGACGTCCAGCGAGACGACGACCGGATTCCCGCCCTGCGCGTCCTTTCGCGCCGTCACGCCTCGTTCTCCCCGGGAGAAATCGTATTCCGGGCGCATGGTCAGATCGGCAGGAACCGAAGCGCGGTGAGGATGGCGATGATGGCCCCGCCCTGGAACCAGAGGGCGCGGTAGAGTGTGGCGGTCATGCGCGCTTCGAGGGCGGCGAGGTCGGCCTTGGTGGCGAGCTCGTCACGGTCGGCGCTGACGGCCCGGCGCATCCCTTCGGCAATGGCTTCGGCGTGCTCGGCTTCGATGCCGGCCGCTTTGAGGTCGCGGGCGGCTTCGAGCGGATTGAAGGTGCTGGCGGCCATAGCGTACTCCGTGGCGGATTCTTGACGGCAAGGCGGCTTCAATCAAGTCACGCGGCTTCATGGCGCCGCTCCGCGACCCAAGGCGCGGGCGCAAATGCGCGGTGCCGGCGGCGCAGCCCGAACAGACCGCCGCCGCTTTCCCGCCGCAACGGCGCCCATCGGTTCAGGCATCGACTCTCGCCTTCAACGTTGCCCGAATTCCCGCATCTCGTCGGGACCAGGATGGCACATTCCCGCAACATGTCTTGGCCTGCCCGTGCTCCAGCGTACGATACACCCGTCGCCACATCCGCGTACTGTTTGCGCAGGAAGGCTTTCACAGCACTCCGCGCCCGTTCCGGAATCCGCTGTTTCACCGCTCTGAGGTGATCCTCTGGAACGATGTGCGGTGTCTATTCCCACACCACTCCGGAGGGCTGCTTCACTGCCAGTATTTCACGCACCCACCCATTGCGCCAGCCATAGCGGGTAAGGACCTCGAAGGGATGGAACGGGAGTTCCAGGCGCTGTTTGCCGAATCGGCAAGGGTAAGTCGAAGTCTGGTTCAGCTACAGAAGATCGACTCCGGGAACCGGAAGATGACCCAGGATCTGCTACCTGGGTCTGCCATTGCCGCTATTCCCCTCGGCTCCATAGGGCCGTCCGCGGCTCCGTCCATGGTTCCGCCCGCGCTGCCGTTCGCGGAATTGCACCAGTTCCTCGGCGAACCGGGGTTCGTCCGGCAAGAGCCGAATGGCGTTCTCGAAAGCCGCTTCCACTTCACCGGCCGGGGCCGAGGGGAGGGCGGTCCGGGATCCATCCGCGGATGCGACGTGGGAGGTCACGGTCAGTGGCTGACCTGCCCCGGACACCCGATCATGGTGATTCCGGGCCTTTCTCAATGGGAGATGGTCACCGTATCGGGTTCATCGGAGAGCGCGCCGTAGCCGAACGCCGCGCCCTGCCAGCCCGCGCCGGCGCCGAGGAAGGCGTGACCAGCCCGGTGAACGCGAGCTTGTGCCTGCCCGAGATCCGGTCCGGCAACGTCCATCGCCACTCCCTTGCCCGCCGCCGCATCCCGTGAAGGTCACGGCGAGCGCGAGGACGGGGATCGCTCCGCTACGTGTTACGTTGATGGTCGTCTTCTTCCTTCCTCTCCCTGCGCCCTGGAAGCATCAGCCTGCGCTGCTCGCCCATGAGATAACATGGCCGCTCCCGGTCGGGGCAGACCCGCCACCGACGGCGATGCCGTGGATCTCGACTACGACATACTCGACCGTCTGCGCCAGCACCACCCGGCGTGGCGTCTCCTGCGGTCGGATCACGTGTCGCTGATCGCGAGCTTTCTGCATCGGGCCTTCATTGCACCGAACCAGCGGCTGCTGATGCAGAGCGATCTGGCCGAAGCGCTGGAAGACGAGCTGTTCACCCTGCGCGAACGCGCCGGCGACGGGGTGTATCCGAAGACCGCACTGGACTATCTGAACGATTGGGCGGATCCGGAGAAGGGCTGGTTGCGGAAATTCTACCGGCAAGGCGCCGACGAGCCCTGCTTCGACCTGACCCCGGCCACCGAGAAGGCCATTGTCTGGCTCGCCTCGCTCACCGAGCGCAGCTTCGTCGGCACCGAGTCGCGGCTGCTGACCCTCTTCGAGTTGTTGCGGCAGATGAGTACGGGGACCGAGGCCGACCCCGAGGTGCGGATCGAAGAGCTCCGCCGGCGCCGGGACGAGATCGATGCCGAAATCGAACGGGTGCGATCGGGCGACCTGCCGTTGCTGGACGACACCGCGCTGAAGGATCGCTTCCAGCAGTTCATGCAGATGGCGCAGGAGCTGCTCGCGGATTTCCGGGAGGTCGAGCAGAACTTCCGGTCGCTGGATCGGCGCACGCGGGAGCACATCGCACTGTGGGAGGGCTCGAAGGGGGAGTTGCTCGAAGGCATCATGAACGAACGCGACGTCATCGAGGACTCCGATCAGGGACGGAGCTTCCGGGCCTTCTGGGATTTCCTGATGTCGAGCGCCCGGCAGGAGGAGTTGACGCGGCTCCTGGAGCACGTGCTGGCGCTGGACGCCGTCGCCGGGATGAACCCGCCCGCCCGCACCCGTCGCGTCCACTACGACTGGCTGAAAGCCTGCGAACATACGCAACGCACCGTCGCCCGGCTCTCCGCGCAGCTCCGGCGCTTCCTCGACGATCGGGTGTGGCTGGAGAATCGCCGTATCATGGACCTCCTGCACGGCATCGAAACCAAGGCCCTGGAGTTGCGGCAGTCACCGCCTCGCGATGCGTTCATGTATATCGCCGGTCCCGTGGCGGACGTCCGCCTGCCCATGGAGCGGCCTCTCTACAGGCCGTCCATCAAACCACTGATCGCCGACGTCGAGCTGGAGGCCGGCGGTGAGGACGTGGACGCCTCCGCGCTCTTCGCGCAAGTGCCGATCGACAAGCCGCGACTGGCGCGGCACGTGCGGAACGCCTTGCAGAACCGCTCCCAGGTCACGTTGCGTGAGCTGTGCGAACTGCATCCCTTGCAGCACGGATTGGCGGAGTTGGTGGGATATCTGGAACTCGCCGGCGAAACGTTCCGCACGACCGTGGACGAGACCGTGTCGGAACCTGTCTTCTGGCATGGGGCACGCGCGGACGGCGAGTCGATCATGCGTCAGGCTCGCGTGCCGCGGGTCATTTTCGTGCGGTGAACACGGCCGAACCCGTCAACGAGGCCGGACGGCCGGACGCGCTACCGAGCCTGCTCGTATCCCTGCTCAGGGGCGTCCTTTACCGGGACGACGACGCCGGTCTCTGGAACAGCCTGATCCATCTGCAGACGCGGGTGCGGGAGCACGCCGGCGTGCTGGGGCTGGAGCTGACGCTGGACGATGCGGAGGGCTATGCCTTCCTGCGCTCGCGGCCCGATGCGGAGGACGAATCCGGGACCAGGACGCCGCGCCTGATGGCGCGCCGGCCGCTTTCCTTCCCCGTCAGCCTCATGCTGGCGCTGCTGCGCAAGAAGCTCGCGGAGTTCGACGCCGGCGGGGACGACACGCACCTGGTGTTGTCCAGGGACGAGATCGTCGAAATGGTGCGGGTATTCCTGCCCGAAAGCAGCAACGAGGCGCGGGTGACGGACCGTATCGACGGCCACCTCAACCGGATCGTGGAGCTCGGCTTTCTCCGCCGCATGAAGGCGCCGGGCGCGGAGGAGGCGTTCGAGGTGCGGCGCATCCTCAAGGCGTTCGTGGATGCGCAGTGGCTGGCCGAGTTCGACGCGAAGCTGGCGGAATACCGGGCGGCGCTCGACGGCGGCGGCGCCGCGAATGCCCCCGGGTCTCGAACCGGAGGGGCGGCACGATGAACGATTCCGCGCCCCCGCAACTCGATCTGGTGACGGATCCCAGGCGTGTGGGTTTCCGCTTGCAGCGCCTGGAGCTCCTCAACTGGGGCACCTTCGGCGAACGTATCTGGACGCTGGAGCTCGACGGCAGAAACAACCTGGTCACCGGCGACATCGGCTCCGGCAAGTCCACCCTGGTGGACGCGGTGACGACGTTGCTGGTGCCGCCACGCCGCGCCGCCTACAACAAGGCCGCCGGCGCCGGGGTCCGGGAACGGACGCTGCGTTCCTATGTGCTGGGACACTACAAGTCGGAACGCAACGACGCCGGCAGCGCCGCCCGTCCCGTCTCGCTGCGCGACCACAACAGCTACTCGGTCATCCTCGGCGTGTTCAGGAACGTCGATTACCGGCAAACCGTGACGCTGGCCCAGGTGTTCTGGATCGCCGACGCGCGGAACCAGCCGGACCGGTTCTTCGCCGCCGCCACGCGCGATCTGTCGATCGCCGGCGAGTTTGCGCGCTTCGGCACGGACATCACGCAGTTGCGCAAGCGGTTGCGCAGCCGGGAGGTGGAGATATGGAACGGTTTTCCACCCTACGGCGCCTGGTTCCGCCGCCGCTTCGGCATCGAAAACGAGCAGGCGCTCGAGCTGTTCCATCAGACGGTGTCCATGAAGTCCGTGGGAAATCTCACGGAATTCGTACGCGGACACATGCTGGAACCCTTCGACGTGGCGCCGCGGATCAAGGCCCTGATGGATCACTTCGACGACTTGAGCCGCGCCCACGAGGCGGTGCTGAAGGCCAAGCGCCAGATCGGAATGCTGGCGCCGCTGGTCGCCGACTGCGAACGTCATGCCGAGTCGAGCGCGGAGGTCGAGACGTTGCGCGGTTGCCGGGATGCCCTGAGTCCGTATTTCGCGGCGCTGAAGCTCGACCTGTTGAACCAGCGCCTCGACAGACTCGGCGAAGAGCTGGCTCGGCAGGGCGTGCGGGTCGAACGCGCCGAGGAACGCCGGGACCGCGAGCGGCGCGAAGTGGAGGACGTCAGGCGCGACCTCGCGGAAAACGGCGGCGACCGTCTCGAACGCCTGGCGACGGATATCCGGCACCTCGAGGAGGAACGCGAGAGACGGGCGGGCAAGGCCCGGCGTTATGCCGATCTGGTCGGAGTGGTCGGCGAGACCCCCGCCGCGGACGATGCCGGGTTCCTCGCGCAGAAACGGCGCTTCGCCGACCTGGCCGGCGAACTGCGCTCACAAGGCGACCGGTTGCAAGACGCATTGGTGGAGCAACGCGTCGCCTTCAGCCAGGGCAGGCAGGAACGCGACACGCTCATGGAGGAGATCCGGAGCCTCAAGGCGCGGCGCAGCAACATCCCGGCGGAGCAGGTCGCCATGCGAACCGCGCTGTGCCGGGCGTTGCACGCCGGCGAAGCGGACATGCCGTTCGCCGGCGAGCTTCTGAAGGTGCGGGAAGACGAACGCGACTGGGAAGGCGCCGCGGAACGGCTGCTCAGAAACTTCGGGCTGTCGCTGCTGGTGCCGGACGAACACTATGCGCGGGTGGCAGGGTGGGTGGACAAGACCGACCTCAAGGGACGGCTCGTCTATTTCCGGGTGCGCGAATCCCGCCGGCGAGAGCCGCCGTCCCTGCATCCGGACTCCCTGGTACGAAAGCTGTCGATCAAGCCGGATTCGGAGTTCTACCCCTGGCTGGAGCTGGAACTGGCGCATCGCTTCAACGTGGCCTGCTGCGCCAACGGTGAGCAGTTCCGGCGCGAGCCGTGCGCCGTCACCCGCGCCGGGCAGATCAAGATGCCCGGCGAAAGACATGAAAAGGACGATCGGCACCGTATCGACGACCGCGCCCGATTCGTGCTCGGCTGGACCAACGTCGAGAAGATCGCCACGCTCGAATCCGGGGCGCGCCGCCTCGAAGCCTGCCTCGGCGAACAGGGCAGCGGCATCGCCGAGGCCGAAAAGGCCCGGCGGATCGTGCAGGAACGCCTCGACAACCTGCTGCGCCTCGACGAATACACCGACTTCAAGGAGCTCGACTGGTCCGCGCCCGCAACCGAGGCCGCACGGTTGCGCGACGAGAAGCGGCAGCTCGAGACCACGTCCGACGTGCTCAGGAAGCTGAACGCCCGGCTCGCGGAAGCGAACGAAGCCCTCGCATCCGCCGAGGCGGCACTGGTGGCGCGCCGGGACGAACGCTCCAGGACCGGGGAGAGGCAGGACGCTGCCCTCGCGTTGCGCGAGCGGACGCAAGCGGCGTTTCGGGACGTGGACCGCGAATCGCTGCAATCCGGGTTCGAACGACTCGACGGGATGCGGAACACCGTACTGGGCGAGGCTTCGCTGACCGTCGAATCCTGCGACAACCGCCAGCAGGACATGCGCGAGTGGCTGCAGAAGCGGATCGACGCGGGCGACAGCCGCCTGAGCAGGCTTCGCGACAAGATCCACCAGGCGATGATGACCTTCAAGGAAGCATTCAAGCTGGAAACCGCGGAGATCGACGCCAACGTCGAAGCGGCCCCGGAATACGCCGAGATGCTCGGCCGGCTGCAAGCCGACGCATTGCCGGAGTTCGAGGCGCGGTTCAAGAGGCTGCTGAACGAGAACACCATCCGCGAGATCGCCAACTTCCACTCCCAGCTCAACCGCGAACGGGAAGTCATCCGGGACAGGATCGGCCGGATCAACGAGTCCCTGAACCGCATCCCCTACAACCCCGGCCGGTACATCCGGCTCGAAGCCCAGCGCACGCAAGACGCGGAGATTCGAGACTTTCAGACCGATCTGCGAGCCTGCACGGACGACGCGCTGTCCGGCTCCGGGGACGATCAGTATTCCGAGACCAGGTTCCTTCAGGTGCAACGCATCATCGAGCGCTTCCGTGGCCGGGAGGGCATGGCCGAACAGGACCGCCGCTGGACCGCCAAGGTGACCGACGTGCGCAACTGGTTCACGTTCGCCGCCAGCGAACGCTGGCGCGAGGACGATACCGAGCACGAGCACTACTCGGACTCCGGCGGCAAGTCCGGCGGCCAGAAGGAAAAGCTCGCCTACACCATCCTCGCCGCCAGTCTCGCCTACCAGTTCGGTCTGGAATCCGGGCGGGTGCGTTCGCGCTCGTTCCGTTTCGTGGTCATCGACGAGGCATTCGGACGCGGCTCCGACGAGTCCACGCAATACGCTCTGCGGTTGTTCTCCGAGCTCGATTTGCAACTCCTGATCGTCACTCCGCTGCAGAAGATCCACATCATCGAGCCCTTCGTCGCGAGCGTGGGATTCGTCCACAACGAAGACGGCCGCACCTCCGGACTGCGCAACCTTTCCATCGAGGAATACCGCGAGGAGAGGGCAAGGGCGGCGGGGTGAGCCGTACCGTGCACTGGACCACGCCGGCCGATCTCGGGCGGCAGGTCCGGAGGCTCTGGGACCGGGGCGCCATCCTCGCCGGCCTGGTCACCGGCGAAGCGCTCTTTCCGCGACGCCTCGTGTTGAAGTCTCCGACCTCGGCGGAGCTCGGCGAGTGCTTCGACGAAGCCCGGAGCTGGAGTGCGTCGCTGCGGTCCATGACCCACGTGCGCTTCACGATGCGCGAGTTCCGGCATCGGATCCTCGGCCTCAACACCTTGCCGCACCAGGCCTGGATCGACACCGCCGAGGATGCCCTCGCGATGATCGGCAAAGGGCCGGAGGCCAGGCGGTTCCGGGAAGTAGTGGAATCGACGAAGCGCCGGCAGCCTTCCCTGCTCGTCTGGCTGGAAAGGAAGCCTCTGCGGGCGCTGGCGACAGCCGGCGATTGGGAACGCCTGCTGGACGTCGTCGGCTGGCTGCAAGACCACCCGCGGCCGGGCGTCCATCTGCGCCAGATGGACGTAGTGGGGGTACACACCAAGTTCGTGGAAGCCCACCGCGGAACACTCGGCGAACTGCTGGACGCCGCCATGCCGCCGGAGTGCATCGACCGAAGCGCAACCGGGGTTGCCGGCTTCGCCCGCCGCTACGGTTTCCTGGACAAGCCCGAACGCATCCGCTTTCGCATTCTGGACCGCAAGCACTCCCTGCTTCCCGGCGGCGACGATCAGGACGTCACGCTGGACGCGGACAGCTTCGCCGCACTCGGGACCGGCGTTTCGACGGTGTTCGTCACGGAGAACGAGATCAATTTCCTCGCCTTCCCGCCCATGGACGACGGCATGGTGATCTTCGGTTCGGGCTACGGCTTCGAGACCCTCGGCAGGGTCCGCTGGCTGGCGCACTGCCGGCTCTACTATTGGGGGGACATCGACACCCACGGCTTTGCGATCCTCGACGAATTGCGTCACCACTTCAGCCACGCGCACTCCTTCCTGATGGACCGCGATACGTTCCTCGCGTTTCGGCCCCTGTGGGTGACGGAGGCCGCGCCCGCCGACCGGGAGCTGTCGAGGCTCACGGCCGATGAGCGTGCGCTGTACGAAGACCTCCGGCACGACCGCATGGGCGTCAACTTGCGCCTGGAGCAGGAGCGTATCGGGTTCGGATGGGTGAAGGAGGCGCTGGCGAAGCTCAAACCCCGGGTTTTGCCTCTTGACGGCAGCCTGTAACTGCCGTGGTCCGAAGACCTGGAAAGCGACCCGGCGCGCGCGCATTTCCTCCTGCCGGCAAGGAGCCTCGCACAAGCCCGGGTCGCGTCCCACCGTCCCATGATCGCGAAACGATCGTGGGGATCCGCGACAGGCGGGCACTGAAGCTTCTCTGGTACGACCCTCATCACGGCATGAACGCGCGAGCGGTGTATCCTGTCCAGCACCGTTCATAGCATCAATCATGAAACCGTGATTTCAGATCCACAATATCATCCGGAGTCGATATGGCAGCGTCGGGGATTATCGTAGCGTAGAGTCTCCTGTATTCATCAAACATTTCATCCATGTAGGTGTCCGGGATTTTTTCTTCGAGCCATTCCACGCGCTTCTCGCCGGCATCTTCCACCATCAGTTCCTCTTGAGTTCAACCTGAACATGAGACGATCCCCGGGAGGGTCAGAGGCAGGCGAGGCAGCCCGATGACACGCCCCCGACTGGCCGTCGACATTGGCGGCACGTTCACCGACGTGGCGGTGGAGCACAACGGCGCCTGCCGCACCGGCAAGGTCCTCACCACCCCGGACGACCCGGTGCGCGGGGTGCTCGACGGCGCCCGGCTGGCGCTGTCGCGGGCGAGGCTTGCGCCGCGCGACGTCGGCGCGGTCATCCACGGGACCACGCTGGCGACCAACGCCCTGATCGAGCGCCGGGGCGCCACCGTCGGGGCCATCGTCACCGCGGGATTCCGCGACATCCTCGAAATCGCCTGTGAACGGCGCTACGACCAGTACGACCTCTACATCGAGAAGCCCGACACCCTCGTCCCGAGAGAACGGGTGGCGACCGTCACGGAGCGGGTCTCCGCGGCGGGGCAGGTGCTCGACCCGCTGGACCACAACAGCGTGCATCGCGCCGTGGACGCCCTGGTGGCGGGGGGCGTCGAGAGCATCGCCGTGTGCCTGCTGCACTCGTACGTGAACCCCGCCCACGAGCAGGCGGTGCGCGAGGCCGTCGAACGCCGGGCGCCGGGGGTGCCGGTGAGCCTGTCGAGCGAGGTGTCGCCGGAGGTGCGGGAGTTCGACCGGCTGTGCACGACGGTGGCCAACGCCTATGTGAAGCCGCTGATGGCTGGGTATCTCGGGAACCTCGCCCGTGGTCTCGAAGTCGGCGGGTTCGACTGCCCGCTGTTCCTGATGACCTCGGGCGGGGGCATGACCACCCTCGACACCGCGATGGCGTTCCCCGTCCGGCTGGTCGAGTCGGGGCCGAGCGGCGGGGCCATCCTCGCCGCCCGCGTCGCCCGCTCGCGCGGTTGCGCCCAGGTGCTGTCGTTCGACATGGGGGGGACGACGGCGAAGGTCTGCCTCATCGAGGAGGGGGAGCCGCGGACCTCGCGGGCGTTCGAGGTCGGGCGGGCGGAGCGCTTCATCAAGGGCAGCGGGCTGCCGGTGCGGATCCCGGTGCTGGAGATGATCGAGATCGGGGCCGGTGGCGGCTCCATCGCGAACGTGGACGCGCATTCGCGGCTGCGGGTGGGTCCGCGCAGCGCGTCTTCGGACCCCGGACCGGCCTGCTACGGGCGCGGCGGGGAGTGGGCGACGGTGACCGATGCGGACGCGGTGGCGGGGTATCTGGACCCCGAGGCCTTCGCCGAAGGGCGGCTGCGGCTCGACCTCGGCCTTGCCCGCCGCGCCGTCGGGCGCGAGGTCGGCGACAGGCTTCGGATCGGCGTGTCGGCCGGGGCGGACGGCATCTCGCAGATGGTGGACGAGGCGATGGCCAACGCGGCGCGGATGCACGCGGCGGAGCAGGGGAAAAGCCTTGGGGACTGCGTGATGGTGGCGTTCGGGGGGAACGGGCCGCTGCACGCGACGCGGGTGGCGGAGAAGGTGGGGGTGGGCCGGATCGTGGTGCCGCCGCAGCCGGGGGCGGGGTCCGCGGTGGGGTTCCTGTCGGCGCCGGTGTCGTTCGAGGTGGTGCGCAGCCACTACGTACGGGTGGCGGCGCCGGCGGTCGCCGCTCAAGGCTCCGGGGTCTCGGCAAGTCTGGAATGGGTGGAGGCGTCGGCGGCGCACGGCCACCTGGTGCCCGAACCGCGCGGCCATTACGCCCGGATGGCGGAGCCCGACGTGGCGGCGGTGAACGCGCTGCTCGATGCGATGCGGGAGGAGGCCACGGCGGTGGTGCGGGCCGGGGCGGGCGATGCGCCTCTGGTCGTGACCCGCACCGCGTTCATGCGCTACCGCGGACAGGGCCACGAGATCGAAGTGGCCATTCCGGACGGCGCGCTGGAGGCCGGACAGGTCGCGCGCTTGGTGGCCGCGTTCGAGGCGGACTACGCGCGCCTGTTCGGGCGCATCGTGCCGGGGATGGCGCTGGAGGTGATGAACTGGTCGGTGCGGGTCTCCACTCCGCCCGAGGCCGCGCCGCGGGCCGGCGACTGCGCGGCGCGCGGCGCTCCCGAGCCCACCGGCACGCGGACCCTCACCCTGGGACAGGCGGGGGAGGCGACGGTGGCCGCCTGCTTCCGGCGGGCGGATCTCGCATCCGGAGACACCATCGCCGGCCCGGCACTCATCGTCGAGCCCCAGACCACGACCTTCGTCTCGCCGCGTTTCGAGGCGCGCATCGACACGGCCGGGAACATCGTGATGACCCGGCGGGAGGCTGATGGACGCGAAGGTCGGAACGGCCCCGCGCCGGACCGCCGATCCGCCATCGACTACGAGGTGATGTGGACCCGCCTCCAGGCGGTGGTCGAGGAGCAGGCCCAGGTCCTCATCCGCACCGCCTTCAGCCCCATCGTGCGCGAATGCGGGGACATCTCGGCCGGGATCTTCGCCCCCGACGGCCGGATGCTCGCCCAGGCGGTCACCGGCACCCCCGGCCACATCAACACCATGGCCGCGGCGGTGGGGCTGATGCTGGAGCACGTCCCCCTCGACGCCATGCAGCCCGGCGACATCTACACCACCAACGATCCCTGGATGGCCTCCGGGCATCTCAACGACGTGCTGCTGGTGGCCCCGGTGTTCGACGGCGGGACCCCGGTGGCGCTCACCGCCTGCACCTCGCACCTCTACGACCTCGGGGGGCTGGGGATGGGGCCGAACGGCGGCGACGTGCACGACGAAGGGCTGTTCATCCCGCCGATGAAGCTGGTCGAGCGCGGCGCGGTGAATTCCATGCTCGTGCGGATCTTCAAGGCCAACTCGCGCTCGCCGGAATCGAACGAAGGTGACCTCTACGCCCTGATCGCGTGCTGCGAGGTCGGAGGGCGCCGGCTCCTGGAGATGATGCGCGAGTTCGGGCTCCGGGGCCTCGACGGCCTCGGCGCCTACGTCCTCGACGCCTCGAACGCCGCCGCGAAGGCCGCCATCGCCGAGGTGCCGAACGGGGTGTACCGCAACCGGATGGTGCTCGACGGCTACGACTTCGAGATCGTGCTCGAAGCCACCATGCAGGTGAGCGACGACGCGATCGTCACCGACTTCACCGGCACGTCGCCGTGCTCGCGCTACGGGATCAACGTGCCCCTGAACTACGCCGCGGCCTACAGCGTGTTCGGGATCCGGTGCGTGGTCGGGCCGGACATTCCGAACAACGCGGGCTCGCTCGCGCCCTTCGTGGTGAGCGCGCCGGAGGGCTGCATCCTCAACGCGCCGTTTCCCGCCCCGGTGGCCATGCGCCATACGATCGGGCAGCTCACGTGCGATCTGGTGCTGGGATGCCTGCACCAGGCGCTGCCCGGCCGGGTTCCGGCCGAGGGGGCTTCGTGCATGTGGGACCTGCCGTTGCGCAGCGCCGCCCTGTCCGGGCTCGACCCCAACGCCACCACCTTCGCCATCGAGCTGACCCACAACGGCGGCACCGGGGCGCGGCCGGGCGCGGACGGCCTCTCCGCCACCGGCTGGCCGAGCGGGGTGTGGGGCTCACAGGTGGAGGTCACCGAAAGCACGGTGCCGGTGCGGGTGCGTCGCCGCGAGCTGATCCCGGACAGCGGCGGCGCGGGCCGGCAGCGCGGCGGGTTGGGCCAGATCATCGAACTGGAGAGCAGCGAAGGGCGGCCGATCGAGTTCTTCGCCTCGCTGGAGCGCATGAAGTACCCGGCCCGGGGCCGTGCGGGCGGGGCCGCCGGGCGCCTTGGCCGAGCCTGCCTGCGCTCGGGTCCGCGGCTGGCCGGCAAGGGGGAGCACACCATCCCGGAGGGTGACCTGCTCATCTTCGAGACCCCGGGCGGGGGCGGCTACGGCGACCCGCTGGCGCGTCGCGCGGAGGCGGTGGCGGCGGACGTCGCGAAGGGGCTGGTGAGCCGGGAGGCGGCGGAACGTCTCTACGCGGTGGTGCTCGACGAGGCCGGAGGGCTCGACGCGGAGGCGACGCGGGCACGGCGGCCTGCCGCCGCCCGTTCCGGGGGAACGGCGCCCACCGATTCGCCGGGTCGTTGAGCCAACAGCTCGTTCCGCTGCCCGCCGGTCTGCACGGTGGGGGGATCGGCGTCCATCGATTCGCCAGGCCGTTGAACCGGGTGTCGGGGGCGGCGGCGGATGATCAAGTTGCCGTGCCGGGCAGGGAGTGTCATGAATCTGCGCGGCAAGTTGCCCGGCAAACTGCCCGGCAAACTGCCGCAGCGTCCGCGGCAGGCGCCATCGGAAAACCGGAGTTGATTGTTCACTTCCAGCGCGGTCGCCCGTTCCCAAGCCCGTATGTGCGGTTCTGTTTCGTTCCGAAGGCGAGGCGTTGCGCTTCACACCAAAGGGCGTCCGGAAGACTGGAGCTGGTACCTGAAAGGGCTGCAGGAAGGTCCGGCCATGCCAGCGCAACGCGCCAGAGCGGCCAGCGGAACTGTTTACCATTCCATTTGTGACCGTAGACGGCGGTCGAGCGAGTGGCAAGCTGGTTCCCGCGTACCTCGGGTACGGACACGAGCGCGGATATGCCCATCAGCGAGAGCCATTCGATCCACGGCTCGGATCGTTGATCGTTGGAAGCACTCTGGGGGCGGCGTGCACCCTGGGCCGCCAAGGGACTCCATCGGAACGATTTGCCGCCCTTGTCGAGGCTGCGCGGCCCCATCAGCGAACGTCGGAGCGCATCGGACGAAAAAGACTTCGTCCGAGTCGTTGTCGACCACTCGAAGATCGACTTGAAGCCGCCGCGGCCTCCCGAAACGAAATCCATGTCCGATCGTCCGCCGGCGGAGATCAACGCCACCACGAACGATCGGAAGGGCTCTTCCGTGGAAAGAAGGAGATCGTTGCACTGGCCGTTCGAGAGCTTGTTCAGTTCGGCAGGCCATACACCGCGAAAATGATCGCGGGCACCTACGAGGCAGTCGGCTATCTCGTCGATTCCGAGGACGGTCGCGACGCGCGGCTGCGTCCCATGCCATCGGAGGAGAGCATGCTCATCCGTGAGATCCAGCGCTCGCAGCATACCGATGGCCGCGAGATAGTCACCCGGCACCAGCCCGTTGAGCGCCGTCAATGCGATCTCGGGAGCGGGAGGAGGTCGTACGGGATCTGTCCGAGCGCAAGAATCGAGCGGCTTGCCGCCAGTGGGTCCGATCTCTCCTCTCTCTTCGGCCTCCGATTGCCGGTGGTCGCTCAGTTGTACGACGGCCTCCAGCCAGGCGAGCCCGAGCCACCCGAAACGCTCCTGCACGGAGCGAAACCGTGCGGGCGCCCGCTCCGCCTCCGTGTGTCCCAGCTCTGTCGCGAAGTCGAAACCGAAGAGTCGATCGTGCACCCGCGCCACGCCCTGGGCCGCGCGGACGAAGGGCCGGGACCAGCCGTGGTGGCTTGCGACGAGATGTTCGACGAGTTCCGTGTCGTTGGCGGTCTCGTGCAATCCGTGCCGGATCATCAGCTCCACGGAGAGCGCTTCGTGCCGTTCTCCCTTGGGATAATCGGAGACTGCCTCCCGGCGACGGCGTGCGATCCAACCCAGACCGCTCTTCCCAAGCGGGACGGTACCCGGTTTCCGTCCACAGAGGCGCTGGAAGCGGTCATCCAACTTTCCAAGGTCGTGCAGCCTGGCGGCCAGCACCAAATCCTTGGTTATCCCCGGCGGCAGGCCGAGCCGTTCGGCAACGGCGCGTGTGCGCGCCGAGACCCCGTTCAGGTGGCTTTCCAGGGACACCGGCCGGCGCCGGAACGTCGGCCCGTCGTCATCGTCCTCGACAGGCAATTCCGAGACGAAGAGCCAGCGGCGTCCGAGATCGATCCATGTCCAGTCCTGCAATATGGAACGGGATTCGTCCTCTGCGATCCAGGTCTTGACCTGATCCTCTATCGACTCATCCTCGCGTACGGATGGAGCGTCGTGGAACCGGAACCGGAGATCACGGTGATCGCGCATGGCTGCGGAGCTGACATCGGGTACACGGCCTGCGGAGCCGTCGAAGTTGCCGTGCCTGCCGATGCCGCCGTAATCGGTGGGAACGACCACCGTGTCACCGACTCCGATGTCCCCGGCCGACAGGATGTCCATCCCGGCTCCGAGCCGGATCGCACGACGTTCGCCCAACCACTCCCGCAGATCCCGAATTGGAATCGACACGGCTTCCAGGCTCGAGGGCGGGAGGGCCTTCAGTAGTCGTTCAAGGGACGCGCGGTCCCAGGCAAGGTCGAGATCCCGCCAGACCACCTGAATGTCGCGATTCTGCTGCACACCATGGAGGAAGACGGAGATGTCGTAAGCAGGGCCATCCGCCCGATTCTGGGACCATAGATCAAGGTACTCCGGGATCAGTACCGGGGCAGACGCTGGCGGACGCACGCAGCCTTGCGGAGCTTCCGGCAGGGAGCCCGGCGTGCACCGTGCCTGCGAGAGATGTGCGAGCCAGTTCGCGGTCTCGATCTCGTGCTCCCGGTAGACGGGACAGAACATCTTCCCCGTGTCCTGCTCTTGGAAGGTTCTTCGAGCCCGGAGGATGATGCACTCCGCGTCGTCGCGTTTGCCGCGCCGGTTCACCCTGCCCATGCGCTGCACGAGAGCGTCCCACGATGCGCACTCGGAAATCATCGCGTCGAAATCCCAATCGACGCCGGCCTCGACGCACTGGGTCGCCACCACCAGCGTGGGCTCGCAGCCCTCGATCCGGTTCTCCACGGCGTCAAGGGTTCTTTGCCGATCCAGTGGACGCATGCGCCCCGTGACGAGGAAGAGCTCTCGTTCCAGCGCGATTCTCCTCTTGGATGGTGCGGTTTGGGCCTTTGTTGCCTTCTCGAACCATTCCAGGGCGGTGCGAACGGTATTCGCGACCATGAGGACGCATGGTGCGTCGATCGTCGTGAGAACCCGTTCGACTTTCCTGTCCGACCAGCGCAGGAGTTTCCCGGCGTTCAGGCGCGGGGCGAGCGCGGCGTCCTTGCGATCTTCCTCTTCGAGCTGGAAAGGCTTGGCCGCTGCCGTCATGCCGGGCGTGGCGCTGAGCTGCACGACCTGCCGTCGCGGGACGATGCCCCGCACGGGCTCGAGACGCTCAAGGTTCGCAAGGGTATCCAGGAGCGGGCCGGCGAGGTGGGCCTCATCCAGGAGGAAGATCGTGTCCTGGCCTACCAGACCGGCCTCCACGGAGCGCATGCGCGGTGTAACGCCGTAGCCGCGCATGAGAAGCCGCGAACCGATCTGGTCGGCCGTGGAAGCGATGATTTGGACCTGATCCGGGGAACGGCACCACCTTGGATCGGTCGGGCAGGCGCCGCGGAGCCGGATGCTGCTCGCGGGCTCCGGGCTCAGCCGGGCGAGCGCCTTTCGTACCGGAGCGAGCTCGGGCTTCATATCGACCCGTTCGAGAAGTCGCCGACCATGCCTCCACGCCTGGTCTACGAGGACCCGCCGGTCCACCATGAGGACGATGCGACGGGGGAAAACGCCGAATTTGCCTTCGTGTGCGGCCAAGGCAAGTACATAGAGGGCGACGTCGATTGCCGAGGTTTTTCCGGAGCCTGTCGGCAGGTCGAGCGCGTCGGGCCACCTTTGGTCGGCGAGCACTCGATCCGCGAGCCGTCTTTGCCAGAGATAGGGTGTCTCGTCGTGGCAGATCTCGAAGAATCGGGCGAAGTCCGGAAAGATCACGGCAGGGCCTCTACCGGTTCCATCAATCCGTACCCGAGGTGCCTGCCCGCGCCTACGACGACCGGTCCCTCGACGGCGTTCGGGAACAGCATCCGGGCATGGACGACAGGGCGGCGGTGCGGACCTCGAACGGTGCGTGCGTTCGGGCTTCCAATCGCGAAGGGGGCATTCGAGGCTTCGACCTCGATCGGAACGGGCAGGCCGGCTTGAGAGCACGCGAGCTCTATCTCCGTGGCGATGCGATTCCAGTCGTCCCGGTTCCATTCGCGGTGTTTCGCCACGTGGCGAGGGAGCTCCATCGGGATGACCGTCTGCCAGACTTCGGCGGTGCGGCACCATCGTTCCTCGGCGAGCGTGCGGCGGGAGTCCGCCGGCCCGAAGGTCAGCAGCCGCCCGCCCGACATGGCCAGCGTCGCGCCGCGTGCGAACCACGTCGCAACGACACGTTCCACGTAGGCTCGATCGGACTCGCCGGTGTTCGGCGGTACGATGAACGAGACGCCCGATACGGTGCCGGTCGAGTGGCGGAAACCGACGTGCGGGAGCGGGCAGAAATGGAGGTGGGACCTCCGTAGCGGGGAGCCGTCTTCCTCGAGGCCATGGAGGATGGGGCGCACGGGAAGCTGCTCGGCATCGGCCGTGGCGATCAGCGCCTGCCGCAGTTGGCTTGCGAGCGCGGGCGCATGCTCGACCGGGCAACTCCCGAGTGCCAGTCCTACCGTGATCATGCGACTTGGCCGCCGGCTGTCGCTCCAGCGGTAGGCCCGCCAGTCGCAAGGAAGCACACGTCCGGGGATGAGTGTCTCGGCCTCGGCGATGGCGTCGACGATCCCGGGCATGGCGATCCGAAGCATGGTCCCCGAGGCGGAGGGACGCCAAGCGGGGCCGTGGAGGTCCGCACGCCGATCCACGGTCATTGCCACCAGACTCTCGGCCGACCCGAGTCGGGTGCAGCGGTGGCACAGATCGCGCAGTGCACTCTCGTGACAGGTTGGGACGTCAACCTCCCACACGAAGTCGACGGGGGAGTCGCCAACGTGCCGGCTCGAACGGACCAGCCGCGCTTTCGGGAGCGTCGGCCGCTTGCCGCCTTTCTTGTCCCGGTTCGGAACGCTGTTCATCGGGACCCATGCATCGTAGGTCTCGTCCGGGGCATTGCAGATTGCGACGATGCTCGGCGCCTCCTGGAACTCCAGCCACCGCAGCGCCTCGCCCTCGGTCTGCCGGCAACCGCCGTCGTACCATGCCGCGATGAGAGCGTAGAGCAGGCGCGCCGGATGCGGAGGCCACTCGGACTTGAGAGCAGGGGTCTGGGCGACGTACTCCCCGCCGAGGAACCGGACGGAGATTTCGAACATCAGGATTCGTTTCGCCCCATCGCCGCGGCGAGATTTTCGTGGATTTCGATTTTGATGGGCTCCGTCCGAAAAGAGAGCCCGGATGACGGGAAACGTTCGAGCGCCTCCGTGACGATCTTCAGAGCGCCCTCGACCGTGACGCCGGACAGCTCTTCGTCGGGGGAGTCGTCGCGGCGGATCTGCCAGCCGTACGTTCGTTCGCAGACGAGGTCGCACTCGCTACGCAGATGTCCGCCATCCCGGTGAAGCGCGGCCAGCCCGAGAATGCCGAGCGCGGCAAGGAAATCATGCGCCACTTCGTCCTTCCCGCTACCGCCGAACCCGATCTTCCGGAAGACCCCGAAAGAGATGACCGACCGCTGCTCGGCGTACCGCATGGTGATTGAAAGGCGCGGGAACTTGTCCATCGACGGCGGCACTACGCCGAGCCCCTGATCGACGAGCTTCTTGCTCCCGTCACCGAGGTCAACCTTTTCGGAGGACGGCAGACCCATCGGATCGAGACGGCCACCGGGACGATTCATCCTGAAGGCATCGACTGCGACGATCTTGGACCAGACCGCCTTCTCGTGGCGCCCCTGCCAGGCATTCGCCGCTGTTCCCGAGTGCGAATCCCAACCACCGAGGACGAGGATCAAAGGAGCGTGCTCAAGAAGTGCAGCCGCATTCTTGCGACTCGCCTCCCGGATCTGCTTTGCGACCTTCGACTTTTTCCACTCGGTGCCATCGGCGAGCCTGGCCGTGCCGACGGCCGCGTCGTAGGCACGGTGCGGCAGCTCCAGGTCCGTCAGTTGGCCGATGTTCGGAACGTCCATGCAATGGAGCGGGAGGGTGAGCTCGTCGGCCCGGACGAGCCCGAGAAGCGACTCTTCGATGCGGTTGGCTTGTGACGCCGAAGAATCGAGAAGGCACGTCTTGACCATCTCGTCACCGACGCGACGCTCCGACCAGACGTATCGAGGTCCCTTCTCGTCACCTTCCGCCTGCGCGAAGGTCGGTGGAGAGACGGTATCCCCATGCCCGCCCAGCGGCTGGAGGTGCCGAGTGATCGAGAGACCGCGGACGGTGGAATCCGCCATGAGGGTCGAGAGAACGTCGAGCGAGAGCTCCATTTTTCAGATCTCCACTGAGGGGAACACAGGCGAGCCATCCGGCCGAGACCCCCTGCGGGCAGGTCTCCATGATGCGAAGGAAACCGGAGATCAACCGAGCAGAAAGTCAAGCGCCTTGATCAAGCCGACGCCCACGACGACCGCCGCGTATACCTTGGTGGTGATCCGCAACTCGAGCTTCTCGACGGCGTTTTCCAGGTCGTCCTTCGTCACGAGGTTCTCGCCGATGGCGGCACTGATCTGCTCGGTGACGGCTTCAGCCTGCAAGTCGTCGAAACCCGCTTCGCGCAGAGCCTTGACGGCCTTGTGCGTATCGAATCGAGGGTGGCCATGAAAGACTTCTCCAGCCCGACCGTCGTTGTCCCTCGACGCTAGCAAGAACCCGGAGCGACGGCAAGGCGACCGGCCGCACCGGTTCCCAGGGAGTTGACGGATCGGGAGAGCGTGGATACAGTTTGGAGCTATGGCTGATATCCATATCCAATCCGTTTGTAGTCCATTCGATGTCCCGGAGGTCGCCCATCAGGCGGTGACGACGCTGACGCGCGCCGATGCGATGGGCCTGATTCCGCCGGGGGAAACGATCGATCGCCTCGATGCCGCCGTGTTGAGGGGCATCGTCGAGCACATTTCCCGGGCCGGTATCGGTCGAGGACTCCTCGCCGAGCTTCCCGACTCCGCCTGTTCGGACCCGAAACGACTTTCCACCACGCTCGGGAAGATCAACGACGCCCTCGATGCGTCTCCAGTACCCGCCTGCGAATGGCCCGGACTGGGTCGGACCCTGGGCGCCGACCTGCTCGCCCGGCTTCTGGGAATCTCCATGTCGAGCTTGCGCCGCTATCTCTCGGGCGCTCGCTCCACGCCCGACGAAGTCGCCGCACGGCTTCATTTCCTGGCGCTGGTCACCGGCGATCTGGCCGGGGCATACAACGACGTCGGCATCCGCCGCTGGTTCGTGCGGTCTCGCAAGCTGCTCGGTAACCGTGCGCCCGTCCAGCTCCTGAGACGGGCATGGCAGCCCGAAGACCCGGGGCCACGGCGGGTACGGGCTCTTGCCCGGGCCCTGGTCCCGTCACCGGCCACATGATCGGTTTCCGGCATACGGATCCCCGATATCCGTTTCTCTGGGAACATCCTCGCCAGCCTGCCGCCCGGTGGCATGCGGAGGGCGAAGCGCCGGCCCATTACTTCAGCGACACCCCCGATGGGGCATGGGCCGAGTTTCTGCGCCATGAGGAGATCACCGCTCCGGAAGATCTGCCCGGTATCCGTCGCGCCCTGTGGGTGATCGACATCGGAGATGAACCGGCGGTACTCCCCGGCCTGCCCCCCGAGGTCCTCACGGGGGGACCCGAAACCTGGAGGGATTGCCAGGAAGAGGCGCGTCGCCTGCGCGCCGGGGGCGTTACCGGGATCACGGCCCCGTCGGCGGCCTTGTTGCCGGGCGCGGCCCGGGGCTGGCGGGTGGACGGCGGCTTGCAACCTGGCCCCGACCGGGACGGGAAGGTCATCGTCCTCTTCGGAAGCCGCCCGGGTCTGGTGGGCTGGGCGACGACGGTTGCCGGACGTCCGGGCGAGGATCTTCCGTATCGGGTGCGCTACTTCCGATGTGGCGATGTGTGATGTGACACGGCGTACCTCCGCCAACGTCATGAAGCCGCAGTGGGCGGCCGACGAACTCGGGCTCGACTGCGAACAGGCGGACGTCGGCGGGAAATTCGGCGGCAGCCGGGAGCCCGACCATCTCGCGATGAATCCGATGGGGCTCGTGACTTGCGGAAGGATCATCAGACGATCGATGGTTTAATCGTGAATTGTCATGATAATCAGCGATACAATCGCTGATTATCATGAACACGACATCCCTAATCGTCCCCCGCTACCTGGATGCACGGAGCATTCTGGAGCGGCGGTCCTGTTTCCTGTTCGGCCCGCGCCAGACCGGCAAATCCACATTGATTCGCCAGCAACTCGACGCTTATCCCATCTACAGCCTGCTCGACCAGATCCTCTTCGTCCGCCTGTCCCGCAATCCCGCGCTCATTCGGGAGGCTCTGACCGGCGATACGACGATCGTGGTCATCGACGAAATCCAGAAGATGCCCGGGCTCCTCGATGAAGTGCAGCTCATGATCGAAGAGCACGGGATCCGGTTCCTTCTCACGGGATCGAGCGCCCGCGGCCTGCGCCGGAAGGGAGTCAATCTGCTCGGTGGCCGGGCTCGCTCACGCACCCTGCATCCCTTCGTCCGCGTCGAGCTCGGTGAGCACTTCGACCTGGACCGAGCGCTGGAACACGGTCTCCTGCCCCCGATCTTCTTTTCCGATTCGCCCGTGGAAGACTTGGCGGCCTACGCGGGCGACTATCTCAAGGAAGAGGTCGCGGCCGAGGCGATCGTCCGGAACATCGGCGCATTCAGCCGGTTTCTGGAAACGGCTGCCCATGCACATGGCGAAATGATCAACTTCTCGAACATGGCCAACGATGCCCAGGTACCGGCATCGACCGTGCGCGAGTACTACCGGATCCTGAAGGACACGTTCATCGCTCACGAAGTGCCGGCGCTGACGGAGAGCCGGAAGCGCAAGGCGATCTCCACGTCGAAATACTATCTGTTCGACGTGGGACTCGCCCGTCACTTGCAGGGACGGCGGGGGCTGGCGCCGGGAACCGCCGAGTACGGCAGTGCCTTCGAGAGCTTCGTTTTTCAGGAAATCAAGGCGTTCTGTGATTACCACCGGTTGGACACTCCACGGTACTGGCGCTCGAAATCGAAGTTCGAGGTGGACTTCGTCTTCGAGGATCTGGCCGTCGAGGTGAAGGCGAAGAAGAACGTGGGCGCACGGGATCTGAGGGGATTGCGGGCGTTGCGCGAGGAGGGTCTGTTCGACCATTACCTGTTGGTGTCGATGGAGCTGGTACCGCGGGTGGTGGACGGCATCCGGATCCTTCCCTGGTCCGATTTCCTGGACCGACTCTGGGGTGGGGAATGGCTTTGAGCGACGCGGAAATCCGAGACGAGATGATCACCATACTGCTGGCAGGGCACGAGACTACGGCCACCTCGATGGCATGGGTGATGTACCGCCTGTTGCAACATCCCGAGGTGCTGGAGACCACCCGGACGGAAGTGGCGTCGGTGTTCGGGAACGGACGGCAGGCGTCTCTGGCGGAGCAGGTCGCCGAACTCGGCTATCTCGACGCCGTCACCAAGGAGACCGCGCGCCTGCATCCCGTCGTGCCAATCGTCTTGCGTTATCTCGAAGCGCCGACCCGTATCGGGGACTTCGATCTGCCCGCGGGCAGCGTGGCCGTACCGTGCATCTATCTCACGCACCGGCGGCCCGACGTCTGGCCCGACCCCGAGACGTTCAGGCCGGAGCGCTTCATCGACCGGCGCGTGGACCCCTACGCCTTTTTTCCGTTCGGCGGCGGGGCGCACCACTGCCTGGGCGCGGCATTCGCCACGTACGAAATGAAGATCGTGCTGGCTCGGATGCTGGCCCGCGTATCCCTGCGACCGAACCCGGTCCATACGGTACGCACGGTGCGGCGCGGCATCACGTTCGCGCCATCGGGCGGCCTGCCCGTGATCCGCGCCGCGGACCCGTGCCCGACGGAGCTGCGGACGGAACTGCAACGTGCGAGGCGCCGGCCGGGTCGGCTGCGATACCAGGCGGTGAAGGGGCTGGTCAGCTTCGGAGCCCGGCGCATCGCTCTTTCCCTGTTCTCGTCGTCTCTGCCGCTTGGTCGACCTGATCCTTGCTTTTTCAAAATGTCGCTTTAGATTAGCAAGGATGATTCCGCGCCGAGCGCTCAAGGCCGTCACTACCGCCCTGGATCGTCAAGCGGCGGTCGCCCTGATCGGGCCACGTCAGGTCGGCAAGACGACTCTCGCCCGCGACATTGCGCGGCGGGTGGGAGCGCTGTACCTGGATCTCGAATCGGCGGCAGATCGGGCGAAACTCGCCGATGCGCGGCTGTTCCTCGCCGAGTACGAAGACCGCCTGGTCGTTCTCGATGAGATCCACCGCGCCCCCGGGCTGTTTCCGGAACTGCGCGGCATCATCGACGTGGGCCGGCAGCACGGCAACCGGACCGGCCGCTTCCTGATCCCTGGATCGGCGTCCGTGGATTTGCTCGAACAATCGGGCGAGACGTTGGCAGGGCGAATCGAGTTCGTCCCGCTCGGCCCATTCGACGTGCTGGACGTGCCGCCGGAAACCGCCACCGTGACCGAGCTGTGGGTGCGGGGCGGTTTCCCCGACAGTCTTCTGGCGGCGAACGACGACGACAGCCTGATCTTCCGCCGCAACTTCATCCGCACCTGTCTGGAACGCGACGTATCGGAGTTCACCGGACGACGCATTCCGGCGGAGACCCTGGCGCGCTTGTGGACCATGCTGGCCCATGGCCAGGGCACGCTGCTGAACGCATCGAAGCTGGCCGCCAGCCTTGCGCTCAGCGGCCCGACGGTGACCGGCTACGTCGATCTGCTGGTCGATCTGCTGCTGGTGCGCCGCCTGCGCCCCCTCCACGCCAACGTCCGCAAGCGCCTGGTCAAATCCCCCAAGGTCTACGTCCGGGACAGCGGTCTCGTCCACGCCCTGCTCGGCATCGACAGCCACGACACGCTGGCCGGACATCCCGTCGCGGGCGCAAGCTGGGAAGGCTTCGTCATCGAGAACCTGCTGGCCACGGCGCCCCCCGGAACCGCCGCCAGCTTCTATCGCACCCGGGCGGGGGCCGAAATCGACCTGGTGATGGAACTGCCCGGCGGCAGGGCGACCTGGGCCGTCGAGATCAAGCTCGGGCTGGTGCCCGGTATCGGCCGTGGATTCCACTATGCCTGCGAAGACGTCGCGCCCGAGCGGGCCTTCATCGTCTATTCGGGCGACGATCGCTATCCGCTGTCGAACGACGTGGAGGTGATCGGCCTGCGGGAAATGGCCGGACTGCTCAGGAACGCGTAGAACGTGCGAGTCCACATCCGCTCCAGCCCTCACGTTTGCAATGGGGAAGACGGCCGGGGCGGATATTCCCAGACCGCCACGAGTGTCATGAATCCGCCACGGCAGGCGCCGGAAAACCGGCCTTTGAATCAGGAGGAGAGGCCCATGAATGACTGGACCAGGGGACGGGCGCGCATCGGGGTGGTGGTGCCGTTCTCCAACACCAACCTCGAACCCGACCTGATGATGCTCTGCCCGCCGGGGGTCTCGCTGCACTTCGCCCGGGCCGGGGGCTACGACCTCGACGCCATCCCCGACGAGCACCAGATGCGGCACTACTCGGACGCGCCGTTCGAGGAGGTCGTGGACAGCCTGCGCGCCTGCCGGCCGGACGTCATGCTCTACGGCTGCACCTCGGCGACGCTGGCCCGGGGACCCGCATTCGACGCCGGGTTCCGCCGGCGCATCGAGGAGCGCGCCGGGGCGCCCGCGGTGACCGCGGCGTCGGCGGTCATCGAGGCTCTGGAGGACCTCGGGGTCGAGCGCATCGCGTTCAGCTCGCCCTACGTCTCCTCCCTCAACGACCACGCGGTGTCGTTCATCGAGGCGTGCGGCTTCCGATGCGTGGGCCGGGCCGACACCGCCGCTCCCCTCGGCAACGCCGAAGTGGCCGCGCTCACCCCGGAAGACGTGATGGCGCTGGCCCGCAAGGCGGACCGCGAGCAGGCGGAGGCGATCGTGCTCTCGTGCACGGACATGCGCGCGGCGGAGGCGGTGCCGGCCATCGAGGCGAGCTTGGGGAAGCCGGTGGTGACCAGCAACCAGGCGATGATGCACGCCGCCCTGAAGCGCATCGGCGTATCGCCCCGCGAGTGCGCGTTGCGCGGGCAACGCCTTGCAGGGTGCGGGCTTCCGGAAGTGCGGGATGGTCCCCCGGTAGCGGTGAAGGCGTAGACTGTGAAGACGCAGACGTCCGGTGTCCGTCGGGACGGGAGAACATCATGAAGATTCAGGAGAGTCCCGTCTCGACCGTGAATTCGACCGACATTCGCCAGGAAGGAGCTCCGCCATGCTGAAGATCATCGGACGACGTACTTCCGCCAACGTCATGAAGCCGCTGTGGGCGGCCGACGAGCTCGGGCTCGACTACGATCGGGTGGACGTCGGCGGGAAGTTCGGCGGCAACCGGGAGCCCGGCTATCTCGCGATGAATCCGATGGGGCTCGTGCCGACGCTCGTCGAGGATGACTTCACTCTCTGGGAATCGAACGCGATCACCCGTTATCTCTGCGGGAAATACGGGCGGGGCTCGCTCTGTCCGGCCGACCCGCGGGTGCGGGCCATCGCCGACACCTGGATGGACTGGCAGCAGACGGCGTGCGCCCCCATGATGTTTCCGGTGTTCTGGGGCTTGGTGCGCACCCCGGAGGCCGAGCGCGACTACGACGCGATCAACGCCGGCATCGAACGCGGCCTCGATGTATGGGGCGTGCTCGACCGGCACCTCGCGGACCGCGCCTTCGTGGCGGGCGACACGTTCACCATGGGCGACATCCCCATCGGCCCGCAGGCCCATCGCTGGTTCAACCTGGTGGAGAAGCGCCCGCCGATGCCGAACCTGGAATCATGGTATCGACGCCTCACCGAGCGCCCCGCGTTCCGGAAGAACGTGATGATCCCCATCGTGTAGGGGCGGGTCCCGGAAAGGACGGAACGCCCACTGGATGAACCCAGGCGCCCGAGTGGTCCCGGACCGCGGACCCGCACCGGCGGGCGTTCAGAAGAAGTCCGCGTCCGGCAAGTCCTCCTTGCGCCTGGCGATGAACGCCTGCAACGCCTCGTCGATGGCCGGGTCGAGGCCGGGGTCCTCGCAGGTCTCGAGCAGGCGCTTCCATTGCGCGTTGGCGCGCCGGGCCGCATCGAGCCCGCCCTCCGCCGACCACTGCTCGTAGGAGTCGTTGTCGCTCGCGGTGGATTCGTAGAATGCGGTGAGGAAGTTCGCCCGCGTATGCGCGCTGCCGAGGAAATGCGCGCCGGGGCCTGTCTCCCGGATGGCGTCCATCGCCTGCGCGTTCTCCGAAAGATCCATCGCTTCGAACAGGCTCGCCACCTTGCCGCACAGGTCCGCGTCGAGGATGGTCTTCTCGTAGCCGGTGACGAGGCCGCCTTCGAGCCAGCCGGTGGCGTGGTTGATGAAGTTCGCGCCCGCCATCATCGCCATCAGCAGCGACCAGGCACCTTCCTGCCCGGCCTGGGCGTCGGGGAGCTTGGAGGCGGAGAGCGAGCCCACGGTATGCAGGGGCACGCCGAGCCGGCGCGCGAGCTGACCCGAGGCGAGGACCATCTTGCCGGCCTCCGGGGTGCCGAAGGTAGGGGCGCCGCTGCGCATGGACATGGTGCTCGCGAACGCTCCCATGAGGCAGGGGGCGCCGGGGTTGACGAGCTGCACCAGGCAGAGCGTGGCCAGCGCCTCGGCCAGCACCTGGGCCAGGGTTCCGGCGACGGTGCACGGGCTCATCGCCCCGGCCAGGGTCCACGGCGTGCACGCCACCGGCTGGTTGTGGCGGGCGTAGACCTTGAGCGAGCCGGACATGGCGGCGTCGAGGACCAGCGGGGCGTTGGTGTTGCTCACCGCGTAGAGGCAGGCGTGGCCGCGCAGGAAGTCCTCGCCGAACACGATCTTCGCCATGTCCACCGCGTCCTGCGCGCGCTCCGCCCCGAGGAACGCGCCCATGAAGGGGCGGTCGGAGTAGCGGATGTGGTGGTAGAGCATGTCGAGGTGGCGGGTGGCGGCGGGGACGTCGACCGGCTCGCAGACGATGCCCCCGGAGTGGTGCAGGTGGGGGATCGCGTGGTGGATCCGCACCAGCTTGCGGAAGTCGTCGAGAGTGGCGTAGCGCCGCCCCGCATCGAGGTCGTGCACGAAGGGCGGACCCCACGAGGGGCAGAGCACGGTGTGGTTGCCGCCGATGGTGACGGTGTTCACGGGGTTGCGCGCATGTTGCGCGAACTCGCGCGGGGCGCTGGCCCGGATGATCCGGCGGCACATCCCGGGCTCGAAGCGCACGCGCTCGCCGTCCACGCCGGCGCCCGCGTCGCGGAAGATCGCGAGGATCTCGGGGTCGCCGCGAAACTCCATCCCGACGTCCCGGAGCAGGCGGTCGGCGTTGCGCTCGATGAGGTCGAGGCCCTCCTCGTCGAGGATCTCCAGCGGGCCGAGCGCGCGGCGGATGCAGGGGGCACGGGGAGCGGCGGGGCGGCGGCGCGACGCCACGCGGGCGGCCCGCCCGCGCCCTCGGCGGCTTCGTTTCGGGGTGGTTTCCCCGGGCTCGACCGTCATGCTCGTGGTTCCCGGATGCACCGGACGGCTCCCGTGTTCATCGGGCGGGCAAACGTACACCCTTCGGCACCGGCCTGGGATACCATGCCCCGACGCTCGCGCCGTAGCGGACGGGGAGCAGACATGCCGCAGGCGTCGGCAAACATGCCGCAAGTACCGGTCAATCGCGCTCGCACCCGCGGAAGCCGCACCGCCGAGCTCGTGGCGGTGAGCCGCGCGAGACACCTTCTCAGGCACGACAGACCCTACGTGTTCGAGGATCCCTACGCGATACATTTCGTCGGGAACCGATGGCGCCGGGTCCTCGACTCGCTTGTGCTCGACGCCCTGTTCGCGAAGGTCCTGGTGAGGCGGCTCATGCCGATCACCACCCAGCACCTCACCCGCGCCCGTTTCGCCGAAGACTGCCTGGAAGAGGCGGCGAGGGACGGGGTGACGCAGTACGTGATCCTCGGGGCCGGCTTCGATACGTTCGCCTTCCGCCGTCCGGACCTCGGCCTGACGGTGTTCGAGGTCGACCTGGCCGCCACCATCGACTTGAAGAGAGAACGCCTTGCGAACGCGGGCATGGCGTGTCCCGACTCTCTGCGGTTCGTCCTCTTCGACTTCGAGAAGGACGATCTCGGGACGAAGCTCCTCGCCGCCGGGTTCGATTCAGGAAAGGTGTCCTTTTTCAACTGGATGGGGGTCACCTACTACCTCACCAGGGACGCCATCCTGGACAACCTGGCCCGCCTGGCGGCGATCGGGGCGCCGGGCTCGGAGGTCGTATTCGACTACCTGATCGCGGATGCGTGCGTGCCCCCGGAAGATCGGGCGCTCTTCGCCTCCATGATGGCGTTCGTGGAGAAACGGGGCGAGCCCATGATCTCGCGCTTCGACCCGGCCGAGGCCGGTACCGTCCTGAACCCCCGTGGCGTCTGGGAGGTCGTCCGCAACGAATCGCCGGCGGAGCACCGCCGGCGCTATCTGGGAGAGCGAACCGACGTGCCTCCGCTTGCGCCCATTACCTGGTCCCTCCACTTGCGGAAGTGCGCTGCCGGCACACCGCCGCCGGCGCCCTGACGACCCCTCGACGAATGGAGGCGGGAATGGCGACGGAAGCATTGCGCGACGAGCCCACGCCGAACGGCTCCACCTACGTCAATCCACGGAAGTCCGCCGCGGCATCCGACGCTGGCCCCGGTCCGGATCCGGTCGTCGCCGGCGACGCCGATCACCGGGATGTCTTTTACCGGCCACTCGAGGACCGGGGCCGCATCACGGGGAGGGCGTGACTCGTGTCGAGGATTGGAATCGCGTTTTCGGGCGGGCTCACCGCATCGGAGATCGCCGACTGCGCGGAGCGGGCCGAGGCGCTCGGATACGAATCGGTCTGGGTCGCCGAAGGACATGGCGGCGATCAGTTCGCGATCCTCGCGGCCTGCGCGCTGCGCACCCACCGGGTCCGGCTCGGGACCGCCATCAGCAACGTGTTCGTCCGAACCGCTCCGACCATCGCGATGGCGGCCGCCACCGTGGACGAGCTTTCGGGTGGACGGTTCGTCCTCGGGCTCGGGTCCAGCCACCGGGTCCAGGTCGGACCCGAGCATGGGGTGGGGTATTCCAGACCGCTCGGGCGCGTGCGGGATACGGTGACCGTGGTTCGCGCATTGCTCCGCGAGGGCGAGGCCAGCCATGCCGGGGAGACGATCCGGATCGACCATTTCGACCTCTGGTTCCAACCGCTGCGCCGGGAAATCCCGATCTACATTTCCGCCGTGTTCTCGAAGATGACGGAGCTTTGCGGTGAGATCGCGGACGGGGTCATTCTGACCCGTGGCACCCTCGCGAGCGCCGCCAGAGCGCGGGCCCACGTCGCCGCCGGAGCCGCCCGGGAGGGCCGTGATGCAGCCGCGGTCGAGATTGCCTCGCTCTTGCCCGCAAGCGTTGCTCCGGATCGGGGGGCGGCGCTCGCCGCCGCGCGTCCCGGGCTGGCGTTCTATGCGGGCTTCTTTCCTCGCTACAACCGCCTGATCGCGGAGAGCGGATTTCCCGCGGAGGCCGCCGCGGTCGCCGAAGCGTGGGCCGCGGGCGATACCGCCGGCGCTGCCCGGGCGGTCACGGACGAGATGATCGCGGCAACCGGCGTCGCCGGTACGCCGGCCGAATGCCGCGGCCGGCTCGAAGCCTATCGCGACTCGGGCCTTGATCTTCCCATCATCAGCCCTTTCGCCCGCGGCGCCGGCGCAAAGGAACGATTCCTGACCGCAATCGAGGCTTGCGCCCCCTGAGTCGAGGAACGTGACCCCCGTACCGGGCCTGGCCCGGTGGAGCATTCGGAGGGAGAGTTTGGCCATCTGTTCCTGCGCATCAACCGTATCTTCTCGCAAGCAGGCTCCTTGTCACCCTGCATCATCCCGTGGGTCTTTCCGGTCCCGGCCTCACGGCCGATTCAACTCCGGCAACGTCCGGCTGAAGGTCCGTCGGCCGCGCTTGAAGCCGTGGAGCGGCGCCGCGATCCTTGCCACCGCCTCGGCGGGAGAGCGGGCGTCCCACACCACCAGATCCGCCGGCCTGCCCGGGGCGATGCCGTAGTCGTCGCGGCGCAGCAGCCTCGCCGAGCGGTTGGTGAGCATCTCGAAGCACTCCGTCAGCTCGTCCTCGTTGCCGCGCTGCACGACGTTGGCATAGAGGTTCGCGATCCGGACGAGGGAGCAGTCGCCGAAGGGCGTGAACGGGTTCAGCACGTTGTTGGTAGAGAGCGAGCAGTTCGCGCCGCGGGCGATCAGCGCGTTGGCGTCGGCGACGCCCCGCGCCACCGCATGGTCCTGGTGGCGGCCGGTGACGAAGAGGTCCGTCGCGGGCAGCACCGTCACCGCCACCCCGGCCGACGCGAGCCGCTCGCCCAGGGTCCGCAGCCTGTCGGGGGGCAGCAGCGAGTACTTGGTGCCGTGCCCGACCGCGACCCGCCCCCCGTACCCGTAGCGCTCGGTGAGCTCGCAGACCAGGTCGATGTCCATCTCGTCGGCGGTGGGGCCGACGTCGAGATGGATGTCCACGTCGCGATCGTACTCGCGGGCAAGCTCGAAGATGCGCCGGATCTGTCCGGCATGGTCCGGATCGTACCCGGGGGCGCCCCCGACCACCGCGGCGCCCCGCTCCAGCGCCGCCACCACGTTCCGATCGGCCTCCGGCACGTTGGTCCAGCCTTCCTGGGCGAAGACGCACAGCTCCAGATCGACGGCCCATGCGTAATCGGCGGCCAACTGCTGCAGGGCCTCGAAGCCGCGCAGGCCGACGTTGGGATCGACCTCCACATGGGTGCGCAGGTGCATCGTGCCGTTGAGGATGCATTGCTCCAGGGTCTCCGCGGCCCGCGCATGGACGTCCTCCACCGTGAACCCGGGCTTGACCGCGGCCACGCGCTGCATGTGGTCGCGGGCGCGGCCGGCGGCGGGCGCACACCGGTCGATGATGCGCGACTTGTCGAGGTGGATATGGGTCTCGACGAGGCCGGGGGAGACGAGTCGGCCTTCGAGGTCGAGCGTGTCGGCCTCGGCCCTGATGTCCGGCTCGACGGCGGCAATCCGGCCGCCGGCGATCCCGATGTCCACCGGCGGCGCGTCCGCCCCGGCGCCGGCGATCCGGGCTCTGCGGAGTACGAGATCCAGGGTCATGAGCCGCGTGCACGAGATTTCATGTGGGGTGCCCGTGTCGTTTCGCGGGTCTCCCGGCGGGCCGCATCCGTTCGCGCCGGCGTCTCACGACCTCGGCCATGGCTCGCGGCGTGCCGTCGTGCTCGGTGCCGAGCCATCGATCCCAGGGCATGTAGGCATTGCCGTAGTTGCAGTCGTAGTAGCGGTGGTGAAGCTGGTGGTGGAACGATCCCAGCATCAGGATCGGCCTGCCCCTGAACGTCAGCGACTCGAACCCCGTATGCGTCACCGCCGCCCCCAGGGTGTTCCACTGCATGTGGAAGAGGATGTGGATCGGATGGGAGGCGAATGCCACGTGGATCAGGATGCTGCTGAGATAGAGCAGATGCTCGACGGGGTGCATGGAGAGGCCGGACCACGGTCCGACGTTGTCGTTGCGGTGGTGCGGCGCGTGGGCGATCCGGTAGAGCGGCCGCCAGTGCAGCAGGCGATGCACGAAGTAGAAGTGCAGCGACGCCCAGAAGGGAATCATGAACAGGGTGGCCGCGAACCACACCGGATGCTCGTTCACGCGGAGGTAGAAGGGCAGCAGGTCGTTGGCGTACGCCCACATGAATCCCGCTTCATAGGCCGTCCATATCGTCACGCCGCTCGCGCAGGTCCAGAGCATGTTGTCCCAGACCTGGTTGCGCGCGAAGAACTTGCGGTCGTTCGTGCCCATGCCGCGCGGGTCGAACTTCCGCTCCGCGCCCTGGCGCCTGAAGGTGTAGAAGTAGAGGTGCAGGCCGCCTGCCACCAGCAGCATGAGCCCCAGGTTGCGGGCGTACGTCTGGAGTATCCAGTCCGCCCGGAGCTCGGCACAACGTTCCAGCGCCGGGTGCAGGTAGAGCCATGAGAGCGCGGCGAGCGTCCCGAAGGGGACGAGCACCGACCCCAGGAACGCCAGGGAGAGGAGGTACTTCAACGCGGCCAGGGGCCGCGGGGGCCAGACGAAGACGGGAACGCCGGCGAGGGGCAGGGGCGGGTGCCATGCCCACGCTCCCGCTGCGGAAGCGGTTTGCGGTTCGTACGGCGCGGAACGTCGATCGGTCATGCCTGCCCACCTCCAAAGCCGGATCGCCCACGGGGTCGACAGGTGCTCGTGGGAACGATCGCGCGGCACCGGACCCGGCCGCGCGCCGCCGAGGCCGCTTCGTCCGAACGGAACCTGCCCACCGGGGCCGGCATCCGCCGATCACCTCTCCTCCGAGCCGCTCCGGAGCCATATTCTCCTCATCCTGGGCCGGAACGCCAGCCACTTTCATTCGCTCGTTCGCGGACGCTCCGCACGGGACGGAGCAATCGGATCGCTTCGCGGCCTGCCGTCGATTGGAAGGCGACAATCGGATACGGGTAGAATCGAAGCTGACGGCGCCGGCAGCAAGTTCCGGGCGCGCGTGGGGCTCGTGTCGCAGGTCAAGGGAGTGCGGATCAATGAACCTTCGTTTCGCCGAAGAAATCTCTCTTCTCATGCTCGATGACGAGGATGGGGAGTTCGTGCGCATGCCCGGATGGTCGATGCAATGCGCATTCGCCGGCGCGGTGCTGATGGATCTGGCGCTGGAGAACAGGATCGACACCGACGTCAAGAAGCTCGTCCTGATCGATCCGACACCGCTCGGGGATGATCTGCTCGACCCGACTCTCGCCCGGATCGCGCAAGCGACGCAGACGCACGATGCCCGCCACTGGGTGGACTACCTCACCGAGCGGGCAGAGGAGATCCGCGAGCTGGCGCTCGCCCGACTCGTCGAGCGCGGCATTCTGCGCCGCGAGGACGACCGGTTCCTGTGGGTATTCCAGTCACGGCGCTACCCGATCGTCGACGGCAAGGCGGAGCGGGAGGTGAAGCTGCGCATCATGGAAGTGTTGTTCGGCAACGAAATCCCGGATCCGCGAGACGTGGTCATCCTCTGTCTGGCGGACGCTTGCGGGATTCTCAGAGAGCTGCTCTCCACCCGGGAGCTGGAACGGGTCTCCGAGCGCATCGAGCAGGTGCGCAAGCTGGACCTGATCGGCCAGGCGGTATCGACGGCGGTCTGGGACATCCAGTCGTCGATCGCGCTGGCGATGCACCCGACGTTCTGAACGGAGTCGGGCCCGGCTTCGTGCCCGCGGCGGCGACGCCGCGAATGGACGGCGCCGAGCCGGCTCCGCGCGCCACGGAGCGTACAGCATGGACGAAGCGTACGAAGGAAGCTGCCACTGCGGGGCGATCGGCTGGACGTACCGCACCTCGATGGCACCGCCGCAGTGGCCGATCAGGTCCTGTCAGTGCTCGTTCTGCCGCCGCCATGCGGCCCGCTGCACCAGCGACCCGGCCGGATCGGTGGAGTTCTCGGTAGCCTCCCGGGACGCGCTGCACCGCTACCGGTTCGGGCTGCAAACCGCCGAATTCCTCATGTGCAAACGCTGCGGGGCGTACATCGGGGCATACGCGGAAGGCCCCGGAGGCCGCTTTGCGACCCTCAACCTCAATGCGCTGACGACCCCGGTCGACGGCATCCCGGCCGCCACCCCGACCTTCTACGATTCGGAGGATCGTGACGAGCGGATCCGGCGCCGCGAGCAACGCTGGACCCCGGTCGCAAAGCCGGTCTGAGCCCGGTTCCGGTCCGGCCCGGTTTCGGCCGCTCTCCCTCAGATCCAGAGATCGGTGCTCAAGTAACGCTCGCCGGTGTCGGGCAGAATCGCGAGCAACGTCTTGCCCCGTGATGCCTCGCGCCGCGCGACCGTGAGCATCCCGGCCGCCGCCGCTCCGCAGGAGATTCCGGCGAAGATGCCTTCCTGCTCGGCGAGAAAACGCGCCGTGTCGTAGGCGGCCGCGGTGGTGATCGGCACGATCTCGTCGTAGCTCCCGGTGTCGAGGGTGTCGGGGATGAAGCCCGGCGCGGTCCCCATGATCTTGTGCTTGCAGGCGATGCCCCTGGAGAGGATCGGAGAATCGGCGGGTTCGGTGGCGACGATGCGAAGCCCGGGGATCCGATCCCGGAGGTACGCGGACAGCCCCGAGATCGTTCCGCCGGTGCCGGTCGTGCAGACCAGCACGTCGAGGCCGGGGCCGAAGTCCTCGAAGATCTCGTCGGCGGTCTGCCGGTGCGACTCCGGGTTCGCGGGGTTGTAGTGCTGGCCGACGAAGAAGTAGCCGTTCTCCTTCTCGAGCCGGCGCGCCTCCTCGATCGCGCCCACCGTGCCCCTGTCGGCGGGGGTGAGGACGATCTCGGCGCCGTAGGCGGCGAGGATGCGCTTGCGCTCCTCGCTCATGTCCTCGGCCATCACGAACACCGCCCGGTATCCCTTCACCGCCGCGACCATCGCCAGCCCGATTCCGGTGTTGCCCGAGGTCGGCTCGACGATCGTCATGTCCGGGCTGAGGACGCCGCGCCGCTCCGCGTCCTCGATCATGTTGAGCGCGGGACGATCCTTGACCGACCCGCCCGGGTTGAAGCTCTCGAGCTTCACCCACAGCGCGCCCGCGAGGGTGTCGTCGACCTTGTTGAGCCGGACCACCGGGGTGCGGCCGACGGTGGCGAGGATGTCGTCGAAGCGCATGCGCACAGTAGAGGCTCGGGAGGGGCGGGCCGTCAAGCCGATGTGCGCGGCGTCGCGCCTCGATCGAACGCCAGTCGATCTCCACCGCCTCGATCTCCACCGCCATCCGCGGATCGACCGGCGCCGGGACCTCGATCAGGATCGATACGGGCCGATGCCGGAAACACGGATCTTTATCGAGACGGCGCGACGCCTTACATTGTGCGGATGGACGACTTCATCGGACGCAGAAACCTGATCGCGCCGGAGAGGCTGCGTGAGCTGACCCGGCGATCCGACTGGAAGGGGGCGGTGCAGACCCTGAGCCACTTCGGCGCCATCGGGGTGACGGGCACGGGGCTGTGGCTCTCCTGGGGCTCGTGGTGGGCGGCGCCGTGGTTCGTCCTCCACGGGATGCTCCTGAACTACCTGTTCGCCGCCCAGCACGAGTGCAATCACTACACCGCGTTCAGGACGCGCTGGGTGAACGACGTCGTCAACCGGATCACCGCGTTCGTGCTGCTCTATCCGCGGAGCTACGAACGCTGGTTCCACTTCGAGCACCATCGCCACACCCAGGACTGGGACCGCGATCCGGAGCTGATGAACCGCAAGCCGTTCACGCTTTCGAGCTACCTCCTCTACCTGGTCGGCGTGAGCTACTGGTGGAACCTGCTTGCACGGCTCGCGCGCAACGCAAGGGGCAAGGTGTCAGGCGACTACCTCACCGGGGCGCAGCGCCGCCACGTCGCTCTCGAAGCACGCTGGCACATCGCGGGATACGTGGTCGTCGCCGCCGTCTCGGTGGCGTTCGAGTCGTGGATGGCCGTGACCCTGTGGCTCGCGCCGATGCTCTCGACCAAGGTGCTGCACCAGGTGCAGAACCTCACCGAGCACACCGGTATTACCCACGAGCCGGACACCGTACACAACACCCGAACCATCGCCACGTGGCCCATCCTGCGGTGGATGGGCTGGAACATGCAGTACCACACGGCCCATCACACCTATCCGGCGGTGCCCTTCCACCGTCTGCCCGAGCTGCATGCGGAGCTGGAGCGCCAGCTCGGGTACGCCCCGCCGACGGTCGGCTACCTCGCGTTTCAGCGCCGCTTCATCACGGAGCTCGCCCGCAGCCCGGAATCGGTCGCGGGAGCGAGCGAGATCCATCCCCGGATCGAGCGCGCTGCGTAACGGGGGCATCCGTCGAACGCTCCCGGCGTGGGTCTTCTTCAAGGCAGCCACGTCCGGATACCGTCCTGTCGCCAGTCCCGTGTCGTACCCGATGCCGGCGCCGCGAACCCGGGGAGCCGCTCAGTCGAACAACGGCAGCCGCACCGTCTCGCCGGTACGCGCCGAGAGGCTCACCGCGTCGGTCCACTCCATGTATTTCACCGCGGTGGCGAAGTCCGTATGCGTCACCGGCTCGATACCGCGCACCGCGTTGACGAACTCCTCCTCCACCCGCCATCCGCCCATCTTCTCCGGCGCGATGTCGATGCGGCGCAACCGCTTGTTGCGACGCCTCCCGCCCCACAGCGCGAACGGGGAATCACCGGCATCGGCTTCAGCGACTCTCAACGTGCCTTCGGTGCCGTAGATCGCGACCGACGTCGCCGGCGCGAGGCCGATGACGGTGGAGACCGAGCACCGCATCTGTCCGCCCTGGGCCATGCGGCAGAGAATGTCGACGTGGTCCGGGATCTCCATGGCCACCCGGCGGCCCTGCTCGTCGGCGCGGTGCCGGACCACCCGTTGCGCGAGGGCGGTCACCGTCGATGCGGGCCCCACCCAGCGCATCATCGCCTCGTACCAGATCCCCATGGTCATGATGTTGTTGCCGGAGAGATCGCGGCTGTGGCGCCAGTGCGGCGCGGAGTCCCATGCGGGGAAATCGCTCCCGAGGGTGACGTGGGCGTCGACCGCCACGAGGTCGCCGATGTAGCCGTCGCCGATCAGCTCGACGATGGTCCGGTCGAGCGCGAGGGTGTGCGGCGCGGGCACGATTTGCGCGATGAGGTGCGGATTCGCCCGGGCCGTGTCGAGCATCGCGTGCGCCTGCGATGCGTTCATCGCCATCCGCGCCTCGCAGAGCACGTGCTTGCCCGCTTCGAGGGCGGCGATGGTGACCGGCGCGTGCAGGTACGGCCACGTGCCGATGCACACCGCGTCGATGCCGCCGTCCTCGATGATCTCGCGCCAGTGGTCCGCCACCCGCGGGATGCCGAACTCGCTGGCGGCGCGCTGGCCCGACGCCCGCGACCGGTTGGCGACCGCGACGACCTCGACCCCCGGCTGCTTCTGCAGGCCCGGGATGTGGAACTTCCTGGTGTTGGCGCCGGCGCCGACGATACCGACGCGAAGCACGGACGGCTCTGACATGACATGAGGCTCCTGACGTTGAACGGACGGGCAGTGTATCGCGTGCCGTGGCCGGCCTGTGTCCGGCCGTGCCCATCATCCGGGCGGCGTTGCGCACCATCAGCCGGGTCTGGTCGATCTCGAAGCGCGAGCGCGCGATGTCCCGGCGAGTCGAACCCTTCTCCGCGAGCCCTGTCAGTCGGATAGCGCGGCCCGGAATCGGAGACGTTCGGTGGTGGGGTCGAGGTCCCGCTTGTGAGGAGGAGACTCGGTGGGTTCGACCCGCATCAGCACGAAGGAAGTGCCGTTGCCGTCGCGAATCAACCGGGACGCTTCCGGGATCTCGTCGGGCCGCGTGACGCGGCGCGTCGTGCGGATCCCCGCTCCGATCGCCATCTGCTCCAGGTCCACGCCGAGACTGGTATGGCTTTTCTGGTAGCCGGTCTCGCCGTAGCGGCCGTTGTCGACGCAGACGATGGCGAGATTGGGCGGATTCATCACCGCCACGGTGGCGAGCGTCCCGACGTTCATGAGGAGCTCGCCATCTCCGGTCACCACCAGCACCCGCCGCTCCGGCCGGGCGAGGGCGAGGCCGAGCCCGATCGAGGTGGCCGAGCCCATGGCGCCGGCGAGCGCGAACACGTGCGGCGCGTCCCGGCTCAGGAAGGTGAGGTCGCGGGCGGTTCCGGCAAGGCCGGCCACGATCAGGAAGTCCTCGTGGCGTCCTACCAGCTCCGGTACGGCCTGATTGCGGTCCGGAAGGGGTTCGGGCGGGCAGGCGGAGGGGTTCATGGGCTCGGGTGCGTTGACTCCCCGGTCGTGCGGCGAAGTCCCGAGCCGCGAAGGGAGGGTACGCCACTCGTCGATATGCTCAGAACGGCTTCGCGCCGATGAGCTTCTGGGTCAGCAGGACCGCGACCGCCTGTCCCGCCCGGAACACCATGGTCGCGGCGGCGCGGACGGTGTCCGCGGCCTCGCGTGCATCGTCGACGCGGATGCACATCACCCCCATCGCTTCGAGCACGGGCTCCACCGCCCGGCCCATCGGCATTTGCCAGGGATTCCCCTCACCGAAGTCGCCGCGCATGCTGACGAGCATCAGGAACGGGAACTGCCCGCCCCGCACCAGGGAGAGAAAGTTGATGCAGTTGCCGACCCCGCTCGACTGCATGAGCAGCACCCCGCGCCCACCACCGAGGTGCGCGCCCGCGAGCAGGCCGACGCCTTCCTCTTCGGTGGTGAGAGCGACGGAGTGGACTTCCGGATCGTCCAGGGAGCGATCGATGAGCACCTTGTGGCCCGCGTCGGGGACGTAGGCGAACTGGGTGACGTCGAAATCGCGCAGCACCCGGTAGATCTCGTCCGGCCAGGTCGCGCCCGTCCTGGGCTCGCCCCGTTGCTCGCCTGCGTTCATCGGTTCGACTGGCCTCACCGTATTCTCACCGGCACTCGCGCCGGGCTCGTCCATCGACGGACGCAAGAATAGCGAAATCCCCGGCCCGATGCCGATCCGGTGGGACAAGGGTTTCGCCGGGACATGCGAAGTCGGACTAACGGGCCTGGAAGGACCAGTCCGCCATGCGGCGCTCGATCAGGACGACTACGAGAAACAAGGCGATCGACATGGACGAAGAAAGGACGATCGCGGCGTAGAGCCGGTCCGACTGATAGTTGAAGGTGGCCTGGATGATGAGCGCCCCGAGGCCCTTGTCGGAACCGATCCATTCCCCGACGATTGCCCCGATCACCGCCGTGGCCGACGCGATCCGCAGTGACGAGAACAGCATCGGCAGGGAGCGTGGCAGACGCAGGCGCCAGAACGTCTCCCACGGCGTGGCCGACAGCACCCGGAACAGCTCCCGCTCGTTCGGAGTCGATGCATTCAGCCCGCGGACCATGTTCACGAGGGTCGGGAAGAAGCAGATCACCGAGGCGATGATGATCTTCGGCATCATGCCGAGACCGAAGATCAGGATGATGATGGGAGAAAGAGCAAGGATCGGGATCGTATTGAAGAAGAGCACCACCGGAAAATAGGCGACGTTGACGGTACGGCTGTATACGAAGACGACGGCAAGCAGGACCGCGGCCAGATTGCCGAAAAGGAAGCCGGCCACGCTCTCGGCAAGGGTCGGCCAGAGATTGTCGAGCAGCAAGGGCCACTGTTTCCCGAATACGGCTGCGATCCGCGTCGGTGTCGGCGCGATATAGGCCGGGACTCCGGCGGCGGGCAGGAGGAACTGCCACGCCAGGACGATCGATAGTGCGCCGGCGATCGGCAATACGACAGTCACCGCGCCCGACAAGGGTTTCCGGTGCATCAGGCAGTCTCCAGAACGTTCCTCATGTCCGTCATGGCCGCGACGATCGCGGGATCCTCGCGCCGGCAACGGTTATCGGCCTCCTTCGCGCCGCGCAGATCGCGGATCGCACGGATCCGTCCCGGATTCGCGGAAAGCACCATGATCCGCTGTCCCAGATAGACGGCCTCCATGATCGAATGGGTGACGAACAGGATGGTCGTCCCGGTCCGTCGCCAGAGCCGCAGGAGCTCGTCGTTCAGCCGATCCCGCGTGATCTCGTCGAGCGCGCCGAAGGGTTCGTCCATCAAGAGAAGCTTCGGTTCGGTCAGCAACGCACGCGCGATCGCGACCCGCTGGCGCTGGCCGCCCGAAAGCTGATGCGGGTAGCGTCCCCCGAGCCCGTCGAGTCCCAGCATCCCCAACAATCCGGCGGTCCGGTCCGGCGCCCCGGACACCGCGTACCTCCCGCCGATCACGTACGGCAGCTCGATATTGGCAGTCACGGTCCGCCAGGGCAGGAGCGTCGAATCCTGGAAGACGAAACCGACCTCGCGCGCACGTCGCGCCTCGCCCGGACTCTTGCCGAGGATGCTGATCTCTCCCCCGAGCGGATCGAGCAAATCGGCGATCACGCGCAGAAGCGTCGATTTCCCACAGCCCGACGGCCCGAGAATGGAGAGGAATTCCCCGGCGTCGACCGTGAGGTCGACGCCGGAGAGAACGGACACCGTGCCGGCGTCCTCGTTGCGATAGCCGAGATCGAGAGACCTCGCCTCGACCGCGGCGGCCATCGGATGTCAGGCGCCCGGGGCGTTCAGCCTCGGACGCTGATCGGCCGTCATTTCGAGGATCTTCAGCGTGTGGACGTCATCGAGCGCAGGGCGCCCGCCGGGATATTGTCCGATACCGTCGAAGATCGAGAGCTGCTCCTCGATCGACATCGGATCGAACGTGCCCCAGCCGCCGCGTGCCGTGTCGGAATCGAAGCTCATCTCCAGGACGAGACCGATCGTCTTGAGCTCCCACTCCAGGCTGAGCGATGGGTAGGCGGCAACGACCTTCCTGACTGCTTCTTCCGGATTGGCGTGCGTCCAGCCCCAGCCCCTGCCGGCCGCGGCGATGAACCTGGCGAGGGTTCCGGCGTTCGTCTCGATGGCGTTGTCGGTCGCGAAGTAGACGTTGGCGTAGGACGGAAGCCCGAGATCGCGAACGAGAAGATCGATCCGATCCTCTCCAATGACACTGAGCGCCTGGGTGTTGGTGATCCATCCGCCGATGGTGTCCACCTCTCCGCGCACCAGCGGCGCCTTGTCGAAGCCGACGTTCACGACGGTCAGATCGCCGACATCGATGCCGTTCTTCGCCGCGATCGCGTCGATGAGGAAGCGCGCCGTAGGTTGGATGCCGATTCGAAGGCCCTCGAGATCTTCGACCGAACGCAACGGCTTTTCGGGCTTCGACGTGAACGCGTAAGGACCGGTTCGATATCCGCAGGCGAGGATTTTCACGGGCACTCCGCTTGCGCGCGCATTGAAGAGCTGGGTCGTCTCCGAGAACTGCCCGAGCGTCGCGGCGCCCGAGATCACCGGCGGCACGGTCTGCGAATTGGGGCCACCCGGGCTGAACTCGACCTCGAATCCCGCCTCTTCGAAATATCCGTTTTCGACGGCCACGACATCGCCGATCTGGCCGTTGGAAATGAGCCAGTCATACTTGACCGTCACCTTGGCCGCCGCACCGGCTTTCTCGGGGATCACGAGCGCAATGCCCGCGCCGAACGCGGCGATCCCGGTCACGGTCGATTTCAACATCGACCTCCGATTCATGCGATTCATGAGACACGGCGTATTGAACATGTCAGTCTCCTTGAAGGTCCGAGCGATCAAACGTTTCGTGATAGTCACCGGGGCCTCCGTCCCCCCAGACATACAACTCCCAGAGCGTGTCATCCGGGTCCGTGAAGTAGGCGCAGCAGGCGTTCCACGGATACTCTCTGGGCGGCGCCTGAAACGGCACGTCCCGCTGCCGGAGCTCCTCGTAGAGCATATACAGCGCCGACCGGGTTTCAAGCTCCACCGCGATACACGCCTTGTGCGTGCCGGGAGGCGCGCGGCGGCCGGATACGCCGGTGTGGGTGTGGATGTGTTCGATCTCCCAGGCCGCGAGCGTGATCCCCGCGCCCGCGAAGTCCGCAAACCCCTCCGCTCTGCGCCGCAGCGCAAAACCCAGCTTCTCCGTATAGAACCGGACTGTCCGCTCCACGTCTTCGACCAGTATGCAGACGTCGGTGATCGCATGGACCTTTCCCAGAGACATCGGCATGTTCCTCCTCATGGGGTCCTCGTGTTCGCAGGCACGAACCGGGGCGCAGGTGCGAACCAAGGTAAACAGTCCATTGCCGTCAGGCAAATCCCTCCATGGGTGTTCCAGGAGCCGATGCCCTCGCTCAATCCGGTGCTGACCATCGGATTGCAGCTCACCGAGACGATGACGTTCCACTTGGGCCTCGGTCAGCCCGAGGCGGGACGGCGTGCGGTGGAGCTCCTTGGATTTGCCGCTCGATCCGCCGGAGTGCGCAGATCCGGGGCATATGTCAGAATGATCCTGTCTCATCTGTCCACAGGTGTTCCTTCCGGATGTCCTCCGCAGTCCGCAATGCCTGCCTCTGTGCCGTGTCGACACTCCTGCTTTCCCTTGGCGCGTACTTCTACGCCTACTACCAGGCCGATGCACTGGCCGGGCAATCCGCGCGTTTGGCGAGTCACATCAACGTCTTCCTGGCCGGTACCGAGCTTCACAACCACGCCCGCAGCATCGCCGCGATGCTCCGGGCCCATCGGGCTCGCTGGCAGTCCGGGGCGGCCGTCCTCTCCGCCCACCCGCGCATCCTCGCGCTCTTCGATGACGGGTTGTCGCCGGAGGCCAGGAATGCCTCGCTCGATGGCTTCCTTTCCATCCTGGATGCCGGCCTCCCCGGCCTCTCCGGCGTCGTGTCGCTGCGGCTGCTCGCGCTTGACGAGCGCGAGCTCGCCCGCACCGGGCGTTTCGAGTCGGTGACCCTCGCGTCCGGTGGTGGCGCTTCCGGCCAGTCTCAGGGCGACATCGTGATCCGCCCCGACAACGCCTTGCGGATCGTCACCGAAGTCGTCGGCCCCGACGACGGGCGTGTCCTGGGGTTCCTGGAAGCAGGCTTCGTCTTCGGCTCGCTGGTCGACCTCGTGAAGCAGGCGGGCGGGGGGGAAGGGGGTGGGGCGGGGAGCCGCGCCTTCCTCTGGGGGGCCGGCTCGCGCTGGATCCTCGCCCAAGGGCCGTCGGCCGATCCCGGGCAGGCGGTCTACGCCCGCACGGCGCGACGCGACATCGCTCTCCTGGAGGCTGACCGACCCCACGACATCGACGGCCTCTTTCGCAGTGGCGAGGACATCGCTGCCTTTGTCCGTGTTTCCTCCTCCGACGGAACCGATTCCGCACGCTGGACCATCATGCTCTACCGCAGTGGCGACGACGCGCGCCTGGTCGGCGACCTCGTCGACAGGTTGTCGCGGGGCATCGCCGCCTTCCCCCTTTGGGCCGCCCTCGCCAGTGCGCTTTGCACTTTGGCAGCCTTTGCCTTCGGCTGGTTCTCGGCCCGTCACTGATCTGTCGGAAAGGTTCGTCGGCCTGTCCGTACCGGAGCCCGTGTCATGCGCTTAGCGTCTTTCGTCTTCTGTGCCTGCCTTCTCACCCCCATGTCCACCTTCGCCGCGCCGCTCAAGGTCGGATTCATCTACTCCGGCCCCGTCGGCGACCGTGGCTGGTCCTACCAGCACAACGAGGGGCGCCTGGCCGTCGAGCGCGCCTTCGGCGACCGCGTCGAGACGGTGTACCTGGAGAGCGTGGGCGAAGGGGACGAGGCGGTCCACGCCATCGAGGGCCTCGTCCGTTCGGGGGCAGGCCTCATCTTCACCACCTCCTTCGGGTTCATGGACCCGACGCTCGAGGTGGCCGCCCGCCACCCCGATGTGAAGTTCGAGCACGCGACCGGATACAAGCGCGCCGAGAACGTCTCGACCTACTCCGCCCGCTTCTACGAGGGCCGCTACATCCTGGGCCATATCGCGGCCAAGGTCTCCCATACCGGCGTCGCCGGCTACATCGCGTCGTTCCCAATCCCCGAAGTGGTGCACGGCATCAACGCCTTCATGCTCGGGGCGCAGTCCGTCGACGCGGACTTCCAGCTCCGGATCATCTGGATCTCCTCGTGGTTCGACCCGCGCAAGGAGGCCGAAGTGGCCAAGCTCCTCATCCGCCAGGGGGCCGATGTGCTGGCACAGCACACGGATTCCACGGCTCCGCTGCAGATCGCCGCGCAGCAAGGGGTCCTGGGGTTCGGGCAGGCGTCGGACATGCGCGTCTACGCCCTCCACACCCAGCTCACCTCGATCATCGACAACTGGAACGCCTATTACGTCGCCCGTACGCAGGCCGTCCTGGACGGCACCTGGACCTCCCGCGACACGTGGGACGGTATCGCCGAGGGGATGGTCAGCATGGCGCCCTACGCGAACATGCCCGAGGAGGTCGCCGATTCCGCCCGCCAGGTGGAGCGGCTGATCACCGAGGACCGCCTCCACCCCTTCTCCGGCCCCTTCTATCGACAGGACGGCACACTGGCGGTCCAGGCCGGCCGGTTCCTGGACGACGAGGCTCTCTTGGGGATGGACTGGTACGTGCAGGGGATCGAAGAGGCGTTGCCTCGTTAGCCGTTGCTCCGTGATTGAAATCAGCCCTGCGCCGACAGGTCCCGTCTCGTTGACTTTCGGCACGCCGGCTCCTACCGTTGTTCTCCCCGCGCGCCCCGCGGGAGCGTGCGCCGGGCGGCAGCGCGCCGGGCGACACGGGCGGAACACGACGAGCTTCGCAGGCTCGATTGAGGAGTCATCGGTTACCGTGCCCAAGCTGCTCGAAGTCGAGAATCTCCGTACCCAGTTCCATACCACCGAGGGCACCGTCAAGGCCGTCGACGGCGTCACCTACGACGTGAGCGAGGGGGAGACCGTCGCCATCGTCGGGGAATCCGGCTGCGGCAAATCGGTCGGCGCGATGTCGATCCTGCGACTCATCCCCCATCCGCCCGGCGAGATCCTCGAAGGCAGCCGGATCCTCTTCGGCGGCAAGGACCTGCTGGCGATGGGCGACGAGGAGATCCGCCACGTTCGCGGCGGCCGGATCTCCATGGTGTTCCAGGAGCCGATGACCTCGCTCAATCCGGTGCTGACCATCGGTTTGCAGCTCACCGAGACGATGATGCTGCATCTTGGCCTCGGTCAGTCGGAGGCGGATCGGCGTGCCGTGGAGCTCCTCGGGATGGTCGGCATCGGGGAGCCGGAGCGGCGCCTGAAGCAGTATCCGCACCACTTCAGCGGAGGGATGCGCCAGCGGGTGATGATCGCGCTGGCCCTCTCCTGCAACCCCCGGCTCATCATCGCCGACGAGCCCACCACCGCGCTCGACGTCACCATCCAGGCCCAGATCCTGGAGCTGATGCGCAACCTCACCAAGCAGATGGGGGTGGCGCTGATCGTGATCACGCACAACCTCGGCGTGGTCGCGCGCTACGCCGAGCGGGTCATCGTGATGTACGCGGGCAAGATCGTGGAGTCGGGGACCGCGGACCAGATTTACCACAATCCGCGCCACCCCTATACCATCGGACTGCTGAACTCGGTGCCCCGCATGGATCTGCACCGGGGGGGCAAGCGCCTGGTGCCGATCGAGGGACAGCCGCCGGATCTGACGCGGCTAGACGGCGGCTGCTCGTACCGGCCGCGCTGCCGGTGGGCGGTCGAAGCTTGCGCCCGGTCGATACCGGCCCTGGAGGCGGTGGGAGACGGCCAGATCGCCGCGTGCTTTCGCACGAACGAACTCCATCTCGACGAGGCGAGCGGCGCGTGAACGCCCAGACCGCCATGCCCGCGCCCTCCGCCGCCGGCGGCGTCGCCAAGGGCCAGACCCTCCTCGAGGTCAGAAACCTCAAGAAATATTTCCCGGTCACCGAGGGATTGGTGTTCCAGAAGACCGTCGGCAACGTCAAGGCGGTGGACGGGGTGAGCTTCGACATCAGGAAGGGCGAGACCCTCGGCCTGGTGGGAGAATCCGGCTGCGGCAAGACGACGACCGGTCGTTGCGTGCTCCAGCTCGATCGGCCCACCTCGGGGGAGATCGTGTTCGAGGGCGTCAACCTCGAACGGCTCTCGAACAAGGCGCTGACCCCCTGGCGGCAGAAGATCCAGGTCATCTTCCAGGACCCGTACAGCTCGCTCAATCCCCGCATGAAGGTCGGCTCGATCCTGGACGAGCCGATGCGCATCCACGGCATCGAGCCGGATCCGGGCCGGCGCAACCGCCGGATCGCCGAGCTGCTCAGCGTCTGCGGACTGCCCGCGAAGTTCGCGGACCGCTACCCGCACGAGATGAGCGGCGGCCAGCGCCAGCGGGTGGGCATCGCCCGGGCGTTGTGCCTGAACCCGGAGTTCATCATCTGCGACGAGGCGGTGTCGGCGCTCGACGTGTCCATCCAGGCTCAGGTCATCAACCTGCTGGAGGACCTGCGCGAGGAGTTCGAGCTCACCTACCTCTTCATCGCCCACGATCTGAGCGTCGTCCACCACCTCTGCAACCGGGTCGCGGTGATGTACCTGGGCAAGGTCGTCGAGCTGGCCGAATCGGACGAGCTCTTCGACAAGCCGCTGCATCCGTATACCCGGGCGCTGCTGTCCGCGGTACCGATCCCGGACCCCCGGGTCGAGGCGCAACGCGCGTACCAGACGCTGAAGGGCGAGGTGCCGAGCCCGCTGAACCCGCCCCCCGGCTGCGTGTTCCATCCGCGCTGCGCCATGGCCGTCGAGGGTTGTCGCACCGAGATCCCAGCATTGCGCGAGCTGCGCCCGGGGCACTGGGTCGCGTGCCCGGAGGTGTCGTGAGATGCAGGCTCGAATGTGCCACCGACGGACCGGCGGCATACAATAGAAACGCAATGGAACTGTACTCAGCCCATCAGGAGGAACGAGCAATGAAACGCTACATACGGGGCTTCAGAGCCAAGGCCGTCGCCTCGGTGCTGCTCGGCAGCGCCGTGGGAGCCGGTCTCTGCGCCCAGACCGCAACCGCGGAAACCGCCCAGCGGGGCGGGACCCTGGACTTCGTCGTGGCCGGCGAAGCGCCCTCGAAGGACGGCCACCGGGAAACGACCTACGCCATCGTCCACCCCTACGCGCCGTTCTACAGCCTGCTGATCCGGGTCAACCCGGACAACCCCCAATCCTCGGACTTCGTCTGCGACCTCTGCGTCGGAGGCGTGCCGGAGCCCACCAACGGCGGCAAGACGTTCACCTTCAGGATCAAGGAGGGCGTGAAGTTCCACGACGGGACGCCGCTGACCGCCCGGGACGTCAAGGCCACCTACGACAGGATCGTCTTCCCGCCCGAGGGCGTGCCCAGCGCCCGCAAGGCGTTCTTCAACATGGTGGACTCGGTCGAGGCGCCCGACGACACCACCGTCGTGTTCAACCTGAAATTCGCCTCCGGCGCCTTCCTGCCGGCACTGGCCACGCCCTTCAACTGGATCTACAGCAAGAAGGATCTGGACGAGCACGGCTACGACTGGCACAGGGACAACGTGAACGGCTCCGGGCCGTTCAAGTTCGTCCAGCACCAGCCGGGGGCGTTCGTGGAGGGGGTGCGCAACGACGACTACCACCACGAAGGGCAGCCGCATCTCGACGGCTTCAAGGCGATCATCGCCAAGAAGATGTCGGTGCGCATCCAGGCGATCCGGGGCAACCGGGCCGCGATCGAGTTCCGGGGCTTCCCTCCGAAGGCGCGCGACGACCTGGTCAACGCGCTGGGCGACAAGCTCAGGGTGCAGGAGAGTGACTGGAACTGCGTGCTGCTGTTCACCTCGAACCACGCGCGCAAGCCCTTCGACGACCCGCGGGTGCGCCGCGCCCTCACCCTCGCGGTGGACCGCTGGGGCGGCTCGAAGTACCTCTCGCGGATCGCGATCGTGAAGACGGTGGGCGGGGTGGTGTTCCCCGGCCATCCGCTGGCCGCGAGCGAGGAGGAGCTCGTGCAGCTCGCCGGCTACGGCCGCGACATCGAAGCCTCGCGCGCCGAGGCGAGGCGCCTCCTCGAAGAAGCGGGCGCGACCGATCTGACGATCGACTACAACAATCGCGACGTGGACCAGCCCTACAAGGTCGTCGGCACGTGGCTCATCGACCAGTGGGCGAAGGTCGGCGTGAAGGCCGAGCAGCACGTGCGCCCGACCCCGCAGTTCTACGCGGCGCTGCGCAAGTCGCACGAGTTCGACGTCTCCATCGACTTCAACTGCCAGTCGGTCATCAACCCCATCGCGGACGTGACGAAGTTCCTCGGCAGCTCGGGGAACAACTACGGGCAGTACGACGACCAGGTGCTGGAGGAGATCTACGGCAAGCTCGCACGTGCCCCGACCGAGGACGAGCAGCGCGCCCTCATGCGCCAGTACGAGAAGCGGGCGCTGGACGAGATGGCCCACATGGGCGTCTCCCTGTGGTGGTACAAGATCAACCCCCATCGCTCCTACGTGAAGGGGTGGAACATCGCGCCCAGCCACTACCTCAACCAGCAGCTCGACAACGTCTGGATCGACGAGTCGCTGATGTAGGGCGACGCCGTTCGGGAACCGGCGCTCCCCCCCGCGTGCGGGGGGGGAGCGTTGGCCATGACCGCATAGACGGACGCAAGACATGTACCAATACGTCGTCAAGCGCCTGCTGCTCATGATCCCGACCCTGATCGGGGCGGCGCTGCTCGTCTTCTTCCTGTTGCGGCTGCTCCCCGGCGACGTCTGCGAGGTCCGCCTCGCCGGCACCGGGTTGTTCGCCTCGCAGGAGGACATCGACATCTGCCGCAAGGAGCTCGGCCTCGACGATTCGCTGTACGAGCAGTTCATCGCCTTCGCCGGCGGCTACTTCACCGGCGACCTCGGAAAGTCGATGTGGACCGGCCAGCCGGTCGTCCACGAGATCCAGGTGCGCTTCAAGCTCTCGCTGCAGCTCGCGATCATGTCGACCCTGGTCGCCGTGATCATCGCGCTGCCGCTGGGCATCATCTCCGCCGTCAAGCAGAACACCTGGATCGACTACCTGGTGCGGGCGTTCAGCATCGCGGGCATCGGCATCCCCTCGTTCTGGCTCGGCATCATGATCATCCTGGGGCTGCTGATCATCACCCAGGCGTGGTTCGGGGCGGGCTGGATGCCGCCCATCAACTACGTCTCCCCGTTCGAAGATCCGATCGGCAACCTCGCCCAGCTCATCTGGCCCGCCCTCGCGACCGGCTACCGGTACTCCGCGGTCGCGACCCGCATGACGCGCTCGGCGATGCTCGAAGTGCTGCGCGAGGACTACGTGCGGACCGCGCGCGCGAAGGGGCTGATCGAGCGGGTGGTCATCAACCGGCATGCGCTGAAGAACGCCCTGCTGCCGGTGGTGACGATCATCGCCATCGAGTTCGCCTTCCTCATCGGAGGGCTCGTGGTCACCGAGCAGGTGTTCAACCTGAACGGTCTGGGCAAGCTGTTCGTGGACTCGGTGGGCAACCAGGACTTCGCCCTGACCCAGCACCTCGTCATGCTGGTGGTCCTGATCTTCGTGATGACGAACCTGGTGGTGGACATCCTGTATGCGTGGCTGGACCCGCGCATCCGCTACAGCTAGGAGACGCCCGTGGCGACACCGCAAGCCTTCATCGACACCGGCGAGCTCGACGAGCTGAAGAAGCCGCTCGGCGAACGGCTGTGGAGCCTCGCCCGGAAGCAACCGCTCGGGACCGCGGGGGCGCTGGTGGTGATCATCATGACCTTCGCCGCCATGTTCGCGGACTTCCTCACCCCCTACGATCCCGTCGTCAACTCGCTGGAGGACATGCTCACCCCTCCGAACGCCGAGTTCGCCATGGGCACCGACGAGTTCGGCCGCGACATCCTGACCCGCGTCCTCTTCGGTGCGCGCACCGCGCTGTTCATCGGGCTGGTCGCCGCGTTCCTCGGGGCGACGATCGGCCTGGTGCTCGGGGTCGCGAGCGCCTACTTCGGGGGGCTGTTCGACCTGATCGTGCAGCGCATCGTGGACGTCTTCCTCGCCTTCCCGCTCATCATCATGGCGCTGGCGGTGGTCGCGACCCTGGGGCCTGGCGTTGAGAACGTGATCATCGCCATCACCGTGCCCTTCATTCCCCAGTGCGCGCGGGTGGTCCGGTCCAGTGCGCTTTCAATTCGCGAGATCCCCTACGTGGACGCGGCACGCGCCCTCGGCTACAGCCATGCGCGCATCATCCTGCGCCACATGGCGCCCAACGTGATGGCCCCCTTCCTCATCATGCTGACGTACTTCGTCGGCCAGGCCATCCTGCTGGAGGCGGTGCTGTCCTATCTCGGCATGGGGGTGCAGGACCCGACCCCGGCCTGGGGGCTGATGCTCAAGGGCGGCGCGGAGGAGTTCCTCGAGAGCTCGCCGTGGCTGTCGATCTTCCCGGGCCTTGCGATCACCCTCGCGGTATTCGGATTCAACCTCTTCGGCGACGCGCTGCGGGACATGCTGGATCCGAAGCTGCGCTCGCGCTGATATCCCGTCCCGACCGGCCGCCATCGCTCGCAGCAGGCCGGAGGAACCTCGTCATGGCAGTCGACCCCGCGCAGATCGAGGCGCTCGTCTTCGACGTGTTCGGCACCGTGGTGGACTGGCGCACGAGCATCGTTCGCGAGGGCCGCGCGCTCGGCGAACGCTTACGTGTCGAGGCCGACTGGGAGGCGTTCGCGGACGCTTGGCGGGGGATGTACCAGCCCGCGATGGAGCGGGTGAGAAGCGGTGAGCGCGCCTGGACCCGACTCGACGATCTGCACCGCGAGAGCCTGTGCGAGCTGCTCGATCAGTTCGCCGTCACGGGGCTCGACGAGGTCGGGATCGACGACTTCAACCGCGCCTGGCACCGCCTCGATCCCTGGCCGGACTGCGTCGCGGGCCTCACTGCCATGCGTCGGCGCTACATCCTCGGCACCTGCTCGAACGGCAACGTCGCGATGATGGTGAACATGGCACGACGCGCCAACCTGCCGTGGGACGCGATCCTCGGCGCCGAGCCCTGCCGGACCTACAAGCCGCTGCCCGAGGCGTACCTCGGGACCTGCGCGTACCTGGACCTCCCCCCGGAGCGCGTCGTGATGGTCGCGGCCCACAACGACGACCTCGTGCACGCCGCCTCCCACGGGATGCGCACCGCGTTCGTCGCCCGCCCCACCGAGTACGGGCCGCACCAGCGCCGGGACTTCGAGGCCGAGCACGAGTTCGACTTCATTGCCCGCGACTTCCTGGACTTGGCGGCGAAGCTCGGCTGCATCGCCTGACGGCGGGAGCCGATCGCCCTGTCGGCGACGCCGGAACCAGGGGTCGGTCCCGATCCGGTCTGTCAACTTCGCCTTGCTTGGCTGGTAGCTCGGATGGACGACCTCAATCTATCGAGGCTCGGGGTGTGTGGCGTTGCTCATGGTGGGTTCCTTGGAACCCGGGCTCAATAGTGGCGCCGACATTGCGCGATCAGCAGGCTGTCACCTTCGATCTTGTAGACCAAACGATGCTCGCCATCAATTCGTCTCGACCAGTAGCCCTCCAGGTCGCCCTTCAGCGCTTCCGGCTTGCCGATGCCCTTATCCGATGCCCTTATATGGAGAGCGGAGCGTGTCACGTATTACCTTATTGAGCCTCTTGAGCATCTTGGGGTTGACGCGCTGCCAGTACGAATACTGTTCCCATCCCCTCTCGGAGAATGTCAACTTCACACGTCAATTCCGAGGTCTCGTGGGTCAACCGTCACCACCTTTCCCGCCCTGATCTGCGCAATGGACTCGCGCAACCGCCACGCATTCTCCGGGCTGCTCAACAGGAATTCGGTTTCGTCCATCTGACGAGATCCGCTTTCGCTCGCCGAGGCAGTTGCCGGTGCCATCTGAACTGCAGACGACTGGGTATCGCTCCGGGGCTTGGGTTTGCTCATGATTGCAGGCTCCTTGCAGCAGAGGCAGGGTAGCGTTGCGGTACATGTCACGCAAGGTGTACTTGCATCCCCCTTCATCCACATACGAAGGTGGAGTTGCCCCGCTTCAGTAGACGGTCAAGGGCTTGGGTTTCATGCAGAGAGCTCGTCAATCGTCCAGAAGGTTGATGAGGCGCAGCCCGGAGTACACCGAAAACCCACGGTCGAGGGTGACCCATTCACAGCCGTGCTCGATCGCCAAAGCGGCATGGTAAGCATCCGGAATCCGGTTACCCGTCAGTCGAAGGGTGGCGGACATGCCGCGGAATATGCGCCAATGACCGCTACCCGGACGCAACGCCACGCTTGCGGGCTGCGCAAGCAGCGCGTCGACGAAGGTGGTCGCGGCCTCGCCGGGAGTCGGTGGGTGGAAGACCCGAGGGTGGGTCAGTACGCGCAGCACGCCGCTGAGCACGAGCTCCGACAGACCAACCTGCTCCCGTCCGGAGAAGGCATCGACCAACCATGCTCGGCAGCAGCCGTGATGGGCAGCGTCCTCGCGGAACGCGCTCACCAGAACGTTGACGTCAGGGCTCTGCATTCATGATGGCTTCGAGGGCTGCGTTGTCCGTCAGATCCACGCCGGGCTGCACGCCCCTTCCACGAAACACGGGGATCGGCGGAACATCGGACACAGCTTGCTGCGGGCCCGCCAGTAATTCACGGAGCGCCTGCTCGACCGTCGCCTTCAGGGTCTTTCGCTCACCCGCCGCATGGGCCTTGGCCGCTCGCAGCAACTCGTCATTGATGTCTATGGTCGTCCTCATGCATGAAAGCATATCGAGGAATATGCTTTCATGCAACGGAGTATGATCTTCGTTCAGGCACCTGGCGCCTGGAGGGTGGATGCGGCAATCACGGAGCGCGTGGTGTGGCAGGCCCGCGTCGAACCGGCCGTCGCTGCAAGTGCTGCGCCCTTCCGCTAACATCCCGCCACTCTTCACGAGGACCCCGCCATGACCGGAACCACCCGCTGCCTCGCGGAATTCGCGGCTGGAATCGACTTTGCGTCGCTCGATTCCGCCGTCGTCGAGCGTGCCAGGATGCTGCTGATGGACCAGGTCGGCATCTCGATCCGGGGGCGCAACGACGCCGGGCTGAGCGCCTCGATGGCGGCGGCGCTACGCCACCTCGGCCTCGCCGCCGGCGGCGCCGGTGGCCCCGGCGCTGACACCGGGGCCAGCGTCATCGGCGACGCCGCCTCGTACTCGCCGCCGGCCGCCGCGCTGTTCAACGGCAACCTCGGCCATTCGCTCGACTTCGACGACACCCACGCCAGCGGCTCGATCCACCCGAGCGCCCCCATCGTCCCGGCCGCGCTGGCCGCCGCGGAGATGGCCGGGGCGGACGGCGCGACGGTCGTCGCGGCGGTGGTGGCCGGGTACGAGGTGCAGATCCGGCTGAGCCTCGCGCTCAATCCTTCCGAGCACTACCGGCGAGGGTTCCACCCGACCGCGACCTGCGGCGTGTTCGGCGCCGCGGCGGCGGCGGGCCGGGTCCTCGGTCTGGATCCGTCGCGGATGGAGGACGCCCTGGGGCTCTGCGGCAGCCTCGCCGCCGGCTCGATGCAGTTCCTCGCCGACGGCGCGTGGAACAAGCCCTTCCATACCGGGTACGCGGCGATGAACGGGCTGGTGGCCGCGTGCATGGCGCGCGAGGGGTTCCGCGGGGCGCGCGAGGCGATCGAGGGCCGGTCCGGCTTCCTGCACGCATACGCGCCGAACGCCGATCCGGCGCTCGCGACCGAGGGCCTGGGCCAGCGGTGGGAGACGTTGCGCATCGCGATCAAGCCCTACCCCTCCTGCCGGTACAGCCACGCCCCGGTGGATGCGCTGATCGCGTTGCGCGGCGAGCACGGCATCGACTGGCGCGACGTGGAATCGGTGGAGATCGGACTCTCGCGCACTGGCTGGAACCTCATCGGCGACCCGGAAGGCGAGAAGCAGCACCCGGAGACCTACGTGGACGGGCAGTTCTCGATGCCCTTCTGCGCGGCGGTGGCGCTGCGCGACGGCGCGCTCACCTGGGATTCCTACGATGCGCACCTCGGCGACGCGGACACCCTCGGACTCTGCCGGCGCGTGCGCACCGCCGTGGACGATCGGGCCGAAGCGGACTTCCCCGGCATGTCCGGCCTCGCCAGGATCACGACGAAACGGGGCGGCGCGTACGAGCGATACGTGAAGACACCCAGGGGCGAGCCGGAGAACTTCCTCACGCGCGAGGAGCTGAAGGCGAAGTTCGACGGGCTCGCGGCCCCGTACCTGGGCGCGAACCGGCGCGATGCCCTCGCCGAGGCATTGCTCGCCATCGACCGCACCGGCGACGTGGCGGAAGTCCTCCGCATGACGCGGCCGGTGGAGACGACGACGTAGCGGGAGTCTTTCGCATGACACGCCCGATCGGACCGGCCGCAGCGTCGGCGCCGTCATCGGCGTCGGCAGGCATTTCGACGAAGGTCCCGGGGTCGATCACCGGACGACCCGCCGCCGTGCCGTCGCCGGTCTCTGATGAAGCGACACCGGCCTCCGCCGCCAGGCCGAAGGCCAAGGCCGGCCGGAGCACGCCACCGAACCCCGCCCTGGCGGCCGGACGAACCCCGCGCCCATACGAGCCCGAACTCCTCGTGTCCATCGTCCCTGTCCTCATCTCCCACCCATTGCGCGCCATCGCGAGCGAGGAGACCAAGCCCTCGCGCGATTGGTCGAGCAGGTCAACGCCTTGCGAGCGCGCCCGGTGACCGGCGAAGACTTCGAACAGACGGTTGGAGCGGATGATGCCGATGGCGAAGCGTCGCAGGCGTGAGGTGTCTTCGTGGCCGTGCCCGGTGCGGATGCGGCAGTGGTCTTCGTCGAGTGAGCCAGCCTTGGTCTCTACACGACTCGTGTGGGGAAATTCGGTAATAGCCCCAACCCGGCATAGCCGGAACCAAACGCCGGTTGGCGGAAAAATCTTCGTCGTTTTGTCGAAGACTTCACGGGTAAGAGACTAACCAATTGGTTATTAAAAAGTTCTCAGAGAGGACAAATTGATCCTGGGATCATCATCCGCTCTCGGGACGCGGACTGTCCCGAGCCGTTCACGGGACGTCGATGGACTCTCCCGGCTCTGTAAGGTCTAATCGCCCCGTTTCGGGAAACCTCGACGCTGCCCTGAGACGGCGCGTCCTTGCGGACGCGGGCGGACCGGAGGGGACGCGAAAACAGACGTAGGAGCGCTCACGCTGATCCCTTGGCCAAGCGCGCGGCGCGCACGGCCATCACCCACTGAACCGAAGGAGAGAACAACGATGAAGACACTCACTTGGCGCCGCACCCTGTGCGCGGCTCTGCTGTCCGCCGGGGTGACGTCCGCCCATGCCGCCGACGTCGTCATCGGCGTCCCCAACTGGCCGTCGGTGGCGGCCACCGCAAGCATCCTCAAGGTCGTGCTGGAGGACAACCTCGGCCTGGAGGTGGAACTCCAGAACGGCACCAACCCGGTCATCTTCGAGGCGATGGACTCCGGCAGCATGCACGTGCATCCCGAAGTGTGGCTGCCCAACCAGACCAACCTGAACGACAAGTTCGTGAAGACCAAGGGCACGGTGAAGATGAACCCGAACGGCGTCGCCGCGTTCCAGGGCATGTGCGTGACGAAGGCGACCGCGGAGCGCACCGGCATCACCCGGCTCGCCGATCTGGCCGATCCCGACATGGCGAAGCACTTCGACACCAACGGCGACGGCCGGGGCGAGATCTGGATCGGCGCATCGGGCTGGGCGTCGACGAACATCGAGAAGATCCGCGCCAAGAGCTATGGGTACGACGAGACCATGGAGCTCGTGGAAATGGACGAGACGTTGGCGATGGCCAACCTCGACGCCGCGGTCGCGAAGGATGCCGACCACGTGCTCTTCTGCTACACCCCCCACCACGTCTTCGCGCTGCACGACCTGGTGATCCTGGAAGAGCCCGCGTACGACGCCTCCAAGTGGATGGTCATCCAGCCCACCGACGATCCGCAATGGCTGGAGAAGTCGGACGCTCCGGTCGCCTGGGACTTGGCCTACCTGCACGTGCACTACGCGGCGTCCCTGGAGCAGGCGCATCCCGAGGCCGCCGCCTTGCTGAACAACGTCAGGCTGAACACCGATCTGGTCTCCGGCATGACGTACGCGCTCGTGGTCGAGAAGGCCGACCCGAACGAATATGCCAAGCAATGGGCGAAGGACAACGCCGCGTTGGTGGATTCCTGGATGAAGTAGGCCATCGCGGGCCGACGTTCGGGATGAGGGTGATGGTGCGCGAAACGGGCGATCCCCGAGGGATCGCCCGTTTTTCGTCCGCGGGCGGAAGATTGCCGCCCGATGGACGCGAACCGGCGGCAGCCGTCGCCGGTTCCAGTCCGCGTCGTCTCCGTGACCGGGCGCCGCCGGCGCCCGTTGCCGACCTCCGGATCCCGCGTCTACGCCTCGTCCCGGCACAGCGCCTGATAGTGGCGGCCGGCGATCCCGATCCGTGTCATCCCCGTGATCGGGCGCCCGCCGCCGGCTCCCGGATCCCACGTCTACGCCTCGTCCCGGCACAGCGCCTGGCACAGGCAATGGACGCCGCCTCCGCCCAGGGTGAACATCGACATGTCCGGGTCGAAGACCTCGAACCCCATCGCCCGCAAGCGCCCGTTCAGGTCCCGCGACCCCTGCATCGAGAGCACGCGGTCGTTGCCGAGGGCGACCAGGTTGACGCCGAGATCCCTGGCCTCCGCGTAGCCCACCTCCACGAACTCGAAGCCGCGCCCACGCAGCAGCGCCACCAGCCAGTCCTCCAGCGCGTCCACGCAGGCCACCAGCAGCTTCGGGGCCAGCGGCGCCACCAGACCGTCCATGTGGACGAACTCCCGCGAGATGGGCGCCGCCACCGCCTCCCATCCCTGCTCCCGCACCCACCCCGCCACCTGCTCCGACCCCTCGCGCTCGGAACGCTCGCCGCAGTAGCCGATGAGCACGAATCCCGGCTCCAGGATGTTGAAGTCGCCGCCCTCGAAGTGCCCGGCGGTGGCGTAGCGCCAGATCGGGATGCCGTGGTCCTGGTAGAAGCGGATGGCGGTCACGTAGTCGGCCCGCCGGCTCTTCAACTGCATGTGGCAGATGAGCGCTCCCCAAGGGGTCATGGCGCTCGAATCGCGGGCGAAGAAGTTGCGGTGCAGGACCTCGTCGGCGTCCAGGTAATGGCAGGCGACGCCGTTCGATTCGTAGATCGAGACCATCTCGGCGTGCTGCGCCATGGCCGTCTGGAGGTTGAACTCGACGCCGGTGTGCTCCTGGTTGTCCAGGGTCCGCCTCGTGATCGGACCCGCGTCGATCCAGCGGTAGAACTCGGGCACGCCGAGCAGCACGTCCCTGAGCGGCCCGTAGTCGTTCGTGATGCCCCATCGGGGCGGTTTGGGGGTCGTGGTCGTAGTGGTCACGGGCTTTCCGTCCGGGTTTCGAGCGGGGCCGCAAGTACACTCCATCCGGACGCTCCGGGACAAGTCGGAAGGCCGGACGGCCAGGGTGAATTCATGCCGATCGACTCGCATCCGGAGATGAAGGGGTGGCCTCTCCAGGGGACTGCGCGTCCTGTGAGGACGCGGGCGCCCCATCCATCCGGGTCATTCCCGCGTTTTCAGCGCAGTCATTCCCGCGCAAGCATGTCCTCGCGGAAGCGGGGGCGGAAATCCACAGGTGGGAATCCATACGTCCCGGGAACAGCGCGTCCTGTGAGGACGCGGACATCCCGCCCGCAAGGAGCCATCCCGATTGAGTGAACCGGTCATCAAGCTGCACGGCGTGTGGAAGATCTTCGGCGCGCGGGTCGGCGAAGCGATGCAGGCGATCACCCGCGACGGCCTCACCAAGACGCAGGTGCTGGAGCGGTTCGGATGCGTGGTCGGCATCGCGGATTGCTCGTTCGAGGTCCCGCGCGGCGAGATCTTCTGCGTCATGGGGCTGTCGGGCTCGGGCAAGTCCACCATGGTGCGCCACGTCAACCGGCTGATCGAGCCGACCACCGGACGCATCGAGGTCCTGGGCCGGGACGTGCTGGCGCTGGGCGAGGGAGAGCTGCGGAAGCTGCGCGCCGCCCATATCGGCATGGTGTTCCAGCACATGGCGCTGTTTCCGCACCGCACGGTGCGCGACAACGTCGCGTTCCCGCTGCAGGTGCAGGGCCAGCCGAAATCGAAGCGCTGGGAGGTCTCCCAGCGCTGCCTGAGCCTCGTCAACCTCGACGGCTACGAGGACCGCTTCCCGAGCGAGCTGTCCGGCGGGATGCAGCAGCGGGTCGGGCTCGCCCGGGCGCTGGCCTCGGACCCCGAGGTCCTGCTCATGGACGAGCCCTTCTCCGCGCTGGACCCGCTGATCCGGCGCCAGCTCCAGGAGCAGTTCATGGCGCTCTCCGCCGACCTGAACAAGACCACGGTCTTCATCACCCACGACCTCGACGAGGCCATCCGCATCGGCAGCCGCATCGCGATCATGAAGGACGGCCGGATCGTGCAGACCGGCACACCGGAGGAGATCGTTACGAACCCCATCGACGACTACGTGCGGGACTTCGTCGAAGGCATCTCCACCCTGAAGCTCGTCTTCGCCCATACCATCATGGCGCGGATCGGGGAGTACCGGCCGCGGCCGGGCGAGGACCTGGGCCTGGCGCCGCGGGCCGCGCACGACACCGACCTGAGCGGGCTGATCGACCTCTCGACCACCACCGATCAGCCCATCGTGATCACCGATGGCGGACGGGACGTGGGGGTCGTGGACAAGGCCACGCTCCTCAAGGGAATCAAGGGGGGTGACCACTGATGCAGGAGACCGGATTCTCCGCGTCCCCGGACCGGCTCGCCGGCTCGGTCGGCGACTTCGCCGGCGCCCGGCCGGCGTACTACGGCCGCGAGTTCGAGAAGATCCAGTCGGCCGTGCGCTTCCCCTGGTCGTGGAATACGGCCGCCGCGCTGGCCGGCCCCTTCTGGGGCGCGGCCCGCGGCCTGTGGGGATTGTTCTGGACATTCCTGGTCCTGGAGGTGCTCGCGCTGGTCCAGATCGGTCGGGGCTGGTGGGGGGAGCTGGGGGCGGACAAGCTCGCCCGGCTCGACAAGCTCACCCTCAAGTACAACGAGTTCCTCGCCAAGCACGAGGCGGCGAAGCTCGCCGGCGATCCGGACGCGGCCTCGTTCCTCAAGCGGGCGGAGAACCTCGACAAGATCATGAACCGGGTCGCCGAGGAGGCCGCGCTCGCGGCGCAAGGCGCGGTGACGATCCTCGCGACCGGCCTCGTCCTGCTGATCGGGATGCGTCTGGTGCAGGGCTTCTACGCCAACCTGCGCTACGAGAAGCAGTACCTGGGCTGGCGGGCGGACCCCGCCGGCACCGCATCGGGCCTGAGCTGGACGAGGGCCGGCCTCGGCGCCCTGCTGTGGCTGGCGATCGTGCCGCTCACCCTTTACCGATTCACGGTCGGGAAGATCGCTCCGGGGCTCGAGCCCTGGGTCGCCTTCTTCCCGGTGGAGAAGAAGAGCTACTACGCGCCAGTGTCCACCTGGATGGACGGGGGGTTCGACTGGCTGTCGGTCAAGGGCGCCGGCGTCTTCGACGGCATCGTCGCCGCGATCAGGGCGGTGCTGGACGGGCTGGAGACGGTGTTCGTGGATACGCCGTGGCCGGTGGTCATGACCGTCATCGTCGTCGTCGCGTGGCGGCTGGCCGGCCCCCGCGTCGCGGTGTTCACCGGCGCCGCGCTCGCCTATCTGGCCCTGTTCGGCCTGTGGGAGACGAGCATGGTGACGGTCTCCCTGCTCGGCGCCGCCGCCTTCCTCTGCGTGCTGATCGGGATTCCGCTGGGGGTCTGGTTCGGCAAGAGCCAGCGCGCCTACAACGCGGCCCTGCCGGTGCTCGACTTCATGCAGACGATGCCGGCGTTCGTCTACCTGATCCCGATCATCGCCTTCTTCGGCACCGGCAAGCCGCCGGGGGTGCTGGCCACGCTGGTGTTCGGGATGCCGCCGGTCATCCGGCTGACCGCGCTGGGCATCCGCGGGGTGCCGGAAAGCACCAAGGAGGCCGCGACCGCGTTCGGCTGCACCCGGTGGACGCTGCTCAAGGACATCGAGATCCCGCTGGCGATGCCGTCGATCATGACCGGCGTCAACCAGACCATCCTGATGTGCCTGTCGATGGTGGTCATCGCCTCGCTCATCGGCGCCAAGGGCCTGGGCCAGGACGTGCTCGTCGCGCTGCAGTACGCGGCCAAGGGCCAGGGGATGCTGGCGGGCCTCGCGATCCTGTTCTGCGCGATGGTCATCGACCGCATCGTGCAGGGGCACTACAAGCGCTCGACCGCGCGCCACCGGCCCGGGCGGTAGCGTGCCCGGGCCGACCTTTGCCCGAAAGCACATCCGGCGGAGAAACGGATATTCGAGAGGTTGCGCGCCGCCATCGACGATCGCTACGCGGCCTTCCACTCCCTGAAGCCGACCCGGCATCCCCGCAAGCGGTTCCCCGAGATCGATTTCGTCGTCTGCGACCCCGAGGGTCTGTACGCCATCGAGTTCAAGGGCGGAGCATCGAGAGGCTGACCGATGACCAGATGCACATGGCCGACGTGGCGGGGGCGAACCCACTGTGACTGCACGAAACAGCGCGTAGATCCTGCGGGAAACCACTCGATGAACGCGAGCGTCACTTCGGGTACTCTGATGGCTGGAAAATGACAATATAATCAGTTGATTATGTTCGCGTGGGATCCAAAATCACCCCCCTGGATTCCGCGGAAGAACCAACCCTACACGACTGTCATCGGGGCTCGCTGTGATCCCGGACAGACGCTTGCTTGACCATCCACAGTGCCATATGATCGTTACTGGCCTGCCAGAGCGGTGCAGAAATGCCCAAGTCCGATCGAACTCAGGTGCTCCGCCAAATCGAGGATGAGAGGAAATCGAAAGTCATCCTCTACGTGACGGGCGACCGACGAGGCTTGGAAACCAAGATAGGTCAAGACGTCATCGATTTGTTCGTCGATCACTTGGACGCCTTGGGCCCTGTAGCCAGGATTTCTCTCATCCTCTACACGTCCGGCGGGGATACGTCTGCGGCGTGGAATCTCGTTAATCTTATCCGCATGTTCTGCGACGATTTCGAGATCATAGCGCCTAGCAAGTGCATGAGTGCGGGGACACTGATTTCCCTCGGTGCAGATCGCATTATCATGACTAAACAGGCCACTCTCGGGCCGATTGACCCAACCCTCCAACATCCTCTTGGGCCCTCCATACCCGGTGCCAACCCCGATGCACGTGCCGGAGTGAGTGTGGAAGCCGTTAACGGTTATCTCGATGCAATCCGCGCCTGCAGAAGCGGCGCCGACTTTGAAGGGAAAGCCTTATTGGATCTGTCTGACAAGGTTCACCCCCTCGTCCTTGGGCAAATTTTCCGCTCCCGACAACAAATACGCGACTTGGCGTTACGCCTGCTTCGGAGGCAGGAGATCGAGGAAGGAAAGATGAAGAAGATAGTCGAGTTTCTGTGTTCGGAATCAGGCAGTCACGACTACACCATAAACCGGCGGGAAGCGACAACGCTTGGACTGAATATCGAGAAATGCTCCGATACGTTGTATATGACCTTGAAGAATATCACCGAGAGTCTTTCTGTGCAGATGGAGCTTCGAAATCCCTACCAGATCAATGCACTAGCTTCCAAAGAGCAGATTGTGAACTACGAATTTACGCGAGCAATAATAGAAAGTGTCGATCATGGTTCGCATTATTTTGTTTCTCAAGGAGAAATCAGGACTATCGAATTGAACGATCCGAACCACGGCATCCAACAAACTGCGATTCAAGATAACCGGACATTCGATGGATGGAGGAAATGCCCATGAGAACTGGACAGAGCACCGACGCCATGCAAACCGGCCCAAGTGAAACGGCTGCCTCTGGTTTCCATCTGCCAGAAACTCTGGACTGGTCCAGTTTGTCGGCGCAGATCAAGAATCGCCTGATAATCTTGCCGGTTGGCGAGCACCTGATGGCAGAGACGGAAGATCGGGAGGACAAAAGCACGTCCGCCTCTCCAACTTGAACAAGCGAGATTCACCACCCCCATCCCCCTTGAATCTCGTGTGTCCGTGTGTTGTGGCCATACTTGCGTCGCTGACTGAACCGCCCCGGGCTTCCCGGAGACTACACTCGTTGAGTCTTCGGGAGGACAATGCAGATGAATTCACCGACAAGATACTCTCCGGGAAACCCAGGGCGGTTCATCCTCTACTTCGGGGAAGCGCTTGACCGTGCCGACGATGCCTTGGCGCTCGAAGGGATTCTGCGACGCGGGCTCCTAACGAGACCGTCTCCGTAAAGAGGCCACGCGGGAGCGGCCCTCCGGCGCGGTGTTCGCCGTTTACGATGCGATGCGGGGCCGGCCCCGGCGCGAGTCATGGTCGGCCCTTCTCAACCGTAGCGATCTCGGCTTCCGAGAGGCCGTAGAGCGTGTAGATCAAGCGATCGATTTCCTTCTCTTGTTCGGTGATGTCAGCGTCCGGGGCGGCGTCCTTCGCGGCGAGGATGTCGTCCACGAGGCGGACGAAGGGGCGCTTCTGCGCGTCGGAAGCGTCGGGGATCGGCAGGGACTCCACGTACACCTTCATCCATCGGATGACTCCCATACCGGACGTTGGCGCGGTGTGCCGAAGGAAACAGTACGTCAATTTCGAGTTGAGGACCGCACAGAGGAACCTCAGGTTTTCGCCGATGAGAAAGTACGTGGTGTTTGTACCAAACAAGGCACCATCGTCGTAGGCAAAGCGTCCCTGATCGACGAGGTCGATCCAGAACAGCTTCTCCTTGGCGAAAGCCTCGTGATAGGCGCAATCTCTGAGGTTGTACGGTGTCCGGCCCTTGTCCTGTCTCCGCTTCAGCGCGGGTAGAAAACGGTTGAGATGGCGCTTGACCGCCGGATAGTCGGCGATGTCGATCGCCGGCGCATCGCCGTATCCGTTGTGCGTGTCGATCAGCCATTTCCCGGCCCATCGCGCGCGCCAGCGGCGGATGTCGCGGCCGCGCAGTACCGGTCGGATGATTTCTTCCGATCGCGGATCCTCGGCGACCAGGGCGGCCCTCGTGGCCTCGTCGATCACGAACGCTTCGTTGTAGCCGGTCTTGATCCCATAGTTGATGCGAACGTCCCGGTTCCGGAGCGGGGCGCCCGCGGCCCGCATCTTGTCGAGCACGCGCCATTCGATGGCGGAGAGGATGCTCCACGGCGCCGCGCCGTCCGGGCGCGCTTCGCTCCACGCCCCCTCGGGCGGCGGGAATCCGTCGTCGTCGCCGAGCTGGTCCAGGTCCACGGCAGGCACCGCCTCAGCGCCGCCGCCCTCCCGGACCAGCAGGACGGAGGCGTCGACGATGGCGTCGAACACGTCCTTGCCCATCTCGACCAGACGCAGCGGTGTATGTCGCGCCGCCAGCCAGCGGCGCAACGGCTTGCCGTACTTCGCCTTCAGCCAACTGTTGGACGTGATGTAGGCGAGCACACCGGCGCCCGGCGCGAGCAGATCGCAGCCGCGTTCATAGAAGAGCTGGTAGATGTCGCCCATGCGGGTGAAGGTCTCGTAGCCTTCGTCCCGGTACTTCGTCCCCGCGCGGCCGTCATCCTTCTGCAACTGGATGTAGGGTGGGTTGCCGAGCACGACGTCGAAGCCGTCGGCGACGCCGAACATCCATTCGGGGTCGAACCAGTCGGCATGGGCGTTCTGGTCGTAGGGGTCCCAGCGAGCGATGGATCGGGCGTCGTCGCGTCCGAATTCCGGGCCTTCGAGTTCACGGGCGAGTTCGCCGCGGAGCAGTTCGTCCTCGTCGCGCAGGCGGCGCTTGGTCTTGCGCGCGCGGGCGTTGAAGTAGCTCTCGCGCACGCGCCGAAGCTTGTTCTCCAGGGCCTTCACGGCGTCGCTTCGCAGCACCCCCTGCCGTCCGGCCCTGGGTCCGATGAGCGTGTCGGCGGCGACGAAGCGGGTTTCCAGATTGGGCAGCGGCTTGATGCCGAGATTGGGCGCTTCCGGGTCCGCATCCTGTTCGATGGCGAGCGAGATGAAGAAGCGCAGTTTTGCGATCTGACAGGCGATAGGCTGGAGGTCAACGCCGTAGATGCCGTTCTGAATGAGATACAGCTTGCGCCCGAAGTCCGATTGCCGATACCTCTCGAACGTATTGTTGATCTCCCGGAGCTCGGCCTCACGCGTGTCCTGGTCGCCCGTGTCGAAGGCGGCGCTTGCCTGCGCCTTCGCCCGCTCCTTCTGGAACTCTTCCCAAAGCGCGTTGCCCGGGTCGAGGCGGCGCAGCGCCAAGGTGAGCGTTTGCAGAACCCCCATCGGGAAGGCGCCGGACCCCACCGCCGGATCGAGTGTCCGCAGGCTGGCGATGCCGGCGACCACGCCCCGTTTCTCGTCTTGCTCGAAGAGTTCGTCGGCGTCGTCCATCGCGTGGGAGTGGTCGAGGAGGTACAGCAGCCGCTCGCGCCAGAAAGCCGTGTCGCCGTCCGTCGGTTGGGTCTTCGCCGCCAAGGCCTCGGCCAGCGCCTCGCGGACCATGTAATCCACGACCATTCGCGGCGTGTAGTAGGATCCGGTGACCTTGCGCGCCGTCTCCCGCGTCTCCGGGTTGTAGGCGGCGAGCAGATTCTCGAACGTGCGGCCCAGCAGCTCCGGGTCGAGCGCCACCTCCCGGTCGAGAGGCGTGTTCTCCTCCACCGTGAACTTGTAGCGCCGGAACAGCGGAAACAGGCCGGCGGCCTTGTCGAGGAAGAGCCGCGCCGGGACCGACAGGCCCTTGCCCTGGGCCGCGATATTGTCGGTGAAGGCGTCGATGCGCCGCCCGCCCTCCCGGACGCCGGCGAAGTCGTCCAGACAATCGAACAGGCCGCCGTTGACGAAGGGAACCTTCTTCAATGCCTCGACGAAGCCCTCCGGGTCGGCGAGCAGGTCACGGTAGCGGTACTTGGTGAAGTCGCGGTGGCCGCCCGGGTTCCGCCCGCTGAAGGCGCGCTTGTCGATCCCGGTGTTGAGGGTGGCGAAGAACAGGTTCTGGAGCACCGCCCGGTAATAGTCCGTGCCTTCCGGCGCGTAGCGTTCGAGCGTCTGGCGGGCGAAGCCCTCCTCGAACAACTCCCCGGGGATCAGCCCCTTCTCCCTCATGAACCAGATGAAGAGAAGGCGGGTGATCAGCCGGATGACGTGACGTTCGGTGGACCCGTCACCGGCGCCGTCGTCCGGGAAGCGGCACACCGCCACTGCCCGCTCGAACCACTCGAACAGCTCGAGATAGAAGCGTCGGTTGAGGAGTTCGATATCGAGCGTCCGTTCCCACGCCGCGTGCAAGTCGTCGAGATCGTGGACGCCGTGCGCCTCGATCAGACGGGGAAGCGCGAGATCGGCAAGGAGGTCGAGGTGCGCCCGATGCGGGTTCGAGACGCGGATGTCCTTGATCAGAGTCACGCGCTCCAGAACGTCGCGGATGTCGTCCCGTTTGTGGGCGCGGCGGTGGACGACGGCCAGGGTCAGGGTCGCGCCGCGCTGGAACAGGAGGATGACGGGCATGGGAAAGCCGCGATTGACTGCGCGCGCCGTCTCCGCGAGTTCGGTCCGGCTATGGGGCCGGTCTTCGAGGTCCGCCGCCACGAACAGGAACGACTTGGCGCGCCCCCGGTCGAAATCTTGGAACAGGCCCGGACGGCCGCCGATCTCCTCCCCGGTGATCTGGAAGACGATATCGGCCGCCCGCCAGGACTTGAACAGCCCGCGCTGCCGCTCCGTCAGCGGTTTTTCCTGCTCCAGCAAGGCCACGAAAGCATCGACGCCGCCCACGTTCGCGGTCCGGTCGCTGCGGTAGCCGAGTGCGTGCAGCAGAGCCCCGGCCCTGTCTCGCGGGGTACTCCCCCCGGCGAAACCGGACAGCCCTTCGATCAGGGACTCACGCATCGCCCGGAGCCCCGTCTTCCGCTGTGCCATGTTCGTCGGCGACGACGAGCCATGCGATCAACTCGAAGTCCTCGGCGCGGTCGGGCCGCTCGGACGCCTTGGCAAGCGCCGCCCCGCGCTCGCGGGTGAGCGCCTGAAGCTCCGCACCGCGGAAGGTCCCGGAAATGTCCCGCAAGGCCGCGTCGAGAAGGTTGTCGTACTTCTCCATGCGCCGTCCATGGTCGGTCTCCCGATCGAAGGCGTCCTCCAGGGCCGCCGCCGCTTGCGCCCGACCGGCGGCGAGCAAGCGGAACAGGGCGAGACACTGCCGCGCCTGCCGGAAGCCGTAGCACACAGTTCCGTCATCCCGGACGTACACGAGGAAATACGGCCACAGGCGGTTCGGGGTTCGCGCGGTCGGTTCGGCTCTGTGTCGGAGGCAGAAGATCGCGCCGGGCCGGATCGCACCGGGCGGCCGTTCGTCCGGGCGGCAACCATCGGGCGGGCGGGCGGGGGTGACGGCATGGATACCGAACGGCGCGGCTTCGAGGGCGGCGCGGTGCTGCTGTATGTAGCGCAGCAGGTCGGCCAGGAAGTCGTCGAGCGTGAGGTCGCTCATGCTCACGCCTTCGTCAGCGTCCTCGATGTCGAGGATTTCCTCGCGCAGCCGTTTCAACTGCTCGTCGCGGAACGCCAGATCGCCCCGTGCGGCATCCTCGCTCAACGGATCGTCGAGACCGGTCGCCGTCGCGTCCGCCAGCGCCATCCGCGCCTCGACGCGATTCTTCAGATCCAGGTAACGCTCCAGATCCGCCGTCGGCCAGAAGTTGACCATGCCGACCTCGCGGTTGCGGCTTCCCAACCGGTCGATGCGTCCGAAGCGCTGCATCAGCCGTACCGGATTCCAGTGGATGTCGTAGTTCACCACGAGGTCGCAGTCCTGGAGGTTCTGCCCTTCCGACAGGCAATCGGTCGCGATCAGGATGTCGATTTCGCCGCCTTCGCCGTCCCGATTCTGAGCCCTCGGCGCGAAGCGCCCGAGAATGTCCTCGAATCGCGACACGCCGGACGTGCTGCGATTGCCGTCGCCGCCGGTGACCAGCGCGACGTGGATGCCGCTCTCGCCCGCGAACGGCGCGGCCGTAACGTGCTCGTACAGATAGCGGGCGGTGTCGGCGAATGTGGTGAAGACGAGCGCCTTGCGGTTGGCGCGCCCGTCCTTGTCCGTCGGCGGCGCCTCGACCTTGCGCCGCAACTGCGCCTTCAACATCATCAGCTTGGCGTCACGCTCGGCGGTGACCTGCTTCGCCCGGCGGTGGAGGTCCGCGAAGATCTCCCGGTCATCGAGCAGATCCCGCCGCCAGCGATCGATGTCGATCTCGTCCAGACGGTAGCGGCGCCTCCGGCCGACCGTGAATTCCTCGTCCTCCTCGTCCTCGTCGGGGCGGGTGTCGATCTCGCCCCCCTCCCCGCGCTTCCGCCACGCCTCGATCCGGCGATCGAGCTCGTCCATCCTTGCGAGAATTCGCCCCGTCGTCAGGACGAAGGCATGGACGGAGCTTTCCAGGCGCTTCAGCAGGTTGACGCGCATCATGCCGATCAGGAAGCGCTCGCGGTCGCGCTGGTCGAAACGCAGCCGCGCCTTTTCGGCGTCGAGTTCGGAGGTGTCCTTCAAGTATTGCGACGGCATGTAGACGGCGAGGCGGAAGCCCCCGATCCGGCCATGCAATTCGTCATACGACAGATCGCCGTCGCGGTCCGTCGGCGGATACAGGTTCCCCGGCCGCGAACGCTCGGGGAAGCCGCCGACCCGCTCGGTGACCGCCGGATAGAAGCGGTGTAGATGGTCGCGGGAACGAGCGATGGTGACGGCGTCCAGAAGCGTCAGGAAATCCGCGCCCAGCCGCTCGACCAAGGCGGCCTTGTTCGCCGGGCCGCCGCTCCGGCGCGCCTGCTCCCATTGTTGGAACTCGCGCTGAGCGACGCCGAACAGCGTCTGTACGTCACCGATCCCGAGCGCCTCTCGGAATGCGTCCCGGCGCTTCTCCGTCATCAGATAAATCTGATTGCGCAAATCCCGCAGGCTGGTATTCACCGGTGTGGCGGAGAGCATCAACACCCTAGTGTTGACGCCAGCCTTCACGACCTCCTCCAAGAGCCGGTTGTAGCGGCTTCGGCGGACGATACGGCCGTTCTCGTCCGTCCGATCCCGCCCCTCGTTGCGGAAGTTGTGGGATTCGTCGATGACGATGAGATCGAACGCGCCCCAATTGAACTGTGCAAGGTCCATGCTGCCCGCCCGCCCTTCGTAGCGGCTGAGGTCGGTGTGGGCGAGCACCGTGTAGCCAAGGCGATCCTTCTCGAACGGGTTGTTCCGGTAGCCGGCGTGGGAGGCGTAGCGCAGCCAGTTCTGTTCCAATCGCTTCGGGCAAAGCACCAGCACGCGCTCGTTGCGCAGCTCGAAGAACTTGATGATTGCCAGCGCCGTCCAGGTCTTACCGAGACCAACACTGTCCGCCACGATGCATCCGTTGTGTCGCAGCAGCCGGTTGATGGCGCTGGTGGCGCCGTCGCGCTGAAACTCGTAGAGCGCTTTCCAGACCTCCGTGTCATGGAGGTGGACGTCGTGCAGAAGTCCCTCGCGTTCGCCGCGCTCGGCCAGCCGCTCTTCGAAGATGTGGAAGAGCGTCTTGTAGTACACGAACTCCGGTGCGTACGCACGACCGAGCCGGGCAAGCGCCGCGAGCACTTGCTCCTTGGCGTTGTGCGTGAGCGACTCGTCGTACCAGAGCGCATCGAACCAATCGCGCAGCGCGGTTCGCTCGCGGGCGTCGCGGACCTCGATGTTGAGCTCGATGTTCGGCGTTGCGCCGTAGCCCAGCCCCCTGCGCGTGAAGTTGGAGCTGCCGAGCAACGCCGAACTCGCGCCATCGGTTCGCTGCACGTGATAGAGCTTCCCATGCAGGAAATTGGCCTTGGTCACGGTGCGAATGTCGACCTTCCGCTCGATCCAGGCGGCGCATGCCCGCGCCAGTCCCTTCTGGGCGAGCGCGCGTCTCAATTCGATGCCGCCAGCCTCTGTGAGCACAAATTCCTTCGCTTCGTCACGAGACGGATCGACCGTGCCGACACCTTGTGGATCGCCGTAGAGGAAGCGCAGACGCGCGGTGCCCTCCAAGACCTCGCGCAGCGCTTCGTAGGCGTAGATGGTGAAGTAGGCGGAGACGAAGGATAGTGCCGAGCCGCCGGCCATCTCTGCTCGAAGGAAGTCTCCTACGCGCTGCCGGGCGTTATCAACGATCGGGCTGACTGCACCGCCCGGGGCAGGCGCAGTCATGGCCGCCAAGCCCGCATGAAATACATCGCACCAAGCACTCCTTGTCCTCCCTCAGCGTGCTGCGTTCGCGACCGCTTCGTAGAACTTCGCGACATCCCCGTCCGCCGGATCGGCGGCCAGTATGCGGTAGAACTCGGGCACGCCGAGCAGCACGTCCTTGAGCGGCCCGTAGTCGTTCGTGATGCCCCATCGGGGCGACTTGGGGGTCGTGGTCGTAGTGGTCACGGGCTTTCCGTCCGGGTTTCGAGCGGGGCCGCAAGTACACTCCATCCGGACGCTCCGGGACAAGTCGGAAGGCCGGACGGCCAGGGTGAATTCATGCCGATCGACTCGCATCCGGAGATGAAGGGGTGGCCTCTCCAGGGGACTGCGCGTCCTGTGAGGACGCGGGCGCCCCATCCATCCGGGTCATTCCCGCGTTTTCAGCGCAGTCATTCCCGCGCAAGCATGTCCTCGCGGAAGCGGGGGCGGAAATCCACAGGTGGGAATCCATACGTCCCGGGAACAGCGCGTCCTGTGAGGACGCGGACATCCCGCCCGCAAGGAGCCATCCCGATTGAGTGAACCGGTCATCAAGCTGCACGGCGTGTGGAAGATCTTCGGCACGCGGGTCGACGAAGCGATGCAGGCGATCGCGCGCGACGGCCTCACCAAGCCGCAGGTGCTGGAGCGGTTCGGATGCGTGGTCGGCATCGCGGACTGCTCGTTCGAGGTCCCGCGCGGCGAGATCTTCTGCGTCATGGGGCTGTCGGGCTCGGGCAAGTCCACCATGGTGCGCCACGTCAACCGGCTGATCGAGCCGACCACCGGACGCATCGAGGTCCTGGGCCGGGACGTGCTGGCGCTGGGCGAGGGAGAGCTGCGGAAGCTGCGCGCCGCCCACATCGGCATGGTGTTCCAGCACATGGCGCTGTTTCCGCACCGCACGGTGCGCGACAACGTCGCGTTCCCGCTGCAGGTGCAGGGCCAGCCGAAATCGAAGCGCTGGGAGGTCTCCCAGCGCTGCCTGAGCCTCGTCAACCTCGACGGCTACGAGGACCGCTTCCCGAGCGAGCTGTCCGGCGGGATGCAGCAGCGGGTCGGGCTCGCCCGGGCGCTGGCCTCGGACCCCGAGGTCCTGCTCATGGACGAGCCCTTCTCCGCGCTGGACCCGCTGATCCGGCGCCAGCTCCAGGAGCAGTTCATGGCGCTCTCCGCCGACCTGAACAAGACCACGGTCTTCATCACCCACGACCTCGACGAGGCCATCCGCATCGGCAGCCGCATCGCGATCATGAAGGACGGCCGGATCGTGCAGACCGGCACACCGGAGGAGATCGTCACGAACCCCATCGACGACTACGTGCGGGACTTCGTCGAAGGCATCTCCACCCTGAAGCTCGTCTTCGCCCATACCATCATGGCGCGGATCGGGGAGTACCGGCCACGGCCGGGCGAGGACTTGGGCCTGGCGCCGCGGGCCGCGCACGACACCGACCTGAGCGGGCTGATCGACCTCTCGACCACCACCGATCAGCCCATCGTGATCACCGATGGCGGACGGGACGTGGGGGTCGTGGACAAGGCCACGCTCCTCAAGGGAATCAAGGGGGGTGACCACTGATGCAGGAGACCGGATTTTCCGCATCCCCGGACCGGCTTGCCGGCTCGGTCGGCGACTTCGCCGGCGCCCGGCCGGCGTACTACGGCCGCGAGTTCGAGAAGATCCAGTCGGCCGTCCGCTTCCCCTGGTCGTGGAATACGGCCGCCGCGCTGGCCGGACCCTTCTGGGGCGCGGCCCGCGGCCTGTGGGGATTCTTCTGGACGTTCCTGGTCCTGGAGGTGCTCGCGCTCGTCCAGATCGGCCGGGGCTGGTGGGGGGAGCTGGGGGCGGACAAGCTCGCCCGGCTCGACAAGCTCACCCTCAAGTACAACGAGTTCCTCGCCAAGCACGAGGCGGCGAAGCTCGCCGGCGATCCGGACGCGGCCTCGTTCCTCAAGCGGGCGGAGAACCTCGACAAGATCATGAACCGGGTCGCCGAGGAGGCCGCGCTCGCGGCGCAAGGCGCGGTGACGATCCTCGCGACCGGTCTCGTCCTGCTGATCGGCCTGCGCCTGGTGCAGGGCTTCTACGCCAACCTGCGCTACGAGAAGCAGTACCTGGGCTGGCGGGCGGACCCCGCCGGAACCGCATCGGGCCTGAGCTGGACGAGGGCCGGCCTCGGCGCCCTGCTGTGGCTGGCGATCGTGCCACTCACCCTCTACCGGTTCACCGTCGGGAAGATCGCTCCGGGGCTCGAGCCCTGGGTCGCCTTCTTCCCGGTGGAGAAGAAGAGCTACTACGCGCCGGTGTCCACCTGGATGGACGGGGGGTTCGACTGGCTGTCGGTGAAGGGCGCCGGCGTCTTCGACGGCATCGTCGCCGCGATCAGGGCGGTGCTGGACGGGCTGGAGACGGTGTTCGTGGATACGCCGTGGCCGGTGGTCATGACCGTCATCGTCGTCGTCGCGTGGCGGCTGGCCGGCCCCCGCGTCGCGGTGTTCACCGGCGCCGCGCTCGCCTACTTGGCCCTGTTCGGCCTGTGGGAGACGAGCATGGTGACGGTCTCCCTGCTCGGCGCCGCCGCGTTCCTCTGCGTGCTGATCGGGATCCCGTTGGGGATCTGGTTCGGCAAGAGCCAGCGCGCCTACAACGCGGCCCTGCCGGTGCTCGACTTCATGCAGACGATGCCGGCGTTCGTCTACCTGATCCCGATCATCGCCTTCTTCGGCACCGGCAAGCCGCCGGGGGTGCTGGCCACCCTGGTGTTCGGGATGCCGCCGGTCATCCGGCTGACCGCACTGGGCATCCGCGGGGTGCCGGAAAGCACCAAGGAGGCCGCGACCGCGTTCGGCTGCACCCGGTGGACGCTGCTCAAGGGCATCGAGATCCCGCTGGCGATGCCCTCGATCATGACCGGCGTCAACCAGACCATCCTGATGTGCCTGTCGATGGTGGTCATCGCCTCGCTGATCGGCGCCAAGGGCCTGGGCCAGGACGTGCTCGTCGCGCTGCAGTACGCGGCCAAGGGCCAGGGGATGCTGGCGGGCCTCGCGATCCTGTTCTGCGCGATGGTCATCGACCGCATCGTGCAGGGGCACTACAAGCGCTCGACCGCGCGCCACCGGCCCGGGCGGTAGCGCGCCCGGGGGCTATCCCCGAAAGCCGTCCGCGACCAAGCTGACGATCTCGAACATGATCGCCGCCGCGGTATGCGCCGTGATCCGGTTGGGGTGATCCTTGGTCGGCATGAGGCAGACCACGTCGCCGCCGATCACGTCCTTGCCGCGCACGCAACGTAGCAGCCGCATGACCTCATCGGAAGCGGGAATCCATGCCTCCTGGGAGCACGGGCGCTCCCAGGATACGCATCCCCCAAGGCCACGGCGTCAGACCGTCGCCGGGTCGCGCCGCCCGATGTCGGATTTGGCGATGAAGTGGACCAGAGGGAAGCCGAGGTCGTCCTCCACCTGCCGCCACGCCTTGGAGACGACCTCCGAACGGACGCGCAACAGACCGGCGGGGTTCAACTGCTCGTACTTGCCGTCGTAGATGATGTTCACGTCCACCACGGGGTCGTCGTCGTGGTCGAAGCGGGGCCTGACATTGACCCTGACGACCTTAGACGTCACCGAAGCGGGCTTTGAAGGCCGTCTCGGCGATCTCGCGGATGCTCTGCTCGTTCATGTCGAATTGCCTTCTTCCGAGAGGCAACTCCAGTGCCCGCAGGCACTTTTCGCTTTTCCGTGTTCGAGGGCGCGGTACACCCGGGGCCACGCGGAGCCGCGGCTCCTGCCGACGAACAGGTTGGCCGCGGCGTCGGCCAAGCAGTGGAACACGGCGTAGTACGCCGTGCTGACCGCACGGCGAAGGTTGGCTTGGCTGGGACATCGGGGGCTGAGCTCCGTCAGGCCGCGGGCGGTCTCTATCAAGTCACGCGAGTTCACGGCGCAAGTCCTCCGAGTGCCGGCGTTGACGTGCTCTACATCATCCGTCAAGCTGCCCAACACCCTGACCCTGGACGACATGCCTTACCGCACCTTCACCCGCAACCAGCTTCTGGTTAGCTTCCTGTCGAGAATTCGGAGCAGGCGTACCGAACAGGTGTTCCTGGAGTCGAGAGGAGAAGGCGTGCGAAAAATCCTCCAGGATGGTGAGGCGCACTCAGGCCGCCGCCCGGAGTACGCCTTATTCGGCGATGACTCCGATTGACGTTGTGGGCTAAGGGCACAGGGCGGTTTGACCGGAACATCGTCCTGGGAGGTTGTTTCACAGATGATTTCCAAGATCGTGAGAAAACTGTTCTGAATTGATTTTCGGATGAACAAGGAATCAGACGCGTTGGCGCGGGAACACTTGTTGCTGACGGTGCTTGGAACAAAGCCGAGTACGGCTTGCTATGCACTGGGAGCGCACCAGTTCGAGGCTCAGCTCGCCCCCGTTGCCCTGTACCACTTGTTGCCGCCAGCGGAACGCCCTGTTCGAGTGCTGGCCCTCTGCACAGCTCAGGCGAAGCAGGATAGCTGGCCGCTGCTTGAGCAGACTCTCGGCGCCGAATGCCAAGTGGATCGGGTGGATGTCCCTGATGGTGACGCTCAGGACGACGTCAACTCCTATCTCGCCCATGTATCAGACGCCATCGGCGGGATACGGGAAGTCGCGCTCACCGTGGACGTTACCCACGGATATCGCCATTTCTCATTTCTCACGTACATCGCCGTTCTGTATTTGGCGGCGCTCCGTGGGATCCAGGTGCGCGGAGCGTACTACGGACTGTTTCGGAGGGGTGAGCCGAGCCCGTTTCTCGATCTGCGTCCGCTTCTGGAGTTGCCGCGCTGGGTCCATGCGCTGGTGACTCTGCGAGAGACGGGCAGTACCGCACCGATGGCCGAAGCTATCCGAGACGGATCGCAGAGCCCAGCGGCTCAAAAAGTGGAACGCGAGCTATTGCGGCTCTCGGAGGGATACTTGTCGGGCCTGCCCCTGGAGTTGGGTCGTCAAGCGCATCTTGTCCGTGAACAGAGCCTCAAGCCGTTAAGGAAGGTGCTGCAACGCGATCATAGCCTGCCCCTTGCTGCCGAGTTGGTCCAGCGGCTAGATGAAATCCTCGAACCTTTTTCCTTGAGCGAATTGGTTCCGGGTCACGGATGGAAGCAGCGCGTTGCTCTATCGAAGGGCGAGCTGGAACGCCAAGCTGGAATCATTGACGATCTTCTGAAACACAAGAACGTCGCGACGGCACTTGGCCTCATGACCGAGTGGGTCGTGTCATGGGCCGCATGGCGTAGCCAGGAGGGTGAATGGCTTGACTACCAGAAGGTGCGACGCAGAGCTGCCAACCTTCTCGGAGCGATCGCAGCCATCGGTGGCGATTCCGAACTCGACGATACACTCACGGAGGAACAGCGTTCACTCGGTAGTTTCTGGAAACAACTTTGCGAGCTTCGCAACGCCTACCATCACCATGGAATGCGTCCGCAAGATCTCGTCGGGAATCGACAGATAGAACAGAAACTCCACAGCATAAATGACTTCTGGGAGAAAACTCTCAGTTCATGTCCTGGCTTTTCCCTGTCGCTTGGCGAGTCATCTGGCTACCGGGTTCTGGTCAGCCCCATAGGAAAGCGTCCAGGCGTGCTCTTCAGTGCCTTGGAAGTCTGCCGAACAGATAAGGATATCGGTGAACCGACCATCTGTCTCGTCGTGTGCTCGCGCGAGACGGAGAGATTGATCAGAAAGGCCGCACGACATGCCGGCTATGAAGGTAGAGTCGAGCCCCTTCGCCTCGAAGACCCCTACGGGGGCCGTCCGGAGATCGAGCGCTTGGTAAAGACAGCGCGAAAGCATTTTATTGGAGCGGACGAGGTTGTCGTGAACGTCACCGGCGGCACGACGCTCATGGGACTCGTTGCTGAGGCGCTGGCCGCCGCCGCGCGCAAGCTCGCCTGCCCGGTTCGTCGGTTCGGGCTGATCGACCGCAGACCGCCGGAGCAACAGGATACCGACCCATATCAGGCAGGGGAGACGTTCTGGCTCGATTCAGCGGAGGATGGGGATGCGAACAACGATTGATGCCAAGTACAGAGTCGTCACGCCCTTGTTCTGCGCTGGGGCCGATCCGGCTCGTCCGGAGCTCCGTCTGCCCAGCTTCAAAGGCGTACTGCGCTTCTGGTGGCGGGCACTGGCGTGGTCTCGGTTCCGTGGAGATATCGGTACCATCTTGCGCGAGGAGGATGAGCTCTTCGGGAGTGCGAGGGGCGGCCAATCTCGCGTCTCCATGCGCTTGGCGCCGGACCCTGACCTCGATTTGTCGAAGGTCTCTATCGATAAGGTGCTGACTGTTTCCCAAACGGATAAAAATGTTGTTGGAGAGGGAGCCCGCTACCTGGGATATGGCGTCATGAAGGCCGGGCAGCTTACGCGCGCCTGTCTTCGTTCGCCGTTCGATTTCACCGTTCAGATGCGAGCGCATGACTTGAGCGAAGACGGATTATCATCGCTGACAGACGCCTTGGTCGCACTTGGAACCATCGGGGGGATGGGAGCCAAGAGCCGTAAGGGATACGGCTCATTGGTTATACGGTCTCTCCACGTGAATGGAGAGGAGCCCTGGCACGCCCCACAAGCCATGAACGATCTGCGCGACGCGATCGCGAGTCTTCGATACGGCGACACTTCATCGACGCTCCCGGAGTTCACAGCGCTATCAACAAGAACGCGCCACGTACTGATATCGAGCAACCAAATGGAACCCATCGCGTTGCTGGACCTTGTCGGCCGTGAGCTCGTCAGGTACCGAAGTTGGGGTCGCGGCGGAAAGATTCTCGGGAATCGATTCGATTCGGAAAAGAATTTTAAAGATGACCACAATCTGATGAAGGGCAGGTTGCGAAAGACTCATCCCCGTCGGATCGCGTTCGGCCTTCCACACAATTACGGGAAGCATGATGATCAACAGGTTGGCCCTGACGACAAACATCTTGATCGGCGTGCGAACCCGCTGTTCATCCATATCCACGAGTGCCGCGGTACGCCCGTTGCAGTCCTGTCGTTTCTTCCGGCCCGGTTCCTGCCCAAGGGCAGGTCAGACATCTCCGTTGGAGGCAACAGGGTTCCTCAAACTCCCGAGGCGAACTTGTATCGTCCCATTCACGATTTTCTCGATCGACTTCTCGATCCGAAAAAGCGTGAAGAGCCGTTTACGAACGCTGTTGAGGTGCGATCGTGACGACGCGCCTCGATATCTCTGTCGGTCCGGTGCAAGGTTTCGTCGCACAATCGCGACGTACCCGGGATCTGTGGGGAAGTTCGTATTTGCTGTCCTTTCTCTCCGCCCATGCGATGCACGGCGCGCAGCAGGCGGGCGGTAGAGTAGTGCGCCCCGTTGTCGATGCCGACCCGCTTTATCGCTGGGTCGCTGATCTCAGAGCGGACGAAGCGCCCCGGCTCGGCACGTTACCGAATCACTTCGTGGTCGAGGCGCATGGGGAAGCGCACGAGGTAGCCCGCGCCAGCGTCCACGCTCTCGAAGAGGCATGGCAGAGCGTGTGCGGAGCGGTGTGGGATCGTTTCGTCGAACACGCCCACCCCTTCGGTGACGGGACCGCCAGCATCTGGAATCGGCAGATTCACGGATTCTGGGAAGTGATGTGGACGGCGGGGACACAGGACGGCACTGCCGGAAGCCACGGGCTGCTTGCACGGCGCAAGCACTGGCGGAGCCATCGTCTGCCCGACGAACCCGGCGACAAGTGTACGGTCATGCACGATCTACAAGAACTGTCTGGATACGTTCGTGCGGAGAGCAGCGCAAGTCGGAAGAGCCAGAATGGTTTCTGGGAACGTATGAAAAAGCATCTTGGCTCACTGGATCGTCGGGACAACGAACGGCTGTGCGCAATCGCGCTCGTCAAACGATTGTTCCCGAAGGTCGCGACCGAGGCGCTCGGGTGGGAGATCGATACTTCTCACTGGCCATCCACCGTGTATATCGGCGCGGTGCCCTGGATTCGCCGAGCCCTAGCCATCGCGCCGCAACAGACCCGGCAATACGCCGAGGCCGTTCGGCGAAGTGCGGCTGATACTCTGAGTGAACGTCATCCCCCGTTCGCGGGCTTGGACGATGCGGCCGCCGGTAACTTTCCGAAGCTCGACGCGAACTATCTTCACCGAGAGTTCGTGAAGACAGAACGGCTGTGCCCCTTGGCCGGCGATGGCGACAACAGCATACGAGACGATCTGCTACAACGACTCGGAACCATCTACGGCGCCAAGGACAAGGCTGGTCACCAGCTCGGGCCGCCGCCAACGTTCCACGCCCTGCTGCTCGCGGACGGTGACCACTTGGGCAAACTGGTGAGCCGTACAGGCGGAGAGAGTGTAGGGCAGACGCTGGCGGTTTTTACACACGGAGTTTCCGAAGTGGTGGACGCTCATGATGGCGTGACGGTCTACGCAGGTGGGGACGATGTACTTGCCATGCTGCCCGTACCCCGTGCTCTCTCATGCGCAGCCTTTCTGGCGAGCCGTTACCAGTCCGCCTTCGGAGGGCTGGATACGGAGGTCGAGGCGACTCTCTCCGCGTCGGTCGTGTTCGCTCACGTCCGGCTCCCGCTCAGCGCGGTGATTGCCGAGGCTCACCGGTTGCTCGACGACGTGGCCAAGGGGGAAAACGGGCGGAATTCACTGGCCGTCGGAGTCATGAAGCGAAGCGGCTCCTACTGCCAGTGGGTGACAACCTGGAATCGAATACATCCGGACGGCGGCTCTTCGCCCGCCACGGAACTTCTTGAACGGTTGAGCCAGCACCTGAAACGGGACGTGGCAGACCCCGGCCTTTCGTCGACTCTCATCTATCGGCTCCGGGAAATACTCACGGCCCTTTGTGGCTGGCAGCACTGGAAGCCGGGTGTCTGGGGTAACGTGCCTGAAGGTCTCGACCTTCGAGCATTTCTTCACGCAGAGATCATTCATAGTCTGGAACGGAAGTCGTTCGAGAATGACGGGGCTCATGCCGACGAGTTGACCGATCTCGTATGCAAGCTCCTGAGACCATCGCGCACCAGCAGCGCCGAGGTCGCCGAAGCCGGTGTTGATGCACTCCTGCTTGCGCGGTTCCTGACTGCCCCTGCACGAGAGGAAGGTGACGGATGATCGGCGTCCGGTTTGAACCGGTGGATACGTTGTTCTTTCGCGATGGAACACCGTTCTCGGCTGACTGCGCGCCCCAGGATGATGTTGGAAGCCTGTTTCCTCCGAGTCCCGCATCGGTGACCGGTGCAGTGCGGGCCGCGCTCGCTCTTTGTAATGGCTGGAACGGCCGCGGACGTTGGCCAAAGGAGATCAGTGACGTTCTCGGCGATGGTCCCTACGATCTCGGTTCGCTTTCCCTCGAAGGTCCATTTCTCCTCCGGGGCGATCAGCCTCTCTTCCAGATGCCCCGTCATATACTTGGCTCCGTTGGCGCTGAACGCTGGGAGCCGTGCGGCCTTCTCCGCCCAGGTCCTGAAGTCACTTGCGACTTGGGCGATGCGATTCGACTCCCGGAGGCGGTCGGCTTCGGGGGAGAAATCGAAGGACTCAAGCCGGGCGACGGTCGGTGGCTCACGTCGGCAGGCATGGAGGCGGTGCTGCGCGGGCAGCTTCCACCAAGGATCGGAATCGTCTCGACTGATGAGTTGTGGTGCGAGGAACAACGTATTGGTCTCGAACGCGAGAGAGGCACGCGAACGGCGCAGGAAGGGAAGCTATACAGCACTCGCCACATCCGCCTGATGCCCGGTGTCTCACTTGGTGTGCGGATTGCCGGCGTCCCTGAACACTGGATGATGCCGTTTGGTCGATTGGTATCGCTGGGGGGCGAAAACCGGCTGGCAGAATGTCACCGATGGAATGCCGATGCCGCCCTCGACCTTCCCCTGCCGGCGTTCGACGCTCACGGGCGAGCGGCGATAATCGCACTGTCACCACTCGATCTCGAAGAGACCGTCTACCACGAGCAGCGGCTGGCAAAGCCTCTGGACAATGTCTGGATCGTCTCGGCATGTCTGAATCGTTCACGGCGGATCGGAGGATGGGATTCTCTTGCACGAAGGCCCCTGCCGCTTCACGGAGTGCTGTCGCCGGGCAGCGTGCTTTTCTGCGAGGCAGACAAGCCGCAGCGATTCATTGAAGCTGTCGGGGCGGTCGGTGGGCTGCCACGAATGGGAGCGCGGCAACGGGGGGGATTCGGCCTTGTCGCACTCGGTATTTGGCCTGACGAATCGGAGGAGATTTCATGAATACGGCAATGCTCGGGCTCCTGGCCGAGACTCCGATCCACCCGGGCGCCGGGCGCAGCATGGGTGTCGTGGATCTCCCGGTGGCTCGGGAAGCTTCCACGGACTATCCGGTGCTCGTCGGATCGAGTCTGAAAGGCGCGCTGCTGGATAAGGCCCAAACGATCAACGAGACAGAAACGGCGAAAGTGGATCTGAAAGGGCGTTTCGGGAAGCCCGATCACGCGGGTGACCTGCTTGTCTCCGATGGACGGTTGTTGCTTCTTCCCGTGCGGAGCCTGACGGCTTCGTTCCGGTGGGTGACCTGCCCACATCTCGTCGAACGCTATCTTCGCGATTTGACCCGAGCAGGTCTTGTGCCCAGACCGGAGATTCCTGTCCTGGAACGTGGCGACGTGCTTACGGCGGCGGGTAGCGGCAGGTTGTTCCTTGAGGAGAGGCAATTCACTATCACCGGAGAACCGGTAGTCGATCTGGTGAATACCATCAAGCCGCTCATACTTCACGAAAAAACCCGAGACCGCTTGGATTCCCGGCTTGCAGTTCTGCATGACGACGACTTCGCTTGGTTCGCCCGCTACGGCCTTGCCATCCAGGCTCGGAACGTCCTGGAGGACGGAACCAAGAAAAGCAGAAACCTTTGGTACGAGGAAACGCTCCCCCCGGACACAATCATGCATGCCATCGTCATGGGTCGCAGCAAGGAGGCGATCCAGACCTTGGGCATTCTCTTTCCGGAAGACGATCCGTATTTGCAGGCAGGTGGAAACGAGACAGTAGGCCAAGGTTGGTTCGCCGTCAGTGTGCGCCGAGGCGACGATCGAGGTGCAGCGTGAAGACCATCGAGCAGCAGCGCGCGGCGAACGCCCTGTCGCGCATCAACGAACTGCACGAAAAGTACGAGTCCGAAGACTTCAGGAAGCGGTACCGCGCTTACGTAGACCGTCTGGGACCGACCATCATCATGAATGGTCTCGGGCAAGCACTCGCGACGGAACGGGCTGCCGCCGGACCGCGGCCTGAAAGAGATCATCAGAAGGCTCACGACGAGCTTTACAAAAGTCTGCAAGGCTGGCTGTGCCGCAAGGACGGAGGCGTATATCCGTCGCACCCGGATCTTCTGCAGGCCATTATGGAAAAAGACGAATCGGACTATCTATCTGCTCAGGCCGAAGCACTGGCATGGACCGAGTGGCACAAGAAGTGCTGTCGGGCTTCGTTTCCGAAGAGCGAGGATGACTGACGTGTCAGTCCCGCTCTACAAGACCGCCGCCGAACAGTCGGTGGAACGTGAATCCAGCGGACACGCGGGGTTGTGGTTCGATAAATTCTGCAATCAATGGCGTGTCAGCGATCTTTCTTGGACGATGTCGAGCAAGGATGATAAAGACAACCCGAAGCTCAAGTGGATCAAGACCCTTGCAAACGGGAGCTCGGTCGGCACACGAGAGCAGATCGAAGAGTGCGCGTTGCGGCACGCACGGTTGGTAGAAAAGCGTCGCGGCCGATTCACGGTGTTCACTACGGAATCGCGCTTCGTTACAGGGCTTGGCCGGAGTCATCCCGTAGAAAACGGTTTCGCATGGCATCCGACATTGGGTACGCCTTATTTGCCGGGAAGCTCGGTGAAAGGCTTGGTTCGCTCTTGGGCGAAGATGGCAACCGAACCCCGCCCCGATAAGAAGATTTTGAAGTGCCTGCTTGGGGATGTCGGCAAGGCGGGGGCGATCTGTTTCCTGGATGCGATTCCCATCGCTCCTGTGCGACTCGAAGCCGACGTGATGACCCCTCACTATGCAGGTTGGAGCGAGGATGACCCTCCGGGCGACTGGCGTTCTCCGAGCCCCATTCCTTTCCTGACCACGGCGGCCGAGACGCCGTTTCTGTTCGGGATCATTCCGTGCCGCGCTATCGTGGAGGACGATCTGAAACGTGTCTTCAATTGGCTGCGTGACTCTCTTGTATTCACCGGAGGCGGTGCGAAAACGGCGATCGGTTACGGCCGATTTCACCATGACGAAGAGCAAACTTCTCATTGGACGCAGCGGTTGAAGGACGAAGACCGCCAACGTCGTGAAGATCAGACTCGACAGGAAGCGATGAAGAGCCCGGAAGGGCGGTGGCGCCTGAAGTTCGATAGATTGTCGGAGGCCGAAATCCTCGACTTGGTGCGAATCCACTTGGAGAAAGAGCCATTTGAAGATCCTCGCGAGTGTACAGCGTTCGTCCAAGCAGTGCTCTCTACGGGTTTGGTCGAACATTGGCGCCGCGGCAACGCCCGCGATCCGCGAACCAAAGTTGGCAAGAAGAAGCTCAGAGAACGGGCACGCCTTCTCGGCAGCGTGCGTACCGAGAACGGAGCTGACTCGCTGCAATAAGCAGCTTACCGCCTCAACACTCCCGGTTACTCACGTCGGTCCAGTCAACTGCGACCCTTGGGGTAGATCGGAATACTCCGCGTCGCTACCAGATCCGGCCGAGATCGAGACGGAAGCCGGGCAGAACCGGGGTTCCGTCAACGCCATCGGGGTCGTCGAGCACCTGAACGGCAGCGCCGGGACGGTAGACGTGCACCCGGCGTTCAAAGGGGTCGATCAGCCAGCCGAGCCGCAGGCCGTTGTCGATGTACTCGCGCATCTTCGCCTGCGTCCTGCTCGGCACGTCGGACGGCGACAGAAGCTCGATCACGAAATCGGGACACAACGGAAGGAATTGGTGTTGCTGCTCTTCGGGCACGGCATCGAGACGGTCCTTTCGAATCCACGCTGCGTCCGGTGCAAACACCGCGGAATCGGGCAGGATGAATCCGCCCGAGGATTCGGTGGCGAGTCCCGTGCCGTCGCGCTCTGCCCATTGGCCCAACTGGACGGCGATCCGCAGGTTGAGATGGCTGGTCCGAAATGACGCCAGCGCCGTGATCAGCAGGTCTCCCTGTGCTGTCCGTTCGATCTCCAGTTCGCCGTTGAGACGGCAGAATTCATGGAATCGATCGTCCGGGAACGCGACCAGAGGACGGACGCGCAAGGGAAAGCACGGCAGAGGGTCCGGTGATGCGTGGTACTTGATCGCGGTATTCATGCCGTCACCGTCACTTCCCCACGCGCGCGACGGAGCCGCTCGGGCAGTTCGCTGCCGGTCCGGCATTCCAGGATCCAGTCGCCCGCCTGGAGGAGATCCTCCGCGCCCGCGACGTCAGCGAGAAGCTCCGAAACCTGCCCTGCCGTCTCGGTGCCGAAGCGCCGCTTCGCCAAGCGGCGCAGCAGCGCGCGTTCCTCCGCAATACCTTGCTCCCGACCCCGATCGAGCACCCGCATTTCCCACTCCATCGCCCGCGCATCCATCAACGTCGGCATCTCTCTCCCTCCTCGCCTCTCCTCCAGTACCCGTTCCATCTCCGCCAGCGGCGATAACCTCTCCCCGCCGTGTGGCAACCGCGAATACCTCACCCGCGCATGATACCCCTCGCGCAATCCCTTCTCCCCCTCTCCCGCGTAACACTCGAACGCCTCCCATAGCAGCCCCGGCAACGCCTCCGCTGCACCCGTCTCCAGGCCAATCAGCGTCGTCAGCCGGTTGTCCGGCGGCAGCCGGCCTCCATGAAGCCCGAGCCCGCTTCCGCCAGCGCCCGCTCGTCGAGTCGGGGCCGATGTATAAGGAGACCGCGAAGCACGCGCCAGTGATTGGGTTTCTCGACAATCACCGAGACCGTCCCGGCAGACAGCCACGCATCGACCTTGGCCAAGGCTTCGTCGGTCGGCAGGGGTTCCGGGTACACCTTCGGGTTTGTCGCAATGCGCAGGAAGCCCGACAAGACGATCCACGGCAATCCCACCGATTCGTCTCCGTTCAGCGCCTCCTCCCACCACCAGCGGACGAGAAGCACATTACCCGCTTGACTCAGGAACAGAGCCGACTCACCGGCATCGTCGAACAGATCCACACCGCCCAGCCCCGTCGTCGCGTGGCGGCTGGCCGGCCCCCGCGTCGCGGTGTTCACCGGCGCCGCGCTCGGCCTACCTGGCCCCCTCTTCGGCCTGTGGGAGACGAGCATGGTGACGGTCTCCCTGCTCGGCGCCGCCGCCTTCCTCTGCGTGCTGATCGGGATCCCGATGGGGGTCTGGTTCGGCAAGAGCCAGCGCGCCTGCAACGCGGGCCCTGCCGGTGCTCGACTTCATGCAGACGATGCCGGCGTTCGTCTACCTGATCCCGATCATCGCCTTCTTCGGCACCGGCAGGCCGCCGGGGGTGCTGGCCACGCTGGTGTTCGGGACAGAGCCAGGGGATGCTGGCGGGCCTCGCGATCCTGTTCTGCGCGATGGTCATCGACCGCATCGTGCAGGGGCACTACAAGCGCTCGACCGCGCGCCACCGGCCCGGGCGGTAGCGCGCCCGGCCACTATCCCCGAAAGCCGTCCGCGACCAGGCTGACGATCTCGAACATGATCGCCGCCGCGGTATGCGCCGTGATCCGGTTGGGGTGATCCTTGGTCGGCATGAGGCAGACCACGTCGCCGCCGATCACGTCCTTGCCGCGCACGCAGCGCAGGAGCCGCATGACCTCGTCGATCCCGAAACCCTCGCAGCCGGCCTCCAGGTTCGCGACCGCCGGGGCCACGGTCGGATCGAGGCAGTCCAGATCGAACGTGACGTAGAGGGGGGCATCGCCGATCCGCTCATCGATGAGGGCCATGGTGTCATCGGGACCCATCTCGCGGTAGCGGTCCATGGTGATCACTTCGTAACCAAGCTCCTCGCTCGGCTTGCGCCAGTCGAGCGTGCGCGGGTTGCCGCGCATGCCGATCTGCACGCTGTGGCCGGCATCGATGTACCCGTCGCGCACCAGGTAGCCCGCCCAATGCGCCGCGGACTTCACCGCCCCGAGGAAATGCGGAATCTGCTCGTAGGCATCGGTATGGGCGTCGAAGTGCAGGAACACCGCCTTCCTGCCGCCGGTCAGGTGAGCGCCCTCGCCGGCGATGGCCTGCATGATCCCGCCGGTGATGGAGTGGTCCCCGCCGACCGACACCGGCCGCACCCCGGCGGCGTCGATCGCGCGGTAGAACCGGGTGATGCGCTCGATGCAGGCCTCGTTGTCGTTGGCCTCGGGCAACGGCACGTCCCCCATATCGCGGATGCGCGCGAGATCCCAGGGGTCGATCCCGAATTTCATGTGCACGCGCCGAGCCATCGCCGACACTTCGCGTACCGCCCGGGGGCCGAGATGCTGGTCGCGCTCGGTGGTTCCGTTGCCGGTCGAGTGCGGCACGCCGACGAGGGCGATGTCGCAGTTGCCCGGGTCCCGCTCGATGGGGCAGCGAAAGAAGGTGGCGATGTCCCACCAGTAGAGGCTCTGGAGCATGAGCTCGTCGGCGTTCGTCAGCTCGGTGATAGCCATCTGTCGTTTCCGTTTCGATATGGAAGAGCTTCGACGGACTCGGGATCGCGATACCGCACCGGAAGGTTCAGGCGCGATGCGGTTCGAATCCGGTCAGGACTCCCACGCGACGATCGCGGCCGCCACGGTCGTTTTCACCCTCGATGCGGATCTGGGGCGTATCTGTCGAGACAAGCGACTCCGGCCGCGAAGTGCGCTTGGTACCGGGTCGCCACGCTCAGAGCTTGAGTCCTTTCTCCCCGCGTCCGATCGCGAGCAGTCCGGACCGTACGACCTCCATGATCGCACTCCGGTCGAGCGCATTGATGAAGGCGTCGAGCTTGGTCCCGTCACCGGTGACCTCGATGATGTAGGTCGATTGCGTCACGTCGAGAATGCGGCCCCGGAAGATGTCGGCGATCCGTTTGACCTCTTCGCGCGCGCTGCCGGCAACCCGCACCTTGACCAGCATGATCTCGCGCTCGACGTGCGCGTCCCCGGTGATGTCCAGAAGCTTCACCACGTCGATGAGCTTGTTCAGTTGCTTGGTGATCTGTTCGATGATCTCGTCCGACCCCGACGTGACCAAGGTCATCCTGGACGCGGTCTCGTCCTCGGTCGGTGCGACCGAGAGCGATTCGATGTTGTAGGCGCGGGCTGAGAACAGGCCGGCCACGCGGCTCAGCGCGCCCGGCTCGTTCTCGAGCAGAAGCGAGATGATGTGACGCAAGGATCGCTACTCCGGCAGGTCAGGCGAGCTCTCTCTGTCGGGTCTGCTCCGAGAGCACCATTTCGTTGTGGCCTTTCCCCGCCATCATCATGGGATAGACGTTCTCGGCCGGATCGGTGATGAAGTCCATGAACACAAGACGATCCTTCATCGCGAACGCCTCGCGAAGAGCGCCTTCCACGTCCGCCGGCTTGTCGATGGTCATCCCGACGTGCCCGAAGCTTTCGGCAAGCGCCGCGAAGTCGGGCAGGGAATCCAGGTACGAGTGCGACTCCCGGTTCTCGTACATGAATTCCTGCCACTGCCGGACCATCCCGAGGTAACGGTTGTTGAGGTTCACGATCTTGATGGGGAGGCCGTACTGCTTGGCCGTCGAGAGCTCCTGGATGCACATGATGATGCTGCCTTCCCCGGTGACGCATGCCACCTGGGCATCGGGCCAGGCAAGCTGCACTCCAAGCGCGGCCGGCATTCCGAATCCCATCGTTCCCAGCCCGCCGGAGTTGATCCAGCGCCGCGGCCGGTCGAACGGGTAGAACTGCGCCGCCCACATCTGATGCTGCCCGACGTCCGACGTGACGTATGCATCTCCGCCCGTTACTTCATAGAGCTTCTGCACCACCGACTGCGGCTTGATCAGCGTATCGGAGTGCGAGTAGGCGAGACAGTCGATCGATTTCCAGCGATGAATGCGCTCCCACCACTCGGCCAGCGCCTGCCCGTCCGGACGGCGGTTCGATCCCTCCAGCATTGCGTTGATCTCGCCGAGCACGTTCGTGACCGAGCCGACGATCGGGACGTGCACCTTGACCGTCTTCGAGATCGACGCGGGATCGACGTCGATGTGGACGATGCGCGCCTCGGGGCAGAACTTGTTCACGTCGCCGACCACCCGATCGTCGAAGCGGGCCCCGATCCCGATGAGCACGTCGCAGTGATGCATCGCCATGTTCGCTTCATACGTGCCGTGCATCCCCAGCATGCCGATGAACTGCCGGTCCGTTCCGGGGTACGCGCCGAGCCCCATCAGCGTATTCGTGATGGGGTAGCCGAGTATGCGCGTGAACTTGACGAGCGCATCCGCCGCATCATCCAGAACGACGCCGCCGCCGGTGTAGATCATGGGACGCTTCGCGGACAGGATCAGATCGAGCGCCTTCCTGATCTGCCCCGGGTGGCCTCGCATGACGGGGTTGTAGGAACGCATCGCGACAGTGGCCGGATACTCGTACGGAATCTTCAGATCGGGCCGGGTCACGTCCTTGGGAATGTCGACGACAACGGGGCCGGGACGTCCGGTGGTGGCCACGTAGAACGCTTTCTTGAGGGTGTCGGCGAGCTCCCGAACGTCCTTGACGAGAAAGTTGTGCTTCACGCAGGGGCGCGTGATCCCCACGCAATCGACTTCCTGGAACGCATCGCTGCCGATGGCGTGGGTGGGGACCTGCCCGGTGATCACCACCAGCGGAACGGAGTCCATGTGGGCGGTGGCGATGCCGGTGACCGCGTTGGTGGCGCCCGGCCCGGAGGTCACGAGTACCACACCCGGCTTCCCCGTGGCGCGAGCGTAGCCATCGGCCATGTGGGTCGCGCCCTGTTCGTGGCGGACGAGGATGTGCTTGACGTCGTCCTGGGCGTAGATCTCGTCGTAGATGTGGAGGACTGCTCCGCCCGGGTAGCCGAAGATATGTTCCACCCCTTCGTCCTTGAGGAACTGCATGAGTATCTGCGACCCTGAAAGCTCCACCTTCAACCTCCCTCCGGAGTGAAAAAAAGCCCGCGGGACGGGCTCCGGACGCACCATACGACGGCCATACAACCTAGCTGAAAAAACAAAGGCGGGTCAAGATTCAATGGACACGGACGAGGCTGCCGGCTTCAACATGGCGCTGCCCGATCCACGTCCGGGCGGACACGGTCGCGCGGACCGTTCAGCATGGTTCCGATGGCGGTGGCAGGCGCCGTGGGGCTCAGACGATCCGGTTGACGAGCATACCCTCCCCTCGCTGAAGACGGCGGACGTTCTCGATGAGGATGTCTATCACGTTGTCCTCGTACTTTCGGGTCTCGCCGGCAGTATGGGGCGTGATCAGAACGTTCTCCGGAGCCCATAGTGCAGAGTCCGGAGCCAACGGCTCCTCCCAGGTGGTGTCGATGCCGGCGCCGGCGATCGCGCCGCGTTCGAGGGCGTCGACCAGGTCCGGCTCGTTGACGCAACGCCCGCGGGCGACGTTGATGAGGTAGGCGCCGCGCTTCATCCGCGCCAGCGCCGCCGCGTCGATCAGGTGCTCCGTTTGCGGCGTCAGCGGGCACGTGAGCGCGACGACGTCCGCCTCGGCCAGCGATTCGAGGAACCGTTCCGAGGGCCGCACCTCATCGGCGGAGCCGTCGTGGCGCGCGGTGTCGCGCTTGATCCCGACGACCCTCATCTCGAACGCGCGGGCGAGCCGGGCCAGCCGCGAGCCGATGGCGCCGAGCCCGCAGATCACCATCGTCTTGCCGGCAAGCTCCTCCTCGCGCCGCCCGAGGTCGGAGATCATCCCTCGCCAGACGTGCTCGCGCTGCCGGTCGCGTCCGGTATGAACATGGCGCACGAGCGCGAGCAGCAGGGCCATCGCGTGGTCGCTCACCGCGTTGCGGTTGACGCCGCTGCCGTTGGCGAGCCGCACCCCGCGGGCTCGCAGCGCATCCAGATCGAACTGGTCGTAGCCCGCCGCGCACACCTGGATGAAGCGGAGGTTCGCGGCGCGCGCCAGCATCGCGTCCGACCAGAAGCCGGACATCACCAGGACGTGTCCCTCGGAGATGCGGGCGAGGGTGTCCTCGCGGCTCCAGGTCTGGAAGTGTTCGATCCCGGTCCGGCGCAGTGCGAACCGTTCGGCGAGCCGGTACGCGACGTGGGCGAAATGGATGACGAGGGCATCGTCGTCCGGCAGGTGGGGGGCATCGGGCATCAGGGTTCTCCCGGGGTCGCCGTCGTCAGGCGTAACATGGTATCCCCTCCGAGCATCGAGCATCCCATGACCGAGCCGACCCGGACCACCGGCGATCGAATCGTCGCCACCTACGAGCTCCACGACCCCGGACGCTCCCCGGAAGCCCTCGCCGCCGCGATCGCCCTGGAGCAGACGGTGGAGGTGCCGCAAGCGCTGGCGGAAGCCGCCGGCCTTCCCTCCGGCGTCGTGGGCGAGATCGAGCGGATCGATCGCGGCACGACAGGCGCCGCACGAGCGGTCCTGAGCTACGACCCCGCGGTGGTGGAGGCGGGCGGCGTACCGGCGCTCGTCAACCTCGTGTTCGGCAACGTCTCGATGATGCCCGGCGTGCGGCTGGTGGATCTCGCCTTCCCCGACCGCGTGCTCGCCACCTTCGACGGACCGCGTCACGGGGTGGCCGGCGTGCGGGCGCTCACCGGCGTGTACGGCCGTCCGCTACTCGCCACCGCGCTCAAGCCGCGGGGCGTCCCGGTCGCCCGACTGGTGGAGATGGCGGGCACCTTCGCGCGCGGCGGCGGCGACGTCATCAAGGACGATCAGAACCTCATCGACGGGTTCGAGGCGTTCAAGGACCGCGTGAGGCGATGCGCCGATGCGGTGGACGATGCGAACCAGCGCACCGGGCGGCGCTGCCTGTACCTCCCCCACGTCACCGGCCCCTTGCCGTCGCTCGCCCGCCGGTTCGAGTACGCGGCGCGGCTCGGGCTCCCGGGCGTGCTCGTCTGCCCTTTCATCGCGGGGCTCGGCACCGCCCGCTCGCTCGCGCGCGATCACGACCTGATGCTCATGGCGCACCCCACCTTCTCCGGAGGCCACTTCGTCTCGCGGCGGGAGGGTATCGAGCACGGACTGTTGTTCGGGACCCTGCTTCGCATCGCCGGCGCGGACGTCGCGGTCTTCCCCAACACCGGGGGCCGGTTCGAGTTCGGCCGAAAGGACTGCGCGAGCATCGCGGCGCGGCTCCGCGCGCCGCTGGGCCGGCTGCCGCCCGCCTGGCCGTGCCCGGCCGGCGGGATGAGCTTCGAGCAGCTTCCCGGGATGTGCGCGGACTACGGCCCCGACGCGGTGCTGCTGATCGGCGGCGCGCTCATCGGGCATGGCGAAGACCTCGAAGCGAGCACCCGCTCGTTCCTCGACGTCATCCGCGCTAACTCGGAGGAACGCCTGGAGCCGCCCCGGCCCCTTCCCGGGCCACCCGTCGATGCCCGCGCGCCGCGGGTGCTGGCCCACCGGCCGGGGTTCGAATGGAACGGCCGGCCGAGCTCCGTCTACAAGGATGCGCGCGATCTCGCGGAGGGCCTGGCCTTCAAGGGGGTGCGCAGGGTCGAGCTCGTCGGGCGGTTCGGCGAGCCCACCCGCACGGATCTGCGCTACTTCGAGATCGAGCCGGGCGGATACTCGAGCCTGGAGAAGCACTTGCACACCCACATCGTGATCGGCGCCCGCGGCCGCGGCGTGCTCGTCCTCGGACGCCGCCGGGAGACGCTGGCGCCGATGGACGTCGCCTGCATCGGGCCGCTGGAGGCCCACCAGTTGCGCAACGAATCGTCCGAGCCGTTCGGATTCTTCTGCATCGTCGACCATGACCGGGACCGGCCCGTGGCGCCGTGAATGCCGCCTCGTCGCCGGCTCACTCCATGAAACCGGGTCAACTCCAAACCAACGGGGGCGGAGGACACTTATCGGACTGTCCAATAATCGGGGTCCACTTCTGCCGGCTCGTCCCTACTTCCGCACGAATCCGAACCAGACATACAAGGCGATCAGGATGATCGCGATCACGGCGGCAACGCTTCCATACACCACGTCCACCTGAAGCCCGAGGAACAGGGCGCCGCTGAACGCCAGGTACAGACCGGCAACAACGACGATATGCGCCGCGATCTTCAGCAGCTTCCTGGAGATCGGATGCAACGCGGTCAAACTCCGGGATTCACCGAAGCACCGGGCTCCGATCCCGATCGGCGATGCATGTCGGCGGGAATCCCCACGGCGCGGGCGATGCCTCCGGGAGCGGGGCCGACCAGGCTTCCCCCGCAGTGAATGCCGGCCGGAACATGCCCGCCGCGCCTCTCAGTTGCTCCCCGTCACGGCGCGGAGGGCCGGGCCGATCTCCCGGTTGAGCACGAGGTCCGCCAGCGCGTCGAGCTCCGTCGGCTCGCGGTTGAGGATCACCAGGGTCGCGCCTAGCCGCTTCGCCCGGACCGGGAACCCCGCCGCGGGATGGACGACCAGCGAGGAGCCGATCGCGAGAAAGAGGTCGCATTCCGCCGTCGCCGCCTCGGCGCGTCGCATCGCCGCCTCCGGCATCGCCTGCCCGAACGAGACGGTCGCGGTCTTCACGTGCCCGCCGCATCGGTCGCAGACCGGCAGCGCGCCGTCGCGCTCGAACGCATCGAGGATGGGATCGAGCGGGTACGGGGCCTCGCATTCGATGCACTTCGCGTACGTCGAGTTCCCGTGCAGCTCGACGACCCGCTCGGGGGGCACCCCGGAGCGCTGGTGCAACCCGTCGATGTTCTGCGTGATCACGGTGGTCACGATGCCGCGGTGGACGAGCGAGGCGACGGCCCGGTGGCCGTGGTTCGGCTCCGCGTGCGCCATCGTGCGGTGGCTCTCGGCTCGCTGGCTCCACGCCTCGCGCCGCGCCGGTTCAGACGCGACGAAGTCGCGGAAATCGACCGGCCGGCGCCGTGACCAGATGCCGCCGGGACTGCGGAAGTCGGGGATCCCGGACTCGGTGCTGATACCCGCGCCGGTGAACACGACGGCGCGGCGGGCGCCTTCGATGAGGGCGCGCAGCCGTTCGAGGTCCGGATCGCCGGCGATGGGAGCGCTCAATGTCGCCTCCTGCTTCGGCCGCGTTTCGGCAGGTGTGCCGAGAGGCATTCCGGGACCGGGACGATCGTGCGGCCGGCAAGGTCCATGATCACGCTGGTGCACCGTCCGTCGATGGCGATGCGCCCGTCCGGCTTGATGATCTCGTGGGCCAGGGTGAAGCTCTTCGTTCCCATCGAGACCGGGCGGGTCGTGATCCTGAGCGTTTCTCCCAGGAAGCATTCCGCGCGGTAGTGGTAGTCGATGTTGACGACGACGGTGCCGAACCGTTCCCCGTCGCCCTCATACAGCCCGCGGTCTCGATACCACCGCCCCCTCGCCCGCTCCAGGTAGCGCACCGCCTCGACGTGGTTGAGGTGCCCGAGCTCGTCGCAGTGGGCCTCCGTGACCGTGATGAGCGTCTTGCCGTCCATGACGATGCCGCATCCACCCCGATCGGCCGATTCCACCGTGGGGCGCGCGGGGGCTCACCGCGCGACGATGCCGCCGTACTTCGCGACGAAGCGCCCCCACGCCGCATCCGCAGCCGCACCGGCGTCGTCGATCAGCGCCCGCGCGTCCGCCGTCTTCAGCTCGAAGTCCTCGACGAGGACGTTGCCGTCGACCATCACCAGCTCCACGTCCTTCGAATGCGCGTGGTACACGAGGTTCTGCACCGGATCGAGGGTCGGGGTCAGGCCGAAGCGGCGGTAGTCGAGCATCTGGAGATCGGCGCGCTTGCCGGGCTCGATGGAGCCGATCTCGGCCCCCATCCCCAGCGCCTCCGCGCCGCCCATCGTCGCGAGCCGCAGGACCTCGGGGCATTGCATGACCGTCGCGCTGCCAGTCTTGATCCGGGCCATGGTCACGCACGCCCGCAGCACCTCGAAGTGATCCGCGAACATGTTGTCGATGCCGAGGGAGACCGGGATGCCGCGGGACCGGTACTCGACCACCGGCGCGATGTGCCCGCGCACCGCGTTCATCAGCGGGCAGTGCGCGACGGCGGCCATCGACGCGGCGAGCACGTCCACATCCGGATCGGCGACGACGTAGCAGTGCGCGCAGACCGTGTCCGCGGCGAGCATCCCCGAATCGCGCGCGTACTCGAACGAGCTCCGGCCCCGCAGGCGTTGCATCACCTCCACCTCGTACTCGCCCCACCCGAGGTGGATGCTGGTGCGCAGACCCATCCGATCCGCGGTCTCGCGGCTCGCGCGCAGCAGCTCCGGGGAGGAGGAGATGGTCATGTTCGGGGTCATCATCACCCGGATGCGCCCGCCGGCCCTGCCGTGCCAGCGCTCCGCGAAATCCACCGCCTGGCGAAGCTGGGCCTCGCGCAGCGCTTCGTCGTAGCGGTACTCGTCCTTGGCCATCGCATCGACGTCGACATCGAAGGTCATCACGCCCATGAAGCTGCGCACCCCGAGCGATTCGACGAAGGGGGCGAAGACGTCGGCCTCCTCCTCCATCTCCAGCGTGGTGGTCACCCCGCTCTTCAGGAGCTCCGCGTAGGTGAGCGAGCCGACCGCGAGGCGCTCCTCGCGGCTCGCAACCGTGGCCATCGGGAAGTACTGGCCGGTCACGCAGCCGAGCCCCACGTCCTCGGCGCGCCCGCGGAAGAAGGTGTAGCCGACGTGGTTGTGGGTGCTGACGAAGCCGGGCAGCACGACCTTGCCGCGGCCGTCCATGACGCGCCCGGCGCCGGCCGCGTGCGCCGCCTCGACCCTGGCGCTCGGACCCACCGCGGCGATGCGCCCGTCCTCGACGTAGACCGCGCCGTCCTCGATCACGCGGTTCCCGGCATCCACCGTCAGCACGGTGGCGTTTCTGATGAGCAGGCGCATGGCGTCTTCCCGGCAGTCGTCGCGGGCGCCAAGCGTACACCGGCCCGCGCGCGGATGCTTCGGATAGCGGCGGACCTCCGGGCAGTGGTCCGGGTCGGGGCTGGTGGGAAATGCGGGTTATCATGCGCGGACACCCGCCGCCCATGGAGATCGGGACATGTTCGAATTGCTGCGATCGAGCACGCTGCGCCAGCTTCTCGCGCGACAGGCGCCGGCGCTCGCCCTCTCGCTCATCGTCGCCGAGCTGTTCTACAAGTTCGGCAGCTTCACGCTGGAATGCCTCGGCTTTCTCGCCACGTGGTTCGTGCTGGACGCGATGTTCGCGCAGATCGGCCGCGTCCTCTCCAAGCCGGCCGAGGGCAAGACCTGAGCGCGATCCGGACCATTCGGATCATCCGGACCGGATCGCCCTCGGCTCGAATCCGGCCCGGGTCCGATCCAGCTAGAAACCAGGCGAGCCGAATGGAACGCCATCCTGCTTGAATCCGGCCGGAATCCGACCCGCGATCGTCCCCGGCGCTCGCGCCGCGGCCGGTTCCGGACCGGATCGCCCCCAGCCGCATCTCCGCCTTCCGCCCTCCGCCAGGAAACACACGATGCCTGCACCGTCCGCACCGTCCCCGGTGCCGTCCCCGACACCGTCCCTTATCGACCAGTTGCTCGACGCCATGCGGTTCCGCTGCATCGGTCCGCCGCGCGGGGGCCGGGTGGTGGCGGTGGCCGGCGATCCGGTCGAGCCCGCGGTGTTCTACTTCGGCGCGGTCGCCGGCGGCATCTGGAAGACCGAGGACGCGGGCGCCATCTGGGAGAACGTGAGCGACGGGTACCTGAAGACTTCCTCGGTGGGCGCGCTCGCGGTGTCGGATTCCGACCCGAACGTGATCTACGCGGGCATGGGCGAGAGCACCATCCGCGCCGACGTCTCCCACGGCGACGGCGTCTACAAGTCCACCGATCGAGGCCGGAGCTGGGTGCATCTCGGCCTCGCCGACACCCGGCACGTCAGCGAGATCCGCATCCACCCGCGCGACCCCGACCGCGTGTACGTAGCCGCGCTCGGGCACGCCTTCGGCCCCAACCCGGAACGCGGCGTGTACCGCTCCACTGACGGGGGAGCGGGCTGGGAGCGGGTGCTGTACCTGGATGAGTGCGCCGGGCGGACCTCGCCTTCCCGGTGTGACGGTACGGGGGCGGCGGACCTCGCCCTCGACGCCCGCAATCCGACCATCCTCTACGCGAGCCTGTGGAGGGTGCACCGCAACTTCTGGGAACTCGCGAGCGGCGGCCCCGGCAGCGGCCTGTGGCGCTCGACCGACTCGGGCACGACCTGGACGGAGATCACCCCGAACCTCGGCCTGCCCGCCTCGACCGTCCTCGGCAAGATCGGCGTGGCCGCGTCACCCGCCCGCTCCGGCCGGGTCTGGGCGCTGGTCGAATCGGACACGGCGCCCGGACTCTACCGCTCCGACGATTTCGGCGAGACCTGGACCCTCGCCAGCGACCGCCAGGAACTGCGCTACCGCCCCTGGTACTACATGCACGTCTTCGCGGACCCACAGGACGAGGACACCGTCTACGTCAACAACCTGCGGATGTGGAAGTCCACCGACGCGGGGGCGCACTTCACACCGGTCCCGACCCCGCACGGCGACAACCACGATCTGTGGATCGATCCGCGCGACAACCGGCGCATGATCCAGGGCAACGACGGCGGGGCCAACGTTTCGTTCAACGCCGGCGCCTCCTGGAGCTCCGTCTACAACCAGCTCACCGCGCAGCTCTACACGGTGGACACCGACGGCCGCGCGCCCCACTACCTCGTCTACGGCACCCAGCAGGACAACTCCAGCATCGGCGTGCCTTCGAGCGCCAACGACGGCGCCATCACCTGGGCGGACTGCCGCGTCGCCGGCACCGGCGAGAGCGGCTACGTGGCGGTGGATCCGCGGGACCCCGACGTCGTCTACGTCGGCGCGGTCGGCAGCTCGCCGGGGGGCGGCGGAGCGTTGCAGCGCTACGACCACCGCACCGGCCAGATCCGGCTGGTCAACGTCTGGCCGGAGCACCACGGCGGCATCGGGCCGGGGGAGCTCAAGTACCGCTTCGGGTGGACCTTCCCGATCCGGTTCTCGCCGCACGATCCGAACGTGCTCTACACCGGCGGCAACCGGGTGTTCCGCAGCACCGACGAGGGACAGAGCTGGGAGCCGATCAGCCCCGACCTCACCCGCGCGGCGGCCGACAAGCTCGGCCCCTCGGGCGGGCCGATCACCCTGGACACCAGCGGGGCGGAGCATTACTGCACCCTGTACGCGCTCGCCGAGTCCCCCCACGAGCCGGGCGTGCTGTGGGCGGGGTCCGACGACGGCCTGGTGCATCTCAGCCGCGACGGGGGGCGAAACTGGCGAAACGTGACGCCGCCGGATCTGCCCGAGTGGTCGTTCGTCCGCACCGTCGAGCCCTCGCCGCACGCGCCCGGCACGCTCTATCTCGCCGCCACCCGCTACAAGCTCGACGATCCGGCTCCTTATCTCTACAGGACCGCCGACTACGGCGGGAGCTGGCAGGCGATCACCGGCTCGGGCGACCTCGCGATCCCGGCCGACGACTTCACCCGGGTGATCCGGGCCGATCCGCACTGCCCCGGCGTGCTCTACGCCGGCACCGAGACCGGGCTCCACGTCTCGCTCGACGACGGCGCGACGTGGCGGCGCTGGCGCTCGAACTTCCCGGTGACCCCGATTTACGACCTCAAGATCGAGGGCGCCGATCTGGTGGTCGCGACCCACGGGCGCTCGTTCTGGATCCTCGACGACCTGACCCCGCTGCACCAGGCGGCGGCCGGAGCAGGGGATGGCCCCGGCTCCGATTCAGACGCCGGCGCCAATGCCGATCCCGGCTCCGACTCCAACATCGGCTCTGGCACCGGCCCCGATTCCGGCTCCAGCCTCGGCTTGGCTGCCGATCACGACCCTGGATCAGCCTTCGACGCCGGCGCTGCGCCGGGTTCCGGCTCCGCTCCTGCCTCCGGTTCCGCGCAGATCAGGCTGTATGCCCCCCGGCGTACCTGGCGGCTGCTGCCGGACGTGATGGGCTTCATCACCGGTAACGACGGCAAGGACTACAGCATCGGCCTCGGCAAGGCGGCCACCTATGTCGCGAGCCGCAACGATGCCGGACAGGTGGAACGCCGCTTCCTCGACGCGGGAGAGGCGGCGCCGATCGGCGCCATCGTCTACTACTATCTCCCCGAGGACTTGGCGGCCGATGCGCAGGCCGCCGGCAAGGCCGCCGAGCCGGGCTCCGCGGACTCCGGCGCACCGGCCACTGCTCCCACGGCTCCCGGAGTTCTCGCGGCTTCCGAATCCACGGCTTCCGCGGGCGGGCCAGCGGCCTCCTTCTCCCTCGCTTTTCTCGATGCCGAAGGCGGGCTGATCCGCGAGTTCCGCCCGAAGCCCGCCGGCTACGACACGCTGAGCGACGAGGACAAGGCCCTGGACCCGGGTCCGTGGATGCCGGTGCGCGCCGGCGTCAACCGCTTCGTCTGGAATCTGCGGTACCCCGGCGCGACGCGGCTGCGCGGCAACAAGACCGGGGAGGAGGCGGAGCGCGGGCCGCTCGTGCTGCCGGGGACCTTCCAGGTCCGTCTCATCGTTGGTGGGCACACGCTCACCGAATCCTTCGAGGTGGTCAACGATCCCCGCTCGCCGGCGAGCCTCGAAGATCTCCGCGTGCAGCTCGACTGCCTCCTCGCGATACGCGACAGGATCTCGGCCGCCTACACGGGCGTGCGGCGCATCCGGGAGACGGCCGGCGAGGTCGAGCGATGGTGCGCGCGCCTCTCCCGGCGCGGCGGGCACGAGGCGGCGCTCGAAGCCGGAAAGACGCTGTGCGAGGCGCTGGCGGCGGTGGAATCCACCCTGGTCCTTCCGGGCAAGCAGACCGACACCTTCGGCCTGAACCGCCGGGTGCGGCTGAACGCGGCCCTCGCCTCCGTCATCAGCATCGTCGACAGCGCCGACGCCCGGCCCACGGTCCAGGCCCGGGCGCTGGCCGAAGAGTACATGGCCAGGATCGACGACGAGCTCGAACGCCTGGACGCCCTCCTCGACCACGACCTCGGAGCCTTCAACGACCTCGTGTCCGAGGCGGGCCTGCCACCGGTCGATACGCCTTGAAGGTGTCCGGACGCCCCCGTCGAGTCCGTGCGACACCACAGGAGCCAGCGACATGATTTCGAGCAAGGCCCCGGAGAAGAAGACCATCGAAGTGCTCGGCCGGCGCATGGCCTACGTCGAGACGGGCGAGGGCGACCCGGTCGTGTTTCAGCACGGCAATCCGACCTCCTCGTACCTGTGGCGCAACGTCATGCCTCACGTGGCCCCCTTCGCCCGCTGCATCGCCATCGACCTCATCGGCATGGGCGATTCGGAGAAGCTGGACGATTCCGGGCCCGAGCGCTACCGCTTCGTCGAGCATCGTGCATTCCTCGACGCGGCGCTGGCCGCGCTGGGCGTGGAGTCGAACGTCACTTGGGTGGTGCACGACTGGGGCTCCGCCCTGGGTTTCGACTGGGCGAATCGGCATCGCGACGCGACGCGGGGCATCGCCTACATGGAAGCGATCGTCCGCCCATTGACGTGGGCGGAGTGGCCCGACAAGGCGCGGCGGGTCTTCCAGGGGTTCCGTTCCGAGGCGGGCGAGCGGATGGTGCTCGCGGACAACGTATTCGTCGAGCGGGTCCTGCCCGGCTCGGTCCTGCGCAAGCTGGCCGAAGACGAGATGGCCGTCTACCGGGCGCCGTACCTCGAGCCGGGCGAGTCGCGACGCCCGACCTTGACGTGGCCGCGGGAGATTCCGATCGAAGGCACGCCGTCGGACGTGACCGAGATCGTCCGAAGCTATGCGGAATGGATGAGCGGGAACGATCTGCCCAAGCTGTTCGTCAACGCCGAGCCCGGGGCGATCCTGACCGGCCCCCAACGCGAATTCTGCCGCCGGTGGAAGAACCAGGAGGAGGTGACCGTACCGGGCGCCCACTTTATCCAGGAGGATTCACCGCACGAGATCGGGCAGGCGGTCGCCGCCTTCGTGCAGCGCATCGCCGAACCGCACGCCACTCCCAATTCGCTGCCCACGGACCTTGCCGCGGCTTCGCGGAGCCGGCGTTGAACGATCGGATACCCTCCTCTGGAAATGGAGGGAGGCATACTGCTTCGACCAACTGCATGAGGCGGCCATCGCGGGCCTGACTCAAGCAAATCACCCTCCGGGATTCCCGGAGCGGTTCACTGCACAAGATTTCGAGCGCCAAGGGATTACGCCGGCCCGACCGCGGCGCCGACGCACGCCATGCCCGATTCACCATCCCACGACGGTCGCCAGTCCGTGGTTCTCGATTTGACGGCGGATCACTTCTGTGGAGACACCATATTCGTGGCCGAGCTCGTCCACTTGCTCCGGCTCCACCAGAGAGCTCCCCAACCGTCCGCGCAGGGATTCCGCCGGCGCGAGAAGCTCCGCGGCGAACGCCCGGGACTGTGCTTGGCGGTCCGTCGCCAGTGAACTGAGAATCGCGGGTCCGGGTCCGGACCTGCCCAGGTAATCGCCCAGAGCACGTGCTTGCAGGAACCGTCTTCCTGATTCGACCCTCGGCGTCACCACGCACGCCGGCGCATCCGCCGCCACCAGCCCTTGAATGCGTGTCGAAGGCGCTGGCCTCTCGTGGGAACGAAGCGCCAGCGAGCCGTTCCGGGCGAAGTCGAATCGGCCGCTGTCGCCGGTGCCGAGCTGGTGGTGAACCGAACGCGCCAGAGCGTAGCCTCGCCTCCAGGGCTCCTCCGCCGACCAGGGCTCCGCCGCCGACAGCGACGGCAGCGCTCGCCGGACATCCGCCCAGCCGCCGCTCGCCGTCTCCTCAAGATCTTTGAACGCCTGGGACAGCCAGTGGCCCACCTCCGGCAGGCAGTCCGCGCTTGCCGTGGCAGCCAGCGCGTCGTCGCGTATGGAAGGCTCGGTGTGTTCCCAGAAGGTCACGATTGCGGCGGCCAGAGCATCCGGGACATCGAAGGGATCGATACCGAGCAGCGCGGCCGCGCGGCTGAATTCCCGTTCGTCGGGGTCGAGCGCATTGACCGCCGCCCATTCGCGATCGAGGGTTTCCAGGGGCAGGCCGTGGCCCCGGAGCCTTTCAAGCACGGCGTCGACAAGATCGCGGAACTGCGCTTCCAACTCCTCCGGCTCGACGCTCGCCTCCCCTTCACCGACGAATTCGATCCGGGCGTGCGCCGGTTCGTGTCGCCGCCACCGGAGACGTATCCGCTCCGGTGCGGGCACCATGGTCAGGCTCGGGAGAACGAAACCGTCGCCGGCAAACGCCAGGTTGTGCCTGCACTCGAAACCGGGGTTCTGCTCCCCCGTGTTCTCGACCTCGTGGAAGAGGTGCCACCAGTTGCCGACCAGCCACTCCGCAACGTGGACCAGAGGGACGACGACGTGATCCCGCCAGGAGCGGCTCGGACGGTCGAGCACGGAGGTGATGGTCACGCTGCCCACCTCGATGGAAAGCGCGGCCATGGTGTGGCAGGAGAGACGATCCGGCGACGGCGGGGCGTCGACCCAATCGAAGCGAAAACGGACGCTCATGACAGCCCCCTCACCCGTTGCTCCGGGCTGAGTGGATATCCATGGTACTCTCCGGACCCTGGTGAGCCCTGCCGGGCTTCGAACACCATGTCTCCTTCGCGATACCAGACATAGCGCGGATAGCCGCCGTCCCAGACCCCGACCTGCCCTGCCCTCACTGCATCCCGGAGCCAACCCTCGACGAGCTCCCGGCAATCGGCCAAGTCACGCGGGCACATGCTGGCATCGGGCCGCCGACAGTGGGACGTTCCGGCGAAGCTGGGCCGATCCTTGTGGTACGGGCTGCCGACGTACCGGCAGGATTCGGCGACCTCCGCCAGGTCAATGCCATGCGGCGGCGCGACGATCCTGCGCGCCTTCGGGTTGTTACGCTGGTGACGCGGTTTTCGCATGATCGCGGTACCGATTCAGAATCTCTCGACAAATACCCTCCGCCTGCTTGCGGTCCCCATCATCTACCGACTCCGCCCGATTGTGGGCAAGCGGATTCCTCACTTTGGCGAGGATGTTGAATTTCAAGGCCCAGCTTTGCTTGTCTTTTCCAAGTAGAGGTTCGCCAAGGTTTGCCCAATCGGCGGACATTATCTTGTACAGATCCATGGGATAACTGTAGGAGAGCAGAGAGGGTTCGGCGTTATGGAGGCCGAATTTCTGTTGTTCTGCATCACGCAATTTCCGACATTCATCGATCATCGGTTTGAGCTTCGGCCGTGCTTTGCCAAGCGCATTTGGCCACACCGGACCGAAATTTCCTTCAAGGTTGCGTTCTAAAACATCTCTCAGCGCTCGCTCGGTATCTCGCCATAACGGCCAGATGGTGACCGTACCGGGCGCCCACTTCATCCAGGAGGATTCCCCGCACGAGATCGGGCAGGCGGTTGCCGTCTTCGTGCAGCGCATCGCCGAACCGCACGCCACTCCCAATGCGCTGCCCACGGACCTTGCCGCCGCTTCGCGGAGCCGGCGTTGAACGATCGGATACCCCCTCTGGTGGAAATGGAGACATACTGCTTCAGCCAACTGCATGAGGCGGCCATCCGCGGCCTGACTTGAGCAAATCACCCTCCGGGATTCCCGGGGCGGTTCACATATCGCAATCCAGAGATGCGTCAGTACTGCTTGGCCGCGCCGACCTGGGCCGGTTCCCCTACCAGCGCAGCTCGTACCGCGCTCCAATCGCCGCGTCGTCCTCTCCCGGGCGGTGCCCCGCGTCGGCCGTGTAGCTCGCGCCGAAGGCAATCTTCCCCGTCCCGAGCTCCCGCTCGTGCTGTGCCCCGATCCGCACCGCGCGCGCTTCCGGACGCAGCCCGATGCGTGCCGTGTCGTAGATCCACCCGCCGGCGACGGTGCGTCCCACCGGACGCTTGAAGTTCGCGCGTCCGCTTTCCGCGCGTAGCGGCTGCTCGATGCGGAGTTGCGTCCGGTGCCGGTCGCCTGCATGCGCGAGCGCGACGTGATGTTGGGAATAGAGCCCCTTCGCCTCCTGGAGGATCCCGTCGCTACGCATCAATCCGCCTGCGAGCGTCGTGCTCACCGCCACCGACCAACCCTTCCCGGCGTCGGCCGCATCGCCGAGGCGCATCCGCTTTGCGTAGTTCGCGAACGTGAGCACGTGCCGGGAACCGTCGTCGAATGCTCCGGCGCCGGCGCCGCCGCCGGCGACCGCGCCGTGTTCCAGCACCGCGCCCGCGCGCCATCCTCCGTCCTTGCCGCCCAGCGAGAGGCCCGACGAGGTGACCTGTCCGCTCGTGTCGGCTGCGAAGGCGTACCGCACCTCGGCCGAGCCCTCGCTCCAGGGCAGGGCGGCCCTCAGCGAGTCCGCCCAATGGAGGCCCTGCCATGCCACCGGCGCCTCTTCCGCCCCTTCCCCGAAGCTCGGGATCACCGTCCCCTCGTCGCTTCCCAGGGACACCATGTCCCCCAGCCGCGTCCAGAACGGGGCGTTCCGGTCGTCGAACGACGCGATTTCGACGTTGCCGAGTCGGCGGCGCAGATCTCCCCATGCCGGCGATCCTCTGAACCCCGTCCCCTCGACCGATGCGGTCCGGTCCCCGCTCCCCGTGGACAGGCTCCCCACCGGACGGGTCGCCTTATCGAGGTTCATCAGCCCCCGTCCCAGCTCCGAGGAGAGCTCGCAGGCGTTGCGGTCGCCGTCGGTGTCCAGGTGCAGCGGGCACTGCCCTCCGACACTGACCGGGTCCGGAGTCACGTCCGCCGTGTCGAGCACGCGCGCGAGCACCTCGTGGTTCGCCATCTGCCCCCGGAAGTAATGCTTGACCACTGCCAGCCCGCCCGTCACCACCGGTGCGGCGAACGACGTTCCATGCAATCCGGTCCTGTATCCTCGTCCGTTCGGTCCCCAGGACGCCACCAGCATGTCCGTCCCCGGAGCGGCCAGGCACCACTTCGCCGCGATCCCGCACCGGTTGCTGAAGTCGGCGATGCGCCCCTCGGAGTCTGTTGCGACGACTGCCACACTGTGGTCGCGCAGCTCGGGGATGTGCGCCATCGCCCCCGCCTGCACGGACGGGGAGTTCGCCCGCAGCCTGTTTCTCACGCAGAGTGATCCCACCCCGGGGGTGCTCGGCGTGCATCGTCTCTCGTTGCTGTTGCCGGCGGCCCATACGAGGAGCGCCCTGTCTCCCGCGTCTCTCGTCCCTTGTGCGAGCGTCGCGATGGTCTGTCCAAGGCTTTCCCTGAGCTCGCTTTCCGTGTACGACTCGACGAGCCCTTCGTACCCGAAGCTCATGTTGATGATGTCCGGCCCCCCCTGTGAAGTCAGGGCTCGCGCCGCCAGGGTTTCGGCGTCCGCGTTTTCTCCCGCGAGCTGGCTGGTCGTCACCGGAGTGTAGGGAAGGAACGGATCCGTGGTGCCGAGGGTGATGCCGATCATGTGCAGCCGGACGCCCCACGCGATGCCGTAGAAGTCGAATGCCCGCACGCGCGGGCTCGCCGGCACGCCGGTGGGGTCCAGTTGCGCCGCGATGACGCTGGCCACGGCCGTTCCGTGGCTGAACTCGTCGCCGGATTCGTCGCCCGCGTCCGGATCGTACATCCTGTCTTCCGACGTTCTGCTCCTGTCGAACTCCCAGTGTTCCTGGTCGATCCCCGTGTCGATGACGGTCACCTTCACGCCCTGGCCCGGTGCCTCCCCCGGGAAACGGCTGAAGATCCGTCCATATGCGGTGTGGGCCTTCACTGCGTTCCCGTAGGCGGTCTGCTCCGGCACTTCACTGCGCACTAACGAGCTGATCGAGCCTCCCCCGCCCCCGCAGCCGCCGAGCACCGTCGCCGCCGTGACGACCGCCGTCGTTGCGAGCCTCGGGTGCCTCATCGTTTTCCTTCCCATTCCTCCTCCTCCTCCTGCTTCTGCTGCCCGGGTTCGACTTCATTCACCACCCGGCAGCGGTGCCCCAGCCCCATGATCGACTTGCACCCTGCCGGTGTGCCGTCGTCGGCTTCATCGCACCGCTCGCACTCGACGACGACCAGCTTCCGCCCCCCTCCCTCGTCGCCTTGCGCGGTGCACCCGGCCTGTACCGGCAGCGTCACCGGAATCATGCATGTTGCGGCGGCCGTCAACGCTTCTTTCCACATCGTGGAGTCACCTCGTTCCGGTGGCCGCCCCCGCATTTCGCAGCGGGCGTCTCGGGATCGATCGCCGCCGGCGGGTACTCGTCCTGAAAACGTCCCGTTCCCGGATCGGCAAGGCTGGCGGAGCGAACCGGCCGCGCGTCGAAATGCGGATCGCGACGCCGGCGCTGCTCGCCCGGTATCCTCTCGGATGGTTTGCGCGCGGTTCAGATCTCGCGCGAGCCGGTCTCGATCAGCTCGACCTTGTAGCCGTCCGGATCCTCCACGAATGCGATCACCGTGTTCCCGCCCTTGACCGGTCCCGGCTCGCGGGTGACGTTGCCGCCCGCGGCTCGGATCCGCTCGCAGGTCTCGGTCACGTCGTCCACCCCCAGCGCGATGTGCCCGTACGCGGTGCCGAGGTCGTAGTCCGACACGCCGTAGTTGCAGGTCAGCTCGATCTCGGCCTGGCCGTTCCGGTTGCCGCCCCCGAACCCGACGAAGGCGAGGTCGTACTTCTGGTCCGGGCGCTCGGTGGTGCGCAGCAGGTCCATCCCGACGACCTTGGTGTAGAAGTCGATGGAGCGCTGCATGTCGCCCACCCGGAGCATCGTGTGCAGAAGCTGCATGTCCGTTTCTCCCTGGATGAAGACGCGGCAGGATAGGCCAACCGGCGAGCGGATCGCCAGCCCGCCATCGCCCGTCGGGTTGCGCCCGCTACGCCCGAAAACGGTCGGGCAGGTGGCCGGCAGCGCCGGCGCCCGCGGGCCGGAGGATCCGATCCCCGGCGCTACCGCCGCTCCATCACCACCAGCGCATCGGCTGCGGCTGCGGTTGCCCCTGCGCCCTCGTCGCCCCCGATGAGGGGGTTGATCTCGACTTCGTGGACACCGTGGAGCTGGAGCGAGGTCTTTCCGGGGGTGAACGGCGTCTCGGTTCGGGCGATCCCGACGACGGCGGTCCTGCCCGAGAGTCGCTTCATGCTCATGCCCTGCGAAGAGGTCGCGGGGATGCACCCGATGAAGCGCATCGTCATGTGGGGGCGGCAACCGTGACGCCGAACCACAACCCGCCCGCGCCGATCTGTACCATCATGCCCCGGAGCTTTCCCCGCACGGTACGACCGTCATGCCGCTATTTCTGGACAAAGTCATCACCCTGCTCGCCCTGCCACTCGGGACGGCCGTCGGCGCGGGGTTGCTCGCGCTCGCTGCGCTCGTGCTCGGCTGGCGCCGCATCGCGGGCGGGCTGCTTGCGTTCGCGATCGTCTGGCTCTGGGGCTGGTCGACGCCGCTCGCCACCAGGGCCATCATCGGTCCGCTGACGGATCCATACCCGACCCGGAGTGCGGAAACGTCGCCTGCCGCGGACGCGATCGTGCTGCTCGGTGGCGGTATCACACCGATCCGGGGTGAGATGCCCTACCCCAATCTGGCCGCCTCCACGGATCGGATCTGGCACGCCGCCCGCCTGTATCATGTCGGCAAGGCACCTCTGATCATCGTCTCCGCCGGGAACGTTTGGGGCGGTCCGAGACGGCAATCGAAGGCGGAGGCCATGCGGATGCTGCTCGATGCGCTCGGGGTGCCGGACGATGCGATCGTGACCGAGGGCCGCAGCCGCAACACCCGGCAAAACGCCTTGTTCACCGCGGAACTCGCCGAGAGCCGGGAAATCAGGCGGGTGTTGCTGACCACCTCGGCCTGGCACATGCGGCGCGCCGAGGCCGCCTTCAGGCGCACCGGGCTCGACGTGATCCCGGCCGCGACCGACATGTCCTCCTCTTCTTTTCACCCCGGGATTTTCGGGTTCTTCCCAGGGGCCAACCATCTGTGGTTCAACTCCACACTGTTCAAGGAATACCTCGGTTATCTGATCTACCGTCTCCGCGACTGGGCTTGAGCGTGCCCGGAACCGATGAGGCTCGATGCGCAAGCGGTCATCGTGGGCGGCGGCGTCATGGGCGTCTCGCTCGCCTACCACCTGACCCGGCGCGGCTGGCGTGACGTCGTGCTCGTGGAGAAGAGCGAGCTGACCGCGGGCTCGACATGGCACGCGGCCGGGCTCTGCACCCACTTCGCGCACCACCCCACGATCATGGCGATGCGCGCGGCCTCGGTGCGCCTGTACCGGGACATGCTGCCGGCCGAGACCGGTGAGACGACCGGGTTTCATCCCTGCGGGGCGCTTCGCGTCACCCGCTCGGCCGAGCGGATGGCCGAGTTCCGCCACGTGCAGGGGCTTGGACAGTTCGTTGGCCACGAATTCCGCATCCTCACCCCCGAGGCGCTGGCCCGGGTCTATCCCCTGGCGCGTATGGACGGGCTGCTCGGGGCGATCCACGAGCCGGACGACGGGCACGTCGATCCGACCCTGGCCACCCACGCACTCGCGGCGGGGGCGCGCTCCCGAGGCGCCGAGATCCGGCGCCACGCGCCGGTGCGGGCGATCGAGCGCGCCGCCTCGGGCGCGTGGACGGTGCATACCGACCGGGACGCGATCCGGTGCCGGCACGTGGTCAACGCGGCGGGTACCTGGTGCCGGGAGATCGGCGCGATGATGGGGGCGGAGCTGCCGGTGGTGCCGATGCTGCACCAGTACCTCGTCACCGCCGGGGTCCCGGAGATTGCCGAACGTGCCGCCACCGGCGAGCCGGAGCTGCCGGTCATCCGCGACCCGGAGGAGAGCTGGTACCTGCGCCAGGAGCGCGACGGGTTCATCCTCGGCCCCTACGAGGCGGACGGCCGCCCGTGGGGCGTGGATGGCGTGCCGTCCGGATTCGGCATGGAGCTCCTGCCGCCGGAGCTGGACCGGATCGAATCCATCGCCGCGCTGGCCATGGAGCGGGTGCCGGCGCTGGCGCGGGCCGGCGTCAAGACCGTCGTGCACGGGCCGATCACGTTCACGCCGGACGCGAACCCGCTCATCGGGCCGGCCTTCGGGCTCGACGACGCCTGGCTGCTGACCGGATCGAGCATGGGGGTGATGGAAGGCGGCGGCGCCGGGCGCTTCCTCGCCGACTGGATGGTCGACGGCGCCCCGCCGATGGACGCGCTGGCCGTGGACCCCCGGCGCTTCGGCGCTTGGGCGGCGGACCGCGACTACCGTGTCGCCAAGGCGGTGGAGTGCTTCGGTCTCCAGTTCGGGATGCACTATCCCTTCGAGGAACGCCCGGCCGGCCGTCCCCGGCGGACGACGCCGATCTACCCGATCCAGGCGGCGCAAGGCGCCGTGTTCGGCTGTGCGTACGGCTGGGAGCGGCCGAACTGGTTCGCGCGCGGCCCTGGGCCGGCAGGGAACGGGCCGCACGATGCGCGACCTGCCTTCGGGCGCTCCGAGTCGGCGGAGAATGGATCGCGCGAGACGCCGTCCACTTTCGGGCGTCCCGTGTCGGCAGGGAACGGATCGCGCGAGACGCCGCCCACCCTCGGGCGTTCCGAGCCGGCGGAGAATGGATCGCGCGAGACGCCGTCCACCTTCGGGCGTTCCGAGCCGGCAGAGGATGGACCGCACGATGCGCCACCCACCTTCGGGCGCCCTGCCTGGCGAGCGACGGTCGCGGCCGAGTGCCGGGCGGTGCGCGACCGGGTCGGCCTCGTGGACCTCTCCGCATTCTCGAAGTTCGAGATCGCCGGGGCGGACGCGCCCGCCTTCATGGAGCGCCTGGGGGCGAACCGCCCGCCGCGGGCGGTCGGCCGGATCGGCATCACCCACGCCCTGACCGGAGCCGGCGGCGTCGCCTCGGAGTTCACCGTCACCCGGTTCGCGGCGGACCGTTATTACCTCACCAGCGCCGCGGCGGCGGAGCGCCACGACGAGGACCTCCTCCTCCGGCACGCCGCGTCGTTCGCCGACGTGCGCGTGGCCAACCGCACCGAGCATCTCGGCATCCTGGGACTCATGGGTCCGGAGGCCCGCACGGTGCTCGGCGCCCTCACCGATACGGATCTGGACGACGAGGCGTTCCCGTGGCTTTCGGCGCGTACGCTACGGGTCGGTACGGTGGAGGCGGGCACGGCGCGGGCCGGTGCGGTCGAGGTGCGGGCGTTGCGCGTGTCTTACGCGGGGGAATGCGGATGGGAGCTGCACGTCGCGATGGCGGATCTCCCGGCCCTGCACGAGGCGCTGCGCAAGGCCGGCGCCGCCGTGGGCCTCCGGCCCTTCGGCGCATATGCGCTGAACTCACTGCGCCTGGAGAAGGGTTACCGAGCATGGGGCGCCGACCTCACCACCGAGCGCACGCCGCTCGAAGCGGGGCTCGATCACCTCGTGCGCACCGAGGGTCGGGAGTTCCCCGGCCGCGAGGCGCTGCTCTCCCACGCCGCGAGCCCGTCCGCGTGGCGCATGGTGCTGCTCTCCGTCGAGCCGGACGGCGATGCCGATCCCTTCTACGCCCACACCGTTTGGCGGGACGGACAGGCGATCGGCATCGTGACCTCCGCCGCCCCCGGGCATCGCACCGGCACGGTGCTCGCCCTCGCCTACCTGCGTTCGGAGGCGGAATCCCGGGAACGCGGGCTTCCCGCCCGCAACGACAGCCGCGACGGCCCGCCGGATGCGTATGGTCGCGGTGGCGCATCGGAGCAGGACGCGGGGTCCTGGGAACGCGGACGCCCCGGCGGCATGGACGACCGCGGCGACGTACCGGTGTCGGGAAAATATGGAGGAGACGGCGCGCTGGAGATCTCGATCCTCGGACGCCGGCACTCCGCTCGGGTGCTCACCGAACCGCCCTACGACCCGGCCGATATGAGGTTGCGAGGCACGACCGGAAGGTGAAGGCAGTCCTCGTAGTCACTGCCATGACAGCGGGTACGCCGGCTCTCCGGAGACAGGAGCCCATGTTCGAGCTTGGCCGGGCATCATCCGTCTTGACCCCTGCGATACCTTGGCGCAAGGTCATTCTGCCAGGGCGACCGAGCCGGAAGAGCAAGGCTCCGTTCCCTCCCTGCCCGAGACGACCGATGACCCTGACCGGCAACCCCTACGAGCACGGGCTCGACAAGCGACCCGCGAACTTCGTCCCCCTGTCCCCGATCGGCTTCCTGGAACGATCGGCGATGGTCTACCCGGACAAGACGGCGGTCGTATCCGGCGGCCGGCGATTCACCTACGCGGAGCTCTACGCGCGCTGCCGCCGCCTCGCCGGGGCGCTGGCGGCCCGCGGGGTCGGATCTGGCGACACCGTCTCGCTCATGGCCCCGAACGTCCCGGAGATGCTCGAAGCCCACTTCGGCGTACCCATGTCCGGCGCGGTGCTCAACGCGCTCAACTACCGGCTCGACGCGGACACCATCCGCTTCATCCTCGGCCACGCCGGGACGAAGGTTCTGATCACCGACCGTGAATTCTCGCCGGTGGTCGCGCGCGCCCTCGACGGAATGGCATCCCCGCCGCTGGTGATCGACATCGACGACCCGATGTGCGAGAGCGCCGGCGAGCGGCTCGGCGAGAAGGACTACGAGGCGTTCATCGACGGGGGTTCGTCAGAGTTCGAGTACCGCCTCCCGGATGACGAATGGCAGGCGATCAGCTTGGGCTACACGTCGGGGACGACGGGCGATCCGAAGGGCGTCGTCTGCCATCACCGCGGGGCGTATCTGAACGCCATCGGACAGATGCTCGCGTTCGGCATCGGCGCGCGCTCGCGCTACCTGTGGACGCTGCCGATGTTCCACTGCAACGGCTGGACCTACACCTGGGGGGTGACCGCGGCGGGCGGGACGCACGTCTGCCTGCGGGCCGTGGACCCCGCGCTGATCTTCCCCCTCATCGAGGAGCACGGGGTGACCCACATGTGCGGCGCCCCGATCGTGCTCAACCTGCTGGTGCACGCGCCGGAGTCGGTCAAGCGCCGCTTCGGGCACGTGGTGGAGGTGGCCACCGGCGGGGCGGCGCCGCCGAGCGCGGTCATCGAGGCGATGTCGGAGATGGGGTTCAACGTCACCCATCTCTACGGGCTCACCGAGACCTACGGGCCGGCCACCGTCTGCGCATGGCAGGAGGCGTGGGACGCCCTCGACATGCAGGAGCGCGCAGCCCGGATGGCCCGCCAGGGGGTCCACTACCACACCATGCACGCGATGATGGTGGCGGACGCGCAGACGATGGCCGAGACCCCCCGGGACGGCGAGACCCTCGGCGAGCTGATGCTGCGCGGCAACACGGTGATGCGCGGCTACCTCAAGAACCCGAAGGCGACGGAGGAGGCGTTCCGCGGCGGCTGGTTCCATACCGGCGATCTCGCGGTGCGCCATCCCGACGGTTACGTCGAGGTCAAGGACCGCGCCAAGGACATCATCATCAGCGGCGGCGAGAACGTCTCCAGCCTGGAAGTCGAGGAATGCCTCTTCCGGCATCCGAAGATCATGGAAGCGGCGGTGGTCGCCTGCCCCGACCAGCACTGGGGCGAGACGGTCTGTGCGTTCGTGACCCCGCGCGACGGCGCCGACGGCCTCACGGAAGAAGAGGTGATGGTGTGGTGCCGCGAGCGCATCGCGCGCTACAAGATCCCGCGCACCGTGGTGTTCGGCCCGCTGCCGAAGACGTCGACGGGAAAGGTGCAGAAGTTCACGTTGCGCGAGCGGGCGAAGGCGCTTTGAGACGCTGTGGAATGACAACGGGATCGAGGCCACGGCCGGACCAGGCGGCGGGGTGTCATCTGCCGTGCCTGGTGCTGACTTGACCTTCCGTTGAAACAAGCTCGGAACGCAATTTCATGTATCTATGTATTTTCAACCGATATCGAGTATCCAGTGCGATAGGTGCTTGATTTCAGGGCAGGCCGCCTGTGAAATCGCCCAACGATGTATCGACAAGTGTCAAAGTCAGGTCCTGTTCTTCGACGAATTCGATGCCGTGGGCAAGGAGCGCGGTGACGTGAACGAGACCGGGGAGATCAAGCGTATGGTGACCTCGCTCCTGATGCAGGTCGACGATCTCCCGAGCTACACGGTCGTCGTCGCCGCGTCGAACCATTCGGAGCTGCTCGACCGGGCGGTCCGGCGGCGCTTCCAGATCCGCCTGGAACTGCCCGCGCCCACGCAGGCGCAACTGGCGCGGTATTTCGATGCGTTCGCGCGCAAGACGGATCAGCCTCTGGGACGAAGCGCGGAGTCGATCGCCAAGTCCCTGGGCAACATCAGCTACGCGGAAGCGGAAGAATTCTGTCACGACATCCGCAGGCGCCTCGCCTTGTCGCCGGGAGAGGGCTCGGTCAAGGCGGTGGTAGCTGAGCAGTTGGCGCTGTGGAAGGCGAGAGCCCGCCAACAGGATCGTGCCTGATCCGACGTGGCGGAATACCCTCTCCTTCCACTGCCCCATCGGAGCCGGGCGAGCCGCCGGTGCCGCCGCTCTTCCCGCCAAGTAGCCCAACGCTGTCCCCCCAACGCCAAGGGCAACGCCTCGGTCCCAGGTTCGAGCGTCTTCAAACGATCCTGGCTTCCGACGAGAGCGGGCTTTCGCTTCGCGCCGATCCGTCCAGCATTGCGCCGGAACGCGCGCTCGTATTCGAGATCGCGGGCTCGATCGGCGACTTCTACCAGCTCGTCACGAGGATTCAAGGGCTCGAGTTTCTCGCCGACGAAGAGACGACGTTCGACCCGGACGAGGATTTCTTCGAGGTAGATACACGCAAAGGCAGACAGGGGCAGCCTCGAAAGGACAAGCCGGTGGGAGGCAGGCTGTATCTGGCCATGCCCGATGTCAGGGCGCTCCGGGAATTGCTCCGGCTGTGGGACATCTGGCAGAGCGAAAGGGATCTTCCTCAAAGCGGCGGCTCCGAGTGCGGAAGGCGAGCGTGATCGGGAGTCTCCGACGGCGGGAACCAGCGCCGCCACGGCACTGGCGACAAGAGCCGCCCATCGAATCTTCGACGCGCTCATGGACACGGATGGCGGATCGCTGCATGGAGACCTGGACCCGCAGTACTACGCGGTCGTCATCAAGGCGATGCTCGTTCATCGAGCCAAATGGGGGAACCGGGCCGGTGCCCTGGATCAGTCGATCCGGTACGGGGTCGCGGTGACAATCGAGACCGGTGAAGGCATCGCTGTGTATGACGAGATCAGGACGCGACTCGGTATGCCTATTGCTGCCCCGATTCCGTAAGAGCTGTGCAGAGCTTGAACCACGAGATGATCCTTCCAATGGAAGAATGGATCGATTCTCTTATGCAAGCAACAATAATCGGATTCTATCTCAGGAATAAGGAAGTCAGATGACGGACGTCGATGCAATTCTCGATCACTCCAGAAGGCCTCAGACATTTCGGAAGGATCTCATCCAAATCATCCCTCGCTTACCGAACGATGGAACATCTCTGAAAACCTTGCAGTCGAAAAGGCATATTCCTCACCGCGTCCGGCTGCGATCATGTCTCGCGCGGTGGCCTGAGCGGTGAACGGGCACGATCGAAGCATCTGGATCCGGAGCGGGTTCTGAGGCCACTCCCGGCGGTTGAGCGCCTCGACGGCCAGCTCGACGAGGAGCCGGTGGCGTGGTGCCGCGCTCGTTCGCAAGCGATTCGATGCGTCGCCAATGCAGCTCATCGATCCGGATGTGTCTGGCGGGCGTCTTCGACATGGTCGGTGGTCTCCTCTGATTCGGCGCGGACGGAGCCGATTCTTGTCACGAATCGTATCGAATTCGCGCCGGATGCCGTGCGAATTGTTCCACGAATCCACGGGGAAGCCGCGGGGTTTGCGCGAACCATCGAACGACCGAAATGCGCCATCCCACAACGGAGCGCAAATCTGACGAAGGTGCAGCGGGGACGCATACAGCGACCATAACGGTCGCTGTTGGCCGCTAGCTGTTGGCCGCTAAACGAAGGCATATCAAGCAGTTGTGAGAGCGACCGGAATAGTCGCTGCCATTTCCGGCACGACAGGACGTTGATTCGGCAGGATTCATCGCTTCCGGGAGCAGTTTTTCGCAGGCTGTCGCGGCTGTGGCTTGGCCGGCACCTTTGGTGCGTGGGGTGTGAGAACAGAACGCCGACTGGCGTCTGCATCGTCCTCCCGTCCTGCTCATGGGTTCGGGCCACACAAACCGTTGTAGCTCCAACGGGTTGGCCCGCACCGCGCTTGAGCGGCGGCGTCCGCCGCGCATGTGCGGAAACGGTTCCCGAACCGTCGCGCGGCTTCCGAACGTCAGTATAGGAAGCACGGTGAACGATGCAACCGTGCTCGGGTTGGCGACCGGAGACGGATCGCATATAACGTGCAAGCGCCATCGCGGACGGCGCCTGCATGATGGGCCTCTCTCGGCGACAACGGGGCGATGGTTGGAACGAACACGAAACTCATGGCGGCGGTCGAAACGTACTTCGCCGACTTGCGGCGGGTGCGGGCTTCGGGCGGGGCGACCGGGGAGCGGTCGAGCTACGGCCCACTCGCGAACCTGCTGAACGCGGTCGGCGCGACACTCAAGCCGAAGGTGTTCTGCGTCGGCGAGTTGGCCGATCAGGGCGCGGGCCATCCCGACTTCGGCCTCTACGCGGCGAAGCAGGTTCAGAAAGGACGTCCGCGCGAGGGGCAGGCGCCGGAACGCGGCGTGATCGAGGTGAAGGCGGCAGATGACGACGCATGGCTGACGGCGGCGTCCGATCAGGTCAGCCGCTACTGGGGCCGCTACCGGCTGGTGCTGGTGACCAACACGCGCGACTTCGTGCTGGTGGGCGAGGATGCGGCGGGTCGTCCTGCGCGGCTGGAGAGCCTGCGGCTTGCGGACGACGCGGAGGATTTCGCCCGGTGTCTCGAACATCCCCGCGCCTTCGCCCGCGCGGTTGGGGCGGGGCTGGGCGAATATCTCTCGCGCGCGCTGTCGCACCGCGCGGCGCTGGCCGAGCCGCGGGATCTGGCGTGGGTGCTGGCGTCTTATGCCCGCGACGGGCTGGCGCGTGTCGAGGCGGCGGGCGACGCGCCGGCGCTGGCGGCGGTGCGCGGGGCCTTGAAGGAAGCGCTGGGGGTGCGCTTCGAGGGGGAGCGCGGCGCGCGCTTCTTCCGTTCGACCCTGGTGCAGACACTGTTCTACGGCGTGTTCTCCGCCTGGGTGCTGTGGGCGCGCCAGACGCCAGCGCCCGCGGGCAGGTTCGACTGGCGCACGGCGGTCTGGCACCTGCGCGCGCCGGTGCTGGCGGCGCTGTTCCAACAGCTATCGCAGCCCGGCCGGCTGCAACCGCTCGGTCTGGTGGAGGTGCTGGACTGGACGGCGGCGGCGCTGGACCGGGTGGACCGGGCGGCGTTCTTCTCGCGCTTCGATGAGGGCCAGGCGGTGCCCTACTTCTACGAACCCTTCCTGGAAGCCTTCGATCCCGCCCTGCGCAGGCAACTCGGCGTCTGGTACACGCCGGGGGAGATCGTCCGCTACATGGTGGCGCGGGTGGACAAGTCGCTGAAGGACGATCTCGGCATATCGGACGGTCTGGCGGCTGAAAACGTCTACATCCTCGATCCATGTTGCGGCACGGGGGCCTATCTGGCGGAAGTCTTGCGCCGCATCGCGGCGAGCCTCGAAGGCCGGGGTCTTGGCGCACTCGTCGGCGCGCGCGTCAAACAAGCGGCGCTGGAGCGCGTGTTCGGCTTCGAGATCATGCCGGCGCCCTTCGTGGTGGCACATCTGCAGGTGGGCCTCGCCATGCAGGCGCTCGACGCGCCGCTCGCCGAGGACGGGACGGAGCGGGCCGGAGTCTTCCTCACCAACGCGCTGACCGGGTGGGAGCCGCGCGTCACGAAGCCGTTGCCGTTCCCCGAGTTCGAAGAGGAGCGGGACCGGGCGGAACGGGTGAAGCGCGAGGCGCCGATCCTCGTCATCCTCGGCAACCCGCCCTACAACGGCTTCGCCGGCATGGCGGTGGACGAGGAACGGGAGCTCTCCGAAGGATACCGTTCGACGAAGCGGATACGCCGTCCGGAGGGGCAAGGCTTGAACGATCTCTACGTCCGCTTCTTCCGCATGGCGGAGCGGCGCATAGCGGAGAAGACGGGCCGTGGGGTGGTGTGCTTCATCTCCAACTATTCCTGGCTCGACGGGCTGTCCTTCACGGGGATGCGGGAACGCTACATGGAGGTGTTCGACACCATCCGCGTCGACTGCCTGAACGGGGACAAGTACAAGACGGGGAAGGTGGCGCCGGACGGTTCGCCGGACCCGAGCGTGTTTTCGACGGAAGGCGACCCGGTGGGCATCCAGGTGGGAACCGCGATCACGACCTTGGTACGCAAGGCGGACCACGCGCCGGCCGAGCGCCTCGGCTTCCGCCATCTGTGGGGACAGGCGAAGCGCGAAGAACTGCTGGCGACGGCGGAAGCGGCGCCGGGCGCGCTCTACGGCGACATCGCCCCGCTCCTGCCTCTCGGCCTGCCGTTCGTGCATACGGCGGTAAGCGACGGCTGGTTCGACTGGCCGGCCCTGCCGGAGCTATTTCCCGTGTCGTTCCCGGGAATCAAAACGGATCGAGATTCGTTTCTCGTCGACATCGACATCGACCGACTGGAGCCGCGGATCAGCGACTACTTCGACCCTTCCATAAACCACGAAGATATTGCACGGCGCTACCCGGGCGCAATGCGAAACACTACCTCCGTGCAGTCGGACGCACGCAAGGTTCGGGACGCCCTGCTTGCACGCGGCGGGCCGAATGAAGACGGATTCATCCGGTGCGCCTACCGACCGTTCGATCATCGTTGGATGTACTGGGAAGCGGAATCTGGACTCCTGGCCCGACCGCGCCCGAACTACAAGCTGCATGTTTTCGAGGGGAATGTCTGGCTGTCCGCCGCCCAACATCTCCGAAAGGGCGCGGAGGAAGCGCAGACCTGCTTCATAAGGCACGCTGGCCAGCTACACCTGATCGAGCGTAGCGCCAGTCTGCTCCCCGCGTGGCTTCGCGACGACGGCGAAGCTGCGGGCCGCCGCCCCAACCTGTCGGGCGCGGCGCGCCGTTATCTCGACCACCTCGGGCTCTGCGTCGAGGACCTGTTCCACCATGTCCTCGCCACCTTGCACGACCCCGCCTACCGAACCGCCAACGCCGGGGCGCTACGCATGGAATGGCCGCGTATCCCGCTTCCCGGCTGGCCCGAAGGCGGCGATGCCGACGCGGCGGGCGCGCTCGCCCGTTCGGCGGCACGGGGTCGCGAGCTCGCCGCCCTCCTCGACTCCGACACGCCCGTCCCCGGCGTGACACAAGGCCCGTTGCGCCCGGAGAGCGCTGCCATCGCCGTCCCTGCCACCACGGACGGGCGCAACATGGCCGGCGGCGATTTCGCGCTGACCGCCGGTTGGGGCCATGTCGGTGCGGGTGGCGCCGTCATGCCCGGCCAAGGCCGCATCGTCGAACGTTCGTACACGCCGGAAGAACGGGCCGCCCTTGGCGACGCACTGCCCGCCCTGGGCGAAACCACCTTCGACGTGCACCTGAACGACCGCGCCTTCTGGCGCAACGTTCCCGCCGCCGTGTGGCGTTACAAGCTCGGTGGCTACCAAGTCCTCAAGAAATGGCTCTCCTACCGCGAACTCTCCATCCTCGATCGCCCGCTCTCGCCGAAGGAAACCCAGCACTTCGCCGACGCCGCGCGACGGATCGGAGCAATACTGTCGCCAAGGGTTTATCACAATGAATAAGGATCATGATCGCGAGAAGGACGTAGAGGAGAAAGTCCCTGCAGTCCCTGATGAATCGGGGCTTGGTGAATCAGGTAACAAGCTCATGTTGAGGCTTCTCGGGCCTCTCGCCGATGAAGTGGGACAATATTTGGCTGACGGTTTTCGGCAATGGCGTTGGAGACGGGAAAATTTTGAGAAAGTCGCAGAACGGTGTGAGACGGAAAAAGTAGCCCGAGGTATTGAGGATAATTCGTTGACGGCGGTTTCTGAAGGTGATGCGTATCGCTTGACGAATGCTTGTTCGTTTGAAGATAACGAAATCGCGCAAGAACTTTGGGCAGGTTTGATTACTAGCGCGGTTGACCCTGGTAAACAAGTTACAATGACGAGAGCATTTGTAGAAATTTTAAGGGCGATTGGCCCTGTGGAGGCGGGACTTCTTTTGGTACTTGATGAATATGACCGACGACCCAGACACCGTGCAATCAATATGGATTTTGCAAACCTCAATCAAATACAACTAAGTCAGGAAACTGAAAAAATCAAACAAGAACATGAAAAATGGGAAAACGAGTTGGAATTTCTGACAAATCGTATGTACCGACATTTCCCGAATGATCAGAGAGAAATAGCTATACAAAATCTATTTCGATTGCGTTGTATCGGCATGAGAACTGGTCGAAATTTGGATCAAAATACCACTCGGCGAGGGCTACCGGTCGGGGTAAGAGAGACAGAAGCGGCTCCCACATATGAGATATTTAGTAAAGCGGTGGATTATCTAGAAGCTTTGACATTGGTTGAATCCGGAACAGGAAACTACAAACTGCTTTCTTTTTCATCACAATATCCTCTTCTAGAAACTATTCCAGAATTGAAATTTCAGCTTACTGATATGGGAAGATATTTGATCTCATTATGTATGACTCAAGAACTTAGGAGGAAAAGCAAATCAAATAATTCAGAATAAAGATTTGCTTCGGATTCTCTGTTATTTTATCTTCAATATGGTCGATTGTATAATTAGTGTCTGCCAGAAAACCCCCACTTCCACACGAGTTCTGCGACGCTCCGCCATACTGTCGGCGAGGTTTCAGCCACGGAGCCGGCGGCACCGACACCACTGAAGGGCGCTCGGCGTCAAACCGGACCCCATCCCCGATGTCCGGGCACCGAAGGCCGTGCCCGTCTCCGTGTGCCGGACCGGGGGGCGACATCCGCAGGTGAAGGCCGCGGTCAGGCAGCGCGGCGCCTTCGCCGTCGTTCGGCGTCACGCACGCGCTGTCGCACAAGCACACCGATGCGGTGCACGTTGGCGGCCAGTATCGACAATGCAACGGTGTGTGCAAACCCATCGGCGCCGCGGGAGCGAACCCGGTCGAGACCACGATGCTCAAGGTGGTTGATGGCCGATTCGACCGCCGGGTGCTGGCGCCTGGCCTCGGCGAATGCTTGTGCTTCCTCGCGCTCGCGCTCGGCCACACAAAGCCGACCCTTGCGCGGCAGTGCATTGAGGTCGAGCATCGCGTCGAGCCGCACCCGGTTGTCGGGACTGTGGAACCCACGGTCGAAGCTGCACACCCGCAGGTCGGGATACAGTGCCTGCGTCTCCTCGATGATCGGCACTGCACTCTCCGTGTCGCTCCCCTCCCACATTATCTTGTGGTGAAGGATGAACTGGAATTGGTCTTCCACCACGCACACGGGAACTCCGAGCTCCACCGCACAGCCAGCCTTGCCCTTCGAGACCCAGCGGGTGTGTTCCTCGAAGATCGAAAACACCTTCTCATCGTGCGCGACCGTCTCGCCTTTGAGAAGACGCCGGTCGACCTGGTCGATTTGCCGCCGAGCATGGGCAATCAGTGACTGGACCATGCCCGATTGCGCCACATCTGCCTGTTCCAGCTCCTTGAGACTCTCCTCGGCTCGGTCGGCCAAGTGACGGCAACGTTCGATATACGCTTCGACCCGGTCCGGTCGGCTCTTCGCGCGACGTGTCGAGCGCACCTTGTTGAAACACCTCTTCACCTCTTTGGTGAGATGGCGCCACTGGCGCCAGCCCACGATGTTGGACTTCTTCGCCGCATGGCCCAACTCCCGGAGCAAACACCGCATCGCGTCCCACAGCAGGTTGACATCGGTCGGGTAGTGCACATCGGTCTCGACCACAAACGAATCACAGCGCCCGCGCAACGGCTCGCCAGGCTTTTTTCTTGCGACCGCGTGGCCGCTCTCCACAACCAACCGCCCAATCTCTGACAGAAGCTCAGGGGTCAACAGATATACATTGTCGATGATCGTCTGCAACTCGTAGGTATCGCCTTGCGAGAACGCACCGTGGCCCAGGAACTCGCGGACCGTTCGATGTTGGTTCACAAGCTCATGGAGACGGTCGAAGTCACAACCAAGACCCTGTTTGAGGACACCCATCACCAGGACCCGCCACAACTCCATCCCCGGACGACCCACGTTGCGATTGGTGCCCGGCAGAATATGTTCCTCCAACAGCGAGAAGAGCTTGTCGCGGGTCTGCTTGTGCGAATACAGATGCTGGAGACCCAGGAGGACCGCTGGAATGTCATCGCGGGACTTGTGGTCCAGCTTGATATCCTCGATCCGTGCTTCACCGAGTGCGAGCTGCGATTTCCGTGTCTGTCTCATGGATGTCCGTCGTGCGAAGATTGCCGACAATGGGCGGATTGGGGAGGAAATTCCTGCATAAGCTACCTGACATGGAAAATCTTCGCAACCTCGAATCGCCATTTATTCTTTGGATTCAAGTAGATATCTATTTTCTGGCAAGCACTAATTAGATGAATTTCACGAAAGTTTATACGTCATAGCTCTGAAGATAATTCTTCCCACCTTCTCTGCCGCTTCGACGAGGTGTCCGTCGGCGAGGTGGGCGTAACCGACGGTGGTGCTGTGCCGCCGGTGTCCGAGCGGTCTGCCGACCAAGGGCAGGTTTTCGCCGGACATGACGGCATGGTTGGCATAGGTGTGACGGAGGTCGTGAAGCCGTAGCTTGCCAAGGCAAGCATCCTCGCATACGGCGCGCCAGCGTGTCGCGAACCGGAACTGCCCCCGGCCTTGGGCGTATCGCGGGAACAGGAAGGCGTCGGCGCGCCGCTCGCCAGGAAGCGCGTCGAGTAACGCCTTGGCGCCTTCTCCGAGAGGTACGCTGCGCGATCCGGTCTTGCTGTCGGGAAGGTGAATCGCTTCCGTTCCGATGTCGCGCCACCGAAGATCGAGCACTTCGCCGCGACGGCAGCCGGTGAGCGCCAGCAGGCGGATCGCGGCGACCGCATCGGGCCATTCGACCTCTCGGGCGTCGAGGGCGCGGCCCCGACTTGCTGTCGGGCAGGAAGATGCGCCTTCCCTTGATCCAGTCCCATTGCAACCCGGCGATCTCGCCGAAGCGGCATCCCGCGAGCAGGAGCAACCGGATGATCGCGACCGCTTGGGGGCAATAGAACTCGTCTCGGGTCAGTACCACGTCGAGGCGGGCGATCTCCTCCGGCGACAGGAAGCACTCCTTGGGCGCCATCTTGAAGCGTCGGGTCTTCTTGCAGGGGTTGGTGTTGTGGACGCGGTATATCCCCACAGCTCGGCCATGCGCATCATCACGGACAGCACGGGCATGACCCGATTGGCGTTGCCGGGCGTACCGCTCATGGAAGCGAACCAGTCCTGCACCTGCTCGCGGGCGAGGGCATCGACGGTCAGATGTCCGAAGGCGGGCAGGATGTGATTGCGGATAGCCGCCTTGTTGGTCTCCAGGGTCGCGGGCTTCCAGTGGCGGGCCTGGCGTTCGAGGAACTCGGCGGCGAAGGCGTCCATCGGACGGCCGGGGGTTCCGGGTCCGTTGTCCTTCCTGGCCGTGCCGAGGAAGGTCACGATCAGCCCGCGTGCTTCCCGGCGCGCCGGCGCGAGGGTGATGTCATCCGTCCTGCCGATGGTGGCGTCGCGGATGCGCCCGCGCACGTTGCGGCGCAGGAAGAAGGTGCGGGTTCCGCTCGGGCGGATACACAGGCCGAGGCCGGAGATTGCATCGTCCCAGAGTTCGTATTTCCTGGCGCGGGGCTTGGCGTCGCGGATGCGGTGGGCGAAGGAAGGCTTGGATCGGTCGTTCACGGTCGGCGTTTCCCTGTCTCGGGCCGCGCGACCGGATGTCGGTACAGGAAGCGGCCGCGGCGGCGGTTGGCCAGGGAAGGCGCGCGGCGGGACGGGACAGGGTGAGCCGTAAGGCTCTGTAGTTACGGGTGTTTCCGCCTGTTCACGCGGTGGCGGACACCGGCCGGAAGGGCATCAACGATGCGTGGGGTGTGAGAACAGAGGCCGCTCCGCGGTGACCATAGCCACGGGCCGGTGCATGAGCGGTCGGGCCATCGGAGCCGGGGAGCGCGGCGGAGGGGGCGGTCGCCGTGTGCACTCGGCTCTGTGTATGCAGGAGCGCAGCATGGCGTGTGGCTACACGTCAGGGCATTCGGTGACACACTGCTGACAAAGTGTCATACAGGCGCTTGAAATTTTCTCTGACTCATTGATTCTTTACTTGGCTCGATTGCAAGGATGACGCCTCGAAGTGTCTCGAAGGGATTGTCGTACCCGTGACGCCTGCACCCGCGAGCAGGTCTCGGGCCGGCGTCAGGATCAAAGCCAGCCGCGTTCGGCGAATGAGACGACCTCGCCATCCCCGATCACGAAATGGTCGAGAAGTCTCACGTCCACCAGCTCCAGCGCGTCCCGCAGCCGGCTGGTGATCGCACGGTCCGACCGGCTCGGCTCGGCGACGCCCGAGGGGTGGTTGTGCGCCGCGATGAGGGCCGCCGCGTTGAGCTCGAGGGCGCGTTTGGCGACCTCGCGCGGATGTACGCTCGCGCCGTCGATGGTGCCCCGGAACATCTCCTCGAAGCTGATGACCCGATGCCGGTTGTCGAGAAACAGACAGGCGAATACCTCGTGCGGCCGCGAGCGCAGCCGGGCGCACAGGAACCGGCTGGTGTGAGCGGGGCTGGTGAGGGCGTCGCTGCGCCGGACCCGTTCTTCGAGATACCGGGTGGCGAGCTCGACCGCGGCCTTGAGCAGCGCGGAACGGGCCGGCCCGATTCCCGAGATGGTGGCGAGTCGGGCGGGGTCGAGGTCGAGGAGCCCGCGCAGCCCTTGCGTTTGATCGAGCGCGGTGCGCGCGAGGTCGATGGCGGAGGCGCCGCGGGTGCCGGTGTGGATGAACAACGCGAGGAGCTCCGCGTCGGACAGCACGCCGGGGCCTCGGGCAAGAAGCTTCTCGCGTGGCCGCTCGTCGCGCGGCCAGTCGGCAATGGACATGGTGACTCCGCCTGGACCGCCGCTGTTCGTCGAGCCTGCGGCTGTGAGCCGGTGAGGCAGGCGGGTTAGACTCTAGCCGTCATGTCGAGACTACCCAACCGCAGAATCGTGCTGGGCGTCGCGGGCGGCATCGCGGCCTACAAAGCTGCCGACCTCGTTCGACGGTTGCGCGATCGGGACTTCGAGGTGAGGGTGGTGATGACCGCGGCGGCCCGGGAGTTCGTGGCTCCGCTCACCTTCCAGGCGCTCTCCTCCAATCCGGTGCACTGCGCGCTGCTCGACGAGCAGGCCGAGGCCGGGATGGGACACATCGAGCTCGCCCGCTGGGCGGATCTGGTGCTGGTTGCGCCGGCCACCGCCAACGTGCTCGCGCGGCTCGCCTGCGGGTTCGCCGACGATCTCCTCACGACCGTGTGCCTGGCGACGACGGCGCCGCTGGTGCTCGCACCTGCGATGAACCGGCAGATGTGGCAGGCGAGCGCGACCCGGGCCAACGTGCGGTTGCTGCTCGATCGCGGTGTCGCGATGCTCGGCCCCGGGGAAGGCGATCAGGCGTGCGGCGACGTCGGGCCGGGCCGGATGCTGGAGCCCGAGGAGATCGCAGCCCGGACCGCGGTCCGGTTCGGCGGCGGCGCGCTCGAGGGCGTCGAGGTCCTCGTCACCGCCGGCCCGACCCGCGAGGCCCTCGATCCGGTACGCTTCCTCACCAACCACAGCACCGGAAAGATGGGATACGCGGTCGCGGCCGCGGCGGAGGAGGAGGGTGCCCGCGTATCGCTGGTGAGCGGCCCCACCACGTTGCCGGCGCCTCCCGGCATCGATCGGATCGAGGTGACGAGCGCCGAGGAGATGTACGCCGAGGTCATGGCCCGAGCGGCCCGCTGCGACATCTTCATCGCCGCGGCGGCGGTGGCGGACTACCGGCCCGCGCGCTGCGCGGAGCAGAAGATCAAGAAGGGGGACGGCCCTGCCGCACTCGATCTCGTGCGCACGGCGGACATCGTCGCCGGTGTGGCGGCGATGGGCGACCGCCCGTTCACGGTGGGATTCGCGGCGGAGACGGAGTCGCTGGAGGCGCATGCGAAGGACAAGCTCCGGCGCAAGGGCCTCGACATGATCGCGGCCAACCGGGTGGGACTCCCGGATCGCGGCTTCGCGAGCGAGCGCAACGCGCTGACGGTGTTGTGGGGTGACGGCGGAAGCAGGGAGCTCGGGCTCGCCCCGAAGGCGGAGCTGGCCCGCAGCCTCATTGGTCTCGTCGCCGAGCGGTATCGTGCAGAGCATCCGGCTTAAGGTCCTCGATCCGAGGATCGGGGGCGAGTTCCCGCTCCCCCGATACGAGACGGAAGGGGCGGCGGGGCTCGACCTGCGGGCATGCATCGGCGCACCGGCCACGATCGCGCCGGGCGAGACCCTGCTCGTTTCGAGCGGGATCGCGATCCACATCGCCGACCCGGGCCTCGCGGCGGTCGTGCTGCCCCGCTCCGGGCTCGGGCACAGGCACGGCATCGTGCTCGGAAACCTCGTCGGACTCATCGATTCCGACTACCAGGGGCCGATCGGGATCTCGGTGTGGAACCGCAGCGACGAGTGCTATACGGTCAAGCCGGGCGAAAGGATCGCCCAGCTCGTTTTCCTTTCCGTCGCGCGCGTCCGATTCGAGGTCGTCGACGCCTTCGCCGAGACCGAACGTGGCGAAGGTGGATTCGGACACTCGGGTCGTGCCTGAGCCGCATCCTCCGCCCGTGGGAAGGACCCCGGTGGCGCCGTCATCCGCCGGGCGCAACCGGCGGTGCGGCGGTCGGCGCGCACCGGCGGCGTCTGCCGGAGCGGGCAACGCCGTCCCGGTGCCGACCGGAGATGATGCATGACGATTGAGCGAGCGGGCCGGCTTCCCGCCGGGATCTTCCGCACCTATGACATCCGGGGCATCGTCGGCGACACCCTCACCCCGGAGATCGTGCGGTGGATCGGCCGTGCGATCGGCGCCGAGGCGCACCATCGAGGCGTGCGGACGCTGGTCGTCGGCCGCGACGGACGGCACTCGAGCCGCGAGATGGGCGCGGCGCTCGTCAGCGGGTTGCGCGAGAGCGGCCGCGACGTCGTGGACGTCGGGCGGGCGCCGACCCCCGTGCTCTATTTCGCGGCGGAGCATCTCGACACCGGCAGCGGCGTCATGGTCACCGGCAGCCACAATCCGCCCGAGTACAACGGGTTGAAGATCGTGCTGGCCGGCCAGTCGCTGCACAGCGAGGCAATCCAGGACCTCAGGCGCAGAATGGAGGAGGACGATCTCGACGCCGGGCAGGGCGTCCGCGGGCAGGGCGGTCTGCGGAGCCGAGAGGTCATCGAGGACTACCTTCGGCGAATCCGCGAAGAAATTCCGGCCGTGTCTGGTCCCGAGGCCAGGAAGATCGTCATCGACTGCGGTAACGGCGTTGCGGGAGACGTCGCACCGAGGCTGTTCAGGGCGCTCGGGCACGAAGTCGTCGATCTCTACTGCGACGTCGACGGTGACTTTCCCAATCACCATCCCGACCCGAGCGTGCCGGCGAATTTGCAGGACCTGATCGCGTCGGTGCGCGAGAACGAGGCGGATCTCGGGCTCGCGTTCGACGGCGACGGCGATCGACTCGGCGTCGTCGACGGGGACGGGACCATCATCTGGCCGGATCGGCAGATGATGCTGTTCGCCGGTGACGTGCTGTCGAATCGTCCCGGGGCCGAGATCATCTTCGACGTCAAGTGCTCGGGCCTGCTCGCGGAACACATCAAGAAGCTCGGGGGCAGACCCGTCATGTGGAAGACGGGTCACTCGCTGATCAAGACGAGACTCAGGCAGGGCCGCGCGCCGCTCGCGGGCGAGATGAGCGGGCATATCTTCTTCGCGGATCGCTGGTACGGTTTCGATGACGCGCTCTACGCCGCGGCCCGTCTCGTGGAGATCCTCACCGGCCTCGGCGAGCCCTCGTCCCGGGTCTTCGCGCAGCTTCCAGTCGCGAAGAGCACGCCGGAGCTCCGGTTGGCGGTCGGCGAGGGCGGGCAGGCGCGGCTCGTCGAGGCACTGCTTGCCGGGGACCACTTCGCCGATGCGAAGAGGACCACCATCGACGGCCTGCGGGTCGACTTCGCCGATGGCTGGGGACTCGCCCGCGCTTCGAACACCGAACCGAGTCTCGTGCTGCGTTTCGAGGGTATGAATGACGATGCCCTGGAACGCATCGAGGAAGAGTTCAGACGCGCGCTGCTCGCCATCGATCCCTCACTGAAACTGCCGTTCTGATCCATCCCATGACCCGCGACCCCGAAGCAGCGGTGCGAACCGCGAAAGTCCTCGCCGAGGCGATGCCTTACATCCAGCGGTTCCAGGGCAGGACCATCGTCATCAAGTATGGTGGAGCGGCGATGGAGGGCGAGACCCTCAAGAGCAGCTTCGCGCGCGACATCGTCCTGATGAAGCTGGTGGGCGTGAATCCCGTGGTCGTGCATGGCGGCGGTCCGCAGATCGGCAGGCTGCTGGAGCGTATCGGCAAGGAGTCGCGGTTCGTCGAAGGCATGCGCGTCACCGACTCCGAGACCATGGACGTCGTCGAGATGGTGCTCGGCGGCCTCGTCAACAAGGAGATCGTGAATCTCATCAACGGGCACGGCGGCAACGCGGTAGGGCTCACCGGGAAGGACGGCAGGCTCATCCACGCCCGCAAGCTCACCATGACCCGGAGCCGCCCGGAGCTCGATGCCCCCGAGATCATCGACATCGGCCACGTCGGGGAGGTCGCGAGCATCGACACCGGCGTGCTGGAGCACCTCGCGCGCGGCAATTTCATTCCGGTCATCGCACCGATCGGAGTCGGCGACGGGGGGATGTCCTACAACATCAACGCCGATCTCGTGGCGGGCAAGCTCGCGCAAGCGCTGGAGGCGGAGAAGCTCATGCTCCTCACCAACACCCCCGGCCTGCTCGACCGGGAAGGCGAGCTGATCACGTCGTTGGACGTCAAGGGTGTGGAGGCCCTGATCGCGGACGGCACCATCGCCGGCGGGATGCTCCCGAAAGCGCGATGCGCTCTCGACGCGGTGCAGGGCGGCGTCCACACCGCCCAGATCATCGACGGCCGGGTCGAACACGCGGTGCTGCTCGAGGTGTTCACCAGCGCCGGGATGGGGACGTTCATCAGTCGGCGGGCCGCACCTTGACCGATCCGAAGCCGATTCCGCGCCGCCAGCAGATCCTCCAGGCCCTCGCCCGGGAGATCGAGCTGCATCCCGCGTCGAGGATCACCACCGCGCGCCTCGCCGGCGTGGTGGGAGTGTCCGAGGCGGCGCTCTACCGCCACTTTCCCGGCAAGGCTGCGATGTTCGAGGCGCTCATCGAGTTCGCCGAGGACGCGGTGTTCGGGCTCGTGAACCGGATCGTCGCCGACGAGTCCGATACGGCGCGGCGCTGCTGCGAGCGGATTGTCGGTGTGGTGCTCGGATTCGCGGAGCACAACGCCGGGATCATGCGGGTGCTCCTCGGCGAGGCGCTGGTGGGAGAGGATCGGGCGCTCTCGGAGCGGGTCACACGGTTCTTCGAGCGGCTCGAGACCCAGCTTCGGATGGTCATCCGCGACGCCGACGACGCGAGCCTCACCCAGCGAAGCCGGGCAGGTGCGAGTGCGAACCTCATCACCGCATTCATCCTCGGCCGGATGCACCAGTACAGCGCGAGCGGACTGCGCCGCCGCCCGACCGAGGATCTGGATCGCCAATGGGCGATGATCGCCGATGCCGTGTTCGGCTGACGCCCGGCGGAACGAAGTCGCCGCGCCGCGGCGGGCGGCGAGCCACTCGCCCCACCATCTCCCGCGACCGGGGCCAGCCTGGGTTTTCCGCCGGCTCGCGGCGTGAAGTCGCCGGAGATGACGGAGAGGATCGGTGGGAACGACGATTGAACGCAGGGACGCGGTGCGTCTCGGCACGGTCGAGGTCCCCTACGTGTTCAAGCGCGTACCGCGCCGTCGCCAGGTGCATATCCTCGTCAACGACGAGGGGACGGTGGAGGTGCGCGCTCCCTGGCGATTCGGCCTGCGGAAGGCCCGGGAGGTGCTGCGCAAGAACACCGACTGGGTCCTGAAGACTCGGGACACCGTGCGGGAAAGGCTTGCACGACGGCCGCGCCTGGTCACGGGCGCCCGCCTTCCGCTGCTCGACGGGTCATTGCGTCTGGACGTCCGGCCGCGGGCCCAGATCGGCTTGTTCGACGGCGCCAGGCCGTGGCGGGGCCGCGCGGAGCGCCGGGGAACGGTCCTGCGGGTCAGCACCGCGTCGCTCGGCGAAGGCGAGCTGCGCGCGCTGATCGAGCACTGGTATCGCCGTGAGGCCGCGACCTGGCTCGCCGGTCGAGTCGAGCACTACTCGCCGCGGCTCGGCGTGCGGCCGTCGAGGGTGACGATCCGCGGGCAGCGCTCGCGATGGGGAAGCTGCTCCGCCAGAGGCACCGTGAGCCTGAACTGGCGATTGATGATGGTGCCCGTCGCACTGGCCGACTACGTCGTCGTCCACGAGCTGTGCCATCTCCGGCACATGAACCATTCAAGGTGTTTCTGGGCGATGGTGGGCAGCGTTGTCCCCGACTACCAGCACTGCCGCCGCAGTCTCGACGCGCTCCAGGGGCGCCTCTTGCTATAGGCCGGCCCGCCGCGGCAACGTCGGGCACGGGCCGCCGTGCCTCACGTTGATCTCGAAACGCCGTACTCGGCGAGATAGGCGCGCACCCGCTCCAGATCGGCTTCGAACCCGGTCTCCTCCCCGAGGTAGGCGACGAGGTCGTCGAGGCAGAGGATGCTCACGACGCGGATCCCGAGCTCGGTCTCCACCTCCTGAACGGCGGAGCGCTGTCCCTGGCCTCGTTCCTGGCGGTCCACGCAGACCGCCGCCGCAACGCAGGTCGCGCCGGCGTTCTCGAGGATGCGCATCGACTCGCGCACCGCGGTGCCGGCGGAAATGACGTCGTCGACGAGCAGGACCCGGCCACTCGGCCCGGCGCCCACGATGATCCCGCCTTCCCCGTGGTCCTTCGCCTCCTTGCGGTTGAACGCATAGGGCACGTCCCGGCCGTGTTGGTCCGCGAGCGCCACCGCCACCGCGCAGACGAGAGGGACGCCCTTGTACGCGGGGCCGAACACCATGTCGAATGCGACGCCCGAGGCGACGATGGATTCGGCGTAGAACCGGCCGAGCCGCGCGAGCGCGCTTCCGGTCGCGAACCCCGCGCTGTTGAAGAAGTACGGACTGCTTCGGCCGGACTTCAGCACGAACTCGCCGAAGCGCAGGACTCCCGAGCGTAGCGCGAACTCGATGAACTCCCGCTTGTACGGCGCCACCGGGAGCGGTCCTCCCACGCCCTCAGAGGAGCGTGCCCGCGAGCTGGCGAAGAGGGCCGACGAGGAGGATGGCCGCGAGCTGGAGGGCCACCATCACCACGATCGGCGACAGGTCGAGCCCTCCGATCGGCGGAACGAGGCGCCGCGCCGGTGTGAGCAGCGGCTCGTTCAGGCTGTAGAGCAGGCTGAGCACCGGGTTGTAGGAGCCGGGGTTGATCCAGCTCATGATGACCTGGATCAGGATCGAGAACAGGAAGACGTAGATTGCGAGCTGGAGAATCTCGGCGACCGAGAACACGAGCAGGGCGCTCACCGTCGCACGTTGGCCGAGGATCCCCGTGACCAACCACAGCTCGCCGAGCTGAAGCACGACGAGGAGCAGGACACATGCGAGATCGATGCCTCCGATGGTCGGGAGCATGCCACGCATCGGCGCGAGCACCGGCCCGGTGGCCTTGACGATGAACTGCGAGAGGGGGTTGTAGAAATCCGCCCGGACCCACTGGAGCAGGAGGCGGAGCATGACGATGAGGATGTAGAGCCCGAACAGGGTCTCGACGAGGAACGTGCCCGCGTTGCCGATGTGTCCGCCCATGTTCCCGGCCGTCCGGTTCAGACCACGGTTCCGGACCGCGGTCGCCCGAACCTCATGCCGCCCGAGGGTCCGCGGATCCGGTCCGGCGCTCGTCCGTACTCGCTCACTCCCGGGGGCACTTCAGTCTCCAAATGCGTCTCCGAGCTCGATCGACCGTTGCCACGCGCCCCGGATACCGTCCGCGACCACCTTGTCGATGCCGCCGTCGCGCATCGTGACGAGCGCGCGTTCGGTGGTGCCGCCCGGCGACGTCACCCTCGCACGCAGCACCGCGGGCGGTTCGTCGCTCTCGTTCGCGATGCGGGCGGCGCCGAGCGCGGTCTGCAACGTGAGCCGCCGGGCCGCATCGGCGTCGAGGCCCATCGCCTCACCCGTCGCCTGCATGATCTCCATGAGCAGGAAGTAGTAGGCGGGGCCGCTTCCGGACAGGGCGGTGACCGCATCGAGCTGCGCTTCGCCATCCACCCAGATGGTGATTCCCACTGACTTCAGGACTGCATCGGCGCGCTCGCGCTGGACAGGATCGACCTTCGCGTTCGCGTAGAGCGCGGTCGCGCCGCAACCGACGAGGGCCGGCGTATTCGGCATGGTGCGAACGATCGCCATGTCCCCGCCCGCCCAGCGGTTGATGTCCGCCTCGCGCACTCCGGCCGCGATCGAAACCAGGAGAGGCAGGTGCTCGGCGAGCACCGGGGCGAGCGCCGGCACCACCGTGTTCATGACCTGTGGCTTGACGGCCAGCACCACCGTGGCGCAGCGCGATGCCACGACGCCGTTGTCGCCGCTCGCGTTGACGCCGAATCGCCGGATCAGGTCGTCGAGCTTCGGGGTGTCCGGGTCCGACACCCAGATCGCGTCGGGCGGCGTTCCGTTCGCGACGAGTCCCCCGATGAGGCTGGTGGCCATGTTGCCGCCGCCGACGAAACCGATGTTCGAATCACTCATTCCGGCCACCACGCGTTCGCGTTGATTCTCACGGGGCATTATCGAGGATTGATACGTTGCCGCAACCCGCGCCGCGGATGTCCGGGCGTGGTGCCCATCTATCGATTTCCGGCGGCCCTGGGGATTGAGGCCGTCATCCCCCCGGAGCGAATCGCACCGAGACGATTCATTACGTAGCGTCACGATCATCCTCCGATGATTCCGGACTCCGCGCTACAGGCTCACTTCTCGTTGGATTCACCCCCTCCCTTCAGGCTCATGTCCCGTTGGACAAGACTGAGCCTTTCCCTTCACCACACCGGCGATTACGATGCCTGTACGAGCAGACGAGCTGACGGTCGGAACCGTCAGCACGACTCGACCGCCTTCGAGCGCCGTTCCGCACTCCAAATCCCACATCTCCGTACCGGAGGACGATACGTGAAGGTCCTGGTCACCGGCGGTAACGGGTTTCTCGGGCGCCGCCTGGTCGCGGCGCTGCTCGACCGCGGCGCTGCCACCGGCGCCGACGGCGCCGAACACGAGATCGAGCGCATCGTCGTCAGCGACGTCGGCCCCGGGCTCGCGCCGCTGCCCGACGATCCGCGCATCGACGAGCGCATCGGGGACTTCAGCGAGCCGGGCGCCGCAGAGGCGCTGCTCGACGCCGACACCGAGGCCGTCTTCCACCTCGCCGCGGTGGTCAGCGGCGAGGCCGAGCAGAATTTCGATCTGGGCATGCGAATCAATTTCCACGGCTCGGTGCGGCTTCTGGATGCCCTTCGCGCCCGCGGCGCCTGTCCGCGGCTGGTATTCACCAGCAGCGTCGCCGCATACGGCGGCGACATGCCGGAGGTCATCGAGGATTCGACGATCCTCGCCCCCCAGACCTCCTACGGCTCGCAGAAGGCGGCGGTCGAGCTGCTCGTCCACGACTACAGCCGCAAGGGCTTCATCGACGGTCGGACGTTGCGGCTGCCGACGGTGGTGGTGCGTCCCGGCAAGGCGAACGCCGCCGCGTCGTCGTTCGCGAGCGCGATCATCCGCGAGCCGCTGGAAGGGCGCGCGTATGCGTGCCCGGTCGCGGAGGAAGCCGGGGTGTGGCTGCTCTCGCCCCGGCGCGCGATCGAGAGCTTCCTCCACGCCGCAGGCCTTCCCGCGGAGGCGTTCGGCACGAGCCGGGCCCTGTCGTTGCCGGGGATGACGGTCACGGTCGGGGAGATGGTCGCCGCGTTGCGCGAGGTCGCGGGGGACAGTGTGGCCGACCGCCTGACCTTCGAACGCGACCCGTTCATCGAGAAGATCGTCTACGGATGGGCCACGCGATTCCGGCCCGAGCGCGGGCTCGCGATGGGGTTCGCGCCCGATGCCGACTTCAGGTCCGTCATCGAGGCGTTCATCGAAGACGACCTCGGCGGGCGGCTCGCCGCATGAACGCGAGCGGGCGGGGGCGGCTGGCCGGCAAGCGTGTGCTGGTGACGGCGGCCGCGCAGGGGATCGGGGAGGCGATCGCACGAGCTTTCGCAGGCGCCGAGGCCGACGTGCTCGCAACCGACGTGAACGCCGAGACGCTGTCGAAGCTCGATGCGGTCGATGGAATCGAGACCCGCCGGCTCGACGTGCTGGACGGCGCCGCGGTACGGGGGTGCGTCGAGGCCGCGGGGCCGTTCGACGTGCTGGCGAGCTGCGCCGGGTACGTGCATCACGGCACGATCCTCGACTGCGACGAGGCCGCCTGGGATTTCTCGTTCGACCTGAACGTGAAGGCGACGTACCGGGTGGTGCGCGCGGTGCTGCCGGGCATGATCGCGCGGGGCGGGGGATCGATCGTGAGCATCGCCTCCGTCGCATCGAGCGTGAAGGGGGTGCCGGTGCGGTGCGCGTATGGCGCATCCAAGGCCGCGGTCATCGGCCTCACCAAGGCGGTGGCGGCCGATTTCATCGGGCAAGGGGTGCGGTGCAACGCCATCTGCCCCGGAACGGTCCAATCGCCCTCGCTCGAAGAGCGGATTGCGGCGCAGGGCGGCGGGCCGGAGATCCGGCAGGCGTTCATCGATCGCCAGCCGATGGGGCGCTTGGGCACGCCCGGGGAGATCGCCGCGCTCGCGCTCCATCTCGTGAGCGACGAGTCCGCGTTCACCACCGGACAGACGTTCATCGCGGATGGCGGCATGACGCTCTGATGCGTATGCGTGCCGCTACGTACTCGCCGATGCGCGTTGCGTTCCGGCGGCTTCGCCCGCCCGCTACTCCTTTCTTGGGCGGTACGGGTACGGAAGACGTCTCACGCCCTTCGATGCCCGCGTCTCAGGCGCCCAGGCGAGCGAAGCCCTCCTCGAGATCGGTGATGAGGTCGTCCGGGTCTTCGAGCCCGATATGCACGCGCAGGAGAAACGGCGTCTCCGTCCACGGGACGACGTCGCGAGCGATCGGCATGCGATTGCAGGCGATGAGGCTTTCGTACCCGCCCCAGGAAGAGCCGATCCGGAACAGATCGAGTCCATCCACCATGCGTGCGACGGCGGCCTCGTCGGTGGTGTGCAGCGCGAGCCCGAACAGGCTCGCGGCGCCCGCGAAGTCGCGCTTCCACAACGCATGGCCCGGATCGCTCTCGAGTGCCGGATAGAGCACGCGCTTCACTTCCGGCCGCGCTTCAAGCCAACGAACGACCTTCAGCGCCGAGGCGGACTGACGCTCGAGCCGAACCGACAGACTGCGCATGCCGCGCAGGGCAAGAAAGCAGTCATCGGGAGAGGCGGCATCCCCGAACGCATGGGCCTGATCCGCGATCGCCCTGAACAGCGCATCGGTCGCGGTCGTAATCATGCCGATCACCAGATCCGAATGCCCGGCGAGGTACTTCGTTCCCGCCTGGATCGAGATGTCGACGCCGTGTTCGATCGGCCGGAAGTAGATCGGAGTCGCCCAGGTGTTGTCCATTGCGACGAGAGCGCCGCGCTCGTGCGCCGCTCTCGCGATCGCCGGGACGTCCTGCATCTCGAACGTGAGCGAGCCGGGCGCCTCGGTGTAGACCAGCCGCGTGTCGTCACGCATCGCCCGGGCAACGTCCGCTCCCATCCCCGGGTCGTAGAAGCTCGTCCGGACGCCGTAGCGACCGAGGACCCCGACACAGAAACGCCGGGCGGGTCCGTACACCGAATCGGGAACGAGCACGTGATCACCGGCGCTGACCACCGCGGAGATCGCCATCGTCACCGCGGAGAGTCCGCTGCCGGTCACCACGGTGCGATGCCCTCCCTCGATGGCCGCGACGGCCTCGGCAAGCGCTCGGGCGTTCTGGGTTCCCGTCGCGCCGTAGGTGACGTTGTCGTACCGGTTGTCGCCGTCGAAGCGGTGGAGGTAGCCATGCAGGTGCTCGGAGAGAATCGTGGATGCCCGATGCACGGGAAGGTTGACGGGACCCTGCGCGCGAACCGGCGCCCGGCCGAGCGCAATGAGCTTCGTATCCTGTTTCATGCGGTGTCCTGTCGAGGGTCGGTAGGAGTGGAGCCGCGTTCGGCGGGCGATGCGGGAAGCGCCCCCGCGGCCGTCCGCTTCCGTCGCGCCGCGCACGCTATCCGATTCCGCCACCGCACGAAACCGTCCGCTCCGGACACGACTTCTCGGGGCTTCATGTGAGTTTCTGCTTGAAGACCGGCTCCATTGGTGCTTAATTCACCTTGTGCGACCTGTTCACTGCAAAGTTGAAGATTCGGCCCCGTAGCCGCAATCCCTGCGCCCGATGCCCGACCAGCCGCCTGCACCCGACCCGAACCCTTCCGATCCGGCTTCACGTCCGGAGATGCCCGGCTGGGAGCGTGGCCTGATCGAGCGCTATGCCTTCATGGCGCTAGCCGAACAGCGGCGCACCCGCAGATGGAACCTGGTGTTCCGCTTCGCCTGGCTCGCGTTTCTGGTGGTCCTCGCCGTTCTCTGGATGGATCCGAAGTGGATTCAGTCGGATTCTGGCGGCCGGCACAGCGCCCTCGTCGATGTGCGCGGCGTGATCGGCGACGAAGGGGACGCGAGCGCGGACTGGATCATCGCGGGGCTCCGGGCCGCCTTCGAGGACTCCGACACCGCCGGTGTGATCCTGCGCATCAACAGCCCTGGCGGCAGTCCGGTCCAGGCCGGCTACGTCAGCGACGAGATCGTTCGCCTGCGTGCGCTGCACCCGGACACTCCCGTATACGCCGTGATCGCCGACGTCGCCGCGTCCGGCGGGTACTACGTCGCAGCCGCCGCGGACGCGATCTACGCAAGCCGGTCCAGCGTCGTGGGCTCGATCGGGGTGCTGATGGACGGCTTCGGCTTCGTCGATGCGATGGACAAGCTCGGCGTGGAGAGACGCCTGCTCACGGCGGGGGAGCACAAGGGCTTCCTGGACCCCTTCTCACCGGCCACCGAAGAGGAGCTGGCGCACGTCCAGTCCCTGCTCGACGAAATCCATGCTGACTTCATCCGGATCGTCAAGCGCGGCCGAGGGGATCGACTCACCCCACGCGACGACATCTTCAGCGGGCTGATCTGGACCGGCTCCCAGGGTATCGAGCTCGGTCTCGTCGACGCCCTCGGCAGCAGCAGCCACGTGGCGCGTGAAGTGATCGGGGCGGAGGAGATCGTGGATTTCACGCGTCGCCCCTCGCGCGTGGACGCCATCGCGGATCGGCTCGGGGCCGGCATCGCACACACCCTCGGCGCCGAGCTCGGTCTGACGAGTGGGCGCATCGAGTAACCATGCGATTCATGCTCGTCCGATATGAACGACCCCGCGGAGCCCTCCGTCCGTGACCGTGCGGCACCGCATCGCGATCGAACCCATGACCGCAGCGTCGTTCGCACCCTTCGGTTGGCTCATGGAGTCCCCCGAGATGCCGAGCGAGTTCGAGCTCTGAGCCGCCGACCGGACGCGGTTCCGGCGACAGGCCGCGGACGAGGCAACGGTCGGACGCAGGCCGTCGGCGGGACAATCCCGTCCCGCACGACACGGGGAGTTCCGGCATCGGGCCGGATGCGCGATCATCGCGTGGTCACCTTCGATCCACGGACACGTCAATGTTCGATTCCGGGATGAGCTTCGCCCTCGGCGAAGAGATCGAGGCGCTCAGGGAGACCGTCCACCGCTTCGCGCAGGCGAAGATCGCGCCGCGTGCAAGCGAGATCGACGCGACCAACGAGTTCCCGCGCGATCTCTGGGAAGCGCTCGGCGCGCTCGGGCTGCACGGGATCACCGTCGAGGAATCCCTCGGCGGCGCCGGCATGGGCTACCTCGCCCACGTCGTCGCGGTCGAGGAGGTGAGCCGGGCATCGGCCTCGGTCGGGCTCTCCTACGGCGCCCACTCGAACCTCTGCGTGAACCAGATCCGGCGAAACGGCAGCGACGCGCAGCACGCGCGCCACCTCCCGAAGCTCCTCTCCGGCGAGCACGTCGGCGCGCTGGCAATGAGCGAGTCGGGCGCCGGGTCCGACGTGGTCTCGATGAAGCTGCGCGCGGAGAAGCGCAACGACCGCTACCTGCTGAACGGCAGCAAGATGTGGATCACCAACGGCCCCGACGCGAACGTGCTGGTGATCTACGCGAAGACCGACCCGGAGGCCGGCCCCCGCGGCATCACCGCGTTCATCGTCGAGCGGGAATTCAAGGGATTCTCCACCGCTCGGAAGCTCGACAAGCTCGGCATGCGCGGCTCGAACACCTGCGAGCTGGTGTTCGATGACTGCGAGGTACCCTACGAGAACGTGCTCGGCGACGAAGGCCAGGGCGTGCGCGTGCTGATGTCGGGTCTCGACTACGAGCGGGTGGTGCTCGCGGGGGGGCCTCTGGGGATCATGGCCGCGTGCATGGACGTGGTGATGCCCTACGTGCACGAGCGGAAGCAGTTCAACCAGCCGATCGGCGAGTTCCAGCTCGTACAGGGGAAAATCGCCGACATGTACACTACGATGAACGCATGTCGCGGCTACGTCTACGCGGTCGCCGCCGCGTGCGACCGCGGCGAGACCACGCGCAAGGACGCGGCGGGCTGCATCCTCTACGCGGCCGAGAAGGCGACCGCGGTCGCCCTCGACGCCATCCAGCTCCTCGGCGGCAACGGCTACACCAATGAATACCCGACGGGGAGGCTGCTGCGTGACGCCAAGCTCTACGAGATCGGCGCCGGCACCTCCGAGATCCGGCGGATGCTGATCGGGCGCGAGCTGTTCGAAGAGACTGCGTGACCATCCCACGACGGACGGCGACGAAGATGAGCAAACACTACATTCTGATCGACTACGAAAACGTGCAGCCGAAGAGTCTGTCCGTGCTGCAGGGCGCCCCGAATCAGGCTTTCCGGATCATGGTCTTCATCGGCGCCGACCAGTCGAAGCTTCCACTCGACCTGGTTTCATCGATGCAGGGCTTCGGGGACAAGGCCCAATACGTCCAGATCACCGGAAGCGGGCGAAACGCCCTCGATTTTCATATCGCCTACTACCTGGGGGCACTGACCGAGCGCGATCCGAACGGAATCTTTCACGTGATCTCCAAGGACACCGGCTATGACCAGTTGATCAGGCATCTGGGGGGAAAGAAAGTCAACGCGGCACGACGAAAGGACTTGTTCGAAATTCCGTGGTTGTCGTCAGCCAACAAGAAACCGGCCGATGAACAGATCTCGGCCATTGTCAAGAACCTGTCCGCACGGGGCAGTGGGCGGCCCCGGAAGGTGAAGACACTCAAGAACACCATCAACTCCCTGTTCGGCAACAAGCTCGAACCGGGGCAAATCGACGACCTCGTGAAGGATTTGCGAGAACAGAAATTCATCGTCATCAAGCAGGAAAACGTCACCTACAAGAACATGTAGCCGTCTTCGACTTCTGGGCGGATAGGCCCATTCCGCAGGTGACCTCCCGCGCCAGGATGAGTACGGCGCCCAGCACTGCAAGGGCGGCGAGGAGCAGGGTGAAGCGGTCGGGCCGCCTGCCGCCCAAGCAGGGAACCAGACCTTTTTCTTGCGGGAGTTTTCCCCTTGCGCCCCCGGCCTCGGGCTCCGCGCTCGCCCGCCGGCCCCTTCAACACATGCATTCAGGACCGTCCTCGCGGCGGCCGGATTGGTCGATACACCGAGCGCCCGTCATCCCGCACCGTCCAACGTCGCCGCGGCGGCCCGGGCCACCTCCTGGCCCTGCCGGATCGCATAGTTCGTGCCCCGGTCCTGTGGATAGATCTGGGCCATGGTCGCGAGAAACAGGTTCGTCACCGGCGTTCGCGTAGCGGGGATCAGCCGGCGGTAGCCGCGCTCCACGACGGGCTGCGCGTGGCGGGCGCGCCAGACGTGGGCGGCGAGGATCCGGTCGTCGGTCAGGTCGGGAAACATCCGCCGCAGGTGTGCGAGCGTGAACGCGACCGCTTCCTCGTCCGGCATCCGCCACAGCGCGTCGCCCTCGGGCAGATAGCGGGACAGGTACACGATGTGCCGCCCGGCATAGGTCGAGGCCGGCTCGAAGTTGGTATGCTCGATGACCCCCACGAAGGGGAAGCCGGGGTCGTTGACGTTCAGCCAGTAGATGTCCGACAGGCTGTGGTCGAGCTCGAGCACGACACACACATTGGCGAGGTAGCGGATGCGCCGCAGGCCGTCCACGTACTCGCCCGGCGCGTGAGGCGCCACGAGGTCGGCGACGATGGGCAGCGCCGGCGTCGCGATCACGGCGTCGGCGGCCAACGTCGCCTCGGGCGTGGCCACCCCGACAGCCCGCCCGGCGTCTACCGCCAAGCCACTGACCGGGACTCCGGTTCGGATCTCTCCGCCCTGGTCCCGGATGGCCTGGGCCAGCGCGTCGGCCAGCGCGGCGAAGCCGCCCCGGTAGTAGGCCAGCCGTTCCCCGCCGCCTCTGCCGCGGCTGCCGCCCCGCAACTTGAGCTTGTTCCAGAACCATACCGCCGCCACCTCTTCCGCCAGATCGCCGAACTTCCCCTGCAAAAGCGGCTCCCACACCACCCGATAGACCCGCTCGCCGCCCATCTCGCGCAGCCAGTCGGCGGCGGTGCGGTCTTCGAGGGCACGCCAGTCCTTCACCCGGCGCGCCCTGAGCGCCAGCAGCCCGAGGCGGAGGCGGTCGAAGAACGGCAGGGGCGAGAAGCGCAGCAGGTCGAGGGGCGTCGAGAGCTTGAAGAAGTCGTGGGCGTAGTACGTGCCGGTCCGGGTAGGCCGCGTCAGCACTTGGTCGGACTGCCCCAGCTCCGCGATGAGATTCATCACGTGGACGTCGTTGGTGAACCAGTGGTGGTAGAACTTCTCGAGCCGCGCGCCGCCGGCGGGAAAGTTGCCGGCGAGGCCGCCGACTTCGGCGTCGCGCTCCAGCACCGTGGCGCGGACGCCGCGCCGGCCGAGCTCCCAGGCCGCGGCCAAGCCGCAGAAGCCGCCGCCGATCACCGCGACGTGGGGCCGGGAGACGCCGGCCGTCGTCCGGCTACTCATCGACGCGAATTTCCCCTTCCCAGAGGCGTTTGGTGGAACCGTCCTCGTTGACGAGATACTGACCGGTGCGGATGCGGGTGATGGCGTAATCGGGAAGCTCGCGCATGGCTATGGCTTGCTCGATTAGCGGAAATTCGTAGTCGTCGAAGCGGAAGTCGAGGTTGTCGAAGCCGTACTGCTTTCTGTGGTCAGGAAGGTCGTCAACGTCAACCGGGATGAGGTGCAGGAAGAAGAGCTGGTCGGTGACGCTGCCGGGTTGCACAGGCAGGGAGGGCACGGTCATCGCCTTGACCCGATTGCCACGGCTGTCGGTGTAGTCCACCCAGGCCCGCAGTTGATAGCCCTCATCCGCGATGGCGGGCGTGTACACGGAGGTCGGGCTCGGGGGGTCGGAGCCGGAGACATTGGTCCAGCCTTCGGCATCGCTGCCACGCTCCCACTGCCAGCGGCTCCGGTCTGTGAAGCCTGCGAGACGCACGACAGGGGACAACCCGACGCCGAACGGCTTACCCACTATCGGAACGTCCTGCCTGAATTGGGCGGCTCTGGCCTCCCTTTGGTTCCCGACGTAAATCAGCTTGTTCCCGTTACGATACACATCAAAATAGCCATCGCGACGGATTACAAGCTCGGATTTCCTGATCATCTTCTCCATTGAGCTCGAATAGCTGCTGCGCACCTCCTCTATCAACCCTATTAGCCCAGCTATGCGGTAGAGAAAAAACTGTTGGTTTTCAGGCGTCAGCAGAGCGGGGATGTTGATTCTATGGTGTGAGACCAAAAATTCAAATGGCTTCCCACCAAGCCACGAACGTTCGCTCATTCTTCCCGCAAGATAATTCCTCCCAAGCCACGAACGTCCGATCACTCTTCCCGCAAGATAATAATTCCTCGGAAAATAATAATTCACCACCTGAGTCTCTCCGGCAAACCAACGGTTGGGTACATCGACAAAAACACTCTGTCCCGCCTCTGCGATTGTCCTGATACGCTCAAAATCGGCAACGACCGCTTCCTGAAATTCGGACCTCTGCTGGTCGTGACCGACGCGCCCCATCTGGAAGCTGGAGAGAACGAAGACCAGCAGCGCGGCCGCGGAGAGACCGACAAGAAGACGGCCGCCGAACAACCGGGACAGGTACGACAGCCCCATTGAGAAGAGGGCCAACGGAACGCCGATATAAAAAACGGCCTCATAATCTTGGAAAGCGGTATTATGGCGCATCGGCAATGCCCAGCAGAAGCCGGAGCTCACCAAGGTTGTCAGCAGCATTTTGTGGCGGGCAACCAGCAGCCCCAGGACGACGACGCTGGACGCCAACGCACCGATAATCACACTGAGGGTGTTGTTGCCGAGAGGACTGATAGAGAACGGCAGCGTAGCTCTGGCGATGCGGTAGAGCTGCGCCTCCAGGAAGTTCCCCCAATTCAGGGCCTCGGCGTAGTGTTCATTGAATCGGTCATTTGCTCCAAGACGCTTCGTCATGGAATACACCGTAGGCAGTTCCGTCAGCGGAACCTCACCGTCAAGCACCCGGTATTCGTTGCCCAGGTTGAAGGATAGCACCGCTAGGCCGAAAGCCAGGGTGATGACGCCCAGCGTCAGGTAGCGGCTGAACAGCAGCGCGGCGACGCAGCGCTGGATTCGACCTGCCAAACGCTGAGGGGCAGATAGTCGGCGCGCCCGGTTCAACTCGCATAGCAGGCCAAGAGCGATAAAGGGCAGCAGCAGCGCATAGACGTGCCAGCCCAACAGCAGCGCCGCGCACGCCTTGACGAGCAACTGCCGGAAGCGGCCCTCCTGGGCAAAAAGAACCATGCCGTGGAAGGTCAGCAGCACGCCGAAAAGGGAGAGGCCATTTTCGGTAGCTATCATGTCGTTGTAATACAGCAAATAGTACGACGAGAACGCCAGCAGAGTGGCAGTCGAGGCAATCCAGCGATTGGCGGTAAGCCGGCAGAGGGATAGGTAGGCCAGCGCCGCGCTGGCGGCAAAAAAGAGCAGAAGCACCATGCGGGCGGCATGGATTTTTGCCGCCAGGCTTTCCCCGAAAGGCAGTATGGCCAGTTTGATCAACGCATAGCCGCCAAGCGGAAAGCGATTGTACGCCTGCCAGTTGCATTAAATTTCTACCCATACATGCGTTCACTGCACGAAATACGGGGTTTTCAGGCCGAAGCAGCGTGCGGCTCAAGTTCACTGCCAGTGAGGATAAGCCACATGCGATATTCTTGAATCTTGTGCAAGGTCGTACGGAGTCATTTGTGAAACGAATGTAATAGAGAGAAACGTGGTCTCCGAAGCTGGTACAATAGTTGTCTCTCAAAACAACGTACCAAACGAAACGGAGACCACGAAGATGAAACATAGCAGAGCCGACGTTCGAGGTAAAGCTACGCTGGGCCTCGACATCCGATTCGAATCGCAGAGCCTGACATCGTATTCGGGACTCATCGTCTTTCAACACCTCTTCTCTCTCATCGGCATCAAAGAACGGTTGTGGCGATGTTTCCGCCACCTGAAGGGTAGTCCGATTTACGGTCATCACGTGGTCATGATGCTGCTGGTCGTGCACCTGATTATCGGACACCGGCGGCTGCGCGACGTGGACTACTACCGTGATGACGAGATGGTCAAACGGATTCTCGGTCTGAAGCGGTTGCCGGACGTGTCCACGCTCAGCCGGTCGCTCGCCAGTGCGGATGAACAAAGTGTCGCCAAAGTACGAAGTGAATCGAGACATCTGGTCATGGAGCGTTTGGTGGTCGAGGGGTTTCCGAGAGTGACGCTCGATTACGACGGGTCGGTGTTGAGCACCGGGCGACATGCCGAAGGAACCGCAGTGGGTTTCAACAAGAAAAAGAAGGGCGCGCGCAGCTACTACCCCCTCTTTTGCACCGTCGCCCAGACCGACCAGGTCCTCGACGTTCACCATCGTCCTGGAAACGTACACGACTCCAACGGGGCCGACACCTTCATCGGCCACTGTATCAGCCATGTGCGCTCGTGCCTTCCCCACACAAAGGTAGAGACTCGCATCGACAGCGCATTTTTCAACGAAACCATCGCTGAACGACTGCATTCGTCGGGGGTCGAATTCACCATCTCGGTGCCTTTCGAGCGCTTTGCCGCCCTCAAGGAACTGGTCGAAGGCAGAAAACGATGGCGACGCATGGCGGTCGGGCTCGATTACTTCGAGACCCGCTGGAAGCCGAAGTCGTGGAACGCCCGCTATCGCTTCATCTTCATCAAAAATCAGGTCAGATGCCAACACAAGCTGCCGATCCAACTCGACCTGTTCCAGCCCACCGAATACGGGTACGAATTCAAGGTCATCGTCACCAACAAACGAATGGCCCCACGCAAGGTCGTCGCCTTCCACGAAGGCCGCGGTTCGCAGGAGGGTATCTTCGCCGAACTCAAGACGCATTGCCAGATGGATTACATACCGGTCAAGACCCGGGTCGGCAACCAACTGTACATGTTCGCCGGCATTGTTGCTCACAACCTTACCCGCGAGTTGCAGATCCAACTCAATCCTCGCGCCCGTGGCACCACCGCAAAGCGCGCCGCGCTGTGGTGTTTCCGGGAGATTGGGACCCTTCGCCGTACCCTCATCCAACGCGCCGGGCGCATGATCCGCCCCGCCGGCAAATTGGTCCTCTCCATGAACAGCAACGAAAGGCTCGAAAGAGAACTCCGGCAGGCTCTTGCAACACTGAACGCCGTCGCTTGACTATATTTGTCGCACGTTTATGCAACAATCGGGTACGGTCTGTAAGAGGGGGTACCGTCTTTATTCAGGGTTTGATAATAGAACAACAGGAAGTTGTGTTCGGGAGATAAATTCTCGGCTACCGACAAGTGGTTCGCCGATACCGAATCGTGGAGCCCGGGACGGTAGAAGTGTCCCCGGTCGTTCCCGAACAGGAACACCGTTGACAGCGCCGACAGGAGTAGCAGGAGCGGTAACGACGGGCGGAACGAAGATTTGGCCTTCCTGAAGATCATGTTGCAGAAACCTCCGGGGCGGCGCGATGCGGACGACACGCAGGGCCATGGCACGTATCCCTATCGCTTGCATCGGGCCTCCCCCGCGGCTCCCGCCCGGATCGTTGTCGCCACGGAAGTTCGGGGTGTGGCCGACGGGGCCGCAACCCCCCCGCGGCCCGGAACGGGCGGGACGCGCCTCGCACGCGCCGCGGGCGGATGCCGCAGGTGAGCAGGCAGAACAGCCCGGCGGCGGTCGACGACACCCACAGCACCGCGTGGACGGTCAGCGCGAAGGCGATGGCGACTTTCGCGGAGGCGCCATAGGCTTCGAGGCCCTGGGCGGCGAACCAGTCGAAGGTCCCGACATGGCCCGGCGCGCTGGGGATGGCGGTGGCGAGCGTGCCAGCCGCGAGGGAGAACCACGGCCCCATCGGTTCGGCCCCGGCCCGGACCGCCGCCGCCACGGTCGCGAACACCGCCCCTTCGCAGGCCCAGGCGGCGGCCGACAGACCGATGAGTACGAGCATCCTGGGCCTGGAGTGTGCAAGGCGCAGGCCCTCGGCCAGATGGGCACCGTGTTTGGAAACGGCGTGCGCCCAGCGCCGGCCCTTGATGCGACGGCGCCCCGGCAAGCGCTCCCGGATACGCCCGAGCACGGGCACGAGCAGCGGCAGGACGAGGATCGCGGCGAGCCCTGCGCCCGCCAGCGACGCCGCCGCCACGACGAAGCCGCGTGGGAAGGCGCCGTCCGGCAGGCCGAGCAGGCCGAGACAGAGAATCCCGGTCAGCACGGCCACGTCCAGGATCCGTTCGACCACGAGGGTTCCCGCCACGGCCATGGCCGGCGCCCGAAGCTGGCGGCGAAAGCCCAGGACCCGCAGCGCGTCGCCGGCCCGGAACGGCGCCACGTTGTTGACCGCCATGCCGGCGAGGAACGGCCCCGCGCAGGCGCCGAGCGGCAAGGTCGGCTCCAGCGAGCGCAGCATCCACCACCAGCGCACGATGCGTACGGCGTAGCCGGCGGCCAGGAAGACCAGGGCGAGCAGGACCGTGGAGACCGACAAACCGGCGAATGCCCGGCCCAGCACGTCAAGGTCCACCTCGCGCGCAAGCAGCCACACGAACCCCGCCGTCGTGGCGAGACCGACCGACAGCTTCAGCCATCGCACCGTCCCGCTACTCATCCGCAGGCTCGTCCCGCATTGCCCGCCGGCCAGTGGGCGGGAACCCCAGCCCTTCCTTCACCAGATAGAGCGGCCGGCGCTTCACCTCGCCGTAGATGCGCCCCAGATACGCACCCAGGATGCCGAGGCATATGAGCTGTACGCCGCCGAGGAACAGGACGGCGACGAGGAGCGACGCCCAGCCGGAGACCCAGGCGGCGGTAAGGAGGCGAAGGACGAGGACATAGACGATGCCCGCCAAGGCCAGCCCGGAAGCGAGAAAGCCGAGCCACGTCGCCAGGCGCAGCGGCGCGAGGGAGAACGACAGAATGCCGTCGATGGCGAGGCGCAGCATCTTCCCGAACGGGTACTTGGTCTCGCCCGCCGCCCGGGCGGCGCGCCGGTAGGGGACCGGCTCCTGGCGAAAGCCGGTCCAGGCCACCATGGCGCGCGCGAAACGGTCGCGCTCGGGCATGGTGAGGAAGGCGTCCACCACCTTGCGGTCCATGAGCCGGAAGTCGCCGGTGTCGAGTGGAATGGAGATGTCGGCGAGCCGGTTGAGGAGGCGGTAGAAGGCGCTGGCCGCCCAGCGCTTGAACCGCGTCTCGCCGTGGCGTTCGGTGCGCAGGCCGTAGGCGACGTCGGCGCCCCGGCGCCAGCGCTCCAGCATCTCGGGGATGACTTCGGGCGGGTCCTGGAGGTCGGCGTCGATGAGGACGACGGCATCGCCGGCCGCGCATTTCATGCCGGCGGTAATGGCGATCTCATGGCCGAAGTTGCGGGACAGGGCAAGGACCCGCACGCGCGCATCGGCGCGCTGCAACTCGCGCAGGAGGTCCAGCGTGACATCGCGGCTGCCGTCGTCGACATAGACGAGTTCGAAGTCGAGCCCGGGGACGGTGTCCAGTGTAGCGACGAGGCGGCGATGGGTCTCGCCGATGGCCGCTTCCTCGTCGAAGCAGGGGACGACGACGGACAGGAGCGCCCGGGGGCTACCTCCGTCGGGGGGGAATATGCATGCTCACTGGTAACTTTCGCTACTGAGCCACTCGTACAATTTCGCATCGAGGCGGTTTCTTGACGCCGGGGAGGGCGGATGCTCCTGATGGTCACGGCGTGAGCCCTGGAGGTGCCCGATCATCGGAAATGGCATCATCCGGCTGCCCTGTTTTTCGGGGATGTTCCGTTCGCTGTTGAACAAGGAGTTGGCCAACTCCTGTAGGGTGGATGGATTCTAAGTGGCCTTGTGTGGCTGTTGGAAGCTCTCGGACCAGTTGTCCAAGGCGAGGATGAGCCGGGCCATGTCGCGGTAGCCGCGGATGCGCCGAAAGAGGTGGACACCGATTCCTGTCCAACCGATGGGGTCCACCTCAGCGTCCACGTGAGATGCATGGGAGCCCCACCGGCCACCGCCGGGCCGCCGAGGCTCTGCTGGAACATCTGAAGCCGCACCCGGAGACATGCGACGGAGCGGCGTCCGGGGGAACGTACCGAGACACGCGATGACCGTCCTCGAATCCTCCCTCCCGGTGCGCTCGGACGCCTTCCGGTCCAACCGCGACCGGATGCGCCGACTCGTGGAGGAGACGGCCGCGCTCGCGGCCGGAATCATGGAGGGCGGTCCGCAGAGCGCCCGCGCCCGGCACGTCGAACGCGGCAAGCTCCTGCCGCGCGAGCGGGTGGGCCGGCTCCTCGATCCCGGCTCGCCCTTCCTCGAGATCGGCCTCTTCGCCGCCCACGGCATGTACGGCGGCGAGGTGCCCTCGGCGGGGCTCGTCACCGGCATCGGCCGTATCGCCGGCGTCGAGTGCATGGTGGTGTGCAACGACGCCACCGTGAAGGGCGGCACCTACTTCCCCCTCACGGTGAAGAAGCAGCTCCGCGCGCAGGAGATCGCCCGGCAGAACCGGCTGCCCTGCGTGTACCTCGTCGACTCGGGCGGAGCGCATCTCCCGAGCCAGGACGAGGTCTTCCCCGATCGCGAGCACTTCGGGCGCATCTTCTACAACCAGGCGAACATGTCCGCGGCGCGGATCCCGCAGGTGGCGGTGGTCATGGGCTCGTGCACCGCGGGCGGCGCCTACGTCCCGGCGATGAGCGACGAGAGCATCATCGTGCGCGGGCAGGGCACCATCTTCCTCGGCGGACCGCCGCTGGTGAAGGCGGCGACCGGCGAAGTGGTCTCGGCCGAGGCGCTCGGCGGCGCGGATCTGCACTCGCGCGAATCGGGGGTCACCGACCATTACGCGGCGGACGACGCGCACGCCCTCGACCTCGCCCGCCGCGCCATCGCCAACGCCAACCGGGAGAAGCGCATCGGGCTGCGCACCCGGGCGCCGGCCCCGCCGCGCTACGACCCCGACGAGATCTTGGGGATCATCCCCCCCGACGTGCGCCAGCCTTGCAACGTGCGCGAGGTGATCGCGCGCCTTGTAGACGATTCCCGCCTCGACGAGTTCAAGAAGCTCTACGGCGTGACCCTGGTCTGCGGCTTCGCCCACATCGCGGGGATGCCGGTCGGGATCGTCGCGAACCACGGGATCCTGTTCTCCGAATCGGCGCAGAAGGGCGCCCACTTCATCGAGCTGTGCGCGCAGCGCGGGATCCCGCTCGTGTTCCTGCAGAACATCACCGGCTTCATGGTCGGGCGCAAGTACGAGGCGGGGGGCATCGCGAAGGACGGCGCCAAGCTGGTCACCGCGGTGGCCACCGCGCGGGTGCCGAAGCTCACGGTGATCATCGGGGGATCGTTTGGAGCCGGGAACTATGGCATGTGCGGGCGGGCCTACGCGCCGCGCTTCCTGTGGACCTGGCCGAACGCGCGCATCTCGGTGATGGGCGGGGAGCAGGCGGCCGGGGTGCTCGCAACGGTCCGGCGCGGCGGCATCGAGCGCCGGGGCGGGACGTGGTCGAGCGAGGAGGAGGCGGCGTTCAAGCGCCCCATCATCGAGCGGTTCGAGCGCGAGGGGCATCCCCTCTACGCCAGCGCCCGGCTCTGGGACGACGGCATCGTCCATCCGGCCCGCACCCGGGAGGTGCTCGCGCTCTCACTCTCCGCCGCGCTGAACGCGCCGATCGAGGAGACCCGTTTCGGCGTCTTCCGGATGTGATGCGTGCGAAGACCGTTTGGAGGGGCATCCCCGCATGAGCTACTCCCGACTGGCGTCCGGATTCACGATCCGAACAGGGCGTCGTGTGGAACACGCATATTCCCTATTGTCAAGGGGCTGAGATTCGTTCATTGTCCACCTTCCTTCCGACCCCCGGTACGGGCGTCAGGGTCACGGCGTGAATCAAGCCTGTTCCCACGGGCAGGCGATCCCGCCGACAGTCCCGCCAGCACTGCCTGCGCAGCATGCCGCGCGCGGGCATGGAAAAGGACCAGGATCATGCAAGAGAAAACACCGCCACAGGTGGCAAAGGCAGGGATCTGGAAAGGGCTCAATCCCGCCATGGGACTTGCTTCGAAGGGCATGGTGGCGGCGTTCGTGGTCTTCACGGCTCTGAACGTCGAGTTCGCCAACTCCATCTACTCGGCCGTACGCGGCTGGATCGAGTCGGCGCTGAACTGGTACTACATCAGCGCGCTCGTCATCATGGTGTTCGTCTGCCTCTACCTGATGTGCAGCCGCCACGGGGCGATCAAGCTCGGCGACGACGACAGCAAGCCCGAGTTCAGCAACTTCTCCTGGTTCGCGATGCTGTTCTCGGCCGGGGTCGGCATCGGGCTGCTTTTCTTCGGCATCGCCGAGCCGATGTTCTACTTCGACAACACCGAGCCCTGGGGTTATCCGAACAACCCCTTCGCGGACCGGGCCCTCGTGACCGAGATGAACGAGGAGCGCGCGGCCCTCGCGATGCGCGTGACGTACTTCCACTGGGGGTTCCACGGCTGGGCGGTCTACGTGATGGTCGGCTTGTGCCTCGCCTACTTCGGATTCCGCAAGAAGCTGCCGCTGACGTTGCGATCGGCGCTCTATCCGGTCATCGGCGACCGGATCTACGGCCCGATCGGCCACGCCGTCGACCTGCTGGCGGTGTTCGGCACGGTGTTCGGTGTCGCCACGTCGCTCGGCCTCGGGGTCAGCCAGATGGCCACCGGGCTCAATTTCCTGTTCGGAGTGGACCCCGGGACGACCACCCAGGTCATTCTGATCGTGATCATCTCCGTCGTGGCCACGTTTTCCGCCGTCTCCGGGGTCGGCAACGGTATCCGCATCATCTCGGAGTGGAACATCTGGCTGAGCGTCGTCCTCCTCGCCTTCTTCCTGTTCGGCGGGCCGTTCCAGTGGCTGATGGGGTTCTTCGTCACCGCGGTCGGCGACTACCTCTGGAACGTCATCCCGATGGGCTTCCAGACCTTCAACGAGGAAGGCGCCGCCGCCTGGCAGGGAGGCTGGACGATCTTCTACTGGGGCTGGTGGATCTCCTGGGCGCCCTTCGTCGGGATGTTCATCGCCCGGATCAGCCGCGGCCGAACCATTCGGGAGTTCATGCTGGGGGTGATGTTCGTCCCGACGACCATCGCCTTCTTCTGCCTGTGCGTCTTCGGCGGCAACGCGATGTACCTGGAGCTGACCGCGGACGGCGGGGTGGGAACCGCGGGCATCGCCCAGTTGATCCGGGATTGGAATCTTCCCGCTGCGCTCTACGGCACCATCGAGCGGATGACGGACATGCACTGGCTGAACTGGGCGATGGCGGCACTGGCGACCTTCCTGCTCGCCACCTGGTTCATCACCTCCTCCGATTCGGGAACCCTCGTCATCACCACCATGCTGAGCATGGGCGACGACGATCCGCCACAGCGATTCCGCATCTTCTGGGGGCTCGGCGAAGGCTTCGTGGCGGCGGCTCTGCTGCTTGCCGGCGGCCTGAAGGCGCTTCAGACCGCCGCCATCGCGGCGGCGTTGCCCGTCAGCGTGATCATGCTCCTGATGACGTACGGGGTCGTCAAATCCCTGAACGAGGACCCCAGCGCCGTGCCCGCGCCAAGCGCGGCAAGGGCGCCGGACGGAACCAGCTTGAGAGGCGAGTTGCATGCCTGAACGGCTGAGCGGGGACGGGCGTTACCCGCCCGTCCCCGATGCACTCGAAGCCAGCGGGATCCGGGGAGCGAGTGGAGTGGTTCAGCGCCTCGACCATTGAGTCCCGCGGGCACGGTGGGGGTCTCGTGGACATCGTGGGGTCCCGCCGACATCGCGGAATCGAAACAAGGGAGATCAAGGCAATGCGTTCACTATTTCGCCTTGGAGCCGCCGTCTCGGCCATCGTCCTTCTGCAGGCGGGCGGCGTGGCTGCGCAGACGGCGCCGCAAAAGGATCTGACGATCGTCTCGTGGGGCGGCAGCTATACCAGGAGCCAGATGCTGGCCTACGTCAAGCCGTTCCGCCGCCGGATCGGTGAATGGGTGGCGATGGAAACCTACAACGGCGGCCTCGACGAGATCCGCGAGCAGGTCGACACCGAGAACGTCGTCTGGGACGTGGTGGACTTCGAGCTTTCGGACCTCATCCGGGGATGCCGTGAAGGTCTGCTCGAGAAAATCGACCACGGGAAGCTGGCGGCCGGCGGCGACGGCACCCCGGCGGCGGAAGACTTCATCCCCGGTGCGCTCACCGAATGCGGCGTCGGCCAGATGGTCTGGGCGACCGTCGTCGGCTATGACGGCAGCCGGTTCGAGGGCGACCGCCCGGCCGGACTCGCGGACTTCTTCGACGTGAAGAAGTTTCCCGGCAAGCGGGGCTTGAGGCGCGACCCCAGGGTGGCCATGGAATGGGCGCTGATGGCGGACGGGGTCGCCCCGGCCGAGGTCTACGCCACGCTGGAAACCGAGGAAGGCCAGGCACGGGCGTTCGGCGTTCTGGACAGGATCAGAACGAGCCTCGTGTGGTGGACATCGGGATCGGAGCCGGTTCAGCTCCTGGATTCGGGCGAAGTCGCCATGACCTCCGTATGGAACGGCCGCATGTATCGCCCGATGGTCGAGGACGGCAAGGACCACGCCATCGTCTGGGACGGACAGCTCTGGGACATCGATTCCTGGGGGATCCCCAAGGGCACCGAAAACCTCGCCAAGGCGATGGATTTCATCCGCTTCGCCACGAGCTCCGAGCCGTTGGCGGAGCAGACCAGGTACATCACCTACGGGCCGGCGAGGGTCTCGGCGATGGCCCTGGTGGATGAGGGGACGAAGGCGATGCTGCCCACCGCGGCGGCGAACATGGCCAACGCGCTGCAGACGGACGCCGCATGGTGGGCGACCCACCATGCGGAGCTGTCGGCGATGATGGAGCAGTGGCTGGCGAAAGGAGGGCGTGGCTTGTCGGGGTCCGCCCGCTGAGCGGATGCCGGCGGTCAAGCTCGGGGCAGGGCAGGCACGCCCGCGGCCTGCTCTCCCCGTACTTCATCCGGATCCGGGGTGAGGCGCTGTGGAGCCGACGCCACCGGTTGATGGCCCACGTGCTCGACCACGCGACCCACCCGGCGCCTGAACGAGCGCATCCCTTCGAAGATATCGCCTGACGGCTCCCGCGATGGGCGTCCTCCACGGGGAAGACCGGGAACCCCGCGGCGTTTCCATCGGATTCGAAGTGGCTTGCACCACTTGCCTGCGTCCACCCTGTCGAATGACCCGGGAAGTCCGGGATGCCGCCCATGTCGTCCCTGGCGCGGATTGATGTTCACGAAGCTCCTCATCGCCAATCGCGGGGAGATCGCCTGCCGGGTGATGCGCACCGCGCACCGGCTCGGCATCCGTACCGCCGCGGTCTATTCCGACGCGGACCGCGACGCGCTGCACGTCGCGACGGCCGGCGAGGCGTGGCGGCTCGGTCCCGCGGACGCGGCGCGGAGCTACCTCGACGTCGAGCGGGTGATCGCGGCGGCGAAGGCGGCGGATGCGGACGCGGTGCATCCCGGGTACGGATTCCTGGCCGAGAACCCTGCGTTCGTCGACGCCTGCGATGCCGCCGGCCTCGTCTTCGTCGGTCCGCCGGCCGGCGCGGTTCGGGCCATGGGGCTGAAGGACGCGGCGAAGCGCGCGATGGAGGCCGTGGGCGTGCCCGTCGTTCCCGGCTACCACGGGGAAGACCAGGCCCTCGCGGCGCTGCTCGCGCGCGCCCGCGAGATCGGCTTCCCGGTGCTGGTCAAGGCGGTGGCGGGCGGTGGTGGCAAGGGCCTGCGCCGTGCCGGCGACGAGGCCGAATTCGAGGAGGCGCTCGAAGGCGCGCGGCGCGAGGCCCGGTCCAGTTTCGGCAACGGCCGGGTGCTGATCGAGCGCTGCATCGCGCGACCGCGCCACGTCGAGGTGCAGGTGTTCGCCGACGCCCACGGCAACGCGGTGCATCTCTTCGAGCGGGACTGCTCGTTGCAGCGCCGTCACCAGAAGGTGGTCGAGGAGGCCCCGGCGCCGGGCATGTCCGAGGCGATGCGCGCGGCGATGGGCGCGGCGGCGGTGGCCGCGGCCAAGGCCATCGGCTATCGCGGGGCGGGCACGGTGGAGTTCATCGCCGACGCCTCGCAGGGACTGCGCGAGGACCGCTTCTGGTTCATGGAGATGAACACCCGGCTGCAGGTCGAGCACCCGGTCACCGAGATGATCACCGGCGCGGACCTCGTGGAATGGCAGCTCCGGGTCGCCGCCGGCAAGCCGCTGCCGACCGGGCAGGCGGCACTGTCGATCACCGGGCACGCGGTCGAGGCGAGGATCTACGCCGAAGACCCCGAGCGCGGATTCCTCCCCGCCACCGGCGCCATCGCGCATCTCGCGTTCCCACCGGCGTCCGGGGATCTGCGCATCGACCACGGCGTACGCGAGGGCGATGCCGTCACCGCACACTACGATCCGATGCTCGCCAAGGTCATCGCCCACGGCCCCGACCGCGCCGCGGCGCTCGATCGCCTCGCCGGCGCGCTCCGGGCGGTCGAGATCGCCGGGGTCACGGCCAACGTGGCGTTCCTGTCGCGGCTGGTCGCGGACCCGGAGTTCCGGGCCGGCGACGTCGACACCGGGCTCATCGGGCGCTCGCTCGACACCCTGATCGCGCGCGGCCCGGTCCCCGAGCCGGTGCTCGCCGCCGCCGCGATGTATGCGGCGGGTGTCCTGGATACGTCCGCCGATGGAATACGCGCGGCGGATACCTTCGACGAGTCCGCTGGCGCGACGCACATGGGGGACGCCCTCGACCGGTCCGCCGCCGACCCGTGGTCGGTGCTCAAGGGCTGGCGGCTGTGGGGCGGCGCGAGGCAGTTCGTTCGCCTCGGCATCGACGGCGAGATCGTCGAGGGGGCGGTAACGTTCCTGGGAGGCGGCGGTATCCGCGCCGAGCTCGCGGGCGTCCCACCGTTCGTCGCGAGGGTGGTCCGCCGGGACGGCGCGCGCTTGGTGCTGGATCTTTCGGAACGTATCGCGACGCTTCGGATCGTTGCCGGCGGTGGCGGGACCGTCGGAGGGGGGATCGTTGCTGGCGGGGATGGGGGCGTTGCCGCCGGTGACGAGGTCGTCACCGTCGGAGGGGCCGTTGCCGCCACGAATACTGCCGCCGGTGGCGGGAGCGCTACCGCCGTCGGCGGGCTGCACGTGTTCCATGACGGGCGGGCCTGGTTCATCACCCTGCCCGGCCGCGCAGTCGAGGACAGCGACGCCGGCGACGCGCTCCCCCGCGTCACCGCGCCACTACCGGGCAAGGTGGTCAAGACTGCGGTACGAAGCGGCGACACGGTCGAGCGCGGTACGACGCTGGTGGTGCTCGAAGCGATGAAGATGGAGCTGAGCGTCGAAGCGCCCCGCGCGGGCGTCGTGGCCGAGGTCACGGTCTCGGAAGGCGAGCAGGTGGTCGAAGGCGCGGTGCTGGTTACTTTCGCGTCCTGAACGGCGACTCCCCCCGCACGGCGGGCTGGACACTTGGCTGTCGTCGTTTGCAGCGCTCCAGGAATCGACGCCATGACCACTTCCCACCACTACGTACCTGCCGATGCCACCGTCCTCGAAGACACCGTCGTCGGGGCGGGGCTGCCGTGGAGCGGCCGAATCGACCGGGCGAACACCTGGTGCTCGTCGATCCGGAGGGGCAGCAGGCCATCGACTTCCTCTGCTACAACGCCCACGACCCGCACGAACGCTACCACGCCCCGAACACCGTCAAGCTCCAGGGCAACATCTACCTCGGGCCGGGCTCGGTGCTGTGGTCGGTGCGCGCCCGCAAGATGATGACCATCGTCGAGGACACCTGCGGCGGGCACGACACCCTCTTCGGATGCTGCTCGTTCGATCTCGACGACGTGCGCTACGGCCAGCGCAGCCCCCGCGCGTGCCAGCAGAACTTCGAGTCGGAGCTGGCCCGCCACGGGCTCGACGCGACCAGCTCGGCCAGCGCTGCCGGCAGCTCCCTACCCGCTCCGCGGCACATACCCTTCGGGCGCCGCCGATCCCTCGCCGAAGAAGTACTTCTCCAGCTCGCCTTCAAGGAAGCGGCGTGCCTCCGGGTCGGTAACCTTGAGCCGGTTCTCGTTGATGAGCATCGTCTGGTGGGCGAGCCACTGCTGCCACGCCGGCTTCGATACGTTCTCGAAGACACGTTTGCCGAGATCGCCGGGCAGGGGTGGGAAGTCGAGGCCCTCGGCCTCCTCCCGGAGCTTCACGCACTTTACGGTTCGCGCCATCGTGATCGCCTCAACATCGAAGATATTCGTGAACGGACCTGGTTTCGGCTCTGCCGGATCCGGCTGGCCGGAACGCGATTGTCTCGAATTATCGGGGACGGATCACCGAATCGCGCGCGAGCTGCTCGATCAGGCGCTTCACCGGCGCCGCGAGTCCGACGCTCGCGGCGGTGCCGGGCGGGTACCAGCGAAGCTCGCCCGGGTCGGCCACGGCGGAGGGAGGGCGGCTACGAGATCCGTCCGAGCCGGTTGCGGCGGCGTCCGGCGAAGACCGGCGAGGTTTGCCCGGACCGGCCGTGGCAGTGCCGGACGAATACCGGCGAGACCCGTCCGAATCGGCCACGGCAGCGCCGGATGAATACCGGCGAGGCTTGCCCGGACCGGCCACGGTGGAGCCGTCATCGCCATCCACCTCGACGAGTATCGGATGCACGTCGAGCTTGAAATGGGTGAATCCGTGGGCGATCGGCGCGAACGCGGTGATGGTGGCGGGACGGACGCCGAAGCGCGACCGGCACACGGCCTCGATGTCGGCGTCGGGCTCGCATTCCGGGAAGCACCACAGACCACCCCAGATGCCGACCGGGGGGCGGCGTTCGAGGAGCAGCGCGCCGCCCGGGTCGCGCAGCACCAGGAACGCGGTCTCGCGGCGCGGCGTCTCGCGCCGGGGGCGGGGCGCGGGATATTTCGCCTGGGCGCCTTCACGCCGCGCCGCGCAGTCGGTCTGTAGCGGACACACCGAGCACAGTGGGCGCGACCGCACGCACAGCGTCGCACCGAGGTCCATGATCGCCTGGGTATAGACGGCAACTTGCTCGCGCGGAGTGTGCCGCTCGGCGAGCGTCCACAAGGTGCGCTCGACCCTGCCCTCCCCCGGCCAGCCGCCGACACCATGGTAGCGGCAGAGCACGCGCTTGACGTTGCCGTCGAGGATGGGATACCGGTCGCCGTGGCTAAGCGCGAGGATCGCGCCGGCGGTGGAGCGCCCGATCCCCGGCAGGGCGAGGAGTGCGTCGAGATCGCGCGGCATCGTCCCGCCGTGGCGATCCCGCACTACCACCGCGGCGCGATGGAGATTGCGCGCCCGCGAGTAGTACCCGAGCCCGGTCCACAGCCCGAGCACGTCGTCGAGCGGCGCATCGGCGAGTGCCGCGAGGTCGGGGAAGCGCGCCATGAAGCGCTCGTAGTACCCGGTGACGACGCTCACCTGGGTCTGCTGCAACATGATCTCCGACACCCATACCCGGTAAGGGGTCGGATCGCGCTGCCACGGCAGATGCCTGCGGCCGTAGCGCGCGTACCACCTGATCAACCGCCCGGCGATCGGGGTGAAGGCGTCGCTCACGTCAGGCTCACGTCCTGGCAACGGCGCGTCCCGTGGACGCGGGCGTCTCGCCGGTGTATCGAGTGGTGCCCATTGGGTATTGTAGGGCCGCACCTCATTGAAACACCTTCTGTCCGGCAACCCGGAAACGGCCCGTGCGTCTTCGGCGACATCCGGGGATGAGGCCGAGTCCGCAGTCGCGGGGCGGCGCCACCGGCTTGCACGGAGCGGCAGGCGGGAGGATCGAGGCGCTTCCCGCGCGTGGCAAGGCGCTGCCGGAACCGTCGCGTCCCGGCTATCGCAGATCACGCCGTTGCCGACGGCGTCAGGATGCCGTGTCCGCCGCCGAAGTCGACGTGCGCCGGCTATCGCAGATCCCCCCATCGGGCCTGCAGCACGCTGAGCGCGACCAGCGCCGCGGTCTCGGTCCGCAGCACCCTCGGGCCGAGACGCAGCCCCGTGAACCCCGCGGCACGGGCACGCTCGACCTCCCCGGGAGCGAGGCCGCCCTCCGGACCCACCAGAAGACGTACCGTCTTTCCCGCCTCCGGCGGCGCGAGATCGGAGAGTGAAGCCTCGGCGCGGGGCGAGAGGACGATCTTCGGGCCGTCGACCGGGTGTGATGGCGATGTTCCGAGCTCATCGCATCCGCCGGCGCCTGGTGGCGCTCTTGTCGAAGAATCGGCGGGGTACGACAGCCATGCTCCGATCTCCTCGACGCCGGTGACGTCCGGGACCCGGGTGCGGCCCGACTGCTGCGCCGCGTGCACTGCGACCGCGCGCCAATGGGCAATCCGGCGCTCGGCGCGCGCCGGGTCGAGCTTCACGACGGTGCGCTCGCACAGAACGGGACATATCGCCCGCACGCCGAGCTCGGTAGCCTTCCGGACGACCAGATCCATCCGATCGCCCTTGCAGATCCCCTGGCCGAGCTCGACCGCGAGCGCCGACTCGCGATCCACCGCCCGGTGCGTGCCGACATCGATCTCCACCGCACCGCGGGAGGCATGGGTGACGGTCGCGTCGTACTCGCCGCCGCGTCCGTCGAAGACGGTGAGCGCGTCGCCGGACCCGAGCCTGAGCACCCTCCTGAGGTAATGGCCGGCGGGTTCCGGCAGCACGACCGTCTCCCCGGCGGCGAGGGGGAGATCGACATACAGGCGTGGGTTTCGCATCGTCGTCGCGCGATACTCGCAGTCCCGCCGGTCGAAGTCGAGCGATCCCGTGGGCACGTGATGCTCGGGCATCGGGGCTCATGACCGCGCCGCGCCATCGGCCCGAGCCGGGCGCTGTGCCGCCGGATCGAGCCGATCGGGACCGAGCCGGTACCGTGGCGTGGAGGTGCCCGAGCCGTTGACCGCGGTCTGCACCGCGGGACCGACCCGATCGGGATCGAGCCGGGTGCTCAGACCTCGCGGATCGCGCGGAACTCGATGTCGGGCCAGCGCTCGGCGGCGAGGTTCAGGTTGACCATCGTGGGGGCGAGGTATGCGAGGTTGCCCGCGCTGTCGGCGCCGGGGGATATCCTCATCGCGACGATCGGCGGCGACGGGGCGACCGGCGGCCTTGGGATGACCGGTGGCGACGACGCCGAAGGACCGATCGTTGGCGGTTTCGCCGGGGAGACGGGAGATATCCTTGCCGCAACAACCGGCGCCGCCGCCCGGATGCGCGCACTCGTCGAGGCCGGTGCGGAGATCGTCCCGCTGCCGGACGTGGGAGGCCGGGTCTCGCTCCCCACCCTCATGGCCGCCCTCGCCGGGCGCCGCATCAACGAGGTCCACACCGAATGCGGCCCGACGCTGGCCGGCGCGCTGCTCGACTCGGCCTTGATCGACGAAATCGTCGTTCATCTCGCCCCGGCGCTGCTCGGCGACGCGGCGCGGGGCATGTTCACACTGCCGGGGGTCGCGGCGATGCGTGACCGGATCGGGCTGGAAATCACCGGTGTCGCGCGACTCGGCGCCGATCTGCGCATCGACGCCGTCCCGAAATTCGAGGCTGACGCGGAACAGCACGCGGGAGAGGCAGGCTGAAGCGCCCGGTGCTCGGCGTGCGCGAGAAGCATCACGCGGGCCGGCGGCAAGCGGCGCATCGACTCCGGTCCACAGCCGGCTCCGGCACCGCACAGGCGAAGCGAACGGCGAATCCGGCAATGGAGACGGAACACGATGTTCACGGGAATCGTCCGGACGGTGGGTCGGATCGACGAACGCATCGAGCACGCGGCGGGAGACGTGTCGTTCGCCGTCGCGACCGCGGCCATCGACCCGGCCGGCATCGCGGTCGGGGACTCCATCTGCGTCAGCGGAGCCTGCCTCACCGCCGTCGAGGTGACGCCGGTCGGCTTCCGCACCGACGTCTCGGCGGAGTCGCTGGCGCGGACCATGTTGCACGGCTTCGCGGCCGGACGCAGAGTCAACCTCGAAACGGCGCTCAAGCCGGATACGTCGCTCGGAGGCCATCTGGTATCCGGCCACGTCGACGGCGTCGCGGAAGTGCTCGCGCGGCGCGGCGACGCCCGCTCCGTCCGGTTCGAGATCCGGGCGCCCGAGGTGCTCGCCCGCTACATCGCGGAGAAGGGCTCGGTGTGCATCGACGGGGTGAGCCTTGTTAGCGGCTGTGTAAAAGCGCGTGTATTTGGCGAACAGGGGTGCCTACTGCTGGCAGTCGCCGATGCGGATGGGGCTCAGAACGGTGGGTCGGTTTCTGGCCAGAGGTCGGCTTGCTGCGCGTCGGTTGTGATGGAGTCGCGGTGGGGTTGGCTGGCGTAGTGTGTTTCGAGGAGTTGTGCGAGTTCGTAGAGGAACGCGCTCCATGTTGCGGCGGCCTCGTCGGAGAGGTCGAGGGGGATGGCGATGAGCGGAGGGGTTTGGTGGTTCATGGGTCTGGACCTCACGAGGGACGGGGTTTGGGGGCACGGGGGCGCGAGCGGGCTTTGGAGCGTTTGGCGGTGCGTTCTCTGGCTTCCTTGAGCCGATAGCTTTCGCCGTCGAGTTGGACGATTTCGCAGCGATGGATGAGGCGGTCGACGAGGGTGACGACACAGGCGGCGGAGGAGAACACGTCGGCCCATTCGGAGAAGGGTTTGTTGGTGGTGACGATGATGGAGCGGTGGAGGTATCGGCGGGTGACGACTTCGAAGAGGAGGTCGGCGTATCGGTTGTCGTAGTTGAGGTAACCGACTTCGTCGATGGCGAGGAGTTGGGGTTGGGTGAAGCGACGCAGGCGCCGTGCGAGGGATGAGTCGGAGTCCTGGGAGGCGAGTTCGTGGAGCATGTCGGAGGCCATGGTGAATCGGGCGGTGAAGCCGTTGAGGACGGCGTGGTGGGTGAGGGTTTTGGCGAGCATGGTTTTGCCGATGCCGTTGGGACCGACGAAGACGGCGTTGGTGGCGTCGTGGAGGAAGGCGAGGGAGAAGAGGTCATCGACGAGTGGCTGGTCGATGCGTTTGGGCCAGGCCCAGTCGAAGTCGGCGATGGGTTTGAAGGCGCTGATGCGGGCGTTGGTGAGGCGGCGTTGGAGGGAGCGGCGTTTGCGTTCGCGGTCTTCGATGTCGATGAGGCGTTCGACCCAGGGTTGGGCGAGCAGGGCGTCGTCTTCGGCGGCGAGGCCGTAGAGTGAGAGGGCGTGCAGGCGCTGTCGCACGGATTCAGGCGTTGTCGTTGTGTTCATGGTCGTGGTCTCGGTGTGGTTCGTTGTCGTGGGTGTCGGAGTTGCGGTGCAGGCGGTCGTAGTCGGCGAGGTCGTGTGGGCGCACCGACAGGGCGCGCAGGCGCGGGTCGTCGGGCAGTGCGAGTGGAAGGGGCGGGGGGTTGCGGGCGTGCTGTCGGTGCTGGTCGATGAGGTGTCGCACGCCGGCGAGGTGTGGGGTGTCGGCATCGAGGGCGCGGGCGACGGCGCGTTCGAGGGCGGCGGGGCCGTGGGCGTTGAGCAGTTCGATGAGTCCGCGAGCGAGGACGCCGAGGTGGTGGTGACGTTGGGCGGCGGCGGCGAACAGGGCTTGGGTTGAGGGGGCGGCGTGGTGGAGGCGGTCGGTGGCGCGATGGGTGCGGGCTGCGCGTTTGTCGCGCACGAGTGCGTCGACGTGGGCGGGGTCTTCGATTTGCTGGCCGCGGTCGAAGGAGCGTGGGTGGGAGGCGAGCACGGTGTCGGCGTCGAGGATGCGCACGGTGTCGAGGGTGGCCGAGACGACGAGGGTGCGGCCCACGTAGGGATGGGGGACGGAGTAGTCGTTGGCATCGAATCGTACGTAGGGGGTCTTGCCGACGGAGACTGCGACGCGCTCTGCACAGGGGAAGGGGTGCTCGGGCAGTGTGTGCAGGTGGGGGCGTTCGACGGCGCGGGTGCGGCGCCATTCATCGGCCTGGGCGTTGAGGTCGTGGAGGTCGTGGAAGGGCCGTGCGTGGAAGAAGCTCTCGCGCACGAAGCGGATGAGTCGCTCGACGCGGCCTTTCTCGTTGCCGCGGGCGGGGGCGACGGGACGGGGCTCGAAGCGGTAGTGGGCGGCGAGTTCGAGCAGCGTGGGATGGAAGCGGATGGCGTCGGCGCGGCGTTCGAGCACGACGCTGCGCATGTTGTCGTACAACACCGTCTTGACGCCGCCCCCGAGCACGGAGAACGCCTCGACGTGGCCGCGGATGAGGTTGGCGAGCGAGGCGTTGAAGTAAAAGCGCAAGAACGGATAGCGCGAGTAGCTCAGCACCAGGACAAACGCCATGAGCGGACGTTGGGCGCGCCCGACGGTGAGCTTGCCGAAGTGGGCCCAGTCCACTTGGGCCTGCTCGCCGGGCAGGGTGCGAAGGCGCAGATACGCCTCACGCGCTCGGCGCGGGCGGAGCTGCGCGATGCGGTGGCGGAAGTGGTCGGGGCCGCCGGGGTAGCCGCGCGCCTTGGCCATGTCGAACAACCGTGCGGCGGTGAGCGTGGGGAAGCGCGTCAGCGTCTCGGTGAGGAACGCCATGTAGGGGTCGAGCTTGGAGGGGCGGCGCGGGCGCCGGCGCTCGCGCTCAACCCCTGCCTCGCACAGCACCCGCTCGACGGTGGAGTGATGGACGCCGAGTTGGCGGGCGATGGTGCCGACACGCCAGTGCTCGACGAAGTAGGAGCGCAGGATCTGCGCCTTGAGCTCGTCGTTGATCGGCATCGTGCTTCCCCCCCTCAGTGCCATGAGCGGGTGCGCCGGCGCACTGGCGGGCACCGCCAGTGCAGGCGCACGAACTCACTGACCGGACGTGCGCAGAAGTGGCAGCGCTTCGGGGTGAGCGGTGGAGCAGACATGGCCGAACTCGCCTCGCGCCTGGACACTTGATGGGGGGCGAGTGGAGCACCGCATTGGGGGGATGCGGAACCGTGATGCGTCACTTTTCTCCGACAGCCCCCTTCGCGGCGCCGGAGGCGGTAGCGGCGCTGGCGCTCGGCATGGCAGTGCCGGCCGCGTCGCGATTGCTGGTAACGCCGCCCCGCCGCGCGTAGCGATTCGCCTCGGGCAAGGCCGCGACAGCGCACCCCGCAGTACTGCTGCCCGCGGTCACAGCGCGAGCAGATGAGCACTTGGCGCTGGCATCGTGCACACAGAAACAGCCGGGCATCGTCCATCGCTCCCCCCGGCGAGGAGGGCTGGACGATCCGACATCACCGGGCAATACTGCACTGGGAGCCGTGCGCAAGTGCGGATCTGGGCGCAGCCCCGGACATGACCGGCAAGTCTTCGAGTCCGGGGCTGCGTCGGCCTCTTCGCCGGGTCCCGATCTCACACCAACCCTTGAGCGACGTCACCGCTTGGGCGCGAGGCGGCCGCGTCGGCTCAACGCCGACATCGGTTCAGATGGGAAACAACAAGTCTCAGGCGGGGGCGCCGGGACGACTCAGAGTGCGTATTCGCCCCCGCCCGGCCAACTTGGTCAGAAGGGCTGTTCGCCAAATACACGCGCTTTTACGTAGCCATTAACAGAGCCTCACCGTGAACGGAGTCGTCGGCGCGGTCTTCGACGTGAACATCGTCCCCCACACCCTCGAAGTGACGACCCTGGGGGAGCTTGGTCCAGGATCCAAGGTCAACCTTGAAGTCGATCAGATCGCCCGCTACGTCGAGCGGCTCCTCGCGTACCGGGAGGCGTAGCCGCGTAACAGTCCGTCTGTTCAATTCGCCATCCCGCCACGGATACAGCGAAATACACCGAATGACGGTGGCCGGCATCCGGCTGAGCGTCGAACAGGTCCACAACGCCCCGGGTGTTCGTATGCCGCCAGCTTCTTCTCGACCCGTGGAGGGTGGAGGATGGCCAGACGGTCATCCTGCCGATGCGGCCCCTGTTCGGACGCTTGCATACCGCTCAAACAACCCCAAACCGAAGTGTGACCCATAGCCGAGCGCAACGGGTCCGGAAACCGGGTGCTCGAATTCCAACCGGATGGAGAACCCGCAAGCGATCGGCGGCTCCGGCCCGTGCCGGCGGGAAAAGATGAAATGACGGAAGCGGCTCCAGGTCGTCTCGCCCGCTCCGGCAACCGCTCCCCTGGTTGGTGCGGCATCGCGCCGGCGCCGGGGCGCCGGCGCGAGCGGATGGACCGCGGCCGGTTCGGGAAACCCCCGTGAATGCAATTCGGCGCGTATCTGACCTTCGAGCGTGTTCCTGCCGTTCGCCTTGACGTATCTGGGAGGAACGAAAGGGGTCACCGACTGCCAAGTCTCCGCACAGCCCGAGATGCAGGCGATGCGTTGCCCGTACCTGTCCGGTAGCCGGACCAGATCGCGCAGATCACCCGTCGCTGCCAGAGCCAGGCGCAACGGTTCGATGCCATCCTTCGTAAACGTCTTCCGCGTGGCGCGGATGGCGGCCTGCGCCTCGGCGCCCAAACCCATCGGCGCCCAGATGAGAATGTGATCCAGGTGACCGTCGCCGTCGAGATCGAGAGGGTTGACGTGTGCGTGTTCATGCCGCCCTCGAAGCGGCCGGCCGTTCCCGTCACATCCGGTGAGCTCGGACGGGGGCGAGCGGTGCCGGGCTGCGATGCCGACGATCACACAATGCAGCAGCTCGGCTTGTGGCAGGGTCCTGGTCACCGGCGGCAGGGCATGATCATTCCGGCTGGCATTGGTGAGAGCGAGAAGCATGGCTTCGACCCGTTGCTCGGGCGGGGCGGCTCTCTTCGCCTTCGGCGCTCCGACCGCAATGGCGTCCGATGGCCGCCGGTAGGGGACGCGCCGGCTACCGGGGGGCCAGCTCCAACCGTGAGAGCGCCACCACGTCGTAGTCTTCTGCAAGCAGTCCAGCAGGTCGTCGGGATAGGGTTCCGCAGCTTTTTTGCGTTTACAGAGCAGCGTTTTGGACGGCTTTCGCCCGTCCGGCAGCGGCAGGCTGGCCAGCGCTCCATCGAGTTGCTCCACCCTCCAAGCCGCAAAGTCGGAAACGCTCCTGGCCGCAAGCAGGGCCACCGGCTCGCAGCCGTGGCCGGGCGCCTCTCCGCGTGGCTCGGGGAAACAGTTGGCTTCCGGCACTGGCTCGCTCTCCCCCATCACCCGGCCCGCGACCCAACTCTCCGAGCGTCCCAGGTAATTCAGGCATTGCACGAGATCGCCGAGGATGGACGCCTCGGCCCGGTCCAGGCACACGTCCTTCCAGGTCACGGTCAGCTCCCCGTCACCGATCCGCGCCCAGGTGTCGAACACCAAAGTCGTCTCTTCTCTCCTGGTCTTGCGGTCCAGCACGCCGGTGGGCATGTAGTGACGGCTGTGGGCGCCGACCGCGGGCGGAAGACGATAGCAAGGGAGCTCGGCGGACAGCTTTTCGATGAGGGCGCGGGCGGCGGCCGGCGGGCCTGTGCCGTTCCAGGCGCCGGACGTGTAGCCCACGGAAATCAGCGCGCGGAGGAGCCGCCACGGCGAGGGCGGCCACTCGATCAACCCTTCGTTGACGTGGTGGCCGAAAGGCGTAGCGTGATAGCGCCCGGCGAGGAAGCGAAAGGCAAGTGACAGTGACATGGCCTTACTCGCCGGCCGCTTCCTTGTCATCGCCGCCATCGTCCGGCCCTGCTTGTTCCTGGGTTCTGCCCTTCTTGAGTTCGCCTTCGAACGTCATGGAGGTCACGGTCATGCGGTCCCTGCATTCGGCGATGGCGGACTTCAGATCTCTTTCCAGATCTTCCAACGCAGGAAGCGCCCATCCTTGGGGCATGACGGCTTCGATCTCTTCGCTCTTGGTCCGCAGGTCACAGGCCGTTCGCAGCCGCATCCCTTCACCGGTCAGCGTGCGAAGCTTGTACAGGGACAACAGGATCAGCAGGCGCTCTGCCGCATCTCCCAACCCGTAGCCGCGTATCTGTACCAAGTCCAGATTGACGTAAAGGGTAATCCGATCGGCGGTGTATTCGTCTCGTGCGAACGGAACGTTGCCGAATCCTGCCTTGGTATCCCCCGACGGGTTGACGTGATCGTTCTTCACGCCGCCGGAGGCAGCGACGCGCACGTCGTCCGCCTCGATGAAGGCCGACAAGGCGCGCGCGACGCGCAACCGGCCTCCTGCCAAGGCGACGCCTTGTCTGTCCCCATTGTTCAACTTCACCTTGTCGTTGGAAAGAAAACATCCATGTACCAGGGAGCCGCAGTCGAATTTGAGAAGAGTTCGCGCCAGTCCGTGACGGTCGATCAACCCTTTGTTCTCGTCCACCGTATCTTCGCCCAGTTCCTGCCTGAGCATCTTCAGAAGGGCATCCAGGAACGTCCTGTCGGAAGATGTCAGAAGATAGGGGCTATTGATTCGATGCGACTCCAGGATCGTATCGGTGAAAAAATCGTTCTTGCGGGTCACGCGCACGTGCGAAAGTCCGGCCAACTCCCTCTTGACATCCTTCCCGGCGACGTCCCAGACGGTCATTTCCAGATGATTGGCCATGCTCTGCGCCGATTCCACCAGCAGACTTTCGCCATCGCTGGTCTGAAACCTCGCAGCGCCAAGGGAGGGGAATCCCGTGGGCTGGAACCGACGGCCCAGGAGGGACTCCAAGGGAATCTTGAACAGCAGGCGCTTGGCGTCTTGGAGGGGATCCAGGTAGTTGTCCATGATCATTCCTTTTTGAGATCGAGGTTTGGATCGATACGGTGCAGAAACCGCTCCGCGGTTCGTTTCGTGATGGGGAAGGCCAAGGCGGCAGCCCATAGCCGGGCGGTATCGGAGGACGCGGCGCCGGCGCGCACGGTGCAGCGCACGCCGGCCGCGCCCAGACGGCGCAAGGCGATGTCAACGGCGGAAGCGGCGTCGCCGGCGGTAAGACGGCGGACGAGCGCCGGGTCGGTCCCGATGTCGAGTTCGAACCCGGAGCGCGTCCCGAGCGGCCAGGGAAGCACACACAGACGGATCGCCAACCAAGCGTCATCGGGCCAATCTTCGTCGGGCCAATCCGGGGCGCGCGGCAACTCGATGGGGATGTACCGATCGGCCCACGCCTTGCGGTCCAGCGCCATGAGCGCCCGCGCCAGGGTCAAGGTGCGGTCCGGATCCACTCTGCCGGAGAGCAGAGTGGCGAGATCGGCAATCCCGGCGGCGGCGTGCGGCGTCGCCTTGAGCGGTAAATGGCGGCCTCCGCGCTGCGACGCCTCCACCAATCGCCTTTCGACGAGGGCGATGGCATCGTCGATGCCCCGCCGGCCATGCATGACGACTTCCGGCGAGGCGTCGAGCCTCGCCGTGGAGCCGGTACCGGTCGTGGCAAAGCGTAGCTTTCGCTGGGGATCCAAAGGCAATCGAGAGCGCTCTCGTTCCAGAGGGAGCCAATGGCGCCGGACGGGGTCTTCGACACGTCGTCCGCCAACACGATAAACGCATGACTGGAGTGCGAAGGCGAGGGCCAAGCGGAACTCGGGTGTGCCGTCATTGCTCGCCGCAACCCATTCCGGACGCAGGCGAGGTACGGGTTGGGCACCGAAGCCGCTTCCGCTACCCATGGTCCGTTCGGCTTCAGTCAGGCAGGTCAGCGCTCGTTGCCAGCTTTCGGAGCTCTGGGTGCGCTCGGTGACGGCGAAAAGTGCATCCGAAAGGCGTCTTTCCACCGCTGCCAGCCGAGCGGGCGCGTGTGGGCCGCGTGCTTCTCGACGGAGGCGGCGTAGCCACGTGTCGAGGTCGTCAATACAAGCCAGCGATTCGGAATGTCCCTCCGACACCTCGAACCGACCCAAGGGAACGGCCAGATTCGATTGCCCGTTGCGCTCGATGTAACCATATCGCTGGAATGCGTTGATCCCTCTTGCGGTACCCAGGCGCTTCACAGATCGAGCGATATCAAGTGGTTCCCGTGCGGCTTTGGAGCCGATCTGCGCGCGGCCCTCGGCAAGCAATCGGCGCAGTTCCGCATAGGACAATGGATGTGACCATAGCGGCATCCATTGCTCGCCTCTGGCGGTCTCATCGGTCGTCGCCGCGCTCGCATACGCCGCCCCGCAGGCGTTGACGACGAACGGTGAAGCGGCTCGTGAGGACTCCGAGGAACCGAAGCGGCGGGAAGCATGCGATGCGAAAGTAATCGCACCCTCAAGCGTCAGAATGAAGTCTACAGGATTCACCATACTGTTCGAATCCGGACCGTTACTGTTGTTTGCGCCACCCGCCGTGCCCGGCAGGTACTGCCCAACGGGTTGTCCGGACAGATTCCCCGGAATCGGCTGGTTCCAAAGGGATCCGGAGATCCAGGTTCGCGCGGACAGCTTTGGTCTGCCGTCATCACTGACGAGATCGAACACTTCACCGAGCCGCTTCATGAAGTTGTTCGTGAAGTCGAGCCTGCCGTCGTTGCCTCCGCTGCCGAGCAGCGCGGGATATTTCGGAGTTCCGTCGTCCCCCAACACCATTGCAGCATCCATCCATTCTCTATGCGCGCCTCGCCAATTCAAACGGAAATTGGGAATCAGATCTGCCTTGAGTCGCTTGAATCGTCTTTCGGCATCGATGAGCCTTCTCTTGTAATTATTGGAGATCTTCAGCTTGTACAGTATATCTTTGAGTCTATTGTTCGCCGAGTCTCTATCGTTTGTCTTTCTGATCTCTGCTTCAGCGACGTCCCTCAAATTCAGCAGTTCTTGATACTCCTCGGCATCTTCGACCAAGCCCTGGGCCATCTTGAGCCGTTTCTCCGCCTTCTCCGTATCTCCGAGCTCACACTCTGAAATTCGATTCCTGTTTTCTTGCATTTGATCTCGATCAAGAATTAGTTTCTCGTAGTCTTCTTCAAAAGCGTCTCGACATCTTGCAGAATTATTATCACTCCCCGGAATTTTCCTGGCTTCCTGTTTTATGTCACGAATTCTCCCGTCCGATTCTGAAAGTTGATCGAGTTGGGCTCTGCTTGCCTTGATGCCGGAACGAAACTTCGCGAATCGAAGATTCGTCGAATTCTCCAGCGGTGAGATGCCCGGATCTCTTTTGAAGAAGAAACCTGCCCCCTTATTCCACGGCGAAACAATCGGCGTGGGCTGGTAATCATGCAAGAAGAAGATCTCAAGCTCTTCCTGGGTCAACTTCGTCGCCAAACGGAAGCGATCCCCCTCCCACCACCCGCGCGCATCCCCGTCGCGCTGCTCGGCAACCAACCGCAGAACGCCAAGCGCCTTCAGGTAGTGCGCCAGCGGCGCAGGCGCGCAGCCGCCGAGTTCATGGACGTGGATCATCGCGAGCTCCCTTGCGAGAAGCGGCGTCGCCAGATCGCCGAAAGGGGGCGTGGGTCGTGCCGGTCATACGCCCGCAAGGCAGCGAAATAACGTTCGGTCTCCTCCGCCGACGATGCGGCCGGGTCGATCACCGGCAAATCCAGCCGGTACAGCAGCTCGATGAGGAACAGGCGCGAAACACGGCCGTTGAAGTCCTCGAATGGATGAACGTGCAGGAGGCGGCCTTCGGCAAAGGCGAGATCATCGATGAGCCGGTCGTTGGAGTCGTCGTCGAGGCTGCCCATTCTTGCTTCGAGATCGGCGGCGTAGTTGTGCATCTGCATGGGGACTTGCCAGTGCGGCGGCTGGTGCTCACCGACGCGGACATCTCGAAGGCGCCATCGCCCCGCCGTGTCCGGCGTCAAGTCCATGCAGATGCGCCGATGTAGCTCCAACAGAAGGTCGTGAACGGGCAAATCCGCCAACGTCCGGTTGGAAATTTCGAGTTCGGTGCGGGCGACCCGCTCCGCAAGCAATGGAGCGAGATCCCGATAGCTCAGGATGCCGAGGGAGGTTTCGACGTAGCGGGTGGCTGCATGTGGCGGGCGAGTCGTTCCCGAATCCATGCCTCGTCCACCGGCTCGCCCTCCATCGCCATGGAGTTGGCCACGTGGCGGGGAATCGCCTCCTGATGCCGGTGGCGGCGCTCCTCCTCCGGCAGGCTGCGCCAACGTTCGATCGCCTCCTTCCAACGAGTGTCCGACATTACCGTTCTCCCCTGTTTGCAACAGTTTATCCGTAACCTTCTCCTTCGATGCACGCTGGTCGGCGGCGCGCAGCAGGGCTTCCAGCCAAGCCAGTGTGAACGGCCCGAAGCGTTCGACGAGATGCAGCACGCGTTCCGTCCAACTCCTGCCGGTTCGGGAGCTCAGGCCCGCTTCGGAGGGAGAGAGATCCAGCACCGTGGCCGGCAGTAGGTGACTTTCGCCGTCAGCGCCGGCCAACAGCGCCGGCGGCAGCACATCACCTTCCCGGACGCCCCGGATGCGGAGCCCATGATCGTTTGCCTCCTGGTCGGCGGGGCTCGAATGCCAAGCCATTCGCACCTTGCCGTGATGGGCGCAGACGAGGTACGCGAGCAGGTCGAACTCGTCGGCGGGAAGGTCGAGGATCTCCTGTTCGATTGCCGCGGGCTCGACTGCGCCCGCGCGGGACGTGGGATCACCGGCCGCATCGGCTTCCTCCATCGCGTCGAACCACTCGCGCCATGGACCGAGCAGCGCCTGATGCTGCGGTTCGTGGCGTTGGAGTACGCCGAAAAGACCGAGCGTGCTGGCCAGCTCGTGGCGGAATCCGCGCCGCTGGTCGCCGGGACCGATCCGATACATGTTGCGGGTGCTGCACGGCCAAGCGACGTCCGGCGCCTTGGCGACATCGTCCCGTGCGGGGCGGCCGTCGACCTGAATGGAACTCTGGAACGCGGCGTGCGCCTTACCGAGATCGTGCCAGCGCCCGGCCAGATGCAGGAGCTTGGCCTTGTCCGGAGCGACCTCGGCCGCGATACGCTCGGCTGCCTCGCCGACTCGCAGGCCGTGGGTGGCGATGGTCTGCCAGCCGCCGGTCACGCTCAGCGATTCGTCGTCTTCGGCAGCGTCGGCATGGTCCTCGGGCGGGAGCGCACGAACGCGACGTTCACCGGGGCGCCAGCCGTCACCGTCACGCGTCCAGCATCGACGGCTCTCATAGTGCACCGCCCCGTCGATTTGCACCGGAGCAACCGGGTCCCTGGAATCCGGATTCCAGCCCCGGTCCCGGCGGTAGCCTCCCACGCTGCATTCCACCAGTATCGTCTGGCCGGGATGGATATCGCGGCGGACGGCGCCGCGCCACCCGTGGTCCAGCCAATCCCAGACCCACGCTCGGATGTCCGGTTTCAGTCCTTCCGACTTCGGCTTGCACAGCCAGTCGCGAGCTTCGAGGAAGGGTACGCTGCAAAGCTCGTCCCGCGTCGGTTTCATGCTGGACGGCGGGCCGTCGCCGTCGACCTCGGCCCAGAACACTTGCACGTCGCGTTCTTTGCCCGAACGGATGAAACGGCTGATGTCGACGTCCGCGCCCGACAAGTCGGGCGAGGTGTCGAACAGGTCGTTCAACTCGTGGCGCAGCAACAGGTGTCTGGGTTCATACGGATAGAGGCGCGGCAGCAGGGCTTCGTTCTCTTCCTCGAAGCGTTCGAGATGAAGCGGTGCAACGTCCGGCAGCGCACCACAGGCATCGCGCGCCGCATCGAGTGCATCCTTCGAATAGGGAGCGGCTTTCCTGTCGTGCCCGAAGTCCGCAACGATCACCTGGCCCGATCCGCCCCATCGTGCGCAACGGCCGAAGCGCTGCACGAGGCTGGTCCAGGGAGCAAGCTCGGTAACCAGAAGGGACGCCGAGATGTCCACGCCCGCTTCGATCACCTGGGTGGAGACGATGATGCGATTCGTCCCCGGCGCACATGCCGGGCGGTTGAGGAAGGCATCGCCCCAGGACTTGCGTTCGGGAGGACGAAATCGGCTGTGGGTCAGGCGAACGTCCGCGTCCGTCGCCTTGAGCGCCTTATCCGCCCGGAGCGCTTTCCAAACCTCGACGGCACATTTGACCGTGTTGAGGACGACCAGGGTCACCCCTTCCTTTCCGCAACCGCGGTCGCGGTGACGTTGAGATACGTCCCGAGCGAGCGCCTTCGAGTTGCCAAACGGAACGACTTCCAGAGGCTTGGCCACGTCATCCCATAGATCGCCACTCCGATCTTCCGGCTCGATCCGGTGCGTGTTCCCCGCAAGCTCCCCGGCCAAGCCGGCCGTGTCCGGGCTCTTCTCCAACCAGCCGCACTGTAAAGTCGCGCTCATCCACCACGTGAAACAGGGCCGCAACGTCTTGTTCGCGCTTCGATCCTCGTTCCGAAACACCTGAAGCTGTCCCGAGGTTGCGAGGCCCGCATCCATCAACTGCACTTCATCCATCACCCAAAGGGCGTCTTGGTTCAACAGCCCGAACTCCATGGGCCAGCGCGCCCGCGGGCTTCCGTAGCCGCGGTTCATCGCGCGCGAGAGCAACATGTCCTGCGTTCCGATCAGCACGGCGTCGGCTTCGGGGTACAGATACCACCGGCCGGCGTCGGCGCCGCCCATGATCAGGTGCACGCCAACCTTGCCGTCATGGACGCCCTCTCCGTCCCACAGCAGCCCGAGTCGCTGGAGCGCCGACCGGACTTCGCTCTCGGTCTGCTCCACCAGCACCCGCATCGGCAGACACCAGACCAGGCGGCGCGGCCAGTCTTCGTTCCGCAGACGCACACGATGCCAAATCCACGCCGCGAGCACGCCGAGGGTCTTGCCGAAGCCCGTGGGCACACGAATCAGGCGATTCCCGCAGGCGGGAGGGGCAGATACCTCGCATTGCCATCGGCGCGGGTCCTTGCCATCGCACAACTCGACAAAGAAGTGATGGAAGGTCGAAGCTGCCGATTCGGATTCAGACAATCTCGCCGCCTCTCTGAAGCATCGGTGGGCAGCTTCATGGTAACAGCTTCAACGCCGCGATGACAAGGCCGGCAACGGTGAGCAACGCAGTCAAGATGAACCACTTGGAGGCATAGTGCTGCTTGATGGCATCTACTCGCTCCGCCAGTATGGCGAGGGTGGTCTTGACGTCCGACATCGTTTGGTTGATCCGATTCTCGGCACCCAGCAGATCTTCTTTCGTCGCCATATGGCGTTGTTCGGCCTTCAGTTCTCGGATGTCGAACTCCACCTGTCGCAAGCGGTCATCCTGGCCGTTACCGCCTCCGCCAAACGACTGCTCTCGCCTTTTTCGTTCTTGGTCCAATTTGATTGGGTCGTTCATTCGTCTACCCACTTCTTCAGTCGTTCTCCCAAACCGCGTTCACCGTAACCGGTGTACTCCGCAACTCCAACGACCAACCCCGCCCTCCCTTCTCCGATTGTTATCGCATCCCGTACTTCATGGATGTCATAGCACCTGTCGTCGGATACAAGCCACGCTCGTTCCCTCACGAGTTCGTAGTGGTGCTGGAATGTCTCTATGTCCTTTGCCTTAATCTTGCTGTCCTCCGGCAGAATTACAATGAAAGCGCTCATGCCGGTTCCTCCAAGCTGTAACCAACAACGTTCACCGATCCGATCAATTGCGCCACGGCTCGCGGGGCTGCGTGGCAGCAAGGTTTCGGGCTCTTCCTCCGGCGTCCATCGGTTTCCTTCCTCTCGGCCCACCCCACATCTCCGCGCAACGCCGAGGGGCGGGTGGTGGATCCGGCGGCCCCCGCGCTCATGCGCCTTGCGGCTCCATGTCCGAAGTCTCCCCGAAAGTCGAGCCAGCGAGCAAGTGACCGGTCGCGGAAGGACGCGCGTGCCGCCACCAACGCCTGGAACGCGCGTTCGAGGGCCACGACCGGTCGCTCCAGGCTCAAACCGCCCAGCCCGCGGACAGCGCCTCCGCCTGCTCCAGCACCGTGCGGGTCGCCGATTCCTGCTTGTCCGGCGGGTAGCCGTGCTTGCGCAGGACGCGCCGCACCAGCCGGCGGAGATGGGCGCGCACGTTCTCGCGCAGCGTCCAGTCGATGGTCACGTTGCCCCGCACGGTCTCGACCAGCTCGCGGGCGATGCTGCGCAGGGTCTCGTCGCCCAGCACCCGGACCGCGCTGTCGTTGACCCCGAGGGCGTCGTAGAAGGCGAGCTCGTCCTCCGACAACCCCAACGCCTCGCCGCGCGCCGTCGCCGCCCGCATCTCCCGGGCCAGGCCGATCAGCTCCTCGATCACCTGCGCGGCTTCGACGGCGCGGCTCTGGTAGCGGCGGATGGTCTGCTCCAGCATCTCGGCGAAGGAGCGGGCCTGGACGACGTTCTTGCGCCGGCGGGCCGCAAGCTCGCCCTTCAACAGCTTCTGCAGCAGCTCGACCGCGAGATTGCGTTGCGGCATGTCCCGCACCTCGGCCAGGAACTCATCGGAGAGGATCGAGAGGTCGGGCTTCTCCAACCCGGCCGCGGCGAAGACGTCCATCACCCCCTCCGGCGCCACCGCGCGCGAGACGATCTGGCGCACGGCGTGATCGAGCGACTCCTCCGTCCGCGCCTCGGCGCCGGCGCGCTTGGCCAGCGCCGAGCGCACCGCCTGGAAGAACGCCACCTCGTCGCGGATGCGCAACGCCTCCTCGTGCGGCACGGCCAGCGCGAACGCCTGGGACAGCGCCCGCACCGCTTGCAGGCAGCGGTCCTTGCCGTTCTCCTGGGCCAGGACGTGCTCCTGCGCGGCGGGCAGCAGGCCGAGCCGCGCCGCCGGCGTGCCGTCGATCCAGGCGGCCCGGTCGAAGCCGTGGAAGAGACCGCAGCAGATCTCGTACTTCTCCAGCATCGCGGCCACCGCCTCCCCCTGATCGAGCGCGGTCCGCCCCGTGCCGCCGCTCTCGGTGTAGGCCGCGAGGGCGCGCCTCAGCTCGTGGGCGAGGCCCAGGTAATCGACGACGAGGCCGCCCGGCTTGTCCCTGAACACCCGGTTGACCCGCGCGATGGCCTGCATCAGCCCGTGGCCGCGCATCGGCTTGTCCACGTACATGGTGTGCAGGCTGGGCGCGTCGAAGCCGGTGAGCCACATGTCGCGCACCAACACGATGCGCAAGGGATCGGCGGGGTCGCGAAAGCGTTTGGCCAGCGCCTCGCGCCGGGGCTTGTTGCGGATATGGGGCTGCCAGTGCGGCGGGTCGGAGGCGGCCCCGGTCATCACCACCTTGCACGCGCCCGCGGCGTCGCCGTCCCCGTGCCACTCCGGGCGCAGGCGCACGAGCTCGCGGTAGAGGTCGATGCAGATGCGCCGGCTCATGCACACGATCATCGCCTTGCCGTGCATGGCCTCCAGGCGCTTTTCGAAATGGTCCACGACGTCGCGGGCCACGAGCGCCACCCGCTTCGAGGCCCCGACGACGGCTTCGAGCTGCGCCCACTTGGTCTTCAGCCTTTCGCGGCGGTCGATCTCCTCGCCCTCGGTGGCCTCCTCGAAGCCGGGGTCGATGTTCGGCCGCTCGTGCTCATCCAGGGCCAGCCGGGCGAGGCGGCTCTCGTAGTAGATGGGCACCGTCGCCCCATCCTCGACCGCGCGCCGGACGTCGTAGACGCTGATGTGGTCGCCGAACACGGCCCGGGTGCTGGCGTCTTCGAGCTCGATCGGGGTACCGGTGAAGCCGATGAACGAGGCGTTGGGCAGGGCGTCGCGCATGTGGCGGGCGTAGCCGTCGATGAAGTCGTACTGGCTGCGGTGCGCTTCGTCGGCGATCACCACGACGTTGCGCCGCTCCGACAGCGGCGATCGCGGGCGCGGACGCCTGGCGACTCCGCTGCCCGGAATCGCGGGCGATCCGTCCGGCGCCGCAGACGGGCGAGGAACAGTCTCGTTCCATGCAAGCGGTGGGTGCCGGTCGTCCTTCTCCTCGGGGAAGAACTTCTGGATGGTGGTGAACACCACGCCGCCGGATTCCACCATGAGCCGGGCGCGCAGATCCGCTCGGCTCGCCGCCTGCACGGGAGGCTGGCGCAGCAGGTCGGCGCAGCGCGCGAAGGTGGCGAAGAGCTGGTCGTCGAGGTCGTTGCGGTCGGTCAGCACGACGACAGTGGGGTTCTCCATCGCCGGCTCGCGGACGATGCGCCCGGCATAGAAGGCCATCGTCAGGCTCTTGCCCGAACCCTGGGTGTGCCAGACGACGCCGATGCGCCGGTCGCCCGGCACGCCACCGGGGGTGCGGCCGGACTCGTAGCGGCCCTGCTCCTCGGCAACCTCCTCCTCCGCCCGTTGCCGTTGCAGCTTCGCCGCGCGCAGGGTCTCGGCCACCGCCGCCCCGACCGCATGGAACTGGTGGTAGCCCGCCATCTTCTTGACCAATCCGCCGCCGCTGCCGTCGTTGCCTTCGCTGCCGCTGCTGCCGCTACGGCCGCTGCCGCTGCTGCCGCTACGGCCGCTGCCGCTGCTGCCGCCACCGCCGCTTCCTCCGTTACCGCTACCGCCGCTTCCTCCGTTGCCGCTACCGCCGCTTCCTCCGTTGCCGCTACCGCCGCTTCCTCCGCTGCCGCTACCTCCGCTTCCTCCGCTGCCGTTACCGCCGCTTCCTCCACTCCCGCCACTGCCACCGCCGTCCTCGAACACGATGAAGTCGCGGACGAGGGCCAGGAAGCGGGGCGGCGCGCAGGCGCCTTCGAGCATCACCTGCAATTGCGGAAGGTGCGGGTCGGCCAGCGTCTCGCCGGTGATCGTGCGCCAGGGCTTGAACCACTCCCGCCCCGCGGTCAGCGTGCCGATCCGGGCTTCGAGCCCGTCCGACACGACGAGCGCGGCGTTGAAGGCGAACAGCGAAGGGATCTCCGCCTTGTAGGTCTGCAACTGCCGGTGCGCCGATGCGATGGTGGCGTTCTCGTCGGCCGGGTTCTTGAGCTCGATGACGGCCAGCGGCAGGCCGTTCACGAACAGCACCACGTCGGGGCGGCGCTCGCGCCGGTTCTCCACGACGGTGAACTGGTTGACCGCGAGCCAGTCGTTGGCCTGCCGGTCGTCGAAGTCGATCACGCGGGCCTGCGCGCCCCGGATCGCGCCGCTCCGGTCGCGGTACTCCACCGTCACGCCGTCCACCGCCATGCGATGAAAAGCGCGGTTGCGGGCCACCAGCGTCGTCCCTTCCGGGCGGGTGAGCTTGCGCCGGGCGTCGTGCAGGGCTTCGTCCGGCAGGTCCGGGTTCAGCCGGGCGAGCGCGGCCCGCAGACGCTCCCCGAGCACGACCTCGCCGTAATCGCCGCGCTCCGCGTTCGGCGTATCGGGGGCGATGTCGGGACCGCGGGCGACGGACCAGCCGAGCGCCGCGAGCCAGCCGAGGGCGGCCTCCTCGACCGCGGATTCGGAAACACCGACCGCGGAGCCGGAGACGCCGACCGCGGAGCCGGAGACGCCGACCGCGGAGCCGGAGACGCCGATCGTGGAGTCGGAGACGCCGTTCACCTAGGAATCTGCGCCGCAGAAAGATAGTCCAAGCCCGGCCCGGAACGACGTTGTAGGGGCGACGCATGCGTCGCCCCTACCGCCGATGATGTCCCCGTGTTTGGCGACACCGCGGTACGACGCCAATCCAACGACCGACCAGTGCGGGCGCCGGTACTCCGGCGCGTAGGGGGGACGTCTTTCTGCCATCGGGACACCTCCTCTGCGCAATGGTCAGGGGTCTACCAAAGCCCCTACTGCGCCGCAGCCGCAGTAGGGGCGACGCATGCGTCGCCCCTACAGTCCATCGTTTTCTGCGGCGCAGACTCCTGGCGGGCTCCGCCGGCAGATTCTGGCGGGCTCCACCGGCAGATTGACGATGGGGCGGATCATCGGGGCCTTGCCCGCAGGCGCGAGCCGACCTGCCGCGCGCTTCACGCCGGCGCTGCCTCGAACGCCGTCAGATTGCGGGTCTCCTTGCTGAACTCCACCGCGATCAGGTGGATCGGCCGGCCCGCGCTCCGGTGCTTGTCCGCGTAGCCTCGTTCGCGCAACTGCGCCATCGCGGCGCCTTGCGACGCTGACGACCCTGGCGACGACCCCGGCGGGGCCGCGCCCACCACCTTGAATTCGAACAGGTACACGCTGCCGTCGAGGCGCACCGTGAGGTCTACCCGCCCGCGGCTGGTGCTGTCTTCCACCGTCATGTCCAGCCCCGCCGACGCGAACAGGGCGTAGAACACGCTCGCGTAGTAGCCTTCGTAGTCGGCGATGTCGTTCCTCGTATGCCACTGGTACGGAATCCCGGCGAAGAACGCCCTGAGCAGCGCCTCCAGGCCGTCGAAATCGTTGTCTCGAAGCCGCTCGTACAGACGATCACCCTGCCTGCGCGTGTCCGATGGATTGTCCGCCAAGCGGTGCAACAGGCTCTCGTTCAGGCTCTGGCGCACCTCCCGATTCGGATAGCCGAGCCGGTAGCGCGTCCTGCCGCCGAGATCCTCCTCCTCGTGGATGGTGAGGTAGCCGGTCTGGAACAGCAGCGCCTCGGGGGCGATGTCGCCCACGTCGAAGGTAGACAACAAGGCGTCGGTGCCGAGCATGTCCTCGAGCGCCAGCGAGCCGACCCCCTGCTCCATCAGTGTATCGATGAGGAACGTCGGCGTGCCGGTCTCGAACCACCATGCCTTGAACCGGCGGGTGTCGAAGAGCAGGAGCATGTCGAAGGGGTTGTAGACCTTCTCGTCGCCGAGCCAGCCGTAGCCGTTGTACCAGCGTCGGATCTCGCTGCGGTTCAACCCCGGCAGCTCCGGGGCGAACACCGTGTCGAGGTCCTCTTCGGTGTAGCCGCAGATGGCGGAGTAGCGCGGGTCCAGGGTAATGTCCTTCAGGTTGTTGAGCCCCGAGAACAGGCTGACCTTGGAGAACTTGCTCACCCCGGTCAGCAGGGTGAACTTGACGTGTGCATCGGCGGATTTGATGGTGGAGTACAACCCTTGCAGGAAGTCGCGGTTGGCGCGGGCGATCTCCGGCGTCCCCAGCGCGTCCAGGATCGGCTTGTCGTATTCGTCGATCAGCACCACGACCCGCTGGCCGGTGCGCTCGTGCAACGTCTGCAACAGGTGCCGGAAGCGGGCCGGGGCGATGTCGTCGTGGGCGGTGACCGCGAACTCCCGCTCCAGGGCGCCCAGGCGCGCCGCCGCCTCCTTGCGCACGAGGCCGGGCTCCCCGTAGCTGCCGCCGCCGAAGTCGAAGCGCAGCACGGGACGGGGGGTGGACCAGTCCCACCGGTTGTGGACGGCGAGGCCCCGGAACAGCGGCTCGCTGCCCTCGAACAGCTCCTTGATGGTATCCACGAGGAGGCTCTTGCCGAAGCGGCGCGGGCGTGACAGGAAGTAGTGCGCGCCCTCGTCCGCCAGCTGCTCGACGTAAGCGGTCTTGTCCACGTAGTAGTAGCCTTCCTCCCGGATCGTGCGGAAGGTCTGGATGCCGATGGGGAGCTTCCGCCGCGCCGCGCGCGCGTCCGAACCCGTTTCCGTCCGCGTCATCGATCCCGTCCCTGCGCCGCTCGCCTGTCGTCCGATTATGCCCTTCCGGGCCGGTGATGCGGGCTGGGCCAAGCGAGGGCGGCGGCCGTTCAGGGTGTAGCAGCGGGCGGCAATGACGCGGCAAGTGCCATGTCCCTGGCCCAGCGGACGAGGATTTTCACCAACCGGCGTTTGGTTCCGGCTATGCCGGGTTGGGGCTCCATACGAGGCAGACGATTACGTCGAAGGAGCATTCGTAATACTTCTGAATCGGGCTCGACCGGTTTGCGCCGGGCAACCGATTCCACAGCCGGGCGTTGCCGTCTCCATCGTCTGGCGCAGTGTTGCTTCGAGCGATGAGGGCGCTGCCGCGCCTCTCGACACGACGAGGCCGGATCCCGGACCCGGAGGCTCAGGTTTCGAGGTTCATCTCTGGCTGAAGATCAATGGATTATCGGTACGTCACTCATGCTCCGCTCGTATGGCGGAAGCATCCAGCCGGCGTGGAATCCGTCAGAGACGGCGGTCGAGGCGCGTCGCGCGGTCGAGCAGCCCGGCGCCCGTGCCGCACTCGATGATCCAGTCGCCGACCTCGGCGAGGCGCTCCGGGTCCGAGAGGCGCTCCAGCAACCCCGACAGCCGCTCGGCCGTCTCTGCGTCGAACTTCCGCCCCGCCAAACGACACAGCAGCGCCCGTTCTTCTTTCAGACCTTGTTCACGTCCCTGCTCGCGGCCTTCCCGCAGCCACTGCTCGGTCCACTCCTTCGCTCGCTCCGCCAGCATCGCCCTCCCCCTTCCAGATCCTGCACCTTCGGCAGCGCGGCCCCGGCGAACCGCCCCCGCGGCAGCACCTGCCGAATCCACTCCACGAACGCACGCCGCAGCTCGTCCTCCCCCGGCCCACGCACCCAATCGGACAGCGCGGCCAGCAACTTCGGCAGCTCCACCGCCGAACGGCTGTTCTCGAATGCGATCAGGGCCGACACCAGATTGCGGCGCGGCAAATCGTCTTCCCCGTGGCGTCCCTGGTCAAGCAGGAAATACCGCTGCGATGGCTGGAAACGCGCCAGCGCCTCCTCCACCGGGGCGATCAGGTCCGCGGCCTCGACCGGGGCGGCCCAGCGGGGTCGTCCGTTGTACAGCACGACCGGCAGCACCGGCGGCAGCCGACCGTCCGCACCGAGTGCCCCGCGCCGGATGAGATCCTGGTACAGCAGCCCGGTGTAGACCAGGATGCGAACGGCCATGTAGGGGTCGGTCGAGGACTGGAATTCGAGCATCACCAGCAGGTACAGCCACGTCTCCCGGAAGCGCAGCCGCCATACCAGGTCGCCGTGACGCCGGCGGAGATCATCGCTGACGTACTCCGCGGGGAGCTTCTCGAGCGTGGAGAAGTCGAGCGCGCCGCTCCACTCCGGGGCGGCGAACCCCCGCAGCAGGTCCTCGACCATCCGTGGATGGGAGAACAGGTCCTTGTAGGCGGCGTCGTGCATGGGGACACCATAGCGCCGCACCGGCCGTGACGTTGCAGGCTCCGGGCTCGAAAGCCGCCGGAAATCGGAGTGCGTTTCGTGCGCCGGAGCCCCTCCGGATCCGCCATGACACCCACGCTGTCGGGCAGTCCGCAGGAAGCCGGTGCGCGTTTCGTGCGGCGGGTGAAACCGCCTTCAGGGCCTCGGCGTCCCGGATGGTGGCGGATGGCGGTCTCAGCCGATGTTTCCCTTCCTGGCCGGTCTGGTCCTGCATTCCTTGGCGATGCCCGTCATATCTCGCCTTCGATGATCGACCAGACCCGGTGATGGCTCGCGCCTCGACTGCCGAGCGCAGCCTCCCAGGTGTCCACGCTGGCGCTACGCACCCTGGCCCGAACTTCGTGCAGCGGCTCGGCGGCGCCAACTTCGAGTTGCCGCGCCAGCGGTGCGGCGGCGGTGCGAGGCACGCCCAGCAGCCGAAGGGCTATCGCCTCGTCCGAGTTCACGCCGTAGTAGACGCGGGCCGGCAGGTTGCGCAGCATTCGCTGCTCGTCGCCCGGCAACGAATCGAAAGAATCCCCGATCGTCAGGGATTGCAGCGCAGCCAGACCCCAGGACGCGGTTTGCGTCAACCGTCCGAAAATGCTCCGGCAACACCGGGTCATCGCCGTTACGGAATCGGTCTGGCCGGTTGCGTCATCACCATGACCCGGCTTGCCCGCGAAGTAATCGGCGGCCATGTCGGAAAGGGGGCGGCCCTGCACCCAGTCACAGATGATTCGGGAGAGGGTGTCGCCGTCGGGGCCGATGCCTCCCGTCACTTCTCCGAGCAATGTTCGGAGCTCCGGAACCTGGAGCAGCACACCGACCATCCGTTGCAGGTCGCGTCGTCGAGGGCCGAAGAGATCGGGTGACCACGCATCGTTCGTTACGTTCGCTTCCTTCAGGCGCGCTAACGTTCCGTTGACCGTCTCCCACGAGAACCCGGTCGCGTCCACCAGCTTCAGCGGCTTCCCCTCGATACGCTCTGCATAGTTGTAGACGCCGCGCACCAATCGGTCGGCCCACCCCTTGTGACTTCTGCGCAGGGCCTGGAATCCGAGCGTGCCCCGGAGAACCTGTTCGACTTCCGCGGCGAACCGCTCGTGGCTGCCGATCTGCCTGTACGTATGCGCGAGGTACTGAAGAAACGACGACCACTCCGGCAGCCACGCCAATTTCTCCAATTGAAGCAGGCTGCCTTCGTCTTCGACCTTCTGCACCATGTCGACCAGCGTCGAGGCGAGCTCGCCGACGGACCTCTCGATGTATGTATCGAGCGTCTCGAACCTGGCGTCGTCGGGGGCCGCCAACGCGATGATGCCGAGATCGTCCTGATCGACGCGGCCGGCCCGCCCCGCGATGTTCCAGAAGTCCTCGGGCGGCATCTCCTGGCCATAGGGATACTGATGGCTGGCGAACACCACGCCCGACACGGGAAAGTTGACGCCTTGGGCGATCGTCGTGGTCGCCACCAGAACCTTCAGTTCGTTGCGTTCCGTCAACCACTCGACGATCGTCCGCGTGTCGTCGGAAAGCCCGCCGTGATGCACGCCGACGCCGTACTCCAGCAGCGGCGCCAAGGGAAAGTCCGGCCCCATCTCGTCGGTGAGGAAGCGCTGGATATGGTCCAGATCCTCGCTCTTGTGAGCGATGCGGTTCTCGTCCACCTTGAAAGCCTCGGCCACGCTCCAGCTATATCTTGGCTGGCTGACGAGAACGATGACCGTACCGCGCCGCTTCAGAACCTGCGCCGTGGCCGCCGCGAGCCGGCCCGGCGACTTTGCGACCTTCGACCACGACAATCCCAACGGACGGCGTTCCCCGTTTGCACGGGGACGAGCTTCGAGCATCAGCGGCTCCGGAATTTCGATCGTGTTCCGGGTCGTGTGCCGGGCCAGCAGTTCGATCCCGAAGTCGCCGCGCGTTTCCCCTTTCCGGGGCCGGGCGATGGCGATCACCCGGTCGTTCGGCGTCCAGTCCACCCCGAGTTCGATGCTCTGGTGGCTGTCGGGCGCCAGCCATTGTGCAATCTCGCCCGCGTTGGGGATGAAAGGCGTGAGCAGCAGGAATTGGGCGTGCCGGCACTCGCGGTTGATCGTCGCGAGCAGCAATTCCAGTCTCGGGCCGCGCGGGCCGGATGCAAGTCCGTGTGCCTCGTCCACGACGACGAGGGTCAGAGGGCGACCGATCCGGCGTTCCCAATCGCCGCGCAGCATCAGATCGAGCTTTTCGGGCGTCGTGACGAGCAGGCGGAACTGCCGCTCGGCATCGGCGTCAACCAGCATGTCGGCTTCGAGGCCATCTATTTCCAGGGCCGGACTGACCTTCTCGACGGTGATGCGGAGGTCCGCGAAGTCCCGCCGCAGACGCAGGGTCAGTTGGTTGACGAGCGCCCGTGTCGGTGCGAGATACGCAACCCATCCGCGTTCGCGGTCGAACTGGTTCAACGCCTGGAGAATACGAAGCTGGGCGATGAACGTCTTGCCGCTCGACGTGGGCAGGCTGACCACGACGGAGCGATGCCCGGACCCGAGCAGCCCCTGTTCACGAAGCGCGCGCCGTTGCGGAGGCAGCATCTCGAAGATCGGTTGTCGGCGGTCGCGCGAGGTCATCGATTCGACGAACGTCGAGACGCGGCTGTTCACGGCGCGGGTGACCGTCCAGATGCTGTTGCCGACGAGTGTGCGTGCGGTGCGGGCGAGCAGGCGCACGAACGTTTCCCGCTCCATGAGTCGCCCGGCGGCAGCCGCCGCGACGGCCCGGTCGAACTGCGCTTCGAGTTGCTCCCGGACGTCGTAGCGCCCATCGACGGCTCCCTGGGACAGGTACTGGCCCAGGATCTCCGCTGCCTTCGCCAAGTGATACGTGGTCATGAGCTCCCACGCGGGTCTGGCATCCTGCCGCTCCTCTGCCTCGTGCAGAAACCGCGGCTCGTATTCCCGCTGGCTCGCTCGAAGGTCGGCGACTTGCCCCTGCACCGCATCGAGATCGTCCCATCCCTGCTTGCGGAACAGCCGCAGCCACACGTCCAGGATCGTGGACCAGACGCGCTGTCCCCAATCGTCCGCGTCCACCGGCAGCGCCGGCCATCCGTTCGCAACAAGGAGCCGTTTGACGTCCGCGCCCCGATCACCGAGGACGCCGAGGCATCCAAGCCGCACAAGCGATTGCGCCGTTTCCGTGGGCGTGCCGTCATGCGGCAGGACACGGGCAACCTGAAAAGCCTCCGCGGCGGCGGCGCACAGATCGGCCGGGTTTTCGTCATCGAGCAGAAGGGTGACGCGGAGTTCGAGCGCGTTGGCGACGAAGCGAAGGTGCTCGTCATCGAGGCGTCCGGTCCCGGCGATGCCGAGAGCGTCCCCGAGCCGGCGGCGTCCCGCTTCCTCCGCGGCGCGGTGGACCTTCTCCACGCCGAGCGAGTTGACGATCCAGGATTCGGAGGTCATGGGGCGCCAACCTGCATGAGCACCGGCCAGTCGGGGATCGGGACCGGCAGATACCACGCGATGAGGTTGCTTGCTCAGATACCGCTCGATGTTTTATCGGCGTGGATCCGGTCCGTGCTACCCATCCTCGGCTTCATCTTCATTCAAGATGATGTCCACGACGCGGGCGTTCAGAAGGCGCCATCGCTGTCCGACTCGTTCGAGGTCGCCTTCCATGACAATTGGCGCCTTCGCTTGATGCGCCCGGATTGCCCGCTCATAGTCGAACTGTTCCAGAAGCGCCGTGACCGACTGGTTCCGGCCGTCAATGGAAGCTCGCAACGTGATGTTCCCGTCGGTTTCCGCTTCGTCCCGTTTCAACCGCTGCACGATGCCGAACACCCGGGCGTCCGGTTGCGGCTCCCGGTTGCGGAACGACCGCGCGGCCTCGCGCAGGATCGGCGCATCGGTCCGGCCGAAGCGGATAGTCTCGCGCGCCGTCCACCTTGGCAGCGTACGCGCCCAGGTCACACTGATGTCCAGTGATGGGAACGGTTCGATCAGCGTCACGAGCGCTTCGCAGAGATTGGCGCTGACGCCCTGCCCGAACGCATCGAAGAACGCATCGCCAGTGCCGCTGACCGTTTGTTCGATGGCTGTCCGGGCAGTTCCCAGCGCATCGGTCAGCCGCCGCGTCATGCGCCGCTCGATTGGGTCGTCTTCGGATCTCCAGTCACCGGTAAAGCTGGACTGCATCGGCGGCGCGACCATCGGGGTCACCAACGTGACCGTGAAACTGCTTTGCTCGGTCTGCCCCAGGCGAATCCGTTGCACATGCTTGGCGGCTTCCCGGTTCGAATCCGCCCGATACAGCGGACGCGGATGCCGTAGCGAGCAGGCCGCGGCCAGTAGCAGGTCCCGCGCGCCACGCAGGAGATCGAGTCCGTCGTTCACGGCCACCGCGCCATCGCCGTTTTCGGCAGCCCGTACCCGAATCACATCGCGGTCGGCCGTCACGAGGTCTCGGTACAGGGAGAGTTCGTCGGTCTCCGCGGCGTCCGAGAAGATCTCGATCAGCCGCGAAACGACATCGGCGTAATCGCCCAGACGCTCGGTGCGCGGCAGAATAATCTCCGGTCGCCCGCGGGCGGCGTACACGTCCGAGTGATCGCCGTAGGTTTCGACCTTGCTCCACCCTGCCGCGAGGGCGTACGCCGACAGCGCAACAGGCGAAACGGCCTTCAGGGCTTCTGTGTCTCGAATGGTGGCTCGCATCGGATGGATCCTTTCAAGCCGATCCCGCATTCCTTAACGGTATCCGTCATATCGAACCTTCGATGATCGGCTGGCGCATCTTTTCAAGCCCAGTTTGTATCCTCCGAATACAGCGGTCAGGGCTCTTCTTCAAGTCGCACTCCCATATGCGTATGACCTTCCAGCCAGAATGTCGAAGCTTACGAGACGTTCGTCTATCTCTAGCTCGATTGCGCTCTATCTTTTCCGCCCACGCCTTCACGTTCGTCTTCGGTGTCAGATTCCTGCCGCAATCATGACCGTGCCAAAAGCAACCATCGACGAAAACTGCAAGTTTCAAATTCAGCCACACAAAATCCGGATGGCCGAGAAGCAGTTGACGTCTCCGCCAACCAGTTAGGCCCGCCCGCCTCAACAAATAGGCTAATCGCTTTTCCGTGGTCTGATTTCCGGTACTACGTACACGAGACATCAATTCACGTCTGGTCAAACCTCCAAACGTTGTTCTCTCTACTTCGGAGTTGCCGGACCATCGACTCATTTTTCTGCACCCGTGACTCCCCGATCGTAATCTCTAAGTGCGGCTAAGACACTTCTGGCGGCACGTTTTGCGTACAGCGGCGGTACCGCGTTACCGATCAGATTACACACTGCATCCATTTGATCGGTCATGAATTTATAGTTATACGGAAACGTTTGCAGCAGAGCCGCTTCGCGAACGGAGATGGTAAGTCGTTCCTTATCCGGGTGACCGAATCGACCTTTACTCGACGTAGTGCATCCGCCGGTAATAGTAGGAGAAATTTGATCCCATGTCATTCGGCCGTAAGTATTCGTAAATCCATTAAATCCATTCTGATGACAACGGGGCCGCACGGATTCATCAATCTGTACCCAAGTTTGACCGGGCTCCGCCGCTTGTAGTCGTTTCCTGACCTGCGGACTAACATCTCGGACTACGTGCCAATTATGAGCCTGTGGTCCGCCACTTTGCCGCGCCGCCTGTAATGTAACTGGCTTTCCTAGATGGCCAATTGCACTCCTAACCGTGTTCCACGAACGTAAAGCGGAATCCTTTTTGGGTAACCGATCATGAGTTGATTTGGGTAGTGAGATTTCAAAACCAAGCCCAGCCAAGAGCACGAGACGCCGTCGTGACTGTGGAATCCCGAAGTCGGCCATTTGTTCGACACACCATTCACTCTGATAGCCAATTTCTCGCAAAATTCTGAGGAATTCGTCGAAGATGAATTTCCCTCGATTTGCAAGTCCAGAGACGTTTTCCATCATGATCGCCATTGGACGGATTTCTTCTATCAGTTTGGCCATCACCAGAAGTAGTTCATTTCGAGAATCATCTCTCCTATATTTTGCCGTCAAGGAGCAAAAACCTTGGCAGGGCGCACAACCAGCCAAAAGGGAGATTTTCTGGTCACCGGTTACTTGCAAAATATCAGATGCAGATACATCGCGAATGTCATTTTCAAATAATCGAGTCCGTCGATTGTTCCACCTGTAAGTCCTTGCCGCAATGGGGTCAATTTCCACTGCCGCCGCAACCTGGAATCCGGCGTCGCGGAGGCCCATGGTGAGACCACCGCATCCGGCAAATAGATCTATTGCGACGGGTTTCATCTCTCTCATTTTTTTGTACATTTGGATCTTATCGCGTCGATACACCAAGTCCATTTTCCTTTGACAGTTGAACTATTCTTGGGTCGTCACTTGGAGCGCGCTTTGTAACAGCATCCAGAAATTCCTTGTGCATAGATTCAGCGGTCGTCAGAAGATTATCCCAAGTTCGCACGTCAAATATCCCAGAATCCTGCCCCATTTTCATGTGTCCTTCATCGCTTGGACGAATTCGGCCCGCAATCAACAGACCTTTCACTGAAGATCTACGATATTGTTGATCATTTGACGCTTCTTGGAGTCTACTTCGAAGAAACAATACATAATCTCTGATCTGATCGCATTCTTTTCGACCCACTAGTGCACCCGGACGTTTTGTCTCTACTATATGAGCCGTTTGATAGAGATCTCCAAGACAGAAAAAATCAAGTCTACGCGAACCTTCCGCATTTCTAGAAGAGGGTACATCAAAGTTCTCAAGAATTATACGATCCAATGATTGTTCATGCACCAACATCGTCCATTTGGGATCGATCAACCACGGATGGTCTCGAAGATAGCTTTGCATGTCCGGCGTTTCTGGAACTTGATCCCTAATCATTTGCGAGAATTTCTGGATGATCTCGACGCGCCCCTTGACTAGGTGGGCGGTATTTATAGCTTCGATGATGTCCCAGTCAGACAGGACTTGTTCAAAATTAGCAATATCCTCCGGTGAGGCCGTGTTCAATCTCCTAATCGCTTCAAGAAAATTCCGATTCGTCATGGCGTTGTATACAAATCCAATGAGTTCATCCGTAATATCTTGACCATCCTTATGTTTTCCAAGCTGAGGAATGGCGCAAATCCGATCGACGATGTTGTTGAATATTCTTCGATCATTATCAGGTAGTTTTTCGGCTTGCTTTATGTATAAAGTAACTCGAGGACTCCTAGTCTTTTCTACCCGCCTTTTGTCGGCCCACGCTTCCAGTAATTCTCTGACCTTTCTACGCCCCCATTCTTTCAAAGGCACTGCGATAGGATCTTCCCATCGAACCGTGCCTCGATCGGTAGCAATCAGATCCACGGCTTCGTCCAAAAAATCTGCCTGAATTTCCCCCGTAAGATACTGCATCCCGTGCTGACCCCATACGCCGCCGCTCAGATCAAAAAACCAAGGCGTTTGTGCCAACTTGCGGCGCGCGTAGACGACGAAACCGCGCTGCTCTTCATCCGGAATAGTATCCTTGCAGAAACCCGCCCACCATTCGATCTGATTACCACCTTCAAGTTCCGCAGTCTCCCATTGTCCAATGCCCGTTGGAAATCGGAACTGAAACGGAATTTCGTGTCTTGATATGGTCGCTCCGTTCACGTGGACGATAAAATCCTCATCAAGTACCAACAATCTTCTCGCGATGCTGCGTTTGAATGCCTTCTCGTTAATGGCGCGAATGATTTTCAGACGTGACAGCGTTATAGTCGTGTTAGGATTTTCCTCGACGTTGTCTCCGTCATCGGGTAACGATCTGAGTTCGTATCCATCAGTATCCACAAAGGCGTCCTGTCCGGTTAACGCTTCATAATCCATCTCGAAGTGCGCAACCTCTTCGTCCTTGACGGAACGGATGTCGATCACATTGGCAATACCGAATCCGGCGAGTTTTCCAATGCCTTTACGCCCATGAACCTTTCTGGAATTCAGATCATTGTATGGATCAGTCCATTCTTTTCCGTCTGAACGCCTGTTTCTACCTATTAGTAAATAAAGAATATTACACTCCGTAAAGCTCATGCCATGACCGTCGTCTTTGACGATGACTTGGTCGGTTTGCCGAAGTGCCCGCCCCGTGGGAATCGTGATCCATACGTTTTTCGCCATTGCATCGTATGCGTTTGATATAAGCTCTGAAATGGCGGGAACCGCTCCAGAATACATCTGTAGGCCAAGATGTTTGAACAGTTGGCCGGCAACCATCAACTTGTACTTGCGGGATTTATTCGACATCGTAGTTCTCCGCGGAAATACATGGTATCCGTATCTTTCCAGATACAAGATTGAGAAGCAGAACATTTCGGGTTTGACTAAGAATTTCTATTTCTTTCAGAATCATTGATCGTCGTTTCCAAATTGGAGTGATTAGTTCATGATAGGCACGACTAAGTTCAGATCCCGGCCAGGGGAATTCTAGCCTGTATACGTTAGCTCTGTTCAGTCCCGGTACGGCCGCATCCGTATTCATATCGCCTAGTGGTTGGGTGAGAAGTATTTGGTAGCAAAAGATGAGTGTACTACGCTTTGGTATTATGTAGAAAACGGTATCTATTGGGAAAACGGACCGATCTTCCCAGTACACGCTGCCAATGGTGCCTTTACGACCAACAATAACCGCGGGACCATTTATAAGCGCTTCATCATGGAAATCGACGAATCCACCAGAACCGTAGACGGCCACTTTTCCAGATCGACGCGCTTTGGCAGGAAGTGATTTTCCGTATGCAAGCTTCATATAATTCTCAAAAGTTATAGATTCCCAATTTTCCGGCAATCCAGTGGCGTCGATAAGTCTGTCAGGGAATAATGACCAAAGGGGTTCGGAAAGATAGGGTTTTTGGCTTTTCATTTTTGCGCGAGTAGGTCCGAAATCAATGAACCAATCCCTGAAAGTCGCCCGCACCATTGCCTCCAGCGTCTCGTTCATGCAATGGTTCAGTTCGATCTTGTCATCCAGCGTGCGGAGGATGTGGGCAATGTCACGTTGCTCCTGGATTGGTGGAGTCGGAATCTCGATGGAGCGGAGGTAAGTTACGGGTCGAGCAATTGACGGGACACCGACTTGCGAAGCATTTGCCAGAAGTTCGTGTTGCCCCTCCGGAGTCTTGAAATACGCCACGATAAATTCTGGTACTGTCTCCGATGGCTTGGGGCGCATGTAAAATTGGCGTTGTGAAACAACGTATCTGTCATATTCTGAATTCTCCGGGATGCAGGCAACTTGTCCGATGTTGCCCGCATGGGTAAAGATGATATCTCCTTTCCGAACGTTCGCGCCGCGCAGGCGCTCGGCATGCGCCTCGCTGATGAAATTGAATCCAGGTTTATCGTCGACTCTGGATCCATGAAGATGCTGTCCGCTGATGATCGGCACGCCGGACGGCGTGAATGTCTCGACCTTGATTGACGACCCGAACGGTCCCATCGCAACCTTCTCAGCGACGTCGTCGATTCTGCATCGACGCCATCGACTTCCCTTGTTTTCTTTACGAGCCGGATTATCCTTGGTCAGCACTACGTGATCGCCTTCGATGCGCGCTTTGAAGCTCTCGGGCACCTCATCCCAAACGAACAAATCCACCCGGAACGGCAAGTCGCTCTCCTCGAACGCCTTCCGCAGTGCTGCCACTCGGGCGCCCTGCTCCGGCCGGGCAAACACCACCAGATCCAGATCGGACTCCGGTCGCGAGGTCCACTTGACGCGGGAGCCGTAAGCCCAGGCGGTGGTGTCCGGCAGATACCGGTTCAGCAGCGCCAGGATCGTTCGGCGCTGCTCGGCGGTGATGTCGATGGCGGGCTTCATTCCCATGTCTCGCCGCTCATGGTCTGGTAGAGGCCGATGGCATCGTCGATGAAATCGGCCATGACATCAAGACACGCCTTGGCCTTCTCGCCGTCGTTATCGTGGGCGGTGGCGTTGCGCTTGTCGGCGTACAGGAGCCATTGTTCCATCGACGCGCTGAACAGGTGGTTCTGATACGCCAGTCTGAAGATCGGCTTCGGACTGTTGGGCGGGTCCGCAACGCCGAGGGCCTCGATCAGGTAGCGCTTCAGCACCTTCCACAAGCAGTCGTAGCAGGTCTTGAAGCGGCGGAAGACCGATTCGGCAATCCCTTCCTGATCGAGATCCGAACGGGAGACGACCGGGTTCCGATAGTTCGTGTACTGCTCCTTGAGATCCTTGAGCGACAGGCGGAACTTGTCGTAGTCGATCATCGCCGGCGCCACCGGTCCTTCGCCGTTCACTCGCCGCCTCCGGTCCGGTCCGCCAGCACCACGTGGTCCCGCTCGATCTCCCGGTGGAACCTCTCCGGCAGACCTGCCCAATCGTGCGCTTCCACCAGGAACGGGATGGTGGAATCCCGCAGCGCCTCGGTGAAATCGATCCGCCGCGACGCATCAATCCCGGCCAGATCCGGGCCGCGCAGCACCAGATCAAGGTCGCTGCCGTCGTGGCTTCGCCCGTTCACACGGCTTCCGTAGGCCCAGACCTCGACGCCGGGCAGGTGTTTCTTCAGCAACCCCTCGATCACCGCCCGATGCCTCGGCTTCAGATGCAGCCGCCCGGTCATCTCAGCCATCGCCCGCCGCCTCATTCGTGGCCTCGACCACGTCGGCCAGCGCTCTGGCGTCGGTCAGGAAGTCCGGCAACAGCTTCAGGGTGGCCTCGGCGAAGCCCGCGCCGTAGTCGAGCGCGGTGTCGTTGCGGTTGTCTCGGTAGCGAAGCCAACGCTCGCAGGCTTCCGCGTCGATCAGCCCGTGCTTGGCGGCGTGCCGGAAGACGTCCCTGAAGGCCAGCCGGTCGACCTGCCGGTTGCTGGCGAACCAGGGGCGCAGGCGCTTCTTCAGCAGCTTGCCGCTCTGCTCCAGCACCAGCTCGAACTCCTTGACGCAGGCGGCGCGGAACACCTCGTGGAGGACGTCGTCCGATCCATGGCGCCGCAGTCCCTCCAGGGCGCGTTCCAGCGCGTCGAGGCAGCGCCTGAGAAAGGCCGTGTCGATGCTCGTCATGCTCAATCGCGGCGGCCTCCCGCCGTTCGGCCCGCATCGCAGGGGTGGACCGTTCCAGTCCGCGTATCCCCATGACGCCCGCCGGTGGTGCTGTGCGGCAACGATGGCGATGGTGTGCATGTCTCTCCCGAGCGCATTGGAGCATCCGGGATCCGGGCCGTCGTCACCCGACGACCGCCGCCACCTCGACAACAGTGGCCGTACAGCGCGGCTCCGGCACTGGCTCGCCATGTTCGCGCAAGCTCTCGATGTGAAACGCGAGCGTTGCCCGGTGGTGATGTGGACGCCTTCGCGTCCTGACCGGAAACGCAGTCGTCGAGCGATCGGGGCAAGCGCCTCCCGCCAAGGCGTCACATCTCAGGCGCGTGGCGGCGATCGAGCAGTGCGCCGCCGGTACCGCACCCCATGGCTCAGTCTCCTGCCTGGGCAGGGTCCTTCTCGGCGCCATCGGCGTCCACCAGAAGCTCCGAAAGCTGCGCGACCGTCTCGGGATCGAACCGGCGCTCCGCCAAACGGAGCAGCCGCGCGCGCTCCTCGGCGCGGCCTTGTGCGATCGCCCGCTCCTCGAACTCCCGCGTCCTCGCCTCCATCAGCGTCACCATCTCTCTCCTTCCTTCGTCGCGCCCTCGCGCGATCGCCTGCTCCTCGAACTCCCTCGTCCTCGCCTCCATCAGCGTCGCCATCTCTCTCCTTCCTTCGTCGCGGCCTCGCGCGATCGCCTGCTCCTCGAACTCCCGCGTCCTCGCTTCCATCAGCGTCGCCATCTCTTCTCCTCCCCGCCTCTCTTTCAATCGTCGCTCCAGCTCCTCGAACGGCGGCAAGTCATCGTTTCCGTACCGCCCTCCCGGACGCTTCGCCCGCGCATGATACCCCTCGCGCAACCCCTTCTCCTCCTCCCCCGGGTAACGCTCGAACGCCTCCACCAGCAACCACGGACGCGCCTGCGCCGGGCTCGTCTCCAGACGAATCAGCGTCGTCATCCGATTGTCCGGCGGCAGCCGGTCGCCCATGAGGTCGGCCTCCTCGTCCGCCCGCGCCCGCTCGTCGAGCAACACGTAAGCCCGCGCCTCGTTGCCAATCCAGTCCGCCGTTCCCGGCGCCGCCATCGACCCCGGTCGTGCGCCCGCCGCCGTCCACGGACGTTCTCCGTTGTAGACGACCACCGGCAACGCCGGCGGCTCACACCCCTCCGCCCTGAACGTCCCGCCATGGTGCAGATGACGGTGCAGCAGATAGACGTACTCGTGCATCCGCCACGCCATGTCATGGTCTACGCTCGACTGGAACTCGAACAGGATGAGCAGGCAGGGGCGTTCGCCATTGGCGAGCGGGCGATCGCCCGAGGGACCGTCGGGCTTGAACACGACGCGCCAGACCATATCGCCGATGCGGTGCTGGAGGTCGGCGCCGACGTACTCGGCGTTCATCCGGGTGAGCGTCGAGAAGTCGAGTTGGCCGCACCACTCGGGTGCGAGGAAGCCACGCACGGTGTCTTCGACCATGCGGACCTGGGAGAAGATGAGTTTGTAGGCGGGGTCGGATGAGGCCACGCCGGGCAGGGTGAGGGAAACCATGTCCCGGCGATAGCGACTTTCGCCCCACGGCTTGTGCGGCAAGAACTCGATTCGTGCAGCATGATCCGGAGCCGGCCGTCTCCATTCAGCAGGAGTCGTTCAGTCTGTACGGTGGCTGGCGAACCGATGGCGCAGGCGCTTCTTGGGCAGCTTGCCGCTCCGCTCCGGCGCCAACTCGGACTCCTTTTCGTTCACGGCTTCCGCCATGCCACCGGGCGATACTCCACCAGCGACGACCGGCCCGTGACGGCGACGATGCGCGCCCACCGCTCGTTTCCGTCGGCGTCCGTGAGACGCAGGTCCTCACCGGGAATGAAGTGGACGGGCTGGGGCTGGCCCTGGTTGACGGCGATGTTGGAGGCGTACAGCCAAGTGCGGTCGAGAGCGTCGCGGATGGGATTCAGCCTGCCCCTGAGCCCCGGGAGCGTGCCGGTATCCTCGGGGATGAGGATTGCGCCGCCGCCGGGCAAGGCGTCCAGTGCAAGGGAAAGACGACCCTCCACGGGCATCCAGTCATGCCGGACTCGGGCGGAGAAGCCCGTGGTGGCGGCAAACACCGTCATCGGCAGATGGCTGGAGTGCAGATCCAGGATCGCCTCTCCGTGTTCGTCGGTGGTGGCGCGTTTCCAGGTGTCGTTGGGAAACAGCGCCAGGATGTCGACGCCGGCCAGCGGTTCCCCGGCGTCGGCGCTTCGCACGTTGACGACGGTGCGGACGGGACTGTGCTCCTGCGGCGCAGCAGGAATGACGAGGCGAACCTCCGCTTCGTCGATCACCCGGTATTCGGGCGGTCTCCCGCAAAGCCCCCGGGTTTCCCGCAGGATGATCGGAACGCCGTCCCCGCGCCGCTCCATGAAATACCGTCTGTCCTCGGAGCCCTGGATTCCTTCCACCGGCATCCGCCCGAGCACGGAGGTCAACGCCTGGTTGCGGGCGGCCTGCCGGGTCGCCATGCTGTCCACCGTCAGGTTGTTCGGCAGCGATCCGGGCGACTGGATCTCCAGGCGGTCTTCGAACATCGACAGGCGGATCCGGCTGCCGCGCATCGAATAGTCGCGATGCGCCACCGCGTTGACCAGCGCCTCGAACAGCGCGCGGTCGCTGTATTGCGGCATGTCCACGCGGGCCGGCTCCTTGCGGGCCGCGACCCGCATGTTCCGTGCCACGAAGACCATCGCGTCGGCGATCTGCCGGTTCAGCGGGCCGATGATCTCCCGCGCGTCGATTTGGCCGGAGGCGCGATCCCTTCCCCGATAATGCGTCGCCATGATGCCGGCATTGGGCAGCCACTCCTCGGGATTCCGGGTGCACAGCAACACGCCGGTCACGGTTGCCCGCGTGACGCCTGCCTCATCGGGCGCCAGAAGCGCCAGCCTGGCGAGCGCCGCCTCGGGATTCGCCGCGCCCTCGGCGCTCAGGAGCGGGCGCCAGAGCGACTCGTCCAGCGTTCTGAAGCCTGTATTCGGAACGGTCTGTTCGTCGAACCAGCGAAACCGCGCCTGTCCCCGCCGCTGCGCCAGACGCAGCCGCTCGTCGTTCGTCATCCTGCGCTTCGAGGCGCCCACCCGAACGTAGCTTCCGCCGGGGCTGTCATGCTGCGAATCGCTTTCGGGAACTTCGAGCAGCAGCACCCGTTCGCCCTCCGGGAGCATCCTGTGCCAAGTGTGGATGCGGACGGCCGGCTTGATGGAATCGGTGCTGACTTCGACCAGCAGGGCATCCAGCGCGACGATCTGCTCCCGCGACATGCCCTGCGCCTCTCCGTCGTCGGTGACGCCGCAGAGCAGCACGCCGCCGCGCGCATTGGCGAACGCCGCGATCTCGTCCGCCCAGTCGTCCCGGCTCGGGCGGATCGGACGGTGTCCGGTGAATACGATCTGCTTGAACTCCCAGGCGCTGTCCTCGCCCGCCCGGAGCTGGCGGAGGATGTCCTCGGTGCCGTAACTCACCGCCGATCTCCAAAGCCCGGACGCTTCAGGTTCCCGGCGAGGTCGTCGTCGCTTCGTTCACGGCTTCTGCCATTCGCAACGCGCCTGGCTGACCACCCGGTCGTCCGACAGATAGTCGGCGGTGTAGACGCAGGCGCCGCTCAGGCCGGCGTACTTCCCGGTGCCGCCCATGAGCTCCTGGCGGCCTTCCCCTCCACCGCCGGCTTGTATGTCGCCCGCCTTTCTGATCGCCATGAGGAACCACTGCTCACCCGAGGCATCGGTGTTCGTGCAGGGGGTTTCCAGGTCCAACCCGGCGTCCGACTTCCTGGAGTAGACGAAACACGTCACGACGCCGTGCTGCCCCTCCGCGAAGGGGCCGCCGCTGCTCTCGGTCACGGTGACCGTCCCGTGCAGCGGACCGCCGGTGAAGGTCTGATCCGCGTGCTCCAGGGTGGTGTAGTCGTAGACGAGGCTGGCGACATAGCTGAAGCTGCCGCTCTCGCCCGCCGCGACGGCTTGCGCCGTGTACAGAATGCTCGATGCGACGATCATGGAGGCCGTATATCTCTTGATGATGGGCATTTTCTTCTCCTGGGTGCGAGTGTGGTGAAGGATTCGATTCATTCCCCGTACATTTCGGTGATGATGCGCCGGAGTCGGGCTGCGTGCTCCCCGGACAGGCGATCGAGCCGGCGCCGCAGTCGTTGTTTGCTGATCGTGCGTATCTGGTCCACGGCGATTTCCGCGGCCTTGCCCGCGCAGGATATCTGGATCCGGCTCCGCCACTGCGGGTGCAACGTGGAGGTAAGGGGACAGACCACGACCGTATCGAGGAGCCGGTTCCTCTCGTTCTGACTGACCACAACGACCGGCCGTACTTTCCGAAGCTCTCCGCCTGTGGTCGGATTCAGGTCGGCAAAGTAGATGCCGTAGCGTCGGGGAAAGACTGCCATCAATCCAGGCCATCGGCGACCGTCTCGTCGAGGTCGCTCCAATCTTCATCATCCGCGGCCATGGCGCGGTAAGTGTCTGGCCACGACAGCTTGTCCTTCTGCTTGCTGTAGAGAAAAATCCCTTCCTCCATTTCCTGCAGGACGAGGGAGTCGCTCCAGCCGTATTTCCGGAGCAGGACCTTGGGAAGACGGATGCCCTTGGAGTTGCCGATGGCGATCAGCTTGATGTCCACGGTAGCCGCTGCTTTTCCCATGTCGGAGTCTCCTTTGCGCATGGAACTGGTACGCACGGTAATTACTCCGTACAGGATGTCAAGGCGGCTTTCCGCCCTTCCCATCGTTTCCGAATCCAAGGCGGTGCAGGCTCTCCGCAATCGCCGCGTCCAGCCGTGCACCCTCGGCCTGCTGCGCCCGCAGCTCCGCCACCAGCCGCGTCATCTTCGCCTCGAACGGCTCGCCGTCGTCCGCCTGCGGCTCCGCGCCCACGTAGCGGCCGGGGGTCAGCACGTGGCCGTGCCGGCGCACTTCGTCGAGCGGCGCGCTCTTGCAGAAGCCGGGGACGTCCGCGTAGCCGTCGCCATCTTCATCTTCCCGCGCCCTCTCGCCCCGCCACGCATGGTAGACACCGGCGATGCGGGCGACGTCCTCGTCCGTCAGCTCGCGATGCGTGCGGTCCACCATCCGGCCCAGCTTGCGGGCGTCGATGAACAGGATCTCGCCACGCCGGTCCCGGAACCGGACGCCGCCATCGCCACTGCTGCCGTCACCGGCGCCCCCTCCACCGTCACTGCCACCCCCGCCGCCACCACCAAGGCCGCCACTCTCGTCACAGCCACCCCCACCGCCACCACCAAGGCCGCCACTCCCGCCACTCCCGCCCCGCCGGTCTCGCGCCAGGAACCACAGGCAGGCGGGGATTTGCGTCGAATAGAAGAGCTGCCCCGGCAACGCCACCATGCAGTCCACCAGGTCCGCTTCGATCAGGTGCTTGCGGATCGCGCCCTCGCCCGACTGGCTCGACGACATCGAGCCGTTGGCAAGCACGAAGCCCGCGACCCCGGCCGGCGCCAGATGGTGGACGATGTGCTGCACCCAGGCGAAGTTGGCGTTGCCCTTCGGCGGCAGGCCGTACCGCCAGCGCCGGTCCTCGGCCAGCCGCTCCCCGCCCCAGTCCGAGACGTTGAAGGGCGGGTTGGCGAGGATGAAATCGGCCTTGAGATCCGGGTGGCGGTCGTCGTGGAAGCTGTCCCCGTGGCCGATCCGCCCTTCGATGCCACGGATGGCGAGGTTCATCTTCGCCAGCCGCCAGGTCGTGTAATTCGATTCCTGACCGTAGATGGAGATGTCGCCGCGCGCCCGGCCCCCGTTGCCGTTGCCGCTGGTGTGCGCGCGGATGAACTCGACGGACTGCACGAATATCCCCGACGAGCCGCAGCACGGGTCGTAGACCCGCCCCCGGTACGGCTGGAGCATCTCCACCAGGAGCCTGACCACGCAGCGCGGGGTGTAGAACTCGCCGCCCTTCTTGCCCTCCGCGCTCGCGAACTGCGACAGGAAGTACTCGTAGACCCGGCCGAGCACGTCCCGGGAACGGGCCTCTTCGTCGCCCACCCGGATGTTGCTGACGAGGTCGATCAACTGGCCGAGCCGCTGCTTGTCGAGGGCCGGGCGGGCGTAGTCCCGGGGCAGCACGTCCCCGAGCGCGGGGTTGTCGCGCTCGATCGCGGCCATCGCGTCATCGACGAGCCGGCCCACGGACGCCTGCCTCGCACTGGCCTTCAGGTGCGCCCAGCGCGCTTCAGGCGGCACCCAGAAGATGTTCTCGGCGGTGTACTCGTCGCGGTCCTCGGCGGCCTCCTCGCCCCATTCGGCGAGCACCGCCGCGTGGCGCTCCTCGAAGGCGTCGGAGATGTACTTCAGGAAGATGAGGCCGAGCACGACGTGCTTGTACTCGGCGGCGTCCATCGAGCCGCGCAGGGCGTCGGCCATCGCCCAGAGCTCGGCCTCGTAGCCGGTGGTGGCGCCGGTGCCGGCGGGCGCCCCGTCACGGGCCTTCGGCCCCGGATCCTGCGGTCCGTTGCGAGCGGGACGCACGCGCTCCCAGGGGCTCGCATCACCCGCGGGCGTCGGCGCCGCCTTGCCGTCTGCCCTTCCCTGCCTTTTCTTCCGCGCCATGCGCTGCTTCTCCCGCTTTCTTCCCGAGGCGATTGAAGCCGATACCCTGCCCGCGCGCTTCCGCACCCCCCGCCGAATGCCCAGGCGAGGTACGTGCCGTGTCTTGCTCCGAACGCTGCTGTTCCGTCAGACCCTGCCGGCCGGAGGCGTCGAACGCCTTGGCGCCACGGGCCGCCGTCCGTTCAATGGCCCGCGGGTCCGGCCTTTCGAGAGAACACCGGGGCCGCCACGCCGTCGATCTCCACGTTCAGGCAGGCCGGGCGACCGCTTGCGAGCGCGCGGGAGAGGGCCGCATCGAGTCCGGTCGGATCCGTGACGTGCTCGCCGTGGCATCCGAGCCCGGCCGCCGCCAGGTCGTAGCGGGCGCTCGGCGCGAGATCGCAGCCGATCAGGCGGTCCGGGCCGTAGTCCCGAAGCTGGATCTGGTGCTCGGCGTTCCAACGGAAGTCGTTGCCGATGACGGTCACGAACGCCGCCCCTTCCCGGACCGCGGTATCGAGCTCGGTGAAATGGAATCCGGCCGTGCCGTCCCCCATCATGGCGACGATCGTTGCCCGCGGCCGGGCGAGCTTCGCGGCCAGCGCATGGCACAGCCCGCCGCCGATGGCCCCGGACAGGCCGTTGACGATGCGCACCGGAGCGGTGCACGACGCCTGCGCCCACTGCCCGAACTCGCCCCCGTCGCAGACGAGGATCGGCTCGGCGGCGGTGTCCAGCACCCGCTGCACCGCCTCGCAGAGAAGCCGGGGATGGAAGCGGAACCCGGTCTCGGCCGCGGCGGTTTCAACGGCGACAGCCTCGACGGCGGCAGTCTCGGCGGCGACGGTCCCGACGGCAGCGGCCTCAACGGCGGCGGCCTCGGCGGCGACGGTCCCGACGGCAGCGGCCTCAACGGCGGCGGCCTCGGCGACCGCGGTCTGGGCGGCGACGATCCCGACGGCAACGGTCTCAACGGCAGCGGTCCCGGCGACGGTGGTCCCGGCAGCGACGGCCCCGATGGCAGCAGCCTCGACGGTGGCGGTCTCGGCAACCGTGGTCCCGGCGGCGGTGCGGTTCGCGATCGCATCGGCGACCTCGTCACACCAGGCGGGGTCCGATGCTCCGGACCCCGTTGCAATGACCGCGGATGCCGCGGTGGTGAGGGCGTCCGCCGCGAAGTCCGCGTCCGCACAGGCGGACACCACCACCCGCCCGCCCGCGATCCGGTGCGCACGATCGATCATGCGGTTGTCGGGATCGATGACCACCAGCTCGGCCGCGGCGTCCACGGCCGGCGGCCGGGCGAACCCCACCGAGAAATCGATCGCCTTGCCGAGCAGAACCACCAGGTCCGATGCCGCGAGCACGTCGGAGAACGTTCCGAGGGCCGGATCGCGCAGCCCCCGCGGACTCTCCATCGCGACCACCGGGGCGCGGAGCGCGGCCTCCAGCGCCGCAACCCGGGCGCCGGCCCGGCTTCGGTTCATGCACGGACCGGTCAGGACGATGGGCCGCCTCGCTCGGGCGATCCTCCCCGCAATGTCATCGGCGACCGGACCCGGAAGGGCGCACGGGCGGCGGTCGAGCTCCGCCGCCCCCACCCGGTGCGTATCGCCCGCCGTGGCGTTGAGCACGTCGAACGGCAGCGCGATGTGCACCGGCCCGGGCCGCCCCGAGCGGGCGCAGGCGATCGCGGCCGCGACGTCATGCCCGAGCCGCTCGACGCGGATGGGGCGCCGTGCGGTCTTGACGAGGGGGCGCGTGAGGTCGATTTGCCGCATCTCCTGGAACGCGCCGTCTTCGTCGGCCGCGACCGGGGAGTCGCCGCTCAACAGCAGGACCGGGCTCTCGGAATGTCGGGCGGAGAAGAGGGCGGAGAGGGCGTTGGCGAATCCCGGCCCGGCGGTGACCAGCGCGATGCCGATCTCGCCGGTGATCTGGGCCCAGGCGTCGGCCATGTGCACCGCGGCGCTTTCGTGGCGGACGTGCACGATGGAAAGGCCGGCATCGATGCACGCATCGTAGATCGGCATGATCTGGTTGCCGGACAGGCTGAAGATGCGCCGCACACCGGCGCGCACGAGGGTGTCGACCAGCAGGCCGGCGCCGTTCATTGCTCAATCGGTTCCATATCCATGAAGGCTTGCGCACGATGGCGGCCAATGGCGGCGGTAGCAGGCGCCGCCGCGCGCCTGCTCCCCGCAGCGGCGCCTGCTATCGCGGTCAGCGAAGCGCGTGCAACACGTCGCCCAGCACCTCCAGACTCTCGGCCGTGTTCGGATGCGGCCACACCGTGATGTGCTCGACCCCGAGCGCCTCGAACTCCAGAAGCTGTTCCGCAATCCGCGCCGGCGGACCGGACAGTGGATCGATGTCTTCCGACACCGGCTGCCCGCCCGGCGGGCACACCCGTACCGTGACGTTCAGCTCCAGGGTCGAAGGGTCCCTCCCGTGCTTCTCGCATCCCGCCAGCATCGCGTCCCGAATCTCGACGTAGGCCCGGGCGTGGCTGTCCCCGGACGCCAGCCAGCAGTTCCACTGGTCCGCGTGCTGCGCGACCAGGCGTTTCATCCGGGGGCCGCTCCCCAGCACGCCGATCATGATCGGTGGCCCCGCCGCCCGCGGCCCCTTGGGGATGTTCTCGGCCTCGTGCGTGGAGTAGAACTCGCCCTCGAAGGTCACCTTCTCCCCGCGCAACAGCGGACGGATGATCTGCAACGCCTCCTCGAAGCGGCCCACCCGCCGTTCCCACGGATAGCCGAACGCCACGTGCTCGGACTCGAAGTCGCCGGCGCCGAGGCCCAGGATGAGGCGTCCTTCACTGAGCTCGTCGATGGTGTCGGCCATTCGCGCAAGCAATGCAGGATTGCGGTAGCCCGTGTTCACCACCAAGGTCCCGATCTCCACCCGGCGCGTCTCGCGGGCCAGCGCACCGGCGGTGACCATGCACTCCCACGCCCCGTAGGTGCGGCCGACCAGCTCCGGGGGCGCGCTCGCCCCCAACGCCTCCAGCTCCCCCGCCGCCGAGTAGCAGAAGTGATCGACCAGCCACAGCGAATCGAACCCGATCTCCTCGGCCCGGCGGGCGAACCTCATGATGTCCGCGCCGCTCGCGGTGTCCCCGCCCATCGCGTCGGTCTCGTGCGGCAGGCAGAATCCGATCTTCATCTCGATGGCCTCCTTCGACGGTGTCGGGCGAACGGTGGACGGGATGCCCGGGGATGAACGGCAGGACGGCGGCGTATCGCGCGCGAGTCCATGGCCGCTGCCACCAGGCGGTACCGGGGGTGCACGGCGCGACGGCGGCGCATCGCGCAGGACGCCGGGGACGGCGCGGATGGCGTGCTCAGCACGCAGCGCGGTCCATCAGCAATCGCGCGTTCACCTGCTTCGCGATCGACGCGAAGATGAAGAGGCGGTCCTGCGGGTCGAAGACGATCACCTCGTCGCACATCGCCTCGATGTGCGTGCGCGCCTCGTTCGGAGCGTTGGTGGCGATGCCGAGCAGATACTTGCCGCGGGCACGGGCGTAGCCGCACTCGAATCCGGTCCACGCTTCATGCTCGATGCCGTCGAGCACCACCACGACCGCGTCCGCATCGTCCACCCCCTTCTCGTACGCCGCCTGCAGCTCGCGGGGCGTGAACTCGGCGCGATCGATGTCGAGATCCTCCTGGGGGATGAGCATCTCGATGTACGGATTGTCGTCGGTGATCGCCTGGCGCAGATCCTGGTTCCACCAGCGCACCGCGGGAGACAGGCTGTAGGACGCGAGATAGACCTTGACCGAGTGCTGGATGCCGTGCACCGAGACCGACGTCTCCGCCTCCGGGTCGGGACTGGTCTCCCGCTGCGCGGCGACGTCGAGCGCCTCCTGCAGGCTGAAGCGCTCGTTGAGCAGCGCCTCGCCGATGATGACGCCGTGGATGTTCGGCAAGTAGCGCAGGCGGGCCATGTCGTCGAGGCTGTGCACGGTGCCGCTCGAATACACCGGGATGACCACGTCCTGCTTCATCTCCATGGTCAGCGCGAGCGAGGTCGAGGCATCACCCTCGAACCGGTTGATGTCGAAGTGGATGATGCCGGCGACCCCTGCCATCTGGAGCTCGTACACGATGTCCCGGGGCCGGTACGCGGTCTGCGTCCGCCAGCCGTCGATCATCACGTAACCGTCCTTGGTCGCGATGTTGGCGAGGATCGCGGCCGGGTACCGGGCGCACGCTTCCGCCAGCAACTGCTGGTTGGTGATGGCGAGCGTGCCGAGCACCACGTGGGCCGCTCCCGCCTCGAACCACGCCTCGACGTGGTGCAGCGTCCTCATGCCGCCGGCCACCTGCACCGGGATGCTCGTCGAGGCGATGATCTCGCGGATGAGGGCGTCGTTCACGGCGTCCTTGCCGAGGGCGGCGTCTACGTCGAGGATGTGCAGCCGCTCCGCGCCCTGGGCCTCGAACTTGCGGACCGCCTCGCGCGGGGTGACCGGGTGCACGATGTTATTGGCCGCGGGCGAGAGGCGCGTGACCACCTGGCCCCCGGAGATCTGGATTTCAGGGAAGATCAGCATGGCGCCGGTTCCTCTCTATTCCCCGTACATGTAGCCCGGCAGCCACAGGACGATCTGCGGGAACAGCATGATCAGGGCCAGGCCGATCAACTGGATGACCATGAACTGCATCATGCCGAGGTAGATGTCCTTCAGATCCCAATCGGGCACCACGCCCTTGAGGAAATAGGCCGAGAGGGCGACGGGGGGGGAGAGCCAGGCGGTCTGGAGGTTCACCGCCACCAGGATGCCGAACCAGGTCAGGTTGATGCCCATCTTGTCCAGCAGCGGGATCAGGATGGGAACGATGATCAGGACGATCGGGACCCATTCGAGCGGCCAGCCGAGGATGAAGATCAGGGCCATGACGATGATCAGGACCTCGATCTGGGACAGATCGAACGACAGCAGGGCGTTGGTCAGCATGGTGGGCGTGCCCAGCCTCGAGAACACCGCCCCGAAGAAATTGGACGCCGCGACCAGGAACAGGATCAGTACCGAGATCTCCAGGGTCTTGACCAGAGCCTCCTGGAACCTCGCGGGCGTCATCTTCCCGTAACCGAGGGTCATCAGCAGCGCGCCGAACGCCCCGCAGGCCGCGCCCTCGGTCGGCGTCGCCCAGCCCAGCAGGATCGAGCCCAGGGCGAACGCCACCAGCAGGGCGGGGGGCACCAGGCCCAGGTAGAACTCGGTCCACACCTCGCTGACGTAGAAGCCGCCCGGCCGGTTCGCCTCGAGCCAGCGGTGCGCCGTGATCATGGCGTGGGCGAGCGCCGCGTACGCCGCGAGATAGGCCGCCAGCCCCAGCAGCCGGGACAACAGCCCCTCTCCGGGAATCACCGACGCGACGAAGGTGTGCACGGCCATGGTCATGCCGATGAAGAGCGCCACCGGAACGACGATGGCGGCGACGAATTCCAGCCACATCGATCCGGAGGTCTCCGGGCGCTCGTCCTCCGGCAGCGGTGGGCCGAGCGCGGGGTTCAGTCCGCACCGGATCAGTGAATAGGCCGTGTACAGGCAGGCCAGCAGAATCCCGGGGACGATGGCGGCGGCGAACAGGTCGGTGACCGGCACCTCCAGCACCGGCCCCATGACTACCAGCATGATCGAGGGCGGGATCAGGATCCCCAGGGTGCCGCCGGCGGTGATGGTGCCGGCCGCCAGCTTCACGTCGTAGCCGGACCGGTTCATGGTCTTGGCCGCCATGATGCCGAGGATGGTCACCGAAGCGCCGACGATGCCGGTGGCGGCGGCGAAGATCGTGGAGACGAACAGCACCGCGATGTAGAGCGCGCCGCGGGTGCTCGAAAGCACCAACTGCACGGCGCGGAACAGCCGCTCCATCAACCCCGCCTGCTCCATCAGGATCCCCATGAAGATGAACAGGGGGACCGCCGCGAGCGTCTGCTCCAGCATGACGTTGTTGAACTGCAGGGTCATCAGGTAGACGACGAGCTTCGGCCCGAACCCCCAGGCCCCGAACACCAGCCCGAGGAAGATGAGGGTGAAGGAGATCGGGAATCCGACGAAGATCGCCAGCAGCATGATCGCGATCATGACGAAGCCGATGGCTTCGGGGCTCATGTCACGGCCACCGGTTCTTCTGCATCGCGTAGATGCATTTCAACAGCTCCGACACCCCCTGGATGATCAGGAAGAGCGCGCCCAGCGGCATGGCGGTGCGCACCGGCGCGACCGGCGCCATCCATGCGGTGTCCATGCTCAGCTCCCAGCGCACCCATGCCTTCTCGGCGAAGCCATAGGAGATCAGCAGGAAGAAGATCATCGCCGGAAAGAACAGGGCCAGATACAGAACGGCGTCGATCGCCGCCTGCCGGCGAGGCGCCCAGTTCCGGTAGATGAAGTCGGCGCGGATGTGCACGCCCCGCATCAGGGCATAGCCGGCGCCGACCAGGAACAGGGCGCCGCTCAGCATCCGGCTCACGTCGTAGGCCCACATCGTCGGAGCGACGAAGAGCTTGCGGGCGACCACCTCCCACACCATGGCCAACATGAGCGGGACCAGCATCCAGCAGAAGATACGGCCGCACCACAGGCTGAACGTGTCGATCCGGGTGATGGCCGAGCGCATCCAGCCCGCCATGTCGTCCGGCAGATCGCCGGGCGCGCCGCTTCGCCGTTCGGCGATCAGCTCGTCGGTGACGTCCAGGTCCTGGGGTGTTTCAGACACGGTTGCGTTCATCTCCCCACGGCCGGAGGCGGAACGGTCCGCACCGGCTCCGGCCGTGGTGGAAGGTCCGGGTCGGGGCTGAACGCCGCGTGGCGGAGACTGCGCCCCGCCACGCGATGACCCGCACCGCTTGCGGTGTCAGGCAGCTCTACTGCAACGACTTGGCGAACGCCTGACCCAGATTGGCGTTCGAGGTCTGCGCGCCGGCCCAGAACGGTACGGCGATTTCCGCGAAGGCCCTCTGCGAGTCCCAGACCTCCTTGAAGAAGGCGTTCTCCTCCGCGTTCTTCGCCAGCGACGCCTTGGCCGCGTTCATGTAGGCGCTGAAGTAGTCGGTGGGCGTGTCGTGGAGCTGCACCCCGTGGTTCTCGGTCAGATCCTTGAGCGCCTTGCCGTTCTCGTAGATGCGGTAGGCCAGCGACTTGGTCAGCGAAGCGTTCGCCGCCACTTCGAGCGCCTTCTTCTGGTGGTCGGTCAGGCTCTCGTAGACATCGCCGTTGATGTAGATGTCCGCGTTGACGACGACCTGATGCAGGCCCTGGAGGTAGTAGTGCTTCAGCACCTTCTGGAACCCGAACACGCTGTCGGGCTTCGGGCAGCACCACTCGGCGGCGTCGATGGTGCCCTTCTCCAGCGCCGGCAGGATGTCCCCGCCGCCCATGGCCACCGAGGCGACGCCGATGTCCTTGTAGGTCTGGCCGGGAATGCCGGGCGGGGTGCGGAAGCGGTACTTGCGGAAGTCGTCCATCGAGTTGATCGGCTCCTTGAACCAGCCCAGCGCTTCCGGCCCGACCGGTTGCAGCATGAAGCCCTTGACGTTGACGCCCATCTCCTTCCAGAGCTGGTCGTAGAGCTCCTTGCCGCCGCCGTACAGGAACCACGACATGAACGCGATGTTGTCGATCCCGACCCCGGCTCCGGCGACGGGCGATCCGAACAGCATGGCGGCGGGATGCTTGCCCGACCAGTAGTGGGTCCAGGCGAAGCCGCCCTCGACCAGCCCGGCATCGACGGCGTCCAGGGTTTCCTTGACGCCGACCACGGCGCCGGCCGGCAGGACTTCGATCTTGAGCTCGCCGTTGGTCAGCGCGCTGACGTCCGCGGCGAACTCGTTGAGCATGTGCACTTCGTCGGCCTTGGACGGAATCACCGACTGCACCCGGATCTTCACTTCGGCGATTGCCGTGGAGGAGGCGATCATCGCCGTGGCCGCAAGGCACGCGAGCCCCGCCGACCACCAGGTCTGCTTGTACATGAGGATATTTCTCCGTTGATGAATTGACTCGAAACCCGGGGAGCGTCCGAAGCACCAGACCTGGTATCGGAGAATCCCTTGGGAGTAGAAACGATGCGTGGCGGCGCCGTATATCTGCCTGCGTACCACCGGAAGGCCGCGAGCTCCACGACGCTTCTTCTTCGTGTGCTCTTCCCGCAACCTCGTCGCGTTGTACTCCTTGGCCGGTCCAGCGTCAATTGTGTCGAGGCCAGGGGCTCGCGGGAGTAGTCACTCGATGGCATGGCGCAGTCGTACCGGTTCGTGGATCATAATGCGCGGCGCGAAGCGTCAGAACAGTCGGATATCGATATATTTCATGGCACCGTCCCCATGATCCGCTACATCATCCGCCGCCTGCTGTTCGCGATTCCCACCCTCATCGCGATCAGCTTCATCGTCTTCGCCCTGCTCGATCTGGCTCCCAACGACCCGACCGGACAGCTCCCGCTCACCATTCCGCCCGAGGTGCGGGCCCAGATCCGCGAATCCCTCGGGCTCGGGCAACCCTTCCACGTCCGCTACCTGAAGTGGATGGAGCAGTTCTTCATCAACGAGCCGCTCAACGTCGTCGAACAGGCGTTCGGGGTGGAGATCGGCGATTCGAGCGAGCGCCTGCGGGTGCGCTCGTGGGCGACGCGAAGTCCGGTGGTAGACCTCATCGTGGAGCGGATGCCGCAGACCTTGTGGGTGGTGGGGCTGTCCTACATCGTGGGGATCCTCATCGCCATCCCCATCGGCATCATCTCCGCCTACCGGCAGTACTCGTGGTTCGACCAGGTCGGGACCTTCGTGTCCATGGTGGGGTTCTCGGTACCGACCTTCTTCACCGGGCTGCTCGCGATCATCATCTTCAGCGTGATGTTGCAGTGGCTGCCGTCCATCTACGACACCACCCACCGGGTGACGGATCTCGCCAGCTTCTGGGCGCACCTGAAGCAGCTCGCCATGCCGGTGATGGTGCTGGCGCTGTTCAATGCGGCGCAGCTCAGCCGCTTCATGCGCTCCGCGATGCTCGACAACCTGAACCTCGACTACGTACGCACCGCCCGCGCCAAGGGCATGCGCGAACGTGCGGTGCTGCTCGTCCATGTGCTGCGCAACAGCATGATCCCGGTGGTGACCCTGATCGCGCTGGGCATCCCCACCATCTTCGGCGGGGCCATCATCACCGAGCAGATCTTCCGGGTGAACGGCCTCGGCCAGCTCCTCATCATCGCCATCCAGGGGGCGGACATTCCGCTGGTGCAGACGCTGACCTTCATGTTCGCGGTGCTGATCGTGCTGTTCAATCTCGTGGCCGACGTGCTCTACGGGATCCTCGATCCCCGCATCCGTTACGAGTAGCGACACGCGATGTCCACGCCGTCCGGGACCCTGAACCCGCTGCACGAAGCGCAGGTGCATCGCTCGCTGTGGATGGACGTGTGGCTCGCGTTCCGCAACCACACCGGCGCGCTCGCCGGCATGGTGGTGTTCTCGGTGGTCGTCCTCGCGGTCACCTTCGGCCCCTTCCTGCACGACGTGGACCCCCAGTACCTCGACATCCGGGTGAAGAACCAGGGTCCCTCGCTCGCCCATCCGATGGGCACCGACAACCTCGGCCGCGACATGTTCGCGCAGGTGCTCGCGGGCGGGCGCATCTCCCTCGCGGTGGGCTTCACCGCGATGCTGCTCTCGCTCGTGCTCGGCACCGTGGTGGGCGTGCTCGCCGGCTACTTCAACCGCCTCGACGGGCTGCTGATGCGCACCACCGACCTCTTCCTCGCGCTGCCCCTGCTCCCGCTTCTCCTCGTGATCATCATGCTGTTTCGCGACGCCCTGCGCACCGCGTTCGGGCCGGAGACCGGGATCTTCCTGCTCATCGTGTTCGTCATCGGCATCACGAGCTGGATGCAGACCGCGCGCATCGTGCGCGGCGACGTGCTGGCGCTGAAGGAGCGCGAGTTCGTGACCGCGGCGCGCAGCATCGGCACCCGCCGACGGCGCATCATCACCCGCCACGTCCTGCCCAACGTGTTGAGCCCCATCATGGTGTCGGCGACGCTCGGCATCGCCAACGCCATCATCACCGAGTCCGCCCTCTCCTTCCTCGGCCTGGGCTTTCCGCCCGACTTCCCGACCTGGGGCCGGCTGCTGTTCGACGGGGCGAACTTCATGACCATCACCCCGGCGCGGGTGCTGTGGCCGGGGCTCGCGATCTCGCTCACGGTGCTGAGCGTGAACTACATCGGCGATGGACTGCGCGACGCGCTGGATCCAAGGATGCGAGGCACGTGATCGGGCTCGGCCGTCCTGGTCCACGGTTCCGGATCCAGGCCGATCCCGTGTCGATGGCGGGAGAGTAACGGACTCGGGTCTCGGGAGGCGTGAGCACCGCGGTGACCGAAGCGGACATGGAGAAGATCGACCGCCGATGACCGATGCGCCGCTGGTGTTGTACCGGGACGTAGTCCGCCCCGAATGGGTCGACTACAACCACCACCTCAACGTCGCGTTCTACGTTCGCGCATTCGATCTCGCGACCGATGCATTCTTCGACTTCGCCGGCCTGTACCTCGACTACATCGAGCGTACCGGGTGCACGCTCTACGTACGCGAGATGCACGTCTCCTATCACCGCGAGATGAAGGAAGGCGCGCCGATGCGGTTCGAGACCCGGGTCCTGGACGTCGACGAGAAGCGCCTGCATCTCTTTCACTCCCTCCATCACGATGCGGAGGGCTACCTTGCGGCAACGAACGAGATCATGTGCATGCACGTCGATACCGCCACCGGACGCTCGGCCCCGTTCCCGCCCGACCGGCTGGACGTCCTGGCCGCGATCGGGCGCGCGCACGCCGCGTTGCCGGCGCCTCCCGACAAGGGCAACGTCATCGGGATCCGGAGAAGGTGATGCGATCGGACTGCGCATGGCCCCACGCCCGGCGCCGGCCTCGGAACCGGCGCCGATCAACGGATTTCTGGCTCGGGCTTCGGGTCGTCGCCGAAGCATGAGCAAGGTGTGAGAAATGAACACCGTCCGGGCCGTACGACTCTCCGCCGGGCCGATCATCCGGCCCCACATGGACGATCGGATGGGCTCGAACGTCAACGGTCCCTCGCTCATCCGGGTCCCCGACTGGATCGAGAGACCCCTCGGCCGGTACTACCTGTACTTCGCCGACCACAAGGGCGCGTACATCCGCCTCGCCTGCGCCGACACGCTCGCCGGCCCCTGGCGGATGCACACGCCGGGGACGCTGGCCCTGGAGGCTTCGCACTTCGCGACCGAGCGTCCGGACCCCGCCCGCGTGAGCGAGGGAGTCCGCCGGGATGCGGCGAACGCGATCGAGCAGGACTATCTCCATCCGCACATCGCGTCCCCCGACGTGCACGTCGACCACGACCGCCGCGAGATCCGCATGTACTACCACGGCATGCTCGAGGACGGCGAGCAGCGCACCCGGGTGGCGGTGTCCGCGGACGGCATCCACTTCGAGGCCCGCCCCGAGATCCTCGGCGACTCGTACTTCCGGGTGTTCCGGCACCACGGGTGGCACTACGCCCTGGTCATGCCGGGGGAGCTGCGCCGCTCCCGCGACGGGCTCACCGGCTTCGAGCGGCGACCGCCAAAGCGGTCGCTTGGCGATTCCGCTTCGCGGAATCGCGGGCGCTCCGAGCAACGCCGTAGACGGGCGAAGAACAATCTTGTGCCATACGGACCGGGTCCCACGCTCTTCTGTCCCGAGATGCGCCATGCCGCGCTGCGCCACGCGGGCGATGCGCTCGACGTCTTCTGGTCGAGGGTCGGCGACGCCCCGGAGCGCATCCTCCACTCGCGCATCCGACTCGACGGCGAGTGGACGGAGTGGCGCGAGGAAGGCAGCCAGGTGGTGCTGGAACCCGAACGTGCCTGGGAAGGGGCCGGCGAGCCGATCGAGCCCTCGATGCGCGGGGAGATCAACCGCCTCGTGCGCCAGCTCCGGGACCCCTGCGTCTACGAGGAAGACGGCCGCACGTACCTGCTCTACTGTGGCGGCGGCGAGTCCGGCATCGGAATCGCGGAAGTGCTGGGACTCGGCGGTTGAGTCGGCCGGACGTCAACCACGGTCATGCCAAAGAAAACCATGAGCGGACCTTGCAACGATACGGCGGCCGGTCCGCGCACTCGATGCGTTCGATGCGTTCGATGCGCTCCGGGTGCTCCGGAAGCTCCGGGCGGTGACCCCGGAATCGCGGATCCGGTGCGCTGAGGAGGCGGCGAGAGGGGATCCGCATGGCAACCCGTTCCCGACGCAGCGAACCCGTCCACACCCACACGCCGGTCGAGGCGGAGCGGGGGGTGTGCGCCGGTGGGCATCCGGCGGTGGCCGACGCCGGCGTGCGCCTCATGCAGGAAGGCGGAAACGCAATCGACGCGCTGGTCGGCGCCGCGTTCACCGCGTTCGTGGTCGAGCCGGCGATGTGCGGGCTCGGCGGCTATGCCCGCATCTCGGTCTACGCCCCCGCCCATGGTGGTTTCCTGAGCTTCGATGCCTACGCGCGCGCCCCGCTCGCGGCGACCCCCGACATGTTCGCGCCGGATGGCTCGCGCCCGTCGTCGTACTACGGCCATCCTCGCACCGTAGGCGATCGCTCCGAGCGCGGAATCCTCTCCATCGCGGTGCCGGGGGCGGTGGCGGGATGCTGCGACGCCCATGCGATGCTCGGCCGCCTGCCGCTCGCGCAGGTGATGGCGCCGGCGATCGAGGCGGCACAGCAGGGCATCGAGATCGCGTGGTTCGATCTCCTCCCGCTGGTCGAGATCAGCCACCATCTCGATGCGTTCCCGGACACCCGGGCGGCGTGGATGCCGGGCGGCGCGTTCCCCCGCATCGCGTTCCAGAGGGCGGAGGGAGATCGGATCGACGGCGCCGCGCTGGCTGGCACGCTGCGCCGGATCGCGGCGCGGGGGAAGCGCGGGTTCTACGCGGGGAAGACCGCGAAGGCGATCGATGCCTACGTGCGCTCGCACGGCGGGATCCTCGCGAGCGCCGACCTCGACGCCTACCGCACCCGCGTACTGCGCGAATGGCCGCAGCGCTACCGCGGCCACGACTACGTCACCTGCTTCGACCAGGTCGGCTACGAGGCGCTGAACCTGCTCGGGCACTTCGACCTGCGCCGCTACGGGAGCGACTCCCACACCTGCCGGCATCTCGTCGCGGAGGCGCTCGCCGTTGCGTTCACCGACAGCATGACCCACTACGGGGATCCCGACTTCGAGAACGCGCCGGTGAGCGGCCTCGCGCACCCAGGCTTCGCGGCCCGGCGGCGCCGGGCGATGCGCGTCCGCAAGGCGCTGCCACGGCCGGTCGAGGCCGGCAACCCGTGGCCGTACGAACGCTTCGTCGATGCGCCGGAACGTGTCGAGACGCGGGCCGGGGCGCCGCGCATCTCGGGCACGAGCCAGGCCGCCGCCGCGGATCGCGAGGGCAACATGGCGAGCATCTGCATGAGCATCGGAGGCTCGTTCGGCTCGCTCGTCCACGTGCCGGAGCTCGGCATCGTGCTCAACAACGCGATGCAGAACTTCGACCCGCGCCCGGATCATCCCAACGCGATCAAGCCCGGCAAGATGCCGATCTTCGCGGCTCCGGTGCTGGTCGCCGCGCGGCAGGGCGAGGGGCGCTTCGCGGGCGCCGGCTCCGGCGGCTACCGCATCCAGACCGCGGTGCTGCACGCATTCATGAACGTCGTCGATCACCGTATGCGCATCCAGCGCGCGATCGATCATCCCCGTGTGCACTGCCACGGACGCGAGACCTGGGTGGACGCCCGCATCCCCCCGGCGGTCCGGCGCCGCCTCGCCCGCGCCGGACACGAGGTCGTGGTGGTGGAGGAGAACCCGGGCAGCCTGCACTTCGCCCGCGTTGCCGCCGTCACCCGGGAGCCGCGCCGCGGCGTGCTCCGGGCCGGTGCGGGGCCGGTGTGGCGTACCGCCGCGGCGGGGTATTGAGCGCCCCCTTCGTCAGCGATGCCGGAACCCGCATCCCCGGAAGAGGCGCCATGGCGAAATCCCCGACCCGATCCCCGTGATCGTCGCCCTCGCCCGACCGGTCGTGTACGACACCCTCAGTACCGCTCCAGGATGCCGCCCAGATCCGTGATGACGCCGGCGTGGTTCGCCGCCGCGCCGCGATCGACGAGGAGCGCTTCCAGCCCGGCCGCGCGCGCGCCGTCGTAGTCGGCCTCGGGGTTGTCGCCGACGTGCAGCGCCTCCGACGCCTCGACCCCGAGGACCGCGAGCGCATGGGTGAAGATCGCGCCGTCCGGCTTCGCCGCCCCGGCCTCGCCCGAAGACACCACCGCGTCGAAGAACAACGCGAGCCCCAGCCCATCGAGCAGCGGGGTGAGGCGCGAATCGAAGTTCGACACCACCGCCAGCACGACTCCGCGCTCGCGCAATGACGCGAGCACGGCGGGAACCTCGGGGTAGACCCGCCACGCCTGCGCGCTCGCGTAGTGCGCATAGAGGCGATCGAAGTAGGCGTCGAACTCGGGGACGCCTCCGGCCGCGCCGGTCACCCGCTCGACCACGGCACGCCACCAGCCGCGCTCGGCCCGGTCGAGGTCCGCGCCGTGCCTGCCGGGAAACGCCATCGGCGGGGCATCGGCGAACTCGGTCCGGAATCCGGCCGTCAGGGTATCGGGGTCGAGGTCGCCGCCGAAGTCCCGTGCGAGCAGTGAGTAGGTCTCGCCGAGCGGGCGGGCGACCTCGATCAACGTCCCCGAGGCGTCGAGGAGCACCGCGCGCGGGACGGGACCGGAGCTCCGCCGCGTATTCCGGGGCCGCGCCCGCGGAGACCGCTCTGTTTTCTGCGTGGAATGCGGCCCGCAAACCGCTGATTTCCGAACCATTCGCTGTTTCTCCCCGGCTCGACGCCTGAAGAGCTTACTCCGAAACGGTTGGGGAACCGGGTCACTGCCGGGACAGCCCGGCCTTTCTCGTGGATCTCGCCAGGGATCTTGCCGGGGACGACCTGCGCCTCCCTCGGCAGGTCCCGCGCGGGACCCTCATGAGAGACACTGTCCACGGCCGGAACGGGGAGGACGGGCGATGAGATCGGGAGCAGGGACGGCGCTGGCCGTGGCGTTCGGGATCTGGGTGGGCGCCGCGGGGGCCGGCGAGACGATCTGGGAAGGCGAGGTGCGCGTGGTCGATGCAAAGACCCTCGCCGGAGTGCCGGACGGCCCGGCACTGCCGCTCGGCGGGATCGAGCCCCCGCCGCCGGACGCCCAATGCGGGCCGGCGGCGGAGAGGCCCGCGTGCAGGGAGCTCGCCGTGCAGGCGTTGCGGGACGCGGTGGCCGGACAGGACCTCGTATGCGAGCGGGACGGGGACGGGATCGCCTGCCGCGCCGACGGCATCGACATCGCCGAGTGGATGGTCCAGATGGGCTGGGCGCTTGCGGCCGGTGAGAAGCTGCGCGAGGCGGAGGGAGAGGCGCGGGCGGCCCGGCAAGGCATGTGGTGGTACGAGGAAGAAAGTTTTGCACGGAAGCACGGCGCTCCGCCGGCCCGATACGTCCCCTCTCCCCTGCCCGGCGAAGACGCCGTCCGGGCGTGCATGGAAGCAGGTGAAAACGCCTTTGCACGGCGGGAGTACGGCAACCTGATGGCGATCGAAGCCGTCGAATGGCTCATCGAAGAGACGAGGCTGCGCTGGGAGCGCCGGCACGCGATGGAGGGAGACGGCGCGGACACGGCCCCGGAAGCCCTGGACGACAAGACCCGCGAGAGCCTGGACGCCGCGCGCGAGCTCTGCGACCTCCTCGGTGGGGCGTCCGAAGGAAGCGGTGGCGAGACGAGAGATGCCTCCGGGGAAGCAATCGAAACCGTCGAAGGCAGGGTGGGTCGGCTCGCGGACAGTGCGCGCGAGACCTGCCGGGAGGCGGCAGCGGGAGTGGCCCGGGCAGGACGAATCGAGGATCTCACGAGCATCCGGCAGATCGCCCGCCACACGATGTTGCTGACCGGGCGGTTGGGCGAGCGCCTGTGGCAGGCGAGGGAACGGGGAGACGACGAGGAAATGCGCCGGATGCTGGGACGGGCCTACGCGGTGTTCGAGCGCGCGGAGCGGCAATGCAACGCGCTCGCGGAAGAGTGAGGGAAGGGATGGAAGGCGCCGCCCACGGACACCCGAGGATGAGGGTCCTGACACTGGCCCTGGCCGCCGGCGTCGCGTTGAGCGGATGCGTGGACCCCGGAATCGACTGCTGGACCCGGGAGCACTACCAGACGGCGGTGCGAATCCCGGGCGACCCGGCCCGCGAGATCCGGGCAGGTACGTACCGGGGCGAGGTGGTGATCGAAGACCCGGACAACTGGTGGACGGGCGCCCACTTCACGGGCGAGGCGTGCCGGATGGAGGTCGAGCACCGGCCCGATGGGACGTACGTCCGAACGCACTTCCTGGACGCAGCGGTGAGGCTGCGTGCGCGGATAGGCGCGGGGGACAGTCCGTTCTTCTCCGGAGAGACGGCGGACGGGAAGTCGGTGGTCCTGCAACACCACCTGGGCCGCCCCGTTTCACTGACGCTGACGCACTACCGGGAGGACGGAACACTGAGCTACGGAGCTTGCGGGAAGCGGGGAGCGCCGTACCTCGAGTGTCACGGCGGACGCGAGTAGAGGAACGCGGCGCGACCTCGACGCTCAGCGCCACGCCGACGGCGCCCACGCGGCGGCGCCGCATCCCGTCCATTACGCAGGATCGCTCCCGTTGACGCTCAGCGCTGCACCGACGGCGCCCATGCGGTGGTGCGCCCGCCGATCGTCACGTGTTCGATCGGCTCGCCGCGCGCCGTCTTCGCATCCTCCCGCTTCCCCCAGCGACGGTGGAACAGCCAGGTGCGGGGATAACGTGAATCGTCGGCGTTCGCACCCACCGCGCGCTTCACGATCGCGGCGAGCCTGGCCCGCATCCGCCGCGCCTCCGCATCCGTCAGCGAAGACGCCCGGCGGCGGGGGTCGATCCCGGCCTGGTAGAGCACCTCGTCCGCGATCCAGTTGCCCACGCCGGCCGCGAACGACTGGTCGAGCAGGAGCGACTTCACGTTGCTCCCACGTGCGCGCACCATCTCGGAGAACCGCTTCGGCGGCGGCATCGCCAGCAACGGGTCGAAGCCGAGCTTCGAGACCGGCGGCTCGCGCTCGGGATCGTCGCGCAGCAGGATGCGCCCGAGCCGGCGCCCGTCGGTCATCGCGAGCTCGCCGCCGTCGTCGAGGTGGATGCGGATCTTCACGAAGCGCGGCGGCCAGGCCGGCGGGTCTTCGCGCGGCCCGGATTTGAGCTGAAGCACCGCCGCCCCCGGCGCCTTGAATCCGCCGGTCATCCCGAAGTGGAAGAGCGGATGCGGCGGCGCGTCCAGCGCGAGCCAGAGCTGTTTCCCCCAGCGCCGCGCCGCCTCCACCCGCCTGCCTTCGAGTGCGCGGCTCCACCGCCGCGGCCCGACCGAATCGAAGACGATCGGATCGTCGGCGCACCACACCCGCTCGATGCGCCGCCCGGCGGCGACGGCTTGCGCGAGCCCGCGCCCGCGCTCGACCTCCGGCAACTCCGGCATGTCCGATCCTCTCCCGGCGACGATGCGGCGCCGATGGTAGCCGGTGCGGTCGGCGCCTTCGAGCGGTCCGGCGGGAAAGCCGGCGCCGGGACGCAGAGCCATTCCCTGCTCGCCGTGGAGCGTGGATCAGGCCTCCCGGAGGTGTCGAAACAGCGCGGGCAAGGGTGGCCGGAGGCCGTTGCCCCGGGAAAGGGCGGCGAGGGGTCGTCGTCCCGGGAAAGGGCGCCGGCATCCGGACGGATGTCGACTGGCGATGCGGCGAACAGGGAACGGCCATGTTCCGGGGCATCACGCGGTGGCGTTCCGATCCATCGCGGGCGATGATGCTTCCTTGCCGGGCAGGAGAGACGGACGATGCACCGATTCGAGGGCAAGGTGGTGGCAGTCACCGGAGGCGCTTCCGGGACCGGAGAGGCGTCGTACATCCCGGGAACGTGCCCGTTCATCGACGGGTGGATGGGGCGTCCGGCAACGTCCCTGCGGTACCGCCGTCATACATCCCGGGAACGTGCCTGTTCATCGACGGGGAACGGACCGCGCTGTAAGGAGGCAGCCCCCTCCCCTCGATGACACACCATCCTTTGCCTTGAGCGCCGTCGCCATGAGCCGGAACGAGAAACAGACCTGCCGCGATCTGATCGAGCCCGCCGTCGCCGATGCCGGGTGGAACTCGGACGCTCAGGTCGAGATCGGCCCGGGACCCGTCAACCTGACGGGCGAGGCGATGTACGACCCTTCGCAGCGCATCGTCGCCGATTACCTCCTGAAGCTGTGGCGCATGCCGCTCGCCGTCCTCGAAGCGAAGCCCGAGGGAGAGCCGGCATCGAACGGCATGCAGCAGGCGTCGAGGTACGCCCTGCGCCTGGGCCTTCGCTTCTCCATCGCGAGCAACGGGCGTGAGTACATCCTCACCGACGACCGGACCGCCTGTCATTCCCGCGAAAGCGGGAATCCAGAGACTTTGAGCGGCGACCGCTGGCGCGGGCGTGCCCTGGCCAGCGCCGTAGACGGACGAGGAACAGTCTTGTTCCATACAAGAGACTTTGAGCTTTAGGCGTGTCCGGGTAGCAATATGGGCTCACGAGATACCATGTCCGCCACTCGCCGAACAGCGCCGCATCGTTGCTCGCGTCAAAGAGTGCATGGAGCGGGTCGATGAGATCCGCGCGCTTCTCGCTCGAACCTCATCGGAGACCGATCTTCTCATGAAGACAATCCTGGCAAGGGCCTTCACTGGAGATCTGTAGATGCCGAACGGTTCCTCAGCGCCCCACGAGGCTTCCGATCGTGCAAGTGTTGCTTCAGCCGTGCTGCGAAGCGATCTCCGGGCGATACTCGACGCGAACCGAAGTCATGGGGAACCGACTGATGTATCCCCGGACCTCGTGCTGGGCCTGTTGGCCGGCCTTCTCATCGCCAAGTGGGCGGCCCACGACGAATCCGAACGGGAGGCGTTGGCCGCCTTCGACGAACGAGCTTTCACGCCTGGATTGCCCGAGGCTCTCGGATTGTCGGCGTGGGATGCGCCGAGCCCGAACCATGCGGACGCTGTCGCCGAAGCCCTCGGAGGGATGACCACGGGCAACGGCGCGGAAAGTGCTGCCGCACGTTACGTCACCCATATCGCGCCGCTCGTGACCCGTGCCGCCGAAAGCTCACGGGAGATGTACGAGCGGCTTCTCGACCGGGTGCGTCAACTCGACCTCGGTACGCCCGAGGGACGGTGGCTCGCCGCCCACCTGTTCGATGACGTGTTGCGCATGATGCTGAACGAGCGAGGGAAGCGGATCGGCGAGTTCGTCACGCCCGAGCCCGTCGCCGCCCTCATGCTGTCGCTGGCGAAACCCAAATCCGGCGACAGGATCTACGATCCCTGCTTCGGACTCGGCGAGCTTCTTGTCGGAGCAGCGCGCCGGCTCAGCGAGGCTGCCTGGTTCGCTTCACCACAGCACCGAGCCGATGTCCAGGCTGCCGAGGTCTTCGGCGTCGAAATCAATCGAGTCGCCCACGCGGTCGGGCTGTGCAGAGTGCTGCTGGCCGGTGTCGATCGTCCCGGCTTCGATCTGGGCGACGCACTCGAAAGACCGCTGCCTCGCAGCCGTTCGGCGGACGGCTTCGACTGCATCCTCGCCGCTCCGCCATGGGGAAGACGGATCAAGCACCCGTCCGCGGACCGGTTCCCGTTCCCGAGCCGCAACACGGAGAGCCTGTTCCTGCAACACGTCATGGCGAACCTGCGTCCCGGAGGGCGGGCGGTCGTCGTGTTGCCGGAGAGTGCGCTCTTTCGTACCGGCGACCGACGGCTGAGGAAGGCGTTGCTGTCTGACTACAGCGTGGATGCCGTGGTTTCCCTGCCGGATGGCGCGTTCGCGCCCTGGACCGGTGTAGCCGCGAGTCTCGTCGTGTTCCGCCGTACCAAGTCACGCCCGACCGTCCGTTTCGTCAGTATTTCGCCCAAGGCATGGGAAGAAAAGACAGGCGACGACGGTGGTGATCAGGTTCGGGATGAGGACCGGAGTGAAAGCGACGATGCCGGAGCCTACGGACATGGCTTTCCCGATGGAGGGGCTGCCAGGGGTGGGGCCGGACAGGCGGTCGCCAAGTCCGGGGAAGGCGTTGGTTCTGGCAATAGGCGCGTCCCTCGCATTGAACTGCTGTGGGACCTGCCCAATCTGCTCCGGAGTCGCCATGAAGTGCTCGCGGGTCCGTTCTTGCCCGGTGCCGAGATTTGGGAGGTCCCGGTACGCGAGCTCGCACAGCGAGACTATGAACTCGTCGCCAAGAAGTCGGGGAGCGAGGCGCTGGATGCCGAGCTTGAGCGACTTGCCGCCTTGGACCCTGCGCTGAAGGTCGAACGGCTGGAGCGTGTTGCGGAGGTCTGCCTGGGGTTGTCTTACGCACGCCGCTTCGTGGCAGAGAATCACGAAGCGTTCGAGATCCGCGAAGTGTCCTATATCTTCAAGGCGCCGCCTGGTATCGCGGCGGGCCTGCTTCGCGCCGGAGACGTGAAGGATACCGTTGTACCTCCATGGGAGAGCGGGACCTTGCCGCCGACCCTGTTTCTCACCGAGGACGGGAAAGGCCGGTTGAGGGAAAAGGATTATCTCCGGCCTCTCGATATCGTCGTCACCATGTCAGGCACCGTTGGAAAGGTCGCCTTGTTTCCAACTACGAGCATCCAGATCGAGGCAGTGCCCGGATTGACCCCGATCGACGGCAGCAAAGGCTTCATTGCGCACGGATGGGTTCCGTTGACGCCGGTGGTGGCCACCAGGAGCTTGGCAGTGGCACGCGCGGGGGAGCGTGTCGAACCGGAATTCCTGGCCGCATTGCTGCGCTCCCCTGTCTACCGGAACTGGTTGTCGGGCCATGCGCGAGGAACAGTCATTCAGCACCTGCCGATCCGTACTCTCCGCAAACTCCCTGTCCCGGTGCCTCCGCTGGAGGTGCGAAACGCCGTGTGCGTCGAACTTGCGAGGTCCGGTGGTGACGCGATGGCCGTTCTTGTCCGGTTGCTCTCCCGGGCGGCGAATGAGCCGGTTGCGGTCTGGCTGGAGACGCCCCTCGTGGCGTGGTTGGTGTCGGGAATAGTCGACGGCGAGTACGCGCGCGGGATGAAGGGGCTCGTCGCTGCCGCCGATGCACTCCGATCCCTGATCGACCGGACGAGACACCTTCCCGATCCTGCTTCACTTGAGAACGGCGACCTGTGGTTCAGGGCGTGGCTCGAAGGCGCGCGAGAGGCCGCCGCAGCGCTGGATGGTGTTGCATCGGTTCCGCGCGGTGCGGGACGGCTCGCGGTCCTCGGTTTCTCTCTCTCTCGATTACGCGAGGCTCTGCACATGCTCGATGGAGTCGAGGGATCGACCGTCGGTCGTCTCAGTATCTTTACGGGGATGATGATCAGGTTCGCAGAGGAGGAGATTCGCGCCATGCAGGAGTCGATCACGCTCGATGTCGGCGTGGAGCCTGCCGATGTGGTCGTCGGTGCTGTCAGCGAAATCCGGCTTCGTTTGACCAATTCGTCGTCCGTACCCCTTCGGAGCCTGCGCGTCGAAACGCGGCCGGCGGTCGGGACCGGCCGAATCCCCTACCTGAGCGATGGCGGGACTCACGACATTCCGCTCACCATCCACCCGCGCGCCGGCACACAGCCCCTTCAAATCGCCGTGTCGTGGCAGGCGAGTCGTCTTGACGGGACCACCATCCGAGGCGAAGCGGAGGTCTCCCTCCGTGTGCTTTCCACCCGCGAGGCGGTTCGGTCGGGTGACCTGGGAGCCAGTCCGTACATCGTCGGCAATCCCGTGGACCGCCGGGAGATGTTCTTCGGCCGGGCAGACGTCATCGACCGCATCCAGCGGCAGCTCGGGGCGAGCAACCATGCGAACGTGATACTGATCGAGGGGAATCGCCGGACGGGCAAGACTTCGATTCTCCGCCAGCTCGAGAAGGCGGACGTGCCGCCGGGCTGGATCCCGGTCTACTGTTCGTTCCAGGATGCCGAGGGCGATGGCGCGAAGGCCGGTGTCAATACGCGCAACGTCTTCAGGCTGCTCGCCCGCAGAACGGGCTGGACCCTCGGCGGCGCCGGCGTCGAAACCTGGTTCCCCGGCCTGCCCGACCGTGAACCCGGCCGGCCGTTCAAGCTGGCCTTCCACGCGGCGCTGGATCGAATCTTCGCCGACAGTGACGCTCCCTTCGAAGCGTTCGAGATCTACATCGCGGCAGCGGTCGAGGCGGCCAGCCCGAGGCGGATCCTGCTCATGCTCGACGAGTTCGACAAACTCCAGGAAGGTATCGACGCCGGCATCACGAGCCCCCAAGTTCCCGAGAACATCCGCCACCTGTTGCAGCATCAACCCGGTCTGTCCGCGATCATCACGGGCTCGCGCCGGCTGAAGCGGCTTCGCGAGGAATACTGGTCCGCCCTCTTCGGCCTCGGTTATCGGATCGGGATCAGCGCACTGCCGCTCGACGCCGCCCGGCGGCTCGTCACCAAGCCGGTCGAGGGGCGGCTCGGTTACCTGCCGCAGGCGTGTAATCGCCTTGTGGAGCTATGCGCCTGCCATCCGTTCCTCGTTCAGTCGCTGTGCAGCCGGGTGTTCGAGCGGGCGGCCTCGGGAGGTAATCGGACGATCACGGTCGGTGCCGTGGAGGAAGCGGCCACCGAGATGGTACGGGACAACGAGCACTTCCGTACGCTCTGGGACTACGCCGGAACCGCCCGGCGCCGACTCCTCCTCGCGCTCTGCGACCACTTGGCAAAAGGGCCGGATGCGGTGAACCTCGACTTGTTCAGCGTGAAGCTCCAGGAGCACGGAGTGCCCCTGCGCCGGGACAGCGAGCTCGACGGCGACGTCGCAGAGTTGCGCGAGCTTGAACTGCTCGACTTCGACGACTCGTACCGCGGAGGGACCTATCGGCTGTCGGTGCCGTTGATGGCGAAATGGCTGCGGATGAACGAGGACTTCAAAGCCCTTGTGGTGCGTGCGAAACAGGAGGCGGAGGCTCGGTCGTGACGGCGAACCCTTATCAGGTCCTCGGACCTGCGATTCCTCCCATGCTGGGGCGGGCAGTACTCGTTCAACGCATCGAGAACCATTTGTCGAAGCCCACGCCGGATCACGTGTCGGTCGTGGGGCCGAAGCACTACGGGAAGTCCGTCCTGCTGCGCCATCTTGCGGACGTCTGCCGCGCGGGATCGGGCGGCTACCTGACCACGGTGCATATCGATCTTCGGCATGACACCCCCCGATCGGACGATGCTTTCAAGCGGCGGCTCGCGGCAGAGGTCAAGGCTGCGTTGCGGGCGAAAGAGGTCGAGGCTGCGTTGCGGCCGGAACGAACGGAGCTTTCCGAATACATCGATCTCGACGATGCGGCCATTCATGAATCACTGGATCTCGTCTTCACGGAGCTTGAAGGTGAGAACGCGCGGATCCTCGTGGTGCTCGACGGCTTCGATTACGCGCTCGCCGGCACGGAATTGACGCGGAACCTGTGGGATCAGCTTCGCTCGCTTGCGCAAAGGACCAGCCTCAGATTCGTCACCGGGAGCCGGCGTCCCTTGCGCGAGCTTTGCCGGACCGAGGAATCCCGAACCTCCGACTTCTGGGAGATCTTTTACGACACGCCGCTCCGGGTCACCGCTCTCGACAACTCCGATTGGGATCCCTTCCTGCAGCCGCTTCTGGACGCAGGCTGTACGTTCGATGTTCCGGCACGGAAGGAAATCGCCAACTGGACGGGGGGCGTGCCGTTGCTCGTCTGTGCACTCCTTCAGGAGTTGTGGGAGAAGCATCGGGGAGCGGCTCTCTCCAAACTGGAGATCGACCACACCGCTGAGGCTGTACTGAACGAACGGCGCGAAGTCCTCGCAGATCTATGGGACGACTGCGATATAGAGTTGCGCACCGACCTCGGTACGCTTGCCGGCGGCGGCATACCACTCAGCGATCTATCCGACAACCACCGCCGCGCGATTGAGGACCGGGGGTTCGGCCGCGCGTCGAAAAATCGTCTCCGAGGGTCCTGCCGGCTCATTCAGCGTTACGCCGAGGAACAGGCGCCGGCCCTCGCCGATCTCAGACGTATTTTCGGTACCAGCACCGGATTCAAAACGCAAATCCGTTCCTTTATGGAGTTGCGCCTTGCACAAGTCACGTATCCGGATGCGGATGAGGATCTCCGTAGATTCGTCAGCAACGCCATTCGTGACCTCGAACCTCATCCGGAGGACGCGCTCACCTGGATCAGGAGCGTCGCCGACCGTGCGCTGGCGCTGATTTGGGAGGCCGAGCTTCCACTCGACAAAACGCTTCCCAAGGAGTGGATCGACGAGTGGCGGCGCAGAGGCGAAAGGAACTTGCCGGAGGATAGAGGCAAACTACCCAGCAGGTCCGGTGCGCAGTGCCGTGTCCTTCGCCTGATCACCGATTCGGGTCTCAGCACCTCGCGTCAGAGCAAATTCGTCACAAGGACGACGTACCTGCTGGTAGATCACCTGAAATCGGTAGGAGATTTCGGCCAGCACCGCGGGGATTACCCGGAAACGACGATATCCGTCGGTTTCGCCACAACGATCGTCCTGGCGGCAATCTCATTGATCGAGAGCCTGATGACCGATCTGCAACGAGACGGAGGTGACTGAGCAAGATGCGGTCCGATCTTCGATCGCGGGACCGCCCGACGTGATGGAGACCTGAGCGAATAGCCGGAACTTGCAGGCATCGGTTCGGGAATCGTCATGGGAATTGGAATGCAGCCTGGAATCCCCACGCTGCACTATCGCCGGCTACGAAAAGAGACGGGCGGCGCCGATGATCTCGCCGGCCCACAGACGCTTGAGAAAATCGACCAGGGGCAGCACGCGCACGTCATCCCAGAGAGCCGCCCGCTGCCCCAGGTACACGCCATAACATGCCGTGCGGGCTTTCCCGAGGTCGTCCCGGACCCGATACAGGCCGCGGTTGAAGCGCTTGTCCCATCGCGAGGACGCCTTGATTTCAATCGCCACGAACCCTTCTGCGGTTTCGCAGAGGACGTCGACTTCCGTGCCGTCGTAGTTGCACCAGAAGCACAGCCTGTAATCGCAGGACGAATAGCCGAGGTATGCGCGCAATTCGTTGAGGACGAAGGTTTCCGCAAGAGGACCCAGCTCCTCGGCCGTGGGCGGATTGGGAACATGGACGTCGTGACGGCCCGGCCGACCAGCAGGTTGGCGTCGCCCCGCCGCAATTTGCGCGCGCTTGAACCGGAGAGCACGAAGCGGAGGCGATGGGACTCGATGAGGCGGTGCACCTCGTCCAGCAGCCCGGGCGCCTTCTGCACTTCGTCGATCACCGCCCAGTCGCCGGCGGGCAGGGCCGCGAGCTCCCGGTACAATGCGGATGGCTCCTTGCTCAGCCGGAGCGCCTCACCGGTGTCGAGCAGATCGTAGGTAGCGGCGCCGGGGAAGCGATCCCGGATCCAGGTGGACTTGCCGGTCCCGCGTGGTCCGAACAGAAAGATGGATCGGGTCGGCGTAGGCAGTAATCTGGGGTACATGGATGCCGATTTTACCGGCAAATTGCGCACTATAATCGCATTAAGGTGACCGACCGTGATGACGACCATCTACTCCGCGCGCAGGATCCTCACCATGAATCCTCGCCGCCCCGTGGCGACCCACGTCGCGGTGCGGGACGGCCACGTCCTCGGCGCCGGCACCCTGGACGAGCTCGCCGGCTGGGGTGATCACGAGCTCGACGAGCGCTTCGCCGGCAAGGTCGTCATGCCGGGGTTCGTCGAGGGGCACTGCCATAGCTGGGAAGGCAGCGCCTGGGAGGACACCTACCTCGGCTTCTTCGACCGGATCGCGCCGGACGGCGTCCTCCACCCCGGGCTGAAGAACATCGACGCGGTCGTGAAGCGGTTCCGTGCCGCCGCGGCATCAGCCGAGGCTGATGCCAGGGCCGAAGCCGGGCACGGAGCCGGGAAGTCCCGCCCCGGCGGATCCGATGGGCCTGACGGTATCGATGGACCCGGCGGACCCGGCAGAACAGGCACATCCGACACCCCCGGCGAACCCGGCCGGTCCGGCGAGGCGGTGATGGGCTGGGGGTTCGACCCCATCTTCTTCGGCGGACGGCGCATGGTCGCGGCGGACCTCGACCGGGTCTCGGCGACGCGCCCGGTGATCGTGATGCACCAGAGCGGGCATATCGTCAACGTGAACTCCGAGGCGTTGCGCCGGGCCGGCATCACTCGCGACACCAACGTGCAGGGCCTGATCCGGGGCGCGAACGGGGAGCCGACCGGCGAGCTTCAGGGTCCGGCGCTGCGCGCCATCGTCTACCGCGCGGCCGGAAGGGACCGCTTCCTCGACATGGGCCGGGGCGATTCCCTGTGGCGGTTCGCCCAGAGCGCTCGGCGCGCGGGCGTGACCACCGCGACGGACCTCGCGAACGAGCTGCCGGAGGAGACGGTCGCGAGCCAGATCGCGATCACCGCCGACGAGGACTTCCCGCTCCGCATCGTCCCGGCGTTCTTCGCCGCCGCCCGGCCGGCGGACGAGGGCGTGGCATGGGTGAAGTCGCTGATCCCCCGAAGCCACGATCGGCTGCGCTACGGGCTCGTCAAGCTGGTCCTGGACGGCTCGATCCAGGGCTTCACGGCCCGGATGAAGTGGCCGGGGTACTACAACGGCCATGAGAACGGGCTCTGGTACATCGAGCCGAACGAGGAGCTGCCGCGGATCCTCGGGACGTTCCACCGGGCCGGGCTCCAGGTGCACATCCATACGAACGGCGACGAGGCGACGGAAGCGGCCATCGACGCGATCGAGACGGTCCTGCGCGAGCGCCCCGCCGCCGACGCGCGCTTCACCCTCCAGCACTGCCAGATGGCCCACGACGCGCATTTCAGGCGCATGGCGCGGCTGGGGATCTGCGCCAACCTCTTCGCGAACCACCTCTACTACTGGGGCGACCAGCACCATGCGCTCACGATGGGTCCGGAGCGGGCCGGGCGCATGGACGCGGCAGGGACCGCGAAGCGGCTCGGCGTGCCGTTCTCGATCCATTCCGACGCCCCGGTCACGCACTTGGCGCCCCTGTTCACCGCGTGGTGCGCGGTGAACCGGACGACCGCGAGCGGGCGAGTGCTCGGCGAGGCGGAACGGCTCACGGTGGCCGACGCGCTCCACGCGATCACCCTCGGGGCGGCGTTCACCCTGAAGCTCGACACCGAGATCGGGTCCATCGAGACCGGAAAGCGGGCGGACTTCGCCATCCTCGAGGACGACCCGCTGGCGGTGGAGCCGGCCGCGCTCAAGGACGTCGCGGTCTGGGGCACGGTGGTCGGCGGGCGGGTGTTCCCGAACCCGGCGGCCGAAGTGGCTCGGGGGTGAAGACCACTTTCGCCACCGTGCCGCATCCGCGCGAAGCAAGGCTTTCCGGGCAATGCGCCGCGTACGCCCTTGGGGCGACCCTGCCCGCGCGGAGCCTGGACGTGGCGATCGTCACGAACCGGGATTCGCCGTGACCGCCCGGATTCCGATGGTCGTCCTCGGCGGATTCCGAGGAACGGGGAAGCTTCCGTTGCCGAGCCGAATCCCCCTGGGCGCTCGCGGTGCGGACCCCTCGGCGGCAGGCACGAACCGGGATTCGCCATGACCGCCCGGGTCCCGATGATCGTCCTCGGTGGGTTCCTCGGCGCGGGGAAGACCACGCTGCTGAACCGCATCCTCTCCGGCGCGCACGGCGTGCGCTACGCGGTGCTCGTCAACGATTTCGGAGAGCTGGACGTTGACGGCAATCTCGTCGCGGCGCACGGCGGGGACACCGTCACCTTCGCGAACGGATGCGTCTGCTGCTCCATGGGCGACGATCTGGTGGGTGCGATCGATCGCCTGCTGGAGGGGCGCCGGCCGCCGGAACGGATCCTCGTGGAGGCCAGCGGTGTAGCCGACCCGGCCCCGATCGCGGACGTTGCGACCCTTCATCCCGGACTCGCGCGCGATCTGGTCGTCGTCCTTGCCGACGCCGAGACACTGCGATCGCGTCACGAGGATCGGAGGCTTCGGGACACCGTCGTGCGCCAGCTCGACGCGGCCGATCTCCTCGTGCTGAACAAATGCGACCGCGTCTCCGAAGAGGAGTGCGAGGCGACCGAATCGTGGGTGCGGGACCGCGCGCGCGTCCCGCTGATCCGCGCGATCAACGCGGACGTCCCCGTGGAACTGCTGTCCGCCGCGAAGGTGGAGGTTCCCACGGGGGCGCCGGTCACCGGTTCCCCCGAGCGCGCGATGAACGCGGAGGCCGCCACCGCACCGTTGTCCACCGATTCCCCCGCACACGATCACCGGTTCGTGTCTCGAACCGTGCCCTGCCCGGACCCCATCGACCCCGAGCGGTTGCGCGCGGCCCTGGCCGCGCTCATGCCGAGGATGCTCCGCGCCAAGGGCTTCGTCGTCGCGGCCGGTGGGACGGAAGAAGAGTGGATGGTCGTCCAGGCATGCGGGCGCACGGTGGAGCTGGAGCGCCGGCGCCCGTTGTCGAACCCCGGTACGGCGCCGTTCCCGGGACTCGTATTCATCGGCCTCGACGATCTCCCGGACGAGAACGAACTGGCCCGCGCGGTACGGCGGGCCTCGGTCCCCTTCACCCCCTGATACGGGAACAGGCGGCCCGGTGACCCGCTCCTTTCATACGGCATCGCCTTTCGACACGCCGAGGCGGTGGCGGCATCAGCCGCCCAGTCCACCGGTTGAAGTCCGCCAATGCGTGATGTTGGTGCATTTGACGTTGTCATATTATAGATGATGTCATATCTTGGATGATGCGCATCGTTCTGGACACCAACGTCATCGTCTCTGGTCTGCGCAGTCCGACAGGTGCCTCGGCCGCATTGATCGATCGGGCCTTGCTGCGGACTTTCACGCCGTTGCTTTCCGTGGCATTGGCGCTGGAATACGAGGCGGTATGCACCGATCCGGCGCAGCGGATCGTTTCGGGTCTGAGCGAGGTGGAAGTCGGAACCGTCATCTCCGCGCTCCGTGCGGTTGCGGAACCCGTTGAGACACGGTTTCTGTGGCGTCCGCAACTTCGCGATCCGACCGATGAAATGGTGCTCGAGGCCGCGATTAACGGCAACGCCGACGCCTTGGCCACCTTCAATCGGCGGGACTTCGGCAACATCCCCGAGCGCTTCGGGATTGCAGTTCTATCACCCCAAGAGGCCTTGAGGGGGATATTGGAATGAAGAAGCAGATCAGCACTTACCCGCTGCGGCTACCGGCATCTTTGAAGGCGGCGGTCGCCGAGATCAGCAAGGAAGACGGTACGAGCATCAACCAGTTCGTGACGACGGCAATCGCCGAGAAGATCTCCGCCATGAGAACCGCCGAGTTCTTCGCTGCGCACGGTACCGACGCCGATATCGAGGCCGCACGGCGTGTTCTCCGAAGAGGCGGAGGCCAACCGCCGGGACCCGATGACCGTCTGTCTTGAGCGGAACATTCACACGAGCCCGAAACGGCTTGTGGCACAGCTCGGCATGTCGCCCGCGCTCTGCAATGCCCGGCTCTGGTTCCCGGTGAGGGTGACGACAAGCGGCCGATGCACCCCCCGACGCTCCGGCCCGACTGCAAGCACCGATGGACGGGGGCGCGGGGAGCGCGCATGGGCCGTCCAGGGCCGGTCATGACGAGCGCACCGCGCCTCCAGGCAGGACTCACCTCCCGGCACTGCATCGAGGCCCGGGTTCCGTCCCCTTGTCACTCTCCGATGCGGCGGCAGGCGGCCCAATGGCCCGCCTCCAGCTCGCGGAACCCGGGGGTCGCCGCGCCCGGCACTTTCTGAAGAAAGGGGACATCGTCCGGTACGAGAAATTCGGCCTGGGCGTCGTCACGGAAGACGAGCATGAGGGAATGGTGTCCGCCAGCTTCGACGGTCAGGTAAAGCGGCTGTCGTTGCAATACGCTCCAGTTGTCCGGGTTTCCGGTGAGGACGAACGGGAGCGCCGGGAAAGCACGTTCCATCAGGAGACGGACGATGAACATCCGGTGGACGAAGAATTCATCGACGTTACGATCAGATCGGAACTCCGGGAGTCCATGTCGGGCGAGGGCGAGCCGCCGAAGAAGATGTCGCCGAAGGGCACATCCATGCTGATCCCCGTGGAGGAGTGGGATTACGATGCTTACAGGTTTCGCGCCCCGGTTCAGGAAGGGGTCCGTGAAGCGCAGGTCCCCGCGAGCCGGGAGCGGTTCCTCCGGAACGCGGAGGTTGTTTTCGACACCGACGGTGCAGCGCACACCACCGGCCGTCGTCAGCCGGAGGCCGTGGCCGTATCGCCGTGCCCGGGTACCTGTCCGTGAGGGCCGCCGAACCCCCGCCCGCGCCGCGCCGCGGTGCGCAGCCGGAGCGCGTTGAGCCGGATGAAACCCTCGGCGTCCTTCTGGTCGTAGGCGCCCCGGTCGTCCTCGAACGTCGCGGTGGCGGGGTCGAAGAGGTCGTCCGAATCGGAGCGCCGCCCGACCACGAGCACGTTGCCCTTGTAGAGCTTGAGCCGGACCGTCCCGTTGACGTGGCGCTGGGATTCGTCGATCAGCGCCTGCAACATCAACCGCTCGGGGCTCCACCAGTAGCCGTTGTAGATGGTGTGGGCGTAGCGGGGCATCAGCTCGTCCTTGAGATGGGCGGCCTCCCGGTCGAGGGTGATCGACTCGATGGCGCGGTGGGCGCGCAGCATGATGGTGCCGCCCGGGGTCTCGTAGCAGCCGCGGGACTTCATCCCGACGTAGCGGTTCTCGACGATGTCGATGCGGCCGACGCCGTGCTCGCCGCCGATCGCGTTCAGGCGCTCGATCACGGTGGCCGGGCTCACCGCCTCCCCGTCGATCGCGACCACGTCCCCGCGCCGGTAGGTCAGCTCGACGTAGCGCGGGGTGTCGGGCGCGGCCTCCGGGGAGCGGGTCCACCGCCACATCGCCTCGTCCGGCTCGATCGCCGGGACTTCGAGCTCGTTGCCTTCGAACGAGATGTGCAGCAGGTTGGCGTCCATCGAGTAGGGCGATGCGTTGCTGCTCTTGCGTTCGATGGGGATGCCGTGCTCCGCGGCATACGCAAGAAGCTGTTCGCGGGAGTGGAGGTCCCACTCGCGCCACGGTGCGATGATCCTGATGTCCGGGTCGAGCGCGTACGCGCCGAGCTCGAAGCGCACTTGGTCGTTGCCCTTGCCGGTGGCGCCGTGGGCGACGGCGTCGGCGCCGGTCCGCTGCGCAATCTCCACGAGGTGCCTGGCGATGAGGGGGCGGGCGATGGAGGTCCCCAGCAGGTACTCGCCTTCGTAGAGGGCGTTGGCGCGGAACATCGGGAACACGAAATCGCGGGCGAACTCCTCGCGCACGTCCTCGATGAAGATCTCCTTCACCCCCAGCGCCTCGGCCTTGCGCCGCGCCGGCTCCAGCTCCTCGCCCTGCCCGAGATCGGCGGTGAAGGTGACGACCTCGCATCCGTACCGCTCCTGCAGCCACTTCAGGATGATGGAGGTATCGAGGCCGCCGGAATAGGCGAGCACTACCTTCCTGACGTCGGTCATGGTGTTCCTGGCCTTTGCGTCACTGACTGCGTGAGATGTTTTTCCAGGGCCTTTCGGTCCCATCGTCCGGCGGCGACGGCCGATCCGGATGCCCGCGGGTCAGTCGGTATGCGGCGCGTCCCGGCACCAGCGCGCTGGTGCCGAGCCGGGCGCCCGCGGGTCAATCCGCCTCCGCCTTGACCGCTTCGGCCATCTCTCTCATCGAGAAGAACACGAAGTCGGTCTCCGGCATCGCCTCGACCTTCTCCGTCGCCCCCCAGCTTCCTCCCTCCGACAGGCGCTGCCGGTCGATCCAGGCGTTGGCGAGGCCGAAGCGCTTCGCCGGGACATGGTCGTGGTGCAGGCTTTGCGCGGTGTGCAGGATGTCGGCCCGGTCCATCCCGAGGTCCGACTTCAGGTGCGCGAGGAGGTACTCGAAGTTCGCATCGGCCGGCTTGTAGGAGCCGACGTCCTCGGCGGTGCAGATCGCGTCGAACTCGACCCCGAGCTTTCGGTTCGAAGCGGCGAAGCCGTCGCGGTGCACGTTGGACAGGATCACGAGCTTGTAGTGCCGCTCGAGGACGCGAAGGGCGTCCGCGGTGTCCGGGAACGCCGGCCACAGCGGCACGGAGGCGCCGAACGCCTCGTCGAGGGCATCGCTGGTCTCGATGCCGAAGCCCTCCGCGATGCTCCGGTGTACGCGGGCGAGCAGATCCGGGTAGCGGAGATCGGGGCTGTCGCGCTCGTGCCGATGCTCGCATCGCGCGAAGGCGAGGAGCCCGGCTTCACGGGTCACGTCCGAGCGTCCGCTTCGCATGATCAGGGGCTGCAACGCATCCCAGATCCCGCCCTCCCAGTCGATCAGGGTGCCGTAGCAGTCGAACGTCAGGACCCGGTAGTCGGTCAGTCTGGCCATGGTTTCGGTTTCCGAAAGAGAAGTAGAGATTCCGTGCCGGATTCAAGGACAGCCGCAGGATTGCCCGGGGAGGTGATCGAAAGTGGAGCCGCAACGCCGGCGAACCCTCTGATGGTGTGCCTGCCGGACTCCCGATTCGCGGTTCGTGAACGTCCACCGCCAACACCATTCATCCGACAGCTTGCACACGAGGGTTCGGATCGTCAATCGGCCGGGACGCCGTCGCGCCGGATCCTGCGAGACTCCTCCGGCTCTTCAACCCGCGAGGACGTCGCTCACCCCGACTCCGTGCCAGCCTGCCTCGCGCCCGCTCCAGTAAGCCTGCTGGATCCGGCTCGTGACGATTCCGGCGTGGCCGTTGCCGATCGGCCTGCCGTTGATCCGGGTGACCGGCATCACTCCGCCCGCGGTGGTGCTCGCGAACACCTCGCTCGCCCGCGCGATTTCGTCAGGTCGGATCTTGCGCAGCTCGAAGGGGATCCCTTCGCGCTCGCAGAGCTCGCGCACCGCACGCCGCGTGATTCCTTCGAGGACGTTGTAGTCCGGGCTGGCGACGGCGCCCTCCCTGACGATGAAGACGTTGAAGCCGGGACCTTCGGTGAGGCATCCGTCGGCGCCGGTCAGGATGGCGTCGTCGCATCCGTGGTCGTATGCCTCGAAGCGGGCCTGCACGAGGTCGGCACGGTTGTAGTTCTTGAAGCGCTGGTCGATCGCCTTCGACGATACGCGCTCGACGCCGCTCACGAAGAGGTCCGCACCGTGGCGGCACTTGTCCTCTCCCCATATCCATACGTAGGGGATGGCGTAGACCACCACGCTCGGTGTCAGGCTGCGCGGATCCGAGGCACCGGGAGCGGGCGCCCCGCGGGTGATCTGCATCTTCACGTAGGCGTTCGAGAGTCCGGCCCGATGGACGCACTCCGCGCAGATCCGCCGCATCTCCTCGAACGAACAGGGGTTCTCTAGGCGGAACCCCTCGCATGACCGCCGGAACCGCTCCAGATGCTCGTCGAGCATGAAGAACCGGCCGTTCCAGGTGGAGGTGACGTCGTACACGCTGTCGCCCCAGACGAACCCGGCGTCGAAGATCGACATCCTGGCGTCTTCCGGGCGCATGTACTCGCCGTCGATGAAAACGATACCGTCGGACATCGTTACGTCTCCCGTGTGCGGCATGTCCGGGATCGGTTCACCGTCCCTTCCAGCGTGGCGGGCGTTTCTCGGCGAAGGCGCGCGGGCCCTCGACCAGATCCTCCGACTCGTACATCCGTTGCGTGAGGGGAAAGATGGAGTCGAGTGCGCGTTCGAGCGGCATGCCCATGCCGAGCATCACCGCTTCCTTCGACGCCCGCACCGAGAGGGGCGCTCCCTTGAGGATCTCGCCGGCCCATCGCCGGGCCGCCTCCATCAGCCCGTCACCGGCGACCACCTCGTTGACGAGCCCATGGGAATGCGCCTCGGCGGCGGAAAGCCGCTTGCCGGCGAGCAACACCGCCATCGCGACATGGTAGGGAATGTAGCGCGGCAGCCGGTGTGCGCCTCCGGCCGCCGCCATCAACCCCACCCGCGGCTCGGGCAGGCCGAACGTCGCGTGCTCGGCCGCGATGATGATGTCGCAGGCGAGCGCCAGCTCGAAGCCGCCGCCGAGTGCGAAGCCGTTCACCGCCGCGATGATCGGCTTGTAGCAGTCGGTGCGGCGGGTGAGCCCGCCGAAGCCGCCCTTCAGCCCGCGCCGCAGCTTGCGTACGTGCTCGGGACCGTGTTCGGCCTGGAACTTCAGATCGTTGCCGGCGCAGAAGGCCCTGTCTCCCGCGCCGGTGAGGATCGCCACCCATTGCCCATCGTCGTCCTGGAAGGCGTTGAACGCCCTCTCCATTTCCCGAACCGCGTAGGGATGCAGCGCGTTCAGCACCCGCGGGCGGTCGATGGTCACGGTGGTGACGTGATCGGACGTCGATACCTCGATGAACTCGTAGCTCATGGAACCTCTCTCCGTACTCTCCGCATTCTCTGCTGCTGCGGTGTTCGTCTCCTGACTATCACCGCGAGAGCGCCGAGCGTCAACGCCATGTGGCGGGCGGGCCGGGCGGCTTCCTCGTGGCCGACTTGCGGCCTGGATGCGGAGGCGCGACCCATCCCGCAGCATGGCCCTGGCGGGTGGGTCCTGGTGGACGCTCGGCACCATCGCGGGGAATCTGGCGCGCGGTACGATCGACCGGAGGCAACGCTACCCGTCCGAACGGATTGGACCGGGTCGGGGTCAGGGAGGATACCGTGAAAGCCGACACCACTCCGGTCATCAGGGATCTGGTGCTCGCCGGCGGCGGGCACAGCCACGTCATCGTGCTCAAGCGTTTCGGCATGAAGCCGATGCCCGGCGTGCGGATCACCCTCATCAGCCGCGACGTGGAGACCCCGTACTCGGGGATGCTCCCCGGACACGTCGCCGGACACTACACCCACGACGACATCCACATCGATCTGGGGCCGCTGGCGCGCTTCGCGAAGGCGCGCTTCTACCATGACGAGGTCATCGGGCTCGATCCGGTCGAGCGAAAGGTGATCTGCCGCGACCGTCCCCCGGTGCCGTACGACGTGCTCTCGATCGACATCGGCTCGACGCCGCGAGTGTGCGACGTGCCGGGCGCCGGAGACGCGGTGGTGCCGGTCAAGCCGATCGGCAACTTCGTCGCCCGCTGGAACGCGCTCGTCGAGCGGGTGCTCGCCACCGATCGCCCGATGCGGATCGGCGTGGTGGGGGCCGGCGCCGGCGGCGTGGAGATGGTGCTCGCGATGCGCCACGGGCTGCGCACCCGGCTGCGCGCGACGGGAGGCGACCCCGATCGATTGAGCTTCGATCTGTTCGCGGCCGGAGCCGAGGTACTGCCCCGGAACCCACCCCGGGTCCGCGCCGCCTTCGCCCGCGTGCTGGCGGAGCAGGGCGTGCGGGTCCACGTCAACGCGTGGATCGATCGCGTCACACCGGGTGCGTTGGACGCCGCCGGCCTCACCGGGAGAACGGAGCTCGGCGCCGGGGATGGAACCGTATCCGAGACCGGATTTCCATGCGTGCTGCACACCGCCGGCGACGCCCTGCACGCGCTCGACGAGGTGCTCTGGGTCACGCAGGCGGGTACGCAGGCATGGCTCGCCGAATCGGGCCTTGCCACCGACCAGGACGGCTTCGTCGCGGTGCGGCCGACCCTCGAATCGACCTCCCATTCCGGCGTCTTCGCGGCCGGGGACTGCGCCGCGGTGCTCGCGCATCCCCGCGAGAAGGCCGGGGTCTTCGCGGTCAGGCAGGGTCCGCCGCTCGCGGAGAATCTCCGCCGCGCGCTGCGCGGTCTCCCGCCGCGGCCGTTCACCCCGCAGCGCCGCTACCTGAGCCTCATCGGTACCGGCGGCAGGCGCGCCGTCGCCACCCGCGGCGGTGCGCTGGTGTTCGAGGGCGATTGGGTGTGGCGGTGGAAGGACCTGATCGACCGGCGCTTCATGCGCAAGTTCACCGACCTCCCGGACATGGCCGAGGACACGAAGCTCGACCTGCCGAGCGGCCTCGCCGGCGACGACGCGATCCGTGAGCTCTCGGCCGTCGCGATGCGTTGCGGCGGGTGCGGGGCGAAGGTCGGGGCCACGGTGCTCGCGCGGGTGATGAGCCGGATCGAGCCGGTGGCGCGCGACGACGTGCTCATCGGCCTCGACGCCCCCGACGACGCGGCGGTGGTGGAGACGCCTCCCGGCAAGGTGATGGTGCATACCGTCGATTCGTTCCGGGCGATGATCGACGACCCCTACCTCTTCGGCCGCATCGCCGCGAACCACAGCCTGGGCGACGTCTTTGCGATGGGAGCCGAGCCGCAGACCGCGCTGGCCATCGCCACCCTGCCCTACGGCCTCGAGTCGAAGGTCGAGGACACGCTGGCGCAGATGATGACCGGCGCCACGGAGGTGCTGAGCGAGGCCGGGGCCGCGCTGGTGGGCGGGCATACGAGCGAGGGCGCGGAGCTTGCCCTCGGCTTCGCGGTGAGCGGGCTCGTCGAGCGCGGGAAGATCCTGCGCAAGGGCGGGATGAGTCCGGGCGACCGGCTCATCCTCACCAAGCCGCTGGGCACCGGCGCCCTCTTCGCCGCGGACATGCGGCACAAGGCGCGCGGCGTGTGGATCACGGCCGCGCTCGAAGTCATGCAGCAGTCGAACCACGACGGGGCGCGCTGCCTGCACCGGCGCGGCGCGAGCGCGTGCACCGACGTGACCGGCTTCGGGCTGCTCGGCCACCTGGTCGAGATGATCCGCGCCTCCGAGGTCGACATGGGGGTCGACGTGGAGCTCGACCTTGGCGCGATCCCCTTCCTGGCCGGCGCCCTCGACACCGTCGCCGCCGGCCTCACGAGCTCGCTGCAGCCGCAGAACCTGCGCCTGCGCCGTGCGGTACGGGATCACGAGAAGGCCGCGGACGACCCGCGCTGGCCGCTGCTCTTCGACCCGCAGACCGCGGGCGGCCTGCTCGCCTCCGTGGCCGGAAGCGAGGCCGAAGCATGCGTCGAGGAGCTGCGCGCGCTGGGCTATCCGCGGGCCGCGCTCATCGGGCGCGTCATGGCCCGGAGCGATGCCCCGGAGCCGGTGGTGCTGGTGGGGTGAATGCAACGCCGACATCCAGGCTGCGATTCCGGCGCAAACCTGCCCCTGCGGCTCGGCGTCTCCTGCTCGACCCGCTCGCAACGCGCAGGCTCGCACTGCTTGTCACCGCGACATCCGCGATCCCGGATGCGAGCCGGCGGTGTGGACGAAGCGACGCGGCTTGCAAAGGCTCCGCGGACGACACGCCCGGCCGCATGACTACAGGCTGGAGAAGAGCTGCATGGCCCGTTCGCCGGTCCATACCGTGGCGATGATGATGCAGGGCAGCGCCACCGCCCAGCGTACGAGGGCGATCCGTTCCGGCAATTTCTTCGCGATGAGCGCCAGGATCGGCCAGATCGCAAGAGCGATCAGGAGCTGGCCGATTTCGATGCCCACGTTGAAGGCGAGCAGGCTCTGCCAAAGATTCGGTGCGTCGAGTTTCAGTATCTCCCTCAAGACGAAGGAAAAGCCGAGTCCGTGGAGCAATCCGAGCACCGCGGTGATCACGGTCGTCACGTGGTGCCCGGCCGCTGCCAGCGCGACGGCGGCGGCGTAGAGGATCGACAGGGCGATGCCGGTTTCGACCAGCGGTATGAACCACGCCCCCTCCGGCGCGTAGCCGAAGAATCCGAGGGAAAGGGTGACGCTGTGGCCGATGGTGAACCCGGTGATCCGCCACGCCAGGGCGCCTGCCGCCGTCGCCCCCAGCACCAGGCAGAGGACGAACAGCAGGTGATCCTTGCCTTCGAGAATGTGGCGTACCCCCTCCCTGACGAAAGTCCAGGCGGCTTTCAGGACGGAGCGTGAGACTTCCATCGGCTCCGCCATCAGGCCGCGGACGCGGAAGACGAGAGGCGGCGCCGTCGCGTGGTCCAGGATCAGGTTTGCGGTTTCCTCCTGCTCGGGAAGGCCGGGGTCCAGGGTGCTTCGAAGCGTATAGCCGGCGATCTTTCCGCGGGTCGGGTAGATCAGCTCGGCGTCCACCACCGTGTCGCCGACGTACGTGATCTCGAACTCGTCCGGGTAGACCGGCCCGGCGAGTGCGGCTTCGGCTTCATCCAGTTGCGCGAACGGCCCCTGCTTCCTGGCCGGCCAGGCGCGCACGCGCCCGACGTCCGCTCGCAACGTTTCTCCGCCGACCTCCAGGACCAGTCCGTCGGCGAGAATCCCGGCAAGCCCTTCGGGGAAGCGCCGGAACCTGTCGGCGTCGAGGTAATGCACAAGCTTGCCGTCTTCGATCCGGTTGGTCGTATAGGGCGCCGGGGTGCGCGTGCCGGCAGCGGTTTCCGGGCCGAGCTTGTCGGCGACGAGCCAGGGCATGGGCAGCCGGACCAGCAGCCGGATCCGATCCGGTTCGTGGACGACGTGGAAGATCCGGATGTTGACGTTGAGAAGGAAATGGGCCGATGCCGTGTCGCCGAGGGAGGCCAGTGCCGTGACGCACAGCGCGGCAATCGCGAAAACAAGGGCGAGGTGTGCGACACCCCGCCCCGGCGCCGGCAAGGTCCGTGCCCCGGCCGCTATTCCTTCGGCCGGTTCACGTTCCGTCACATGGCTCAACCGCCTTTCGCCATCTCCGTGGCCATGTTGTTGGAGCCGAAGTAGTAGACGTGGCCGGATTTCCCTTCGAGATCGGCCTTCGAGATCTCGATCGAGGGCTTGTCCAGCATGGTGTGCTCATGGGTCTGCGCCCATTCCGCCGCCGGCATGAGGGTCGAGGTCACGAAGGTGGTTTCAGGCACCAGGTAGTGATGCGGAATGGCGATCTTCGCACCGGTTCTGGCGACCACCGAATCCGCCTGCTCGTAATCCAGGATATGGCGCGAGCCATCGACAGGAACGAAGATCACGTCCACTTCGCCGATCCTGTCCCAGATTTCCTGCGGCGGGTTCGGGCGGTTGTCGCCCCACATCAGCAGCCTCATGCCCCCGGTTTCGATGACGTACAGGTTGTTGTCGAAGTGCCGGGCATTGGTCGGCGGGCAGACGTTGTCGCGGCCTTCGAACTGCTTCACCGCGTCCGTCCATGCAACGATCCCGGGCGCGACGCATTGATGCTTGTCCGCGACCCCGGTGATCATGACGTCACCCAACTGGAACGTGCCGGCCATGCGGTCCAGCAGCATGTTGGCCTCCAGCCGGCCGAGGGCGTCGTGGTCGAAATGAGCATGGGTCGACATGCCGATATCGACCTCCGCGGCGGGGAATTCCATCCGGTACCACAAGCCCCAGGCGCCCGAGGGATCGTTGCGCCACGGATCGACCATGATCCTGATACCCCTTGGTGACGTCACCTGGAACGCCGAGTTGGAAAAGAAGGCGATGCCTACCTTGCCGCTGTCGGCCTGGACACCCCCCTCGTTCTGTACCTGGATGATCCGGTTGTGGTTCTTCCCGGATTTCCACGTATCGAGCCCCGAGGTGCCGTGCGCCATGACCGCGCCGATACCTATGGCGGCCAGCGCCATCGTTCCCACCGCACCGAATATGACGTACTTGCGCATGCTGGTCCTCCTTACGGTCGTTGCCTTTCGCCATGACCGCGCGAACGTTCGTCGGTCCCGCGGTCGGATGCTCGGATAATGCCGAAATTCGGCCCGGGGGGCCATGTACCCACCAGGGCGGAGGATGCGGGCGCCCGGCGGCGCAGGGCTACGCGCCCTCCCCGACCCGGCGGAGCCGGAGCCGGGCGCTTGTCGTGAACCTGGGAGCCGGCCTCGGGGAATCGGGGGCCGGCGGATCACTGCTTCGTCGTTTGGTCGGAGGTTCCACGGGCAAGGCCCATGGAGCGCGGCGGGCGCATCCGGGATACGATGCGAGGACGCGACCGTTGGCGTGGTCATCCCGCGATTTCGCTGCGCGAAGTCGCCGGCGTCCATGCCCGACGCGCTGACGGGCGGGCAACGGGCTTGTTCCACATACGGGAATCGCGTGCGCCCTGAGCCGAATCCGGTGATGCGGATCGTATCGATCGCCGTTCTTGGAACGGTGACCGGCGCGCTGGCGTCGCTGGCCGCGATCCTGTTCGTGAAGCTGGTCGTCGTCCTGAACGACTGGCTGCTGATCTCGGCGCGCAGCCGGATCATGGCGGACGACGCCCATTGGGTGATGCTCGCCACCCTTTGCGTGCCGGCGGTGGGCGGGCTCGTGGTCGGGCTCATGCTTCGCCACATCCCGGAGCGCCGCCCCCACGGCCCCCCCGACGTCATCCGCGTGGTTCAGGGACTGGAGGGCCGGATTGCGCCGCGCTCCGGGCTCCTGTCGGCCCTGGCGAGCCTCGTATCCCTCGGCGCCGGCGCATCCGTGGGACAGTACGGCCCGCTCGTCCACCTGGGTGCGACCCTGGGCTCCCTCATCTCCCGGATCAGCCGGCACGGCCGGTGGATGGCCACGGTGGGAGTGGGATGCGGGGTGGCGTCCGCGATATCGACCGCGTTCACCGCCCCCGTCGCCGGCATCATCTTCGCCCACGAAGTGATCCTGCGGCATTACTCGTTGCGCGCGTTCGCACCGATCACCGTCGCCTCGACGGTGGGTTACGTCATCGCCACCGTCGGCTTCGATCGCCGTCCCCTGTTCCGGGTGGAAGGCGCGAGCGTGGCGTACGCGCCCGAGTTCCTGGGGTTCATCCTGATCGGGGTCGCCGGCGCCCTGGTCGCGGTCGTCTACATGCGCGCCATCCTTCTCGCGGGCCGGGTCGCAGGAAAGCTGACCGTCCCCGGTCATCTGAAGCCCATGCTGGCGGGGGCGGTCCTCGGCGCGGTAGCGATCTGGATTCCCGACGTCCTCGGCATCGGCAAGGAGACGCTGCGTTTCGCGATCATCGACCAGGCGTTCGAGCCCGGCGAGCTGGCGCTCCTGCTCGTGGCCAAGATTGCGGCCACCGCCCTGTGCATCGGATTCGGGTTCGCGGGCGGGGTGTTCAGTCCCGCCCTGCTCGTCGGCATCCTGTTCGGGGCGCTGGCCGGCAACGGCGCCGAGCTGCTGCTGGGCGGTCTGCGATCGGACATCGCAATCTATGCGGTCTGCGGCATGGTGGCGGTGACCAGCGCGGTGATCGGAGCGCCGCTGACCACGATCCTGATCGTGTTCGAGCTCACCCGCAACTATGATCTGACGACGGCGGCGATGGTCAGCGTGGTCTTCTCCAACCTGATCTCCTACCGGGTCTTCGGCCGCTCCCTGTTCGACGTCCAGCTCGCGGCGCGGGGCTTCGACCTCTCCCTGGGCCGGGACAAGGTGATGCTCGACTGCCGGCCGATCGAGGGCTACGTCACCCGCGACTTCACCGCGCTGACCCCGGAGACGTCGCTTGCCGAGGCGAGGTCGCGCCTGCTGGCGGCGCATCGCCATGAGGGCTACGTGCTCGGCGAGGGCGGAGCCTACCTGGGCTCGGTCAGGCTGGAGGAGATCATGAACCGGGAAAGCGGCGGCCCTGCCTCGTGCGTGACGGTCGGCCAGGTCGCAAGACGCGGGCAGGTCGTGTTCACCGCGAAGACCTCCATCCGGGCGGCGATGGAGCAGATGGAGGACTTCGTCGGCGAGAGCATCCCCGTGCTCGGTGGCGCCGACGATGAGCGCCTGATGGGCGTGGTGTTCGAAGCGAGCGTGGTCAAGGCGTACCTGGATACGACGCATGACATCCGCCGGGAGGAGAATGCGGCGCCGTGACGGTTCGCCGGTGGTGGCGCCGTGCGCGTGAGGAGCGAAGCGCATCTGAACGACCGTGCCACCGGCGAAATCAGGTCGTGCCGCGTCGGGGAGCGGAGTGGAGTCCGGGGTCGCGGACCGGACCGGTGGAGGGTCGTGCCGTGCAAGCGAGGAATGGAACCTTTTTCGTCCGGCGTCGCCCCGGGATGAACCATGGGAAAGACGTCGTTTGCACATGCCGGCGAACCTTCGTCGGAGTCGAGGACATGGCGGCGACCTCTGACACGTCCCCGGGGCGAGGCGACCCGCACCCCGGAACGATGGTGAGATGCATCGCCGCCGGCATCCTCGCCCTCGTGTCGGGGGTCCTCTGGACGAACGCCGCGGCGGACCGCTCTCTCACGGTGGTGTCGTGGGGCGGCCCGTACGAAAGGAGCCAGAGGAAAGCCTACTTCGAGCCGTTCACGGCCAAGACCGGCATCCGAATCGACGTCGTGAGATACAACGGCGGGCTCGTCGAGCTCCGCCGGCAGGCGGCCGAAGGTTCCGTCGTCTGGGATCTGGTGGACATGTCCATGGCCGACAACCGTGCCGCCTGCAAGCAGGGACTGCTCGAACCCATGGATCACGCGCTGCTGCCGCCGGCGATGGACGGAACGCCGGCGGAGCGGGATTTCATCGACGGCGCGCTGACCGAGTGCGGCGTCACCCAGATCGTCTATGCGATGGTGATGGCCTACAACCGCGATGCGTTTCCCGGAGAGCGCCCGGAACGCATGGCGGACTTCTTCGACGTCGAGCGGTTCCCCGGCAGGAGGGCGCTGCAGAAGAGCCCCGAGGCGAATCTCGAGTGGGCGTTGATGTCCTACGGCGTGCCGCGTCAGGACCTCTATTCGCTGCTCAGCACGGAACGGGGCCTGCGGCTGGCGTTCGAACGACTGGACAGCATCAGGGATCACCTCCTCTGGTGGACGGACACGGCACAGCCGTTGGAATGGCTGGTCTCGGGAGAGGTCGTGCTCGCATCCCACTACAACGGGCGCCTGTTCGACGCGGCGGTCGTCCAGGGTCACCCCGTCGAGATCATCTGGGATGCGCAGATCTACGAGCTCGGCGTCTGGGGGGTTCCCAGGGGAGCCCCGCGCCTCGACGACGCCCTGCGGTTCGTCCGGTTCGCGACCGGGACCCGGCCGCTTGCGGATCAGGCGCGATACATCGCTTACGGTCCGGCGCGAAGATCATCGATGAAGCTCATCTCCAATCACGCGCAGACGGGCGTGGACATGCGTCCCCACATGCCGACCTGGCCGGCGAACTTCGAGACCGCGATCCTGAAGGATACCGAGTGGTATGCGAGCCTCCATGACCGCATCAAGGCGCGCTTCGATGCGTGGCTGGCCGAATGACGAACCCATACCCCCTCCGTCACGCGCCGGGCGGGGTCGAAGGGGATGTCGCGCTGTACCGTGACGCCTTCCTCCCCGGCAACCTGCGCTATCATCCCCGCTGGCGTCACGCCCTCGGGGTGAAGCCTGGAGTCGATCCGCAAATCCCATGAATTCCAAGGTCGATCATCTGTTGTCCGCCACTCGTGACGCGGTTCGGGACGCCACCCTCACCGCCGCTACGGACTGCCCCGAAATCACCGTCCTGGACCGTCTGCTGAGCCGGCCGCTCACCCCGAGGGCGGTCGAGCCGGCGCAGACGCCGCTGGTCCCGGGCTGGCTGGAGGCGTCGGTGCAGGCCGCGGCCACGCCCGGCGAACGCAGGCTTGCCGATGCCCTGCTCGCGGCGGCGCCGTCGCTTCGGTGGATCGCGCCGTATCAGCCCGGCGACGGGGCGGACGCGCTGGCCGCGGGCTACGCGGTGACCATGCTGGTGGGTACGGGCATACCGCCCCGCCCCGGCTACCAGATGCCTTTCGTGAATCCGGACGTGCTCGTGGCGTTCACCCTCCAGGCTCCCGGCCTCTTCTACCCGCTGCACCGGCACAAGGCGCCGGAGATCTACCACGTCATCTCGGGGGCCGCGCAATGGCGGCGGGACGGCGAGCCCTGGCGGCAGCGCCTTCCCGGCGAATGGTTCTTCCACGCGAGCGAGCAGGGCCACGCCATGCACACCGGCGACGAGCCCCTCCTCGCCCTGGCCGCGTGGATCGACCACTTGGACGCTCCGCCCCCGGTGCTGGAGACGGACGAACCGGCGTGAAGCCGTGGCGAGGCTCGCTGTCGCTCGGATTCGAGCGGCGCGGCGCCCGCACCGTGCTGGCCCGCAACCGCCACCACGGACCGATTCTGGTGCAGTCCCCGTTCTATCCCGGAGACGGCGCCTGCCACGTCTATGTCCTGCACCCGCCGGGCGGGCTCGTGGGCGGAGATCGGCTCACCCTCGACGTGCAGGTCGGCGGGTCGGCCCGGGCGCTCCTCACCACGCCCGCCGCGACGAAGTTCTACCGCACCGGCGGCCCCTGGGCGCGGCAGGCGCAGACGGTGCGCGCCGCCCCCGGCGCCGCCGTCGAGTGGCTTCCCCAGGAGAGCCTGTACTTCGCGGGCGCCCGGGCCGCTGTCCGAACCCGGTTCGAGCTGGATCCCGCGGCGCGCTTCATCGGCTGGGAGAGCTGGTGCGCCGGCCGGCCCGCCTGCCGGGAGCGGTTCGACCGCGGGACGCTGCACCAAGCGCTTGAAGTCTTCATCGCGCAGCGGCCGGTTCTGGTCGAGCGCCTGCATCTGGCCGGCGGAGGCGAGGCGTTCGATGCCACTTGGGGGCTCGGGGGATTCGCGGCGGCCGCGGTGGGCGTCGCCTACCCCGGCGGCGCGCTCCTCCATCTCGCACGGAGCTTCAACCGGCGGCACGCACCGTCCCCCGGGAGGGCCGGCGCGACTCTGGTGGACGACCTGCTGGTGCTCCGGGCGCTGGCGCCCGGCATCTCCGGGCTGAGGCAGTGGCTCCACGGCCTGTGGGCGGAGCTGCGTCCGCCGCTGCTGGGGGTAGAGCCGCACCCGCCTCGCATCTGGGCAACCTGATCGCCGGCCGGCGCGGACGCCTCGCCCTGCCGTCACGTATTCCCTGGCATAACGGGTCGCATCCGGGCAACCCGATCATCGGCCGGCGCGGACGCCTGCCGGCCCCGTTGCGCTACGTTCCGTGGCTTCCCGCACGAGTACCAGGACATTCGCCGCGATCCTGCCGGTCTGCCCGTCGCACTGCATTCCGTTCCGTGGCCTCCCATGTCCGGAGGACGATGCGAAACACGATGGGCGCGGCGCCCCTGTGCGACACTGGCGGCCATCGGTCCGCACGGAGTCCGGCACCATGTGGAGAAACACCGGGAGCCGCTACGGGCTCGCGACGAAGCTGCTCCACTGGTCCGTCGCAGTCCTGATCCTCGGGCTCGTCTGGCTCGGGTGGTACATGGTCGATCTGACCTACTACGACGCCTGGTACAACGACTCGCTGGCCTGGCACAAGGCATTGGGGGTCGTCGCGTTCGTGCTGGCGGTCGTGAAGATCGCCTGGGCAGTGCATTCGCGGCCTCCGGCCTACGCCGGGTCACTGAAACGATGGGAGCGGGCCGCGGCCACCGCCGTCCATCACCTCTTCTACGTGATGATGGTGCTGATCCCGCTCACCGGCTACCTCGTCTCGACCTCCGAAGGCGAGGGGATCGACCTGTGGGGGTGGTTCACGGTGCCCGCCGTCGCCGTCGTGGGAGAGGGGCTGCGAGACCTCGCGATCGAAGCGCATTACTGGTGCGCCTACGGGACGCTGGCCATCGCGGCGGTGCACGCCGCCGCCGCGGTCAAGCACCAGCTCCTGGACCGGGACGGCACGTTGCGGCGGATGCTGTGGTGAACGGCGGGTCCGCGCAACCTGCCGTCTCCGCGGGTCCACCCGCACTCGGCTTTTGAGTTCGGCGACTCCGGAATCCCCGGGAACGGCGTGCGGGGGATGATGCCGGTTCGAAGACTCGCCTTCGGCCGGCGACCCCCGGCGCATCCCGGGCCGCGTCGGTCCGGGGCTTCACTTCCGGGCTCGTCGGCAACCGGGTGTGTCCCTGGAACCGATCGTTTCTAATCCGAAGTTCCCTGAGCCGGACAAGTTTCAACTGATTGATCAGGGGTCAATTATTCAACTTTTGGGAGTTCCCGGTACTGGGAACGTTTCGATGAGGTGTGCGGCGCTGAGCTGAATCGGTGTCGGCTCGGTGAGCACAGACAGGGCCGGGGCCGAGGGGTCGGCGGGGACCCGACAGGTGTTGCGGCAGCGGGTCGCGAGTTCGCCGAGCAGGGTATCGAGACTGTGAAGGGGCCATCCGTCGTCGCTACGCCGGGATGCCTTTTTGTGCCGGGCGCGAGCAGTGGGCTTGGCCGGGGCGACGGGGTCGCGGGTGCGCCGGGCGTCGGCCAGTGTCTCGTCGTCGAACAGCAGCGGCGCCCAGGCGCGGCGCAGGCGCCATTCCAGGTAGCCGGCGAGCAGGCAGAGGAACAGATGCGCGCGGACCCGGCGTTGCTCGCGGTGGCGGATGGGGCGCACCCGGATGTCGAGCCCTTTGAGGGTGCGGAACCAGCGCTCGACGTCGGCCAGCCCCTTGCAGGTGCGCACCGTGTCTTCGGGGGAGAGCCGCGCGGCGGGCTCACCGCAAGCACGTAGATGCCGTCGAGGCGCGCCTCGGCGTCGATGCGTGCGTAATCGCGCTCATAGACCAGACGCCCGTCGTGGACCGCCCACCGGAAGTGCTTGGCCATCCCCCGATGGGACTCGGGGGCAGGCTTGTGCCGGGCGATGACCCGTCCCACCTTGTGTCCGAGCTGTGCCGCATCGAGCGGCGTGCGGGTGCGCCGGGCGGCCTCGCGCGCGATGCGTTCGAGCCCTGCCTCGGTGGCGGTGAGCAGCGTCTCGCGCTTGCGCGCCCGGTCCTCGGCCAGCAAGGGGTTGTAGCACGCGACCAGGCGCTCGCCGGGGTAGTCGGGGCTGGCGAACTCGGCCAGGTGCTGCTCGTCGAACAACGACAACTGCAACGCCTCGCTCTCGACCAGGGAGCGCACCTGCACCGCCCGCAACGCGCTGACCCATCCGAGCCCCGGATGGCGCTTGAGGTGGTCGATTTGGACCTGTGTGAGCAGGCCCCGGTCGCCGACCAGCACCACCCGTTGGAGTCCGAAGTGCTCGCGCAGCTTCAGCACTTGGTCCGCGACGGTGTTGGGGTCGGCGGTGTTGCCCGGAGAGGCCTGGACCGCTACCGGGCATCCGCCTGGAGCGCTCAGGACGGTATAGACGACCTGGGGCTTGGCGCGCTTGCCGTCGCGGTGGTCGCCAAAGCGCATCAGCGGGCAGGTGCGCCCTTCGTAGTCGCTCCCGCTCACGTCGGCGAACACCGGGGCGCCTTCGTGCAGGTGGCGTTGGGCGAGCCGGCGCTCGATGCGCTCCTGGCGCGCGAGCAGCCAGTCCATCGCCTCGTAGAGGGCGTCCTCGTCGGCGTCGCCCAAGTCGAGCTCTTGGGCCAGCGTGGTGGTGTGCCATCGCCGGGGGGTGGCGAGCTTCGAGGCGGGGTGGAGCAGCCGTTGCACGACCATGGCCAGGACCCGGTCGCGCTCGGGCGAGCGTTTGGGGGCGATGAGCCGGTCCAGGCCCAGGCGCCGGGTCATGGCGAGCAGGGCGTCGACGTGGCCGTGGGGGAGGGAGCGTTCGATGGTGAAGGCGTCTTCGGGCTGACGAGGCGCTGGCCCTTGAGGACTCGGCGCAGGGAGTCGACCTTCTCTGCGGGCCAGTCGGTGAGGTTGGCCAGTGTGCGTTTGCGGACTCGGCCGCCCTCGCGCCAGCCTTCGCGCAGGAGGACGGCGGGGCGGGAGTTGCGGTTGGGGACGGTTTCGACGTACATGGGAACGACAATATCCTGTATTCCCGCTCACGTTAAACTATTGACCTTCAGTTACATGGGAACACGAATCATCCATGATTTCGGCTGTTTCTGATCTCAATTCAATAAGTTATCCTCGATTCAGACCCCGAAATCCCGGGGAACTTCGGCTTGAATTCGAGGGGCCGCCCCGGCTTGCCGTCGCCACCCTCACCCGTGCCCATCGCCCGCTCAAGGTCGCCGATGGTCACGCCGGCCGTCCTCAGCACCGCCTTGACCCGTGCCCAATCCGCCGGCGCCATCGCGCGCATCCCGGCCAGCGCTTCCGCGTGCTCGAACGGGGCGCCCGGATCGGCCTTGGTGGATTCGATCAGGTCGGCGGGAAGGTTGGCGCGTTCCAGGGCCGTGCGGGCCTTCGCCTCGCGGTCGGCATCGTCGGGAGAAACTGGCGTAGATGCGTACGAATCCGCGTGCGCATTTGCCGCATTCGTTCGCGTTGCGTTTCGCGCCGATGCTCCGCTTGATGCTCGGGACACCGCGTGCTCCGTCCGGTGACCTCGACCTCGCACCCGTCCCGTTCGCAGACTCGCGCGCTCACTGGCGGATCTCCCGAAGTACGTCGTTGAAATCGCCCTTGCGCGGAAGACGAATCTCCACGTCCCGGCCTTCCGCTTCGAGTCTCCGTGCGAGGGCCGCCGCGGCTTGCAGTCCCGCCGCATCGCGATCGGCCGCGATCACCACGTCGCGAACGTCCTCCGGTAGCTCGATCGCCGTCAGCCCGGACGTGGCGATGGCAGCCCAACCCGGAAGGCCAAACAGCACCATCGCCGCCGCGGTCGATTCGATGCCCTCGCCCACGAGCAGGCGTCCGTGCTCCGGCTCCGCCAGGCGAACCGCGCCGCCGGCCGTACTCCCGAGACTGGCGCGGGCGGGATCGACGTTGGCCTTGCCGGCGCCGGAGCGGTCCAGATAAATGCGATGCACGGCCTCGAAGCGCCCGGCGGCGCACTGAACGCCCGCGACGATGGCAGGGAAGCGCCCAGGTGCGTAAGGATGCGCGAGGGCCGGAAAGAAGCGCAAGGAGGGCGCCACGGCGACATGCCCGACACCGCGGGCCAGCAGGTAGGTTTCGGCGAGAGTCCCCGCGAGCGGCTTCGTGGCGTCCCAAACTCGACGGGCCGCGGCCGTGGTATCGCGCGGCTTCGAGCTCGGGGCCGGCTCAGCCTGCCGCGACCTCGCCGGCGCCGGACTCGCCGATGAACCCGGCATCGCGCAACCAGGCCATCGCCTCGCGGGTATCACCGGCGCCGTCCACGTGCATCACCAGGTCGAGCACCCCGCCGCCGGCGTCCGCCTCATGGTCGCGCCAGGTGCCGGAGTATTCGCCGTCCACGTGCACGACGAGGCTTCCATGAGTGCGGTAGCGCCATTCGCGGGCCGTACTTGGCCGTGCGTTCGATTCACCGAGCAGGGCGCGGGCGACATCGGGCATGAGCGCCGGCCAGTCGATCGGCGCGTTCACGCCCCGCTCCGATCGAGCTTCGCGAAGGCCAGGGAGGCTCGGCTCGGCTTCGAGTCTCTTGACCGCGGCGACGATTGCCCGGTCCCGGAGTGCGTTCTTGCCCGCCGGGCGCTTTCGGCAACGCGGAAGTGATCCCGCCATGTAGACAGCTATCCACCCGCTCAGCGCACCGCCGAGCCGTCGCCGGTTCCTCCGCAGGATCAGCTCTCCGGCTTTGTGGAGTGCTTCGTGGTGGACGCCACTGGATGCGGCTTTCTCAATGCACCGCCCAACGACGTTTTCATCGAGCCGCACGGCACGGAGCTTCGTATTCCTGTCGATGAATCTGTAGGTGTCGCCGTCAACAAGGGGCGGTTGATGCCCGCCGGCGATCGTGAAGAAGCTCGCCACAAGCCAATCGCGCAGGTCTTCAAAGTTCACCGAGCCCGGCCAATCTGCGAGCCAGTGACGCGCGATGCGGACGGCATCATCGAAATCGAAGGGCTGGCCGAGCCTCTCTCGCTCCTTCCGATACCATCTTGCTGTCTTCAAGCCAAACTCGCCGTAGCCTTCGGGCTTGCTATCACCCGGCCAACGAAACAAGTCTACGTCGATGAAGCGAAGTCGGCGCCAGCCATCCGGCACGCGAACAAACTTGAAAACTCCGGGCTGATGCCCGGGAAGCACTTCCCCGGCCGCAATACCTTCGTCCAGGGTCGGCGCGGAGCACGTCGGAGACGCGCTCTCCCCAGGCCACTCCGCAACAAGTTCGTCCCACGCAGCTTCGTCCAGGGTTGAGATTGGATGCGCCAGCGATGGCGAGCCGGTAGACTTGTCCACGTCGATGATCTCCCTTGCCAGGGTTCACGACACTGCGGCGGGTCCGGCGTCATCCCGGCCCGCCGCACCTTCAACGCTTGGTCGCCTTCCTCGCCGGCTCGAAGGCGACGCGCTCACCCAACCCCATCACACCCTCGACGGCGCCGGCGGCGCGCATCACGCGCTCGACGTCGAGAGAGCGGCCGATCGACTCGCCCGCCTCGAACACGCGCTCCGCCGCCTCCCGCGGGATGCCGGTCGCCATGATTTCGGCGATCGCCTTCTCACGCCGATCGCGGCGGTCTCGTGTCCGCCGGCGCTTGTGGGCCGCGTTCGAGCCGGCGCGCAGAGCGCAGTACTTCGGGCGTGCCGCGACTGCCGACACGCGGCAACGCGGGATTCGGGCATCCGGGGATGGCGCACGGTGGTGTATCGTCGGTCACGACAAGGTCTCCTGCGGTGGTGGCGCGAGCGGATTCACCGGAAACTCGCGCCACAGTCGCGCGTCGAGGCTCACCACGTCCGCCGGCGCCGGGCTCAGGAAGCGCGCCCACCGCTCCATGAGATCGCGCCGTTTCGAGAAGAGATCTGATCTCGCGTAAGCGGCTTCGGCCTTGTTCGGGTTGGTGTGCGCGAGTGCCGTTTCGCAGACCTCGCGCGGGAAGTTGGTGCGCTCCATCGTCCACACCCGGAAGCTCGTGCGGAAGCCATGCGGCACGGCCTCGATGCCGAGCAGCTTCAACAGTCGGCTGAACCTCGCGCGGAACATCGCCTGCCCGGTCTTCGGGCCGGGGAAGACGAACCCGCGACCGTCGCCGAGCGCCCGCGCCTCGTCCAGGATGGCGAGGGCGCGATCGGAGAGCGGTACGCGATGCTCGCGCCCGGCCTTCATCCTCGAAGCCGGCACGGTCCACGTGCGCCCTTGCAGGTCGATTTCCTGCCACGTGCATCCGGTAACCTCGCCGGAGCGGGCCGCGGTCAGCACCATGAATTCGAGCGCCAGCCGGGCAGAGGGTGAAGCGTTCGATGCGCGTACCGCGTCGATGGCGTCAGCGACGTCCTCGTAGTGGATCGAGGGGTGATGCGCTGGCCGGCATGACTGGCGCGGCAGCGCGCAGGCCACCGCATCCGCCGGGTTGTCCAGCCGGTAGCCTTGTGCGATCGCCCACTTCAACACCGTGCCGATGCGCTGACGCAGCCGTTGCGCCGTCACGGGCATCTTGTGCCAGACCCGGAACCAGCACGCCGAGGACGCCGGCAGCGTCCACGCTGGCCACGCTCTCAGCCCCGAGCTTCGGCATGGCGTACTCGTTCAGGCTCTCGATCCATTGCTGCGCGTGTCGAGCGGAGCGCCAGCCGGGGCGGCGCAGGTCGAAGACGGTCGCCGCGGCTTCGGCGAAGGTCGGGATGCCGTTCGCGACGCGCTTCGCGGCCAGCGGATCGTGTCCGGCGCGCACCTCCCGCGCTGCCTCCCGTGCCCGGGCCAGTGAGACGAGCGGAAAACCGCCAAGCCCGATCGTGCGCCGCTTGCCGTGGATCTGGAGCCGTTGCTCCCACCGCCGCGAACCGCTCGGCTCAATCACGAGATAGAGCCCGTGCCCGTCCGCGTACCGCCCCGATTGCCTGGTCTTCGATACGAACGTCGCCGAGAGCGCGTTTTTCGGATGCGCCTTCGCGGTCATGACTGCCTCCCGTGTCGTTTGCCCGGAATGGCAGGCACCCGCCATTTCACCTGCCATTTCTGAAGGTGGTTGTGAGAGACGACGGGAGACGATGCAATACCGCGAGAGAAAGGAAATGGCGGGTGTTTGGCCGGTAACTTCCTGATTCTTCGAGGGTGTACGGGACTAAACGGTTGATTTCCTTGGCTGGGGTGCCTGGATTCGAACCAGGGATGCGGGAGTCAAAGTCCCGTGCCTTGCCGCTTGGCTACACCCCAAGGTGAATGCGGCGGGCCTGCTGCGTCACGCGCCGGAGTCCAGCCCGCGCGCTCGCGCAGCGGTGATTGATTCAGTCCTCTGGTCACCAGACCCCGCCACGGTGCGGGCACCGCACGCGCGATCTCGACGGCCCGCTCGCGGGCGCCGAATGGCGCGAAGACCGTTGCGCCGGTGCCGGTCATCCTCGCTCGGGAGTACCGCGAGAGCCAGTCGAGCGCTTCGCCCACCGGCGGATGCATCTCCCTCACCACCGGCTCGCAGTCATTGTGAGCCGTGGCGAGAAGACGTTCGATACGCGCCGACGATTCCCGATCCCCGGTCCCGCTTCCCGGAAGCTGGGAGATTCTGAATCTGGGGGTATTTCGTGTCAACGCGCGGCTGCGGAAGACATCGGCGGTGGAGACCGCGAAGGGGAGCACGATCAGCACGTACCACGGCTGCTCGAGAACGACGGGAACGAGACGTTCACCTACACCCTCCGCCCAGGCCGCAAGGCCGCGAACGAACACCGGCACGTCCGCTCCCAGTCTTGCCGCCAGCGCCGCGAGTCGGTCCGCGTCCATGCCGAGGTCCCATAGCCGATCGAGGCCGACCAGGGCCGAAGCCGCGTCGCTGCTTCCGCCGCCGAGACCGCCGCCCAGCGGAATCCGTTTCTCGACGCCGATGTCCGCGCCCTCTTCGATCCCGAATTCGTCACGCAGAAGCTGCGCGGCCCGGATGACGAGATCGTCCGCCTCGGCCACCCCGGGAATCGCGATGGTGCGGCGCAGCAGCGTGTCGGCGCGGCGCGCAATGCGTACCCGGTCCGCGAGGCCGATGAATTGAAAGACGGTCTGAAGCTCGTGGTAGCCGTCCGGCCGCCGCCCCACCACGTGCAGGAACAGGTTGAGCTTTGCCGGTGCGGGAAGCTCGATCCCGTCATCGACGGATTGTCCGCGCCCTGCCCCCCGGCCGTTCACGCCGGATCACGCTCCACCTTCCATCGCCGGACGACGACGGTCGCTTCGACCGACCCGCTCGAGAACCGGATGCGCTCGGGGAGCGCGAGATCGTCGAGGTGACCGTACCGTTCGTAGACCATCGTCCACCCCGCCTGTTCAAGATGGGCGAGACGTCCGTGGTCGTCCAGCTCCATCTTCAACAGGGCTCCATTGGGCGCGGGCGCCCCGACGATCCAGTAGCGCAGCTCGCGGAGCGGCACGGACCAGCCGATCTCCTGTTCAAGGAGCGCCTCGGGTGAGGCGGCGCTTGCCCGGCGGCCGTTGGAGAACCTCGCCTCGACCTCGGTGGCCGACCCTTCGACCTCGAACAATCCGATGCCGAGCGGTCCCATGAATCGCACGAGATAGGAATGACGCCCCTGGCGCCATCGCATGGCCACGCGCGAGGCGTCGCGACCCGAACGCACGGCCAGGGTGCCGAGCATGGACCAGCTCTGAAACCGGGACAGTGCGCGGGCGTGGGCCTGCCAGGTCGTATCGCGCTCCGATGGAATGAGCTCCGGGAGCGTCCCACATCCCGCAAGCAGCAATTGGCCGATCGCGAGCCACGCCATCGCCGCACGTTTCAACGTTCGCGAGCGACCCCCGGTGGGCAGGCCGAGCGTTGTATGGAACAAGACTGTTCCTCGCCCGTCGACGGCGCTGGCCGAAGTGCACCCGCGATTCCGTGCGGCGGAATCGCCCAGCGACCGCGCGATTGGTCGCCGACGGCACCAGCGGTCGCCGCTCAAAGCCCGAAGCGCTCGATGACGTCGAGCAGCCGCTCGTCTTCCGGCGCCGCCTCGAGCGCGGTGCTCCACACCGCGCGGGCCTCGACCTTGTTCCCCAGCACCCAGAGCACCTCGCCGAGGTGGGCGGCGATTTCGGGGTCGGGGTTGATCGACATCGCGCGCCGGAGCTGTACCAGTGCCTCCTGATGCCGCCCCATGCGGTGGAGAACCCACCCCAGGGAGTCGACGATGTAGTGATCGTCAGGCTTCAGCTCGATTGCGCGCTTGATGAGCGCATAGGCTTCTTCATGGCGGTCGGTGCGATCGGCAAGGGTATACCCCAGAGCGTTGAGGGCGTCGGCGTTGTCCGGCTCGCGCGATATGACGGTTCGCATGTCGCGCTCGAGGATGTCCAGCCGGTCCATCTTCACGGCGAGCATCCCGCGCGCATAGAGGAGGCCCGAGTTTCCGGGGAACTCCTCGAGCGATGCATCGTAGACCGCCATCGCTTCGTCGTAGCGCGCGACGCGCGCGAGCAGCCCCGCCTCGGCGCTGTAGATGCGTACCGCTTCCTGGGTGTTCTCGCTGCGCACCCCGTGCAGATGACGCCGCGCCGCTTCAACGTCGCCGGTTTCCGCGTACAACACCGCGACTCTGATCTGCGCATTCAGTCGGTGCTCTCCGCGCCGGACGCGCCGATACGAGGCGATCGCGTCATCGAACCGCTGCCGGGACTCTGCGATCCGGGCGAGATAATAGTGCGCCGCGTCTCGTCTCGAATCGCGTCTCGCGAGCCTCTCGAACTGCCGCGTCGCCTCATCGAGCCGGTTCGTCTGCACGAACAGCAGCCCGAGCGCGTAGCGGGCGTCATCGTTCTCGGGCTCCTCCGCCACCAGGCGCTCGAATTCCGCGCGCGCCTGCTCGTAGCGTCCGGCGTCCACGAGCATGCGTGCATAGGCCATGCGAACCATTCCCGCATCGGGAGAGCGTTCGAGGAATTCCACCAGCACGCTGAACGCGCCTTCGACGTCGTTCGCGCCCTGGCGCATGCGCGCCCGAAAGACCGCGGTCCGGGCGTCACCGGGGTCGAGCTCGTATGCACGATCGCCGGCCGCCAATGCCTCCTCGACATCCCCGGTCCGGATCAGAAGCCGGGCGAGCGCCAGATGCGCCGCCGCATCGTCCTCGTGCCCGAGGACGAGCCGCTTCATCACGACGGCAGCCGCCTCGCGGTCCTTCTCCCCGGCAAGGAGGTCGGCGGCGCGGTGAAACCCCGCTCCCGGCGGATCGGACAACGCCTCCACCATCGCGTCCAGATGTTCGACCGCCTCTTCGATCTCTCCGGCCCGTACCAGCAGAGAGGCGAGCACCTGCCGGGCTTCCGCGCTCGATGGATCGGCGTCGGTCCACAAGTGTGCCGCCTCGAGTGCGCTCTGGTCGGCGTGCGCGAATACCGCGAGCTTCGTCGCCCGCGCCGCGACGCCCGCGTCCCGGGTCTCGCGGGCGGCCTCCAGGTAGTTTTCGAGCGCAAGGCGCAGATCGCCTCGATGACTGGCGAGCTCCCCGACCAGGAGCTTGTAGAGTACGTCTCCGTTCAGCGTACCGCCGGGAGGCAGGGAATCACTTGCACCGTCGGGGGGGGCCGTGACGACACCGGGTGCCGCCGGGCCGATGGCGCATCCGGTGAGCGCGCCCGCGGTGAGCGCGGCGGCGAGTGTGGATCGCCAGCGCCGCTGCCTGACGGACGTGCGCAACCCTCTGGCCACTCGGGTCCATCGATGCAACGGAGCTATGGCCATCGGAGGCTCTCGGTACGGCTCGTGCGCGCCCGGAATCATCGGCGGGGCAATGCGTTTCCCACTATACTTCATGCGGGAATTCAAGCAATCGGCGCGACGCCCGTCGAGCCGCGCCGCGTGCGGCGCCCTTTCCCGTGCATTCCGCGAACCGTCATGTCGATCGTCGCCCTTGGACTGAATCACACCACGGCTCCGCTCGAGCTTCGTGAACGTGTAGCTGTCGACGATGCCGGGATGTCGTCGGCGCTCCGGTCGCTGTCCAGCTTCCCCGGGGTCAGCGAAGCGGCGATCCTCTCGACCTGCAACCGCACGGATCTGTACTGCGGCATGGGCGCCAGCCAGGATGCGCCCACTCGCTGGTTCGACGAATTTCTCGGCATCGATCGCCGCGATCTCGCCGGCCATCTCTACGTGCACCGGGAGGACGCCGCGGTACGTCACGTCATGCGGGTCGCGAGCGGACTCGACTCGATGGTGCTCGGCGAGCCCCAGATTCTCGGCCAGCTCAAGCAGGCATACGGGCTGGCCCGGCGCGAAGGCTCGCTGGGAGTCGTGCTCGACAAGCTCTTTCAGCGTTCGTTCTCGGTGGCGAAGCGCGTACGTACCGACACCGAAATCGGCGCGAGCCCGGTTTCGGTGTCATACGCCGCGGTGACCCTCGCCCACCGCATCTTCGGCGACCTCGACGTACGCACCGCACTGCTCGTTGGTGCGGGCGAAACGATCGAGCTCTGCGCGCGCCACCTCGGATCGAGCCGCATCGGACGCATGGTGGTGGCGAACCGGACCGTCGCGCATGCCCGCCGCATCGCGGCCGCGCTCGGAGCCTACGCCATCTCGCTCGACGAGGTTCCGCTCCACCTCGCCGAGGCGGATATCGTCATCTCCTCCACGAGCAGCCGCGAGCCGGTCATCTCCTTCGAGCAGACGCGAGCCGCGGTGCGCCGGCGCCGACGGCGCCCGATGTTCATGGCCGATCTTGCCGTTCCGCACGACATCGACCGCGATGCCGGCAACCTCCCCGACGTGTACCTGTACAACGTCGATGATCTCGCGGACGTGATCGAGGAAGGCCGGCAACGGCGGGTGGCGGCGGCGGGGGTGGCGGAAGGAATCATCGACCAGCAGGTGGCGGAGTTCATGGCCTGGATGCGCGGGCGGCGCGTGGCTTCGATCATCGTCCAGGTGCGGGAGTCGGCCGCTGCCGCCAGAGACGACGTGCTCGTGAAGGCGCGCCGCCGGCTGCAAGGCGGCGAGCCGGCGGACGAGGTCATCGAATACGTTGCGCGTACGCTGACCAACAAGCTGCTCCACGCGCCGAGCACCGGCATCCGTGAAGCAGGGGAGAGCGACCGCCAGGACGTCGTCGAGGCGGCGAGAATGCTCTTCGGCATCACCGAGGGGGTCGAGGATCCGGCCATCGAGCCCGCTCCCGATCGCTCGCAATGAACCCTTCGCTGACGGACAGGCTCGAAGGGCTGCGCGAGCGGTTTGCCGAAGTCGGCGCATTGCTCGCCGATCCCGAGGTCGCCTCGGACCCGTCCCGGCTCCGGGCGCTCGCCAGGGAGCATGCAGAATTGAGCCCGGTCGTCGAATGCTTCGAGAAATACGACCGGGCGGGCGGCTCGATCGAGGATGCGCGCGAATTCCTCACCGGGTCGGACCCGGACCTGCGCACCCTCGCACAGGAAGAGATCGATGCGGCGGAGCGCCGGCGAGAGAGCCTGGAGGCCGAGCTGAAGGTCCTGTTGCTCCCCGCCGACCCCGCCGACGCGGGCAACGTGTACCTGGAGATACGGGCCGGCACCGGGGGCGACGAGGCCGCGTTGTTTGCGGGCGATCTGCTCCGGATGTATCTGCGCTACGGCGAGCTCGCGGGCTGGAAGTCCGAGATCGTGAGCCGCAGCCTCGGCGAGCACGGGGGATACAAGGAGGTGGTCGTCCGGATCGTGGGGCGCGGAGCGTACTCGCGGCTCAAGTTCGAGTCCGGCGGCCATCGCGTGCAGCGGGTGCCGGAGACCGAATCGCAAGGGCGCATCCATACCTCCGCGTGCACGGTGGCGGTGTTGCCGGAGATGGACGAAGTCGACGAGATCGACGTCGTCCCCTCCGATCTGAGGATCGACACGTTCCGCGCGTCGGGGGCAGGCGGGCAGCACGTGAACAAGACCGACTCCGCGGTCCGGATCACCCATCTGCCGACGAACACGGTCGTCGAGTGCCAGGACGAGCGCTCGCAGCACAAGAACCGGGCACGGGCCATGTCGTTGCTGAAAGCGCGCCTCCTCGCGGCGGAGCGCGAGCGCCGGAGCACGGAGCGCGCCGAGACTCGGCGGCTGCTCGTCGGCAGCGGCGACCGCTCGCAGCGTATCCGCACCTACAACTTCCCGCAGGGAAGGGTGACGGATCACCGCATCAACCTCACCCTCTACAAGCTGGGCGACGTCATGGCCGGCGGTCTTGGCGAGATCGTGGAGGCGCTGGTCAGCGAGGATCAGGCCGAGCAGCTCGCGGCGCTTGGTACGTGAGGCGCCTGCCCCCGGGCGACCACCATTCCCGGCGCGTGGCCGGTTTTCGGCCGCTGGCTCATCTCGATCTCACGCTCTCATGCTCAACCGGTCCTGGAAGTCGTACCACGCCGTCGCCGGCGGCGCCGGCCATGAGCCTCTGCGGAACAGGCGCCGGGCAGGAAAGGGACGCTCCGCGGAACAGGGTGTCGCGGTCATTGCGCCGCAGGAGAGCGATGTTGTTGACGTAGCCGGGGCACGCGCGGTGCCGGGTCGATCACGTGATCGACATCACATCGCCGGCGAGGCGCCGCGTTCCGGCGAATGCCCGCCCGGCGCCGGCTCTGCGTCGAGGAAGCGCTGCATGGCGCCGATCTCCAGCGTCGTCAACGGATTGGACAGCCCGATGTCCGGCGTGCCTCGAACCCCCAACAGCATACGGGCGAAGAATTCCTCCGGAGACAGGTCTCTCGCCATGTCATGGAGAGACTCCGCGGGGTTCTCGCTGCCGGGAACCGGGGCATCGTGACATCCCTGGCAATACCGCCGATAGACTTCACCGGCCTCGCGCTCGTCCCCGTCCCCCTCCCGATCGAGAAGGAAGTACGTGACATCGAAGGGCGCTTCGCCGGCCAGCTCCGCCACGCTCGAGAGAAAGCGGGTCCTCTCACCCGAGCCGAACAGGTCCCGAAGCCGCCTGATGCGCGGGATGAAGCCGCTCCCGGCGCCGGAGCGCCTCTCCGCGGCCGCCGCGTAGCGCCGGCATATCAAGGGCAGGGTGGCCAGCGCGGCCGAAATACGATTCCGCAACCCCCGGTACCGCGGGCCGCCGCGTTCGGTTCGATAGAGCTTCCGCGCGTCTGCCAGCATCACCAGCAGCTCGGCCGGACAGAGCAACCGATCGCGGAGCTCGAACGATGCGGCCGCGGCGTTCGGCGCCGCCGCGGCCAGGATGCAGAGCAGGACGCCTCCTGCGGCGTTATTCAATAGAGACTCGACGCTCCATCGGCAGACTCTCATCCGCGCTCCACTCCACCATGGATCCGTCGTAGAGCGCAGCGTTGCCGTTGCCCATCAGCTCGCTGCTGACGAACCAGCCCAGGGAGGCCCAGTGGCCGGTGTTGCAGAAGGCGATCTGATTCGACTCGGGGTCGACGTCGGCGAGGGCATAGAGCTGCTCCAGCTCCGCGGCGGGCCGGAAAGTGCCGCCGCCGTTGATCGTCAACCAGCTCTCCGGCAGGCTCCGGGCGGTCGGGATGGTGCCATTGCGCATCGATCGGGGATGCCGGTTGATGCCGACGTACTGATGGTTGGGACGCATATCGACCAGGGTGATCCCGTCGTCGTCGATGGCGTTCTCGACGTCCTCCCTGGTGATCAGCATGCCGGTGCGCAGATTCGGCGCGAAGGTCCGGGGATCCGGCTTGTTGTTGCCCTTTTCGATCCTGTTCGTTTCGTCCGCCGCGTATGCAAGATAACCGCCGTTCAGTATCGATACGTCGTCGTGGCCGAGGACCTTGAACGTCCAGTACATGCGGGTTGCGCTTCCCATGTCGACGGCGTTCTTGCCGTGGTGGTAGATCACCACGTGGGTGTCGTTGTCGATACCGAGGGCGCCGATCAGCGTGGCGAGATCTTCCGGCTTCGACAACTGGCCCGGGACCTTGTCGACCTCGCTCCTCCAGCCACCCTTCAGGTAGTCGGTGTACACCGCGCACGGGATGTGTCCCTGCAGGTACGCGGTCCTGGAGCCTCCGTCCAGCGGGTTGCGAATATCCAGCACCCTCACGCCCTCGTCGCAGGCGTGATCCTTGATCCAGCCGACGTCGACGAGCGGCTCGGCGGCTATCGACAGCGAGCAGATGCCCATGGCCGTAACGACGGTGGCTGATTTCAGAAGACGATTCATGCTCGTTCCCTCCTCGGTGGTGGTTGCTTCCACTTCAAAGTGTGATGCACCGATCGTTGTCCAGAACTGCTTCCAGCACTCGATCCCAATCGGCCGTCGACATTGCCCCGACGTCGCCATCGATGACAAATTCGGTGCTTCGAAATCTTTCCGGCAAGCTCCGTATCGCCGGTGCGGTTCGATGGTCTTCGAACAGCCGGGTACGCAGCACCAGCAGGCGTAGTTCAGACATTGATCACGAGCTCCGCATCCTCGACGAGCTGGTAGAAATCGCCATCGGAGATGCCCGGTACCTCGGGGTCGTCATACAGGGATTTCGGTGAGATTTCGGCAAGCTCGATCAGTTCGGCGAGCTGCTCCATTTCGGGCACGACTTCGAGCCGTCCATGAGCGAACACCAGTGCTACGTCGTGTCCGAACACGGTGATCCCCGCCGCGACGCGCATGGCTTCCAGCGGGTCCCGGCGCGCGACGACGAGGACCGACTTCGCGGCGATTCCGTTCACAGCGAGACCACTCGGCCCGCGGACCCCAGCATCCGGCTGTGGTCGGTCTGGCTGCCAAGGGTCAGCGGGCACGAACCGCCCGGCATCGCCTGGCTCCAGGAGTGCTCGCACACCACCGCTTCAGCCGCGGATCCGGCGCAGGCGACGACGGCGGAGTCGGACAGCACCCGTACCCCGTCACCGGTGAAGAAGATGGAGAACTCCACCTTCTTCCTCCGGCAGGCAGCGGAGAATCCGCGCAGATAATCGCCTGCGCCGCGGTGGGCGACGATGAACAGAATGGTCATCCGCGCCTTCCAGCCATCGCGCGAGCCATGAAGGCGATGCAGAGAATCGCGACGGCGCCCAGCCCCGCGGCCAGCCACGGAATGCGCCCGAGGCCGGCACGCGGCGCGCCGAAGCTCTCGACGGGGCGGCCGTGGAGGCCGTCGAGATGGACCCTGGCCGGAGCGGTGGGGTCTCGAAGCAGGAGACGGACGAGATGGACGACCGCTTCGCGGGTATCCCGGGCAAGCAGCAGCAAGGAACCCTCGTCGTTGTGCCGGTACAGCAACGGGGTGTCCCGCCGCGAACCGGGCAGCCGACCCGCTTCTTCGAACGATTGCGGATACTCGATCCGCGTGACGGTTCCGGCGCCGAAGAACGAACGGACGTCGTCATCCAGCGCGATGTACTCGTCTCGCATCGGATCGGTGTAGAAACGGCTCCGCAACATGCCTCGAAGCCTTCCGGCGCCCCGTGTCCGGGAGCCGAGAAGCGCCTCGGCGTCGCCCTGCCAGATCACCACGCGAGATTGACCCAGCAGGAAGAGCATTCCCGCGACGAAGTCCTTGTCGGACTCGCCGCCGCCGAACACGACGGCGGTCCGTGCAGGCTCCAGGCCGAACGCGCCGGCCAGCCAGTTGATGTCGCGAAAGCTCGCGGGTGCTCCGTCGGGATGAAGAAACTGCGACGGCGCCATGCAGAGCGCGCCCTCGACGCTGCCGCCGGCGCAGGTGTCCGCTTCACGGGTATCGACGAACACCGGAGATTCCAGCGCGGCAATCACGTCCGGATGGGTGGTGGCGGAGATGGCGCCCGCGGCTTGGCGGGAGAGCGTGAGCATCGCGAGCAGCAGCATCGGCAACGACGCTCCCGGGTGGAATCCGGACCGGCGGCGCCGGCGTCGAGGATGTTCGGCGTGTCCTGGATCCACCGGGGGGCAGCCGCGTTCAACACCCGCCAAAATGCTTCTTCCTCGGCGCCGCTTCGCCCGCTGCCGCCGCCGGCGTGGGATTCTCCAGGTAGTATCCGACCAGCTCGAATACGGTCAATTGCCCGTAGTCGCTACCCAGGTCGATGAGATCGAATTCCTCCATCGGCTGGGGCTTGCGAGCCGCCTCCACCTCGGCGGGCGACATGGACGTGTGGGGAAACAGGGCCGCATAAACGGCCAGCGTGCCGGCAAGCGATACGATGCAGAAGATGAATACTTGCAGGCGCGGCATCAGGAGTCGTCCCTGGTGAAGCTGACGTACATGGCGTACATCGCAGCGAGGAAAGCGATCAGTGCCGCGATTGTTTCAAAGTCCATGTCAGCCCTCGGATTTGTAATGCCCGATCAGCGTGTCCAGCTCGATCGCCTCGCCGGTGTCGGGATTGAGCACCGGTGGGGTGAAGAAAGGCGTGCCTTCCCGGGACCTTGCAAGCTCGTCCAGCGGCTGGATGAACACGTGGACCATGGACGCGACCGAAATCAGTCCCACCACCGCGGAAAATATCGTGAGCTGGAGCTGCTTCCGGATTTTCATGGTACTGGCCGCGGCGGATCAGTTCTTCTTCAGCAGGACCTGCCAATGGCGTGACCGGCGGAGCGTCCCGAGATGGGTACCGCCGTTCTCCTCGATGATCGGCGGGAGCGCTTCCATGGAGGTGGGGTTGTCGATCTTCACCTCGATGACGTCGCCGGAGCGGGCCTTGCCGAGGGCGTTCCGCGTGAAGATCTGAGGTCGAGGGCAGGAGTCGCCGATGCAGTCCACGACCGTCGTCGCGGTGACGGTCTCACCACCATCCAGGGTCACGGGGGCTCCCGTTGCCTGGTTCTCCGGTTCGGCTTTCCTTCCGAAAAGGCCCATGGGGCAGTCTCCTCGGCGACAGGGAATTCACTGACGCCGTTCCCGTGTACATCACATCGCGGTCACTCGGAGCTCGAAGAGCGACTGCGAACGACGATTACCCGATGCTCGCCATTCTTCCGGCGCCGGGACGTTCCCTGCGTACTATGGATCGATAGATCGCGAACAGCACGGCGAATTGCACCAATCCGAAAACGATCGCGGGAATTCCGGTCTTCTCCTGCAACGTGGCCGCGTTCGAAAAGCCCAACTGGAGGGCTTCCAGGGCCGGTTCTCCGGACATGGCGGCGGGGGCGGGCGGCCAGTAAATGAAAGACCACACCAGCGAGAAGAGGAACATGCCCGCAAACGTGTAGATGAGCGCCCACATGGCGCCGACGTTGCCCTCGCCCGCCTTGACCCATGTCGACACCGTGCAGGCGCCGGCCAGCACCATTCCGATTCCGAACAGGAACAGCCCGATAATCTGATTGAGGCCGACGTCGAATCGCATCGGATTGCCTTCGCCGATGGTGATGAAACCGGTGAATCCGAGCGTCAATATCATCATCGCGACAAGCAGGGCCTTGGTGTTGCGGTAGGTTTTGAAAAGCATCGCGTCACGCAGCGCGGCGGTATTGCAGAATCGGGATCGTTGCACGAGAAGGCCGACCGCGGTGCCGAACACGAAGGCCAGGACACATTCTCCGACGACGCTCATGTCACACTCCCAGGATTCGCTTGTATATCAGGGATCCCACCCAGGCTCCGGCGATGATTCCGCTGATGGCCAGATAACCCCCCAGGTTCAGCTCCGGTGTCAGTCCGAAGAACGTGCTGACGTTGCAGACGAAGGCGAGCCGGATCCCGATCCCCATGAGGAGCCCGCCGATGGTGATCATGATCCATTCCGACAGCCGGCGCGGGTAGCGGATGAAGAATTCGCCGCTCATGACCGCGCCGATGACCGCACCGAACAACATGCCCAGGCTGATGTAGATCTTCCAGTAGCCCGCGTCCGGCTCGAACACGAGCTGCCAGAAGGGAATTCTTCGAAGGTCGTCGCCCATGAAGAATTCCGCGATGAGGCCCGTCATCATCGTTTCACCGCCGCCTACCGTCCAGGCGCCGAGCTGCAGAAACAGAAAGATGTCGAGCACGGCGATCGCGGCGAGGGCGATCACCGGGTCGAGGGTCTTGCGGAAGAACTCCATGACGACGACCTCATGGCTTCATCGCTGCGCGCTCGAATCCCATCGCGATGATTCTGTATTAGTATGCGTGCCGCATGGGCGCGTGGTGGTATTTATTGCCAACGCGCCACTGACCCTCAGCCGGACCGTGCCGGGTGATCCCATGTCGATCTACCTCGAACCCCCGGATGTGCTCGGACACATGTTCAATGCCTGCACGACCGAACAAATCAATGAATTCGCGCCGCAAAAGCGCGGTTTCAGGATCCATGGCCACAGCACCACCATTCGACTGGAGGCGGCCTTCTGGCACGTGCTCGATGAAATGGCACGGGATTCGCGCATGGAGATGCCGGGGCTGATCGAGATGATCCACGATCACTGTCTTGTCGCCAACGACAAGAACCTCGCTTCGTGCCTGCGCGTGATCTGTCTGAAGTACACCGAATCCACCCTGGAACAGGATGCCTGACCGCGTACCGGCGCGAGGCGGCGCGACGGCGGCCTGCAACGGCGGCGAACCCCGCATCGACGCGGTGCTGTTCGACTGCGACGGCGTGCTCGTCGACAGCGAGCGGGTCGCGGTCGAGTGCATCGTCGAGTTCGCGTCCCGGTTCGGCGCCCGGTTCGAGCTCGAGGAAGCGCTGCAGCGGTTCACCGGCGCGCGGATGGCCGACAACCTGCGTGATATCGAGGCCCGCGGGAAGTGCAAGCTGCCTGACGACTTCGAGGACACTCTTCGAACCCACATGGCGGCGGAATTCGAGACCCGGATCGAGCCGATGGACGGCGCGGCGGCGCTGGTCGAGGCCCTCGACGTGCCTTACTGCGTCGTCTCGAACGGGCCGCGTTCGAAGATGGAGGTCACCTTGCGCGTCACCGGCCTGCTCGATCACTTCGCCGGACGCATCGTGAGCGCCTACGAGGTGGGGGTGTGGAAGCCGGACCCCGCGCTGTTTCTGCACGCGGCGCGAGTGCTCGGGACCGCGCCCGAGCGGTGCGCGGTGGTCGAGGACAGCGACTACGGCATCGCGGCCGGTGTGGCGGCCGGTATGCAGGTCTTCGCGCTGATCTCCGGCCAACGGGCGCACCCGGTGCCGGATGGCGTGGTGCCGGTGGCGTCGCTCGCGGAATTGCACCATCGACTCCCATGCTGAGCGGGGCGGAGCGCCGGTTCGTCGAATCGATGCGCGTCGCCCGGCTCGCGACGGCGGACGCGAACGGCGCTCCGCACGTGGTGCCGGTGTGCTACGCGCTGCTCGGCGGCAACCTCTACGTGACCATCGACGAGAAGCCGAAACGCCCGGACGTGCGCGCGATGAAGCGGCTGCGCAACATCGCAGAGAACCCGCGCGTCGCCGTCGTCATCGACCGGTACGACGAAGACTGGTCGCGGCTCGCCTGGGTGATGCTGCGGGGCCGCGCCGAGATCCTCGATGACGGCGACGAGCACGATCGCGCCCAGGTCGAGCTGCGGGAACGCTATCCGCAATACCGCACGATGCGGATCGAACCGCTGCCGGTCATCGCGCTGCGGATCGACCGGGTGAATGCATGGGGCGCCTTCGACGCGCCGTGCGGCGGGCCGGTCGCGAACACCTCGCCATGCGCTCCGCGCAATGCGTGAGCCCCCGGACGAGTGGGATCCATCGCCGTGCCCCGGACGGGCGGGAAGCATTGCCGGGTATCGGTCGAGCGATTGAGCTACGGTTGCTGAGCTACGGTTTCGGCGATGCCTGCCTGCGACGTCCATGCCGTCGTCCCGGTGAAGGACCTGGGGAATGCGAAGCAGCGTCTCGCCGCGGCCTTCGATCAGCCGGCGCGCACCGCGCTGTTCCGGGCCATGCTGGAGGACGTACTGGAAGCGCTCTCCGGCGTCGCCGCGCTGGCGCGGGTCATGCTCGTCACCCGCGACCCCGAAGCGATCGCGCTGGCGGAGCGCCACGGCGCCGAGTGCCTGATCGAGCCGGAGAACCGCGGCCACACCGCGGCGGTCGAGCTCGCGGCGAAGGCGCTCTCCGAATCCGGGGCAGGGGCGTTGCTGCAGGTTCCCGGAGACATTCCTCGCGTCACCGTCGCGGAGATCGAGGCGGTGATCGCGGCGCACGCCCCGGCCCCGGCCGTCACCATCGCCCCGTCGCGCGACTACCGCGGCTCGAACTCCGTGCTGTGCTCGCCGCCGGACGTGTTTCCGTTCCGGTTCGGCGACGACAGCTTCTATCCGCACCTCGCCGCCGCGCGCGCCATCGGGATCGAGCCGGCGGTCGTCGAACGGTCGGGGCTCGGCCTCGATCTCGACACCCCGGACGATCTGGAGGCGTTTCTCGCATCGCCCTCGGACACGCGGACGTATCGCCTCCTCACCGGCCGCCTGCCGCCCGGTGGGGCTTGATCAAACGTGACGAGGGATTCGCCGGCCGGCGTTGCGTTCACCTGCCGGACCCCGTGACCCCGCTCCCGGAGTGGCGACCGAGCCCGGTCCGAGCCCGCCCCCAGCCCGCGGCTCCGCCTGCTCAGGCGACGATTCCGCCGTCCCGAAGCTCTCCAATCCTCGCGCTGGTGAGGCCGAGCACCTCGGCGAGGATCTCGTCGGTATGCTGCCCGAAGGTGGGGGCAGGACGGACCGCCTCGCGCGCATGGCGCCGGAATTCCAGCGGCGAGCCCGGCATCATGAAGCGGCCGATCCCCGGCTGGTCCACGTCTTCGAACAGCGGATTGCGGATCGAGCAACGAGGGTCGTCGCGCACCATCTCCAGAAAGGACTGGTACGGCCCCCAACACACGCCGGCTTCGTCGAACGCGGTGCGTACCTCATCGTAGCCGCGGGCGCCGACCCAGCGCGCGACGACCGGGGCGATGACGTCGCGGGCCTCGAAACGCTGGCCTTCGTCGGAGAGGTCCACGCCGAGCATCGCCTCGACATGGCCCATCGCCTCGTGTGCGTCGATGGCGTCGAGCAGGCTCTTCCACTGGCGGGCGGTGATGGCCGCGATCATCACCCTGCGTCCATCCTTCGTCGCGAAGTCGCGGCCGAAAGCGCCGTACAGATCGTTGCCGATCGGCGCACGTTCGGCGCCGTTCACGATCGCTTCACCAATATGTCCGAGATTCCCGACCGTGGCGTAGCCGACGTCGGAGAGGGCCAGGGTGATGTGCTCGCCTTCGCCGGTGTCGTGCCGCCGCCGCATCGCGGCGAGGATCCCGGTGGCCGCCGTGAGGCCGGTGATCACGTCCCAGGCCGGAAACACGTGGTTGACCGGCGCATCGGGCCGCGCGGGGCCGGTGACCATCGGGTATCCGACCGCACTGTTCACCGTGTAGTCGAGCGCGGTGGCGCCGTCGCGATGTCCGGTGATCTGCACCATCACCACGTCGCGCCGCCGGGCGGCGAGGGATTCATAGGCCAGCGCGCCGCGTGCGGGGAGGTTGGTCAGGAAGCAGCCGCCCCCCTCGCCGGGTCGCGTGACGAGCTCGGCGACGAGCTCCCGACCTTCCGGAGCGCGGAAGTTGACGGTAAGTGAGCGCTTGCACTTGTTCAGGCTCGCCCAGTAGATGCTCGCGCCGCTCTCGGCGAGCGCGCTTTCGGCAAGCGCGCTTTTGGCAAGCGGCCAGCGCCTCGCGTCCACGCCGCCGCCGATGGGGTCCACGCGGATGACGTCCGCGCCGAGCTGCGCGAGGGTGAGCCCGCCGGTGGGCGCTGCGACGAAGGCGGACGCCTCGACGATTCGAAGATCTTCGAGTATCCGATACATGGCTCTCGCTCCTTCGTGCCGTCGCTTCGGTGAGGCTTGTGCCCGCGACGGGAGACATTGGCCATCCGAAGTTACGAACCGGGGGTCGCGCTGGTGGGAAATGCGGGCTGGCTCTCCCCTGTCACCCGCTCGAACGCACCGCGCCTCGTCATCGGCACTGGCGCGTCCGGGTCACACGCCCTACTTCCCCATCACACGTTGGAGCGAGTGCCTGCGGTTGCGCGTGTGCGGGCGCACCTCCGTCGGCCAGCGCCCTCGTTCGATCGCCTCCCCCCACGCCGCGCTCTTCATGACCTCGGGGTCCTCGATCTCGTAGATCGCGTGCCAGGTCGGCGTCTCGCCCTGCGCCACGGATCGGATCTCGCCGCCCAACGACACTTCGAAATCCTGCGCCTTGAGCCGGGTGACCGCGATCACGCCGGGCACGTCGAGCAGGTAGGGCACGTGCTCGGTATCGTAGACTTCGTTGAACAGGTCTTCCCTGTCCGGGTCGACGTCCATGCTTGCGATGAAGACGTAACGGGTGTCGATGGGCATGTCGGAGCTCCTCGGGTTGCGGGCGGACAAGCGTACCCGATCGGGACGTGCCGCCCTCATTTGGGCAGGGACTCGAGCAATCGGGTTTCCGGATTCGTTTCGGATCCGATGCTGCATGGCGCAATCATGGCATCGGCCGATGTGGATTCCCGCGACCCGCTCTCGCAGGCACGAGCTCCAGCGGAGTGACGTCATGGAAGCTGTGAAGCGGTCGATGGCGACAATCCCCCCGCGACAGGCGATTCGTTCCGCCGCGACCGACGCTTGGCCGGTGCACCGCCCGGCCAGGGCCGCCCTGCGGTCTCTCGACCCGGCCGAGGGCCGGTCACCTCACCCGTTGGATCACGCCCCTTCCCGGCCGACGATCACCACCGAGCAGACGTTCTGGTGGGGGAATCCGCCGAGGTTGTGGGTCAGGCCCCTGACCGGTTCCTTCTCGCGCTGGCGTTCTCCGGCCCGGCCGAGCATCTGCAGATAGACCTCGTAGATCATGCGAAGCCCCGATGCGCCGATGGGATGCCCGAAGCACTTCAGACCCCCGTCGATCTGGCACGGCAGCGGGCCGTCTGCGTCGAAGAACCCGTCCATCACGTCCTTCACCGCAGCACCCTCGGGCGAGATGTGCAGATCCTCCATCGTGATCAGCTCGGTGATCGAGAAGCAGTCGTGGACCTCGATGAGGCTCAGCTCTTCGCGCGGATTGGTGATCCCGGCCTCGGCGTACGCACGCTCCGACGCCTTTCGGGTGGTCATGAAGTAACTTCCGTCCCATGAATTGTGCTGGGCCTCGGTTCCGTTCGACACCGAGAGCTGGAGCGCCTTCACGGTGACGATATCCGTCTTGCCGAGCGACCGCGCGATCTCCGGGGTCGTTACGATGGCGCACGCCGAGCCGTCCGAAACCCCACAGCAATCGAACAGCCCGAGAGGTTCCGCGACCATGGGCGCGTTCAGCACCCGGTCTTCGTCGATCCGGTTGCGCAGATGCGCCTTCGGATTCTTCGACCCGTTGTCGTGGCTCTTGACCGAGACGTGGGCCATGGCCCGCTTGAGATCCTCGGCCGGAAGCTCGTGCCGGGTCCGGTACGCCGACGCGAGCTGCGCGAACGCACCGGGCGCAGAGAAGTTCGCCCAGTAGAGATCGTTCACCGCGCCCCGGGTTCGTTGCGGCAGGCCGCCGTAGCCGGTGTCCTTCAGCTTCTCCACCCCGAGCGCGAGCGCGATGTCGCACGCCCCGGACGCGACCGCGTAGACTGCACCGCGAAACGCCTCCGAGCCGCTCGCGCAATAGTTCTCCACCCTCGTGACCGGGATGTACGGCAGGCGCAGCGCGAGCGCGAGCGGAAGCCCGGACTTGCCGGCGTGCTGCTCCTCGATGGCGGTGGAGAGCCACGCCGCTTCGATCCGGTCCTTCTCGATTCCGGCGTCTCCGAGCGCCTCACCGAACGCCTCGTGCATCAGATCCTCGGCGTTGTCGTTCCAGCGCTCCCCGAACTTCGAGCATCCCATGCCCAGGATGGCCACCCGATCGCGAATCCCCGTCGCCATGATTCAGCCTCCTCGTTCTTCCGCGACCCGTTCGTCCGCCGGCGTCGCCTTCCAGAAGTAGCGGCGGAATCCCCGTCTGGGATCGTAGTCCTTGACCCGGAACACCATCCGCATCGGTTCGCCGACACCGAGCTCGGCGTCCGCGTCGATGTCGGTGAAGTCGATCATCGCCCGGCCGCCTTCCTCGAACTGCACCATGCCATAGTACGCGGGCGGGGCCACGGAGTACGTCAGGCGGTCGGCGGTGTATGAGCGCATCGTCGCCCGCATGTCCGAGAACGGATGGTCTTCCTGGGTGTCGGCGGCGTGGCAGTTCGGATTGACGCAGACGTTCGACTTCGGAAACTGGAGCGTCCCGCACTTCGAGCACTTGCCCCCGATGAGTCCCAGCACCATCTCCCGGTTTCGGTAGAGCGTGGTCAGCCCGGTCTGCCGGTCCGTCTCTGCCCGCAGGCCGTGCTCCAGGGCGACGAGGCCGTTGATGCCGAGGTAGCGGTGGTAGTCGGTGTCCGCGCGCCGGCGCTTCAGAAAGCCCGAGATCCCCCGTTCGGGCCTCGACGCCGGGAGCGCTTCGGTGGCCTCCAGCACGAGCGCGTCGCACCCCTGCCCGAAACCGGCCACGAGGATCCTCTCCCCCGGCGCCGCGGTTTCGAGCACGTGAGCGAGCATCACGAGCGGATGGGCCGCCCCCGCCTCGCCGCACGTCCCCTGGAGGTTGTCGCGCACGCTTCGTTCGGCGAGGCCGAGCTTCTTCGCGACACTCGATCCGGCCCGGCGCATCGGGGAAGGGAAGCAGAAGTGATCGATCGCGCCGGCCTCGAGGCGGGCCGCGGAGAGCGCGCGGCCGACCGCCTCGGGGACGATCTTCATGAACCCCTCGTCGCGCACCCAGCGCTCTTCCCAGACGTAGTCGAACCGCTCGTCCTGTCCACGGTAGTGATCGACGAAGTCGGTGGAGTACGTGGCGTGCGCAAGCAGCTTCGCCACGCCGTCGCCTTCGCCGACGAGCAGCGCGGCCGCCGCATCGCCGGTGGTGAGCTCCAGCAGGCTCGCGGCCTTCGTCCGGCGCTTCTCGGCGCTCGTTACGAGCACCGGCCCGCCGCCCCCGGCGGCGATCCGGCACGCAGTGATCAACGCCGACGTCCCCGCCCGCTGCGAACCGGCGATGTCCAGGGTTCCCACCGCGCCGGCGAGGTGCAGGGCCTCGGCGGCGACGCCGGCGTTCTGGCGGTCCTGAAACGGCAGGGTGGTGGAGGCGAGGAAGACTTCCGAGATACCGTCCCGTCCGCGCCGAGCGAGACAGTCGCGCGCGGCCTCGACGGCCATCGTGATCGGATCCTCGTCCCAGCCCGCGACCGCGCGTTCGCCGCGCCCGAGCCCCATGAGCGCGGGATTGAACCAAGCGTTGGCCTCGGCGATCACCCGGCGTTGCAGGCGCTGCCGCGGAACGTAGCCGCCGAATGCATGGATGCCGACGCTCACCGCCGGATGCTCGCGGGACGCCCGGCCCGCATTTCTCACCGGCCCCCGGCTGCGGACGCGGATCCGACGGCATCGGCCGCGCTGTGTCGGCCTGCCCGTGGCGTCGACCGGCACGGGCGACGCGGGGGAATCACGCCGCTCATACCGGATCCCAACTGAAGATGTCCGCGCTGCGGTCGAGCGGATAGAAGTGGGATTGCAGAGCCGGGAACGCGTGCTCGACGACCGACTCCGGGGTCCAGCCCGCGCCCTCGTGCAGGCCGCGCAACGGGCGCGACTGGCTCATCAGGAAGATCTCGTTGTTGCGCACCGCGAAGATCTGTCCCGTCACGCCTGCCGCGCGATCGGATGCGAGCGCCACCGCGACGGCGGCGATCTTGTCCGGGGTCATCCGCCTGAGCTTCTCGACCCGCGCGCGCTGCGCCTCGTCCTGGACCGGGATGGTGCCGATCATCCTGCTCCACGCGAACGGGGAGATGCAGTTCGAGCGCACGTTGAACCGCGCCATGTCGAGCGCGAGGGACTTCGAAAGCCCCACGATGCCGAGCTTGGCCGCGGCGTAGTTCGCCTGCCCGACGTTGCCGACGAGCCCGGAGGTCGAGGTCATGTGCACGAAGCAGCCGGACCCTTGCGCCCTGAACCTGGGCGCGGCGGCCCGCGACGTGTTGAAGCTCCCCTTGAGGTGCACGTCGATGACCGCGTCCCAGTCCTCCTCGGTCATCTTGTGGAAGATGGCGTCGCGCAGGATGCCCGCGTTGTTCACGACCACGTCGATCCGCCCGAAGCAGTCGAGCGCCTGCTCGACCATCGCTTGTGCCGCGGCAAAGTCCGCGACGCTGTCGAAGTTCGCCTCCGCCTCGCCGCCGGCATCGCGAATCGCCTTGACCGTCTCCAGCGCGGGGGTCCGATCCTCGCCCTCGCCGGATGCGGCGCCACCGGGATCGTTCACGATCACCCGCGCGCCATGCCTCCCGAGCATCTTCGCGATCTCGGCGCCGACGCCGCGGCCCGCACCGGTGACGAGCGCGACCTTTCCTTCAACCATCGTGGTCATCAGGCGGCGCGGCGCAAGAGCGGCGCGCGTCAATCACAGCACGTCGTCACACAGCAGGTCGTCACGGAGGCGGTTTCCGTCTCCACGCCGCGCGGATGGCTGCGGACGATGGTGTTGTGGATTTGCTCGGCATCCCCCGATTTGACGTACCACTCCCAGCGTGCGCCGTCGGGGTCGACGACCCAGGTCTCCGCCTTCTCGGCAAAGCAGCAGACGGTTTCATCGACACCGGTGGTCCGCAGCCCGGCGGCGTCCAGACGCCGTTCGGCCGACATGACCTCCTCGGCCGTCTCGACCTCGACCCCGAGGTGATTGAGCGTCGCCCCCTCCGGGCCTTCGAAGAGCACGAGCTTCAAGGGCGGATCGACAACCGCGAAGTTCGCATAGCCGGGTTTCACCTTCGCGGGGGCGGTGGCGAACAACCTGGAGTAGAACTCGACGGCCTGATCCAGGTCGGTCACGTTGATCGCAAGTTGCAGACGAGACATCGAGGGCTCCTCGATTGTGGGGTGTGTGTGGCGCGGTCGAACCGGTGAGGGTGTCGCCAAGCCATCGGCAGTTGGCCGCGGTGGTGGTGATGCACGGCGTGTCCGTTGCCCGTCAGTCCGCGCCGGCCGCCGCCACCTGCGGCGCCGGGGCGACGGCGGGGCCCCGCTCCTTGCGCAGCAACGCGGAGAAGACCTGCCGCGCGCGGCGCAACGCCTTGTCGGGGCGCAGGTACACCTCGGCATAACCCTCGTCGGGGAAATCGAACATCTGCTGCTGTTTTTCGAGCGCCCAGAGGTCTTCCGCCGCGACCGACGGAAACATCTCGGCGAAGCGCCTGGCGGCGGAGACGTCCGGATCGCCCCTCGACATGAGGCCGGCCTTGAAGTTCACGCACCAGCGCCACACGTGGTTGGTGCCATCGACCGGGGTGTGCGTGTGGAGAAGGACGTAACCGCGCTCGGCCTCGGTGCCGAGCTGGCCCGGGGGCGCCACCCGCATCTGCACCCGGGTGAGCCCCGGCGAGACCATGCAATGCGTGTGGTGGCGATCGACGATATCGTAGCCGAACCAGTCGGCAAGGAACGGCGGTTGTTCGTAGCTCTCGACTTCCCGGGTGGTCCTGACGTAGCGGTTCCCGTCAACCTCGCCTTCCTCCAGCTTCACCGGGATCCGGCTGTTGGCGGCGTCGCCGATGTTGCCGTCGTGCAGCGGGTAGAAATGCGAGATGTCGAGCAGGTTCTCGATCAGCAGCAGATAGTTGGCGGGCACCTGCATGGGGCCGGAGCTGATCGACTCGTAACCGTCGTCGGCGACCTCGGGAGTGCGCGGCGGCCGTGACTCGTGCCGACGCTCCGGATCGCCCGGCCAGACCCATACCACGCCGTCCTGCTCGATGACCGGGAAGGGCCTGAGCTTCGCCTGTTCGGGGATCGGGCCGTCCGGATGCGAGGGAACCGCCACGCAGGCTCCACGCGGGTCGTAGCACAGGCCGTGATAAGCGCATTCGAGGGTGCCGTCGTCGAGCACCCGGCCCTCGGAGAGCGGCATGCGCTTGTGCGCGCACCGGTTGTCGAAGGCCCCGATCGCGCCGTCTCGCGAGCGCCAGAGCAGGACCGGACGACCCGCGATCGTATGCCCTTGCAGATCGTCCACGGCGAACTCCTCGGAGAGTCCGGCGACGTACCAGGCATTGCGGATGTAGTGGCGGGGAATCATGGGCTTATGCCTCCGAATGGTCAGGGCAGGGGCCTCGGGGCACGCAGGCGTTCAATGGATCGTGCCGGGCATTGCGTCGATTGTAGTGCAAAGCGAGGGTTCGGAAAGCGTCCGGCGGCCTCCCTTCCAGCGTCTGCCATGCAACTGTTCCCACACGGACGGGATACCGTAGCGGCCCGCGGGCACGAGCGCCGGCGGCATCCACCGTCCGTCATGAAGCGGTTGCGATGCGGGTCGGACGGCTCGCGGATTCCGCCTCACAGATCCAGCACCAGCTCCTCGGTCCGGGATCGGGCGCAGCACACCAGGACGTAGTGTTCACGGTCCTCATCGTCGAGCACCTCATCCCGATGCTCCGGCTCCCCTTCCAGGTAGCGGGTCATGCAGGTGCCGCAATACCCCTGCTCGCAGCAAGTCTCGATGTCGATGCCGTTCTCGCGCAGCACCTCGACGATGCTCTTGTCGGCGGGAACCATGAAGACCTCACCGGTCAGCGCGAGCCGGATGCGGAACTCGTACTCATCCACGAGCATATGCCATGTAGTGCGCTCCGGACGGGCTTGTGTGGAACAACACTGTTCCCGGTTCGTCTGCGGCGCTGGCTGGAGCACCCGCGCCGGCAGTCGCCGCTCATGGGCCGCGAGCGTGTGCCCGAGTGCTCCTGTACCATTCCGGTGTGAAACAGGGCGGACGGGCAAGAGCCACTGGGCGCCCTGCCCTGGCCCGGACCCGAATCCGGACCCTCCCACCGATACAGTCCGACGGAGCCTGCCGATGCCGACCGCGAACGTCAACGACACCACCCTGCACTACCGCCTCGACGGCCCGGAGGATGCGCCGGTCATCCTCGTCTCGAATTCCCTCGCGTCGAACCTCAGCATGTGGGATCACCAGATCGATACCCTGATCCGGCTCGGATTCCGGGTGCTGCGCTACGACAGCCGCGGCCACGGACGGTCCGGGGTCACCCCCGGCCCCTACGGCATCGAGATGCTGACCGAGGACGCGGTCGGGCTCCTCGACGCCCTGGGCATCGGGCGCGCGAGCTTCATGGGCTGCTCGAAGGGCGGCATGGTCGGGCAGATGGCCGGCACGAAGCACGGCGATCGGTTCGACAAGCTCGTGCTGTGCTCGACCTCGGCGTACATGGGCGGGAGGGACGCCTGGGCAGCCCGCATCGAAGCAGTGGCCAACGGCGGGATGGCCGCGGTGGTGGACGCGACCATCGATCGCTGGTTCACCGGACCGGGGCAGGAGCGGATCCCGGCCGACGTCGCCGGGGTCCGGGAGATGATCCTCGCGACCCCGCCGGAGGGATTCATCGCCTGCGCCCATGCGATCGCGGCGATGGACCAGCGCGAGAGCATCCGCGCGATCGACCGGCCGACGCTCGTGGTCGTCGGCGAGCACGACCCCGGTACCCCGCCCTCCGCGGCGGAGCTCATCCATGATCGCATCGCGGGCTCGAAGCTCGTGGTGCTGGAGGACAGCGCGCACTTCTGCAACATCGAGCAGGCAGGCCCGTTCAACGCCGCCCTGGAGGAGTTCCTCGGCGCATGAACGCGGCGGTCGTCGCACCGTTGCAACCTCCGTGGCTCCCACGACGGACTCCAACGCCGGCGCGTCAAGGCGATGCTCGCCGGCCATTGCCCGACGGCTTGCGGTCGATCCTCACCACCATCGCGGGTCCGGCCCGCTCGGTGGCCACGCCTTCAGAGCTCGTCGCGCTCCACGAAATGCAGCAGCAGACCGCCGAGCGATGCGGGATGGATGAAGCCGATGCGCGCCCGGCGCGACCCGGGGCGGCCCGCGCGGTCGATCATTCGATGACCGGCGCCGGCGAGACGGGCGAGGGTGGCGTCGATGTCGGGTGTCTTCAGTGCAAGATGGTGCAGGCCGGAGCCGTGCCGCTCGATGTAACGGGCGATCGCGCCCTTGTCGCCGCGGGTGTTGCCGGGCGCGCCCCGCACCGGCCCTTCCGCACGCGGACCCTGGTAGCGCGGATCGAACGGCTGCAACAGCTCCAGCTCGCAATCGCCCACGGTGAGAAAGCTCACCCGCAGGCCCCCGACAGGCTCCGGAGGCCGGCTGTGGTACACGACCCCGTACTTGTCGGACGTGAAGCTCTCGATCGGCTGCGAGATCTCGAAGTCGGTCTGGGTGCTCTCTACCGGACTGCCGAGCCGCCCGGTAAACACCGCCCCGGCTGCCCGGTTGTCCTCGCACGCAACCCCGATGTGGTCGATCCGCTCCACGTGATCGCCCGCGCCGACTCCCGCAGCCAACGCGATCGGCTCGCACAGCCGGGTCGCGATGCCACGGGTGTCGCGGGCGGCGAGCGCCACCTGGTGGCCTCCGCCCAGCCCAGGGGTCGCTGCATCGCAGGTGAAGCCGCATTGCGCCGCAACGGCGGCCGGGTCCGTCGCCGCGATCGCAATGTGGTGGACGCCGCTCCTCGCCGCGCCGCCGGTCGATTCATGGCCGGGACCGAACAGGGCGATCGCGCTGTCGCCGACGGCAATCCACGGGACCGCGCCACCGGGAGCCGGGACCTCGGTGCGCGGCAGCCCGAGGTCGCGCTCGAAGACGGCCGCGACGCCGGCGGGGTCGTCGACCACCGCTGCGACGTAGGCGAGCGCAGGCGCACTCGCCCCGGACTTCGTCCCGCATCCCGCTCCGGTCCCCGTGTCAGGCATTGTCATCAGGCATGGATCCGGCCCCTGTTTCAGGCGTGGGTCCTCGTATGGAACAAGACTGTTCCTCGCCTGTCTACGTTCCGGATGCATCGCTCCGAATTCGCGCGTCCGGTTTCGCTTGCGACCCGGAGTATCGTGCAGTTTATCGAATCCGGGAAGCGGCGCGGATTCCCGGGTGTGGATTCCCCGGCCCGCCGCAAGGACGGCGGCCGTGCAGTGGGAACGATGCCGCGCCCGCCAGGCCCGCATCCGCAAAAGAAGGGCGTTGCCGCATCGACCGAGCCATGAACCGGCGCACCGGATTCCTGCATGATCGCGGACCGGCCGGCGGTTCGGGGTGGGAGCCGCGCACACGCCGTCCGAGAGCCCCTGCCGTGCAACCGGCCGATCCATGAACGGAACCGAAGCCGTCTCCGGATACCTGAGCGACGTCGGGCTCGAGTCGTGGGTGGTGCAGGTGTTCGTCGTCGTCTTCGCGACCGCGGTGCTCGCATTCGGCGCGAGACGTTTCCTGGCCCGGCTGCACGCCGCTTTCGCCCGCACCCGCAGCGTATGGGACGGGAGCTTCGTCGAGGCGCTCGGCCCGCCACTGCGAGCGTTCGTCTGGATCGCCGGCATCGCGTTCGCGATCGAGATCATCCAGAACGAAGCCGGCGCCGCCATCTTCGAAGCGGTAGACCCGATCCGCGACGTCGGCCTCATCTCGACGTTCGCGTGGTTCGCGGTGCGTTTCATCCGCATCGCGGAGGGGAACTTCATCGCCGACAAGCAGGCGAAGGGCGAGACCTTCGACCGCGCCACCCTCGACGCGGCCGTCAAGCTGCTCCGCCTCTCGGTGGTGATCACCGCCTTCCTCGTCGCCCTCCAGACCCTCGGGTTCAGCATCTCCGGCGTGCTCGCCTTCGGCGGCATCGGGGGCATCGCGGTCGGCTTCGCGGCGAAGGATCTGCTGGCCAACTTCTTCGGCGGGCTGATGATCCATCTCGATCGCCCGTTCGCGATCGGGGACTGGGTCCGTTCGCCGGACCGCGCGATCGAGGGCACGGTGGAGCGGATCGGGTGGCGCCAGACCCTGATCCGCAAGTTCGACACCCGACCGCTCTACGTCCCCAACAGCGCATTCGCCAACATCACGGTCGAGAACCCCTCGCGCATGAGCAACCGGAGGATCTACGAGACCATCGGCATCCGTTACGAGGACGCGGGGGCGATGGGCGCCGTCGTCGCCGAGGTCGAGGCGATGCTGCGCGCGCACGACGAGATCGACTCCGACGGCTTCCTGATGGTGAACTTCAACGCCTTCGCACCGTCGTCGCTCGATTTCTTCATCTACTGCTACACCCGGACCACGGCCTGGGCCCGATACCACCAGGTGAAGCAGGACGTGCTGCTTCGCATCATCGGGATCATCGACCGCCACGGCGCCGAGATCGCATTCCCGACCTCCACCGTGCATCTCGCCGGCGTCATTCCCGGCGCGGAGCCGCCACCGTCCGACAGCGGCGCTGGAAAGGACGACGCGTAGCGCCGTGGGGCGCATCATCGAATCAGCCAACGTCGACCTCGACGACAAGTACACCCGCCCGCGCGGGCGGGTCTTCCCCAGCGACGCGGCGGGCGCGTCGGTCGGCGTGTCGGCCCTCGCATGGACCAAACCTGTTCCCCGCCCGCCAGCAGCGCTGGACGGGACGCCCGCGGGGTGGCGGTCCATCACCGGCGCGAGCTGGATGCGGTGCAGCGGGCGTTTCGCGAGACCGCCGACGTCACCGTCATCGTCCACGACCAGACCTGCGCGGCGGAGAAGCGCCGGCGGCGCAAGCGCGGGAAATTCCCTGAACTGTCCCGGCGCGCGTTCATCAACCTCGCGGTATTCGAGGGGTGCGGGGACTGCGGCGTGAAGTCGAATTCGGAGGCAGCAGCCAGCTTCGGATTCCTCTCTCATTGGACAAGAAGCCCCGTCCCCATACAATGATCGGGCCGTCTCAAGAGGCTGGCGCATGAGCAGCCACCAAGCAAGCCGGAGGCCCATCCCCGGTGCGCTTTTCCGCCCGGGCGAAGGCGCCCGCCCCCCGTTTTTGGCTGGACGAGCCGCCGAGCAGCGCATCTTGGCGGACGCGGCGGCGGAACTTGATGGAAAAGATGAGCGGGGGAGGGCGAACATCCCCCAGAACATCATCCTGTACGGTCCCAGAGGCAACGGCAAGACGGCCCTGACGCTCTGGCTTCAGGATTTCACCGCCGACAAACCCCGCGGTTGGATGCCCGTGCGAATCAACGCCGGGGACTGCGGGGGCGACCCTGACGCACTCGCCCGGCTGCTGGCGCCGGAGCCTTGGCGAAAAAGGGTCATGGAGCGCGGATGGAGTGCGTCCGTCCTGGGCTTCGGGCTGTCCCTTCCCGCTCGACCCGACGATGGCTGGAGCGTAGCCCAGGCGTTGGCCTCCCGGCCCGCCAGCGTCCCATCCCTGGTGATCATCGACGAGGCCCACATGCTTGGGGCACGGGCGAGCAGACTGCTGTTGAACGCCAGCCACGAGCTGCGTGGTGCCGGCGCTCCGCTGCTGTTGGTGCTGGCGGGAACCCCGGAGCTGGAGGACACGTTGCGGTCGGCCGAGGCGTCCCATTGGGAGAGGGGGCACAAAATTCCCTTGGGTCGACTGGATGCCGAATCGGCCCCAAGCGCCCTTTTGGAGCCGTTGAAAAAGCACGGTGCGTCCATGACCGAAGACGCCTTGGACATTGCCATGCGGGAGACCTTGGGCTATCCGTTCTTCCTTCAATTGTTTGGAAGACACCTGGTCGAGGCGATGAACGAAGCCAGGTCCGGCCAGGCCGACAAGGCCATCACGGAACGGGCGGCCAAGGCGTTCCATCCGGATCAGGGCGACTTCTGCAAGGGCAGGCGCAGTGAACTCAGGATCATTGGCGGCACCCTGCCCGCTGCCGCCGCCTGGGGCGCCATCAGGGGGTTCGGAGAGGGGGCGTCCTGCGACTTGGTGCTGGCCGCTATGGAACCGCACTGTGACGACGTGCATGACATCTGGCACCGCCTGCAGCGCAGCGGGATGTTGTGGGAGAAGGCGGAAGGCGTGGAGGCGGGCATCCCCAGCCTGCTGGACAGCACGGTGCGGTCGGCCGGGCCATCGGCAGACGCCGCCTACCAGGCAGGATTTGCAATCGGTCGTGAATGGGCGCAGTGGCGTGCCGCCTCTGCTGGCGCGGAATAACGGTCATTGGCGCCGGTGCGATGACTTGTTGATGACGAACTTCGCCGCAATGTCACTCCATCCCTCCGCGCCACTGACCACCGCGCACACGCACAACACGATGACATCAATCAACTCATGCTTCTTGTTCCTATCGACTCGCGGATCCTCCAGCTTCGAGAAATGCTCAATCAAACTTTCAGGTGCCGTCGTGTCCATTTCCTGCCATCTCCATCTCTTTGACGAAGAGGCCATTAGATCACAGAACTTGTTGATGTCAATAGAATTTTAGCGATCTCGCCCTGGCACGCTCCCCAGGGCCATCGCGGAGCGGAACACCGATTCGAGTGGTTCTGGACCGGCCACAGCAACATCGTCGTGGTGGACCAGCGCACGGGCGTCCGACTCCGTAGAAGGGGACGGGTGCTCACGTTCGCAGGACGGAACGCACCGGAGCAGGCACAACGCCTGGTAGACAAGCTGAACGGCCACGGAAGCGCGAAGGAGCAGGCGTTGCGCGAAGTCTCCTTGTCGGGGGCGCGCACGAGCGGGCGGTGTGGGCGATGAAGAAGGCCGAGCCGGGATTCGTGGTGGCAGCACTGGCGGCGGGATTCGTCCTGCGGGCGACGATCGCCCTGCAGGGCGACGCGATGATGCACCCGGACGAGATCCACCAGGTCCTGGAGCCGGCCCACAAGCTGGTGTTCGGCAGCGGGTACACGTGGCCGGAGTTCCACTACGGCGCGAGGCAATGGTGGCTGGCGGGGCTCGCGGCGGCGGTGATGTGGATGTCGGAGGCGGTCGGAGCGGGAGAGCCCAGGATCTACTTGCCGGCGATCGAGCTGGTGTTCTGTGCACTCTCGCTGCTGGTGCCCTACGGGATGTACCGGTTCGCAACGCAGGCCTACGGCGAACGCACGGGCCGCCTCGCACTGGTCGCAGGCGTCGGGTGGTACGAGCTGGTGGTGCTCGCGCCCAAACCGATGACGGAGTTCGTGGCCGCAGGGCCGCTGTTGCTGTTGATGGCAGCCGCAGCAAGGAAGGAAGGGGCGCGGACGAACCGCGAAGCATGGTGGGCAAGCGGGCTCGCCGCCGCGACGGGGGCACTGCGCATGCAATACGCACCGGTCGCAGCAGCCATGCTCTGCATCGTCGCCTGGAGGTCGCGGGCCGGACGGCGATGGGTACTGGCGGGAAGCTTGGCGGCACTGGCCATCGCCGTAGGAGCCGTCGACGGATGGATTTGGGACGGCACCCCCTTCCACTCGTACCTGACGAACGCACGATGGAACTTGGCGATGCCGAGACCCGGGGAGACGCCCGCCTGGCTGATCCTGGTCCAGGCCGCGGGTGCCAGCCTGGGAGCAGGGCTGGTCATGCTGGCCGTCGCGTGCGCGAGACCGAAGCGGTACGGATGGATCGTGCTCGGAGCCGGGATGGTGATCGCCCTGCACCTGGTGCCGGGACACAAGGAGTACCGGTTCTTCTACATAGTCATCCCGTTGTGGCTGGTGGTGGGAGCAGACGTGCTGGCGAGGGCGCGAAGACCCATGCGGAGGGTGGCTGGCGCAAGCTTCGCGCTTCTAAGCGCGGCGGGATTGATGGAAATGCTCCCGCTACACAAGGAAGTCTGGCGCAGCACCCATACGCCTGGAGCAGTGGAGATCACGTTCAAGGACACGGACCCGGTCATCACGCTCTACCGCTGGCTGCGTACACAGGAGAACCTCGAAGGGATATGGCACCGCGAACGCAAGGCGGTGACACTCAATGGATGGAGCCTGCTGCACAGGGCCGTGCCCTGGTACGACGAATCGCAGGGCAGGGCGCGGCGCCTGGACGAGAGCGGCGCATGGGCAAGCGAACACGTCTCGCACATCGTCACGAGCGATCCAAGATGGTCGCTGAGGGGGTTCGACGAGGTGAAGCAGATCGGGCGATACAGAGTGCACCAGCGCCGGCTGAATGCGGACAAACCGGTGCGGAAGTGGAAGGCCTACCGGCCGAACATGGCGGCCTCGTGGCCCGAAGCACGGTTGCTGGAAGACATCGCCCCAGGAAGGGGCAAGATCCCCGAGTGCCACGGGATCGAGATCGAAGGGGCAAGGGAAGATTGGTGCCGGGGAATGGGGATCAACACGGAGAGTTCGAGCCGCCTGCATGATCACGCGAACTGAGCGATGTCGTGGAGCAAGGGGGAGAGAAACATGGACACCCGAAGCGAGCCGGTATGCTGGACGGACCCAGGACACGAACAGGAGAGGCAGTGAAGGAGAAGACGGCGCCAACGAACGTGTGCTTCGTCATCCCGACATACAACGAAGCTGCGAACATCGTACCGCTCCTGAAGCGGTTGACGGAGCTGCACCCGGACGAGCAGACACGGTTCCTGATCGTCGACGACAAGAGCCCGGACAAGACGGGCGAGCGGGTACGGGAATTCGCGAGGACGGACAATCGAGTCAGCCTCCTGGAGGGACCCCGGCGGGGACTCGGACAGGCGTACGCACGGGGGATGGTCCACGCGATGGAAAGATTGGACGCGGCGATGGTCATCCAAATGGACGCGGACTTCTCCCACGATCCCGCGGACGCGGGAAGGCTCCTGGCCAAGTTGACGGAAGAAGAGCCAGAAGGGGAAACCGAAAGGAAGGAGGGACAAGGGAGGGAAACAGCGGACGTGGTGATCGGAAGCCGCTATGTCGTCGGCGGGTCGCTCGACCCGAGCTGGGGGGTGGGGCGGAGGATGCTGTCGCGATGGGGGAACCGGTTCGCGCGATGGGCGATCAGGACAGAAGCAGTACGGGACTGCACCGCGGGGTTCAAGGCAATCCGGGCGGAGGCGCTGCGCGCGGCGAAGGTCGGGGAGATCAAGACAAGGGGGCATACGTTCCAGGTGGTGCTACTGCACCGGCTGATGAAGGCGGGAGCAGAAGTAGTGGAGGAGCCCATCCACTTCCAGGACAGGAAACAAGGCAAAACGAAATTGGATGGCAGGAGCATCGTGGAATTCTGGTGGAGCCTGATGCGAATACGGTGTAAGCGGGGGAAGAAACGGACGATGGGTGGTGTGCGCAAAGCACAGGGACGAGTACGGGGCTGACCGAACCGCCCCGGGAAACCCGGGGCGGTTCACACGTCATCTTGAATTGGAGTTGCCCCGATTCAGTGGACAGAGAAGGGCTTGGGTTTCATGCAGCGTCCTGGTAGCTCCTCTCGAAGGCGATGGGGGATTGCCGACCGAGGCCCTGGTGACGACGATGCGGGTGATACCACCCCTCGATGAACTCGAAGAGTGCTCTGCGCGCCGGGTGATGAGCCTGCCCCCGGCTTGACCGGGGGTCGTGGAAGTGCGTGCGGTCGAGCAGCTCCCATTCGAAGGAGACACCGCGCCTTGCGCCGAATCGTACGGGCCGAGGCGCGGCGACAGGAAATCGACTCGCCTCCGTCATTCCGGTGCGACGAAGCGAATGTTGTTGTCGGCCGGTGGAGGCGCGGCGTCCGGGTATATGCGGTTACCGAACCGCGTGTCGAACATGTTGTCGGTAATCGTCGGATTGAAGCCCTGCCACCGGCGCACCGGAGATCGGTTGTCCTCGCGGCGCAGGATGCGGACGTTGCCGAACGCCTTCTCCGTCACGTAGCCGGAAACGGCGAGGTTCGGGTCCTGGGACACGAGATGGCTGACCGAGGTCCGAAGCGCTTCCGCGTCCTTGTGCAGATCGTTGCCGCGCCCGGTGCGCGAGTCGTAGAACGGTACCTTGCGGTGCAGATGATAGTAACCGGGGGTGTTGGCATAAACACGGTCGACCTGCCACACGCCAGCCACGCCGGGCGCGCTGGCGAGATAGCGGTAGGCGGCGAAAGTGGGATCCTGCCCGCGGATGAACTTGATGGTCCCGGCATAGGTTGAATCGTACACCTTCTGCTGGAAGGGCAACGCATTGAGGATCCCGGCCAGGGAGACCGCTGCGAATACGGCGCCGGCCAGCCCATACACCTGAATCGGACGGCCCGTGCGGGCGGCGAGCTGCGCCACGACGCCGGCGCCGACAAGGAGCCAGAGCGGCATGAAGGCGAAGACGTAGCGGTAGTCCTTGTGCGCCTGCGCGGAATGGGTGAACAGGAGCAGGGCGATGAGCAGGAGCAGGAAGCCGTAGCGGCGCGGGTCGCGCAGGGCCGCGGCGATGCCGAGCGCACTCAGCCCCCCGCCGGTGAACAGAAGCCACCAGAAGTATTCATGAACCGGCCGCGCGGCTCCGGCGGCCTCTCTGTCGACGGTGAGGTTGAAGGCGAGATACGAACGGAACGAGTGGAACAATCCGGCGTCCCACGTCACCGCGTCGAATACGCCGACCGCGAGGAAGAACACGCCCGCGGCGAGCGCGAGTTGCGCCTTCGCGCCCTTTCCGACGCGCAGCAGGAACAGGCCGAGCAGGGCCAGCGCCAAGGGCGCGTACTGTATCCGGACCGCCGCGGCCAGCACCGCGAAGAAAGCCACCGGCCAGACCACCCCCGGCCGGTTCGGCGATGGCCGTACGCACAGGGCCAGCAACACCGTCAACAGGGCCGCGGCGACGAACTCGGTCATCGGCTTGTGGGCAAAGCCGACCAGCTCGTACCAGAGCGCGCCGGCTATCAGCGCGACCCGCGCCGCGGTCTCGTCCAGGTGCCGCCGCGCAAAAAAGTACATTCCGGCGGGAATCAGCAAGGAAACCGCGCAGAACGTCAACTCGACCCCGCCGACGTACCACATCGGATGACCGAGACCGGCGGCGTCCAGCAACGCGATCACCCCGGCGGCCAAACCGGGCACCAGCCACGAACGCACGCCGTAGAAGATCTCCCAGTAGACGACGCCGTTGCCGAAGACTGCATCGTGCGCCGGCTCCAGGTACTGCATGATCTCGTCGGGGTGCAGTATGAAGTCGCCGGAGAGGGCGATGGCCGCACGCACTGCGAACGCCGCCACGAGCACCGGCCACAGGAACTTCCAGACCGGTGCATCGGGCGTTTGCGGGTGCAACAGGACCCCCGGCGCGGCGTTCAGCGCCGAACGAAGGCGCGCCCAGCCGCGCTCGCGCGGCTCCCGGAGCGCGACCGAAGGACGGCTATGCCGTCGCGGCCTGCTCCCGCGGCGTGCCTTCCCGGTTTTTCCGCTCGTCCTGCCCATACGTGTCTTCTCGAATCGACGATCCCCGTCCTCGACGGATCAGGGACGCGTTCTCCTCAAGGCTCTCCGTCCAGGTGCCGCAGGACGAGCACGCCGCGGTTGCCGGTATCGAGCGGCGTGAAGGCGTGGACGTTCAGCTCCGGGCACTGCGTCGGGTAGGGGTAGACATCCAGCCGGGCGGCGACCTCGTAGCGGGCGGCGAACCGCTCCAGCGGCCCCCGGGCCAATCCGCCGAAGCCGACGATCCAGTCGGGCGTATTCTCATCGACGTAGAGCGGCGCCCGCAACGCCGCCACCTTCTCCTTCGGGAGCGGTGTGTTGCGGTCCAGAAGGCAGCAGAACCGCACGTGGTGGCCAGCGTAGAACGTCAGCGCCTCGCGGTCGGCGAAGCCCGGGACGTACACCAGATCGTTCCTTTCGGCATTGCGCAGCAGATAGTCGGAGACGACGGAGATGGAGTCGCGGTACGGCCGGTGCACCTCGCGGACGAACTGAACGAGGTGCGTCCCGAGTGAACCGCCCCGGGTTTCCCGGAGGGTGATTTGCTTGAGTCAGGCGGCCATCGCCGACTCTCGCGGTTCATCCCCGCTCGCGCGGGGAACACGTATCCCACCCGGAAGACGTCCGGGATGTTCACCCGGCCGTCGTAGAGGCGTTGAAAGACACCCAGCGATTCGAGATCTTGGCGAACGCCGTCGAGGCCCTCGTCGAGATGGCGGGGAGGCAGCCTCGGCCCACTCTGTTCGATCTCTTCGGTCAAGCGATCGAGGACGCGCTCGCTCCGCCAGCGTTCCGCGAAGTCGTCGAACTCGCAGGGCACGGACATCCCCCGGCGAGGGGGCGCATCACCCGCTCCATCCACGGGTAGTCCTCCTGAAGCTCCCCGACCCGGATCTTCGAAGCTTCCTGCACGCCTCGCCGGATGCCGTCGGGATGCAGGGCGTTCGCGTGCTCCGGATGCTGGTCCGCGGTGTGCTCGGCCGCTGTTCGCAATGCCACGAGAAACGAGCGGGCGCTCACCCTCCCCTCGGCGTCCGACAGATGGTTCTGGATTCAGATGTACGGAACGCCGCGTCTCGGTCCGCGCCCCATCCATCGTCCGGCAATGCCGTGAAACTTCTCTTCCTGCTGTTCCTCGTTGCGATCAGCCGGCGGGGAACGGAGAACACGCTTGTCTTGTCAATCGCCACCGAGCGCCAATCGCCGTCCCGGAGGAATTTCCGAAAGACATCGCCGTTCCGTCCGTTCACCAAGTGGTGCCACAACAGGCCATACAGCTCACGGCGGGACCAGCTCAGATCGACCTTCGAGGCAAGCACCTTCGATGCATCCGGGAAGTCCGTGGTCCTGCCGGCGTCAGCCTGATCGGATCGCAGAAAGACCTTCACCCGAAGCTTCCGGTAGGAGCGCATATCAAGCGCGGTTTGCAGCAGGCCGCGGATCGCCCGAGACGCCTCGTTCCAATCGTCGGCGCAACGGTCCAGACCGTCGAAGACGACCATGAAGTGGGCGCCCTTCCAGTCGAATTCCGCGTCGCGTTCCTGAAACAGGCGCTCGATGGTCTCCGGGTTGTCGGCGACGTACTTCGTCCGCTTCCGCCACGAATCCTGTTGCCGGAGCGGATGTTCGTCCTGCGCGAGCTGCCACGCCGGTATCGCTCGCCAGACGGTCCGCGGCTCGAAGCCGGAACTCATCAGCTCCCGCAGCGTGTCCTTGCCCGGATACTCGTCCGGCGCCGGCCTGACCCCGAACCCGGTCCGCACCTCGGTGTGCTCGTTCAACGGCGGTCGATCATCCGACTGTCCAATGAGCCGCCGCACCCGGCCGTCCTGAAGCGCGCTTCACCAGAAGGTCTTTCCGGCGCCGCGCATCCCGGTGACCAGCAGGCGGTCCGGGTCCAGTGCCTTGAGGTGGGAGCGGGGCAGATACACGTGCTCGGGCGCCGGCGGCTCGCCGTGGCTCGTCCCTTCGGGCAGCCTGGCGAGCGCTTCGCGCGCCGCCCCGACGTCGATTGCCTGGGCCACTACCCCGCTCCGTCGCCGCTCGCTTCCACGAGTCTATCGAAACGTCCCAGGAACCGGGCATAGGCCTGGTCCACGGTCGTCTGCTCCAGGTCGCGCAACGAGGTACCCGCGGCAAGGCCGCGCGTCCAGTGGACGGCGATGGGATCGTGGGGGGCACCTTCATCGTCCAGATCGAACGAGAACGCTTCGCCGGAGTCGGCAGAGGCGTTCGCATCGTCGTACAGATGTTCCCGGAACAGGTCCCATGCCTTTTGCCGAAACCTCAGCAGATACCGCTCCGTCCAGCTCGGGGGTCAGCGCTTAGACGAGCGACAGGCGATCCCTGATACTCGGTGCGAGGCCGTGGCTCTGCCAGTGATGGAAGAGAATCCCGTAGTCGGTCCAGTTGCTCTCCGAATCGGTGGCGAACAGCAGGACCAGCGCCCCGGGAACAGCGCTATTGACGCGGATTGATGAAGAGGGCCTTGAAGCGAGTGTCGAGTCAGGGTAGCGGAGTCGAGCCGGTCGGCAGCAGGGCTTCGACCTCGGCAATCCTTCGTCGCATGATCGCGAAACGATCGTGTGGAGGTTCAGTATCGTGGACCAGGAGTGAACATGGAGCGCCGCAGCATTCCTCCCGTCCCAGACCTGACGATCAGTCAGCCAGTCGCGCGCTTGTGAGCCGATCCAGGCTCACGCCCTCCTCGGCGGCCTCGATCGCGAGTTCACGATGCCTTTCGGGCGGGACCCGCACCATAAACCTTCCGCTATAGGTGCGGTCCGCGAGGGACTCCGGCGGGGACTCTCCACTGGTCTGCATGTCCGCGAGCACGTCGCCCACCAGCGCCCGAATCCCCGACAACGCCTCGTCGGGAGTCGGAGCCAGCCAGCTCAGCGACGGAAATTCGGCGCACAGCCCCAAGTGCTCTCCATCCTCCGCCGACCAAGTGATGCGATAGGTGAAGTGATCAGCCATTCCGAGCCTCCATTTTCTCAATCGCTTTGATAACTTGGCGCACCTGATACGCCTTCGCCATACCCTTGTGGTCCTGGATATTCACCCTGGGATCGCCCTGCCACGGAGTGCGATACACACGATGGCTTGTGCCTTTCTGACGTGGCTCTCCGAAGTATTCGTCGCATATCCCGCACAGATCCAGGAATCTCACACTCTTCGGGTTGCGGCGAAGCGCGTCAAGGATCCGCACCGTGTTCTTCATGGGCTAAATGGTATCATCAGCCATTATCCGTTATGAAAACATTCGATTATGAGGTATGTCAAGAACAACTAAATAACGGTCCAGCATCGACAGATGACAGCTCTGGATTTTTCATAGATTCACGAGCCCAAGCCATAGCGAATATCTTCCTGTCAATACCGGAGAAATCCAGAAGTGCTCCAAGGAAAGATTTTACTAAAGTATCCAGTTGATCATAATTTGGACAGATTCGTAGATAGCTTGCTCTCTCCAGTTCTCTTGCAATTGAAAATAGGGTTTCGTTGGTTCTCATTCTCACAATTTCGTCGACGATAATTTCCGCTGGGATATTGGCATATTTCGTGGATGTCCTTTCTCTAATTACCTGGGCTACTACAGATCCATTATCCGCATATTGCCGCACAAGGCCGAGTGCCAGATGCAATTCCTTCAATCCCGCTTCAGCATCCGTATTTCCATATCGAATTGCATTTATCAAAATTGCGCGACGATCTTCTAAAGGTCGAAATGCCGCATCAACGCTTACTGCATCCAAACCGATAGCAACAATGGCTCCACTGAAATATGTCAGGCGTCCCGCAAGTTTCGCGGTCGGAGAATTGGGATATGCTGATGTCACTTGAGAAGCATAATATGCTACGGCATCGAGCGATCGCACTACAGTACTAGGACCAAAATTATCAATCACAGATGACTTGACATCTGAAAGATTCAATTGAAAATCCTTGCTCTTTCGACTTTCATCAACAGATCGTACCATCTGCCGCAATTCGTCATCTGTAAGATGTTCGGAGAATCGGACTTTGTTGCTTGCACGAATACGCTGAAGATCTTTTCCATCAAATATCAACATGCCTAATTTTTTTGCAATTTTCCGGATTATTGGTCTAGTATCTGTAGTTGCAACATATGCTCCATCTACATCCAAAGCTTCGGCAAGCCCCTTGGTCCAAAGCAGTCGTTCCACGGTTTTGGGTTTTGACTTCGCTTTAACGTCTACAATCTGCCTCCTTCGAGCACTACCTGTGGGCCGCTCATAAAGCCACAGATCGATATCTGTCAAGTCGTCATTTCCGTCAACTCGATAAGGTACGCCACGAACTACAAAGTATCCTGCTCGGAGAAAATAATCCCTGAGGACTTCCTCCAATAAAAACCCTTTTTTGCCTGTTTTCTTCCCAGTGGTCATATATCCCTCCCCCCACGAAGGGCATTTAGAATATCCTGTGTAGCTCGTTTGCTAGGTGTATTTTGCCGTTTCCGGATACGTACTCGCCCATCTTCAGGGCCAATATAGTTAGTCATCGGAGCTTCAGGAAGATGGTCAATCGTTGTGAAATTCGCATCGCCTCTTGTCAGAACTTCTAATGCTAATATGCCAATTTCTTTTTTTAGTAATTTCATGTCAAATAGACCATTGTTTGGAGTAATGTGGACTACGCGGTTTTGCTCTAATATACGATAATCCATTCCGATCGCTGTAGCAGATCCAATTGTATTTCCACGTATCAATTTTTTGAGTAAATCACTAATGCTATGTATCCTTCCTTGTGATGAGTCCCGTATTGTCATGCCATATGTGAAAGCGGATACGAGTGCTTTTGCCATATCAAAACAATCATCTACCATTGGATCAACGAATTTATGAAATGAATCAGGTGCCGTTATGAAAATATGTTCACCGCGGTCATTAGATACCGTATTCAAATCAAATACGCCAGCCGCGATCAATTTTTCGAAAATATTTTCTCCTAAGATTTTTTTGCCTTCGTTTACACTAGCACAACCTCTCATATCCATAATATCCTTGAATTCCCTAATTTTTGTCTGTTCGCTAGAAGAAAGAGAACTAAGAACATTATGTGTTTTCAAAATAGAATTTCTCCTGAATAAATTACCATTAAAAAGAAGACAATCATTTTCTTGACCCTCGGAATCTACAAAACCAATAGTTTTTGATCGAAAGATGAAGTCCTCTGTATCTCTGGTTGTCATTTTACATGTATCACTGATATACTCGGCGGCTGTTCCTTGTAGTAATGGTGTATTCGAAGTCTTCTCGGCCAATTCGATAGATGCTATCTCTATATTGGATGGCTCCGAATCGGAAAAAATACTCGTCGCATGTCTTAGTGCTCCACGTGTATTTATGCCAAGAACATTGATAAATCCATCCTTTCTTTCAATAAGTCTACGATTTTCCAGGATTTTGAGAAGCGGTTCCAATTCGACTCGAGGATTCAATCGACAAACTTTCGCAACAGCCACTACCTCAGATTCAGTTAATTTTGTATCATTAGATTCACCAAGTCTTGTAAGAAGATTAGCTGCTTTGGCTGCTTCATCCATAACTGGAAATTCAGATGCCCCATAAGCATCCATAGCGATCTTCCGGCCATGATGAATTATCCACGCTCCCACTGTTTCTTTTTCAATATTGTCGTTCATTGTTACATATCTCCCTAAATCGGCATATGAACTCTCTCCAGGCGGCCCGATAGTCTGGCTCCCGACCCGTGCGATCGAAGGGGCATGGTACACGATTTCGCGGGTGGTGGGACTGCCCGGGAGGACATCGTCGGTGATGCGGCGGATGACGGTGCCGCCTTCGGGGAGATCGCGGATGTCCTCCCAGCCGAGGGAGAAGCCGGCCTGGATGCTGCCGGTCTGCGCGTCGTCGTCGGGGTGCGCGCCTTGGCGGTCGGGGGTGCGGAGGGTGTAGCTGGTGTCGCCCTTGACGGTCTCGCGGGGGAGGCCCTTGGGGGGGAGTGAAGACGATGCGGCCGTTGGCGTCGTACCAAGTGTCGGCTTCGTACTGGCGCATGACGAGGAACTGGACACGGTAGATGGTGAGGAGCTCGTCGAGGGTCAGGCCGAGGGCCATGGCGGCGAGGACGTCGATCTCGACGAGGGCTTGGCGGCGAGCGTAGTCGGTGCGGAGGGCGCACTCCCATCGCCATTCGGGGGTGAGGGCGGCGAAGTCGTCCGGCAGGTGGGGATCCTGCCTGGTCCAGGCGTCGGCTCGAAAGGCGTCGATGGCGTTCATGGATTCCGGGCATCAAAGCGCTGATCGGAAGCGGTGAAGGCGTTACTGGTCGATTCGTCCGTGGCAGTTGTGTCTCCGGCATCACAAGCAGGGTTCCGGTCGGGGACGGCGACGGTGTTTCCGGACATGGTAGCGCATTCGGGACGATCCGGGGCGGTCGGAGGCGGCAGTTCGCCGTTGTAGATCTCGGACCTGGAGTTGACCCGATTTCGTGGACACCTGACCCTTTGGGGAGGAGGTATCCACTATGGCGAAATCGAGACCACCGTACCCGCCGGCCTTCCGGCACCAGATGGTCGAGTTGGTGCGCACCGGACGGACTGCGGAAGAGCTGGCTCGTGAGTTTGAACCCACCGCCCAGGCGATCCGCAACTGGGTCGCGCAGGCCGAGCGTGACGAAGGCCGGCGTGGAGATGGGCTGAGCAGCGCAGAGCGCGAGGAGATGCGCCGGCTGCGCCGTGAGAACCGTCGTCTGCGTGAAGAACGGGCGATACTGGCAAAAGCCACGGCCTGGTTTGCTCGGGAGGTCGGACCCGGGAGGTCTACCGGTTCATGAGAGCGAATCAGGCCCAATACCGCATCGCCACGATGGCCCGTGTGCTCGGTGTCTCCCCGAGCGGGTTCTATGCGTGGCGTCAACGAGGGAGTTCGGCACGAGAGCGCAGCGACGAAGCCCTCACTGCCCGCGTGCGGGCGATTCACGCGCATAGCCGGGGGAGCTACGGGGCACCGCGGATTCAAGCCGAGCTGGCCGAGCAGGGCTTGGCGGTGAGCCGCAAGCGGGTGGCTCGGGTGATGCGCCAAGCGGGCTTGGCCGGCGTGAGCCGGCGCAAGGGGCCGCGCACCACCCGCCGCGACGCCCAAGCCCGCCCGGCACCGGACCTCGTCGAGCGCGAGTTCCACGCCGACGCCCCGGACCGGCTGTGGGTGGCCGACATCACCCCCGCTTCCCCCCGCGGGGGCAGGCTCTACGTGCCGACTGAACCGCCCCGGGTTTCCCGGAGACTCCACTTGTTGAGTCATCGGGAAGAAAGGGCAGATGAGCTCATCGACAAGATACTCCCCGGAAGTCCGGGATCGAGTAGTGCGGCTGGTGCTGGAGCACCAGGGTGAACATGACTCTCAGTGGTCTGCGATCCCCTCGGTGGCATCGAAGCTCGGGTGTACGGTGGTCTCGATTTCGCCATAGTGGATACCTCCTCCCCAAAGGGTCAGGTGTCCACGAAATCGGTTCAACTCCAGACCACGGGGACGGATGCTCGACGCCGATGCGGAAGATGCGTTCGAGCCGCTGCCTCCGGCTCAGCGGGACGGCAGGAGCATCCCCTTCGAGCGCCGGTCGGCGACGGTGCGGTCCTGTATCATCCCGCCCTGCACACCGGGAGCCGCCGCGGTGGGGGCCGAGAGCCGCGTGACCACCCGGTCGGACGCGCGGTTCGGGGAGATTCCATGCAGCAGCCGGTCATCGAATTAGCCGACGTCGACCTCGACGACAAGTACACCCGACCGCACGGGCGGGTCTTCCTCACCGGGATCCAGGCCCTGGTGCGGCTCGTGCTCACCCAGCGCCGGCACGACCTCGCGGCGGGACACGACACCGCCGGCTACGTCAGCGGCTACCGCGGCTCACCGCTCGGCGGGCTCGACCAGCAGCTCTGGCGCGCGAAGGCGCATCTCGACCGGCATCACGTGGTGTTCCAGCCCGGCGTCAACGAGGACGTCGCGGCCACCGCCTGCTGGGGCACGCAACAGGCGGGGCTCGACGGCGAGGGCGCGTACGACGGGGTGTTCTGCCTCTGGTACGGCAAGGGGCCGGGGGTGGACCGTTCCGGCGACGTGCTGCGCCATGCGAACCTGGCCGGGACCTCGACGCTTGGCGGGGCCGTCGCGCTGCTCGGCGACGACCACGCCTGCGAATCCTCGACCACCGCGCACCACAGCGAGTACGCGATGGTCGATGCGTCGATCCCGGTGCTCAACCCGGCCGGGGTGCAGGAGATCCTGGACTTCGGGCTCTACGCCTTCGCGCTGTCGCGCTACAGCGGGTGCTGGACCGCGCTCAAGTGCGTGCACGACACCGTCGAGGCCGCCGCCTCGGTGGAGATCGATCCGGAGCGGATCGAGATCGTCCTCCCTGACGACCCGGCCATGCCCCCCGAGGGGCTGGGGATCCGCTGGCCGGACACGCCCCAGGAGCAGGAGAAGCGTCTGTACGAGCACAAGCTCGAAGCGGTAAAGGCGTTCTCTCGCGCCAACCGCCTCGACCGCACGGTATGGGATTCGGATCGGGCGTGGCTGGGGGTGGCGACCACCGGCAAGTCCTACCTCGACGTGCGGCAGGCGTTCGAGGATCTGGGCATCGACGAGGCGGCGGCGCAGCGGCTCGGGGTCCGGTTGTACAAGGTGGCGATGCCCTTCCCGCTGGAGCCGGAGGGGGCACGGCGCTTCGCCGAGGGGCTCGACACCATCGTCGTCGTCGAGGAGAAGCGCGCGCTGATCGAGACCCAGCTCAAGGACGTGCTGTACGCGGCCTCGGACGCGCCGCGCATCGTCGGCAAGCGCGACGAGGACGGCCGGCCCCTGTTCCCGTCCGCGGGGCGGCTCGACACCAACCATATCGCGGTCGAGATCGGCCGCCGGCTCCTCGCGCGGGCCGGTGACAGTGACGGCGTTGGCGACAGCGACGCGGCGGGCGCGTCGGCCCAGGAGACCCGCGGAAGTCGCGCGGATCTGGCGGCCCGGGTCGCGGCGCTCGAAGCGATCCTCGAAGGCGGCGACCCGGACCCCGCCCCGATGGAGCGCACCCCCTACTTCTGCCCCGGATGTCCGCACAACACCTCCACCCGGGTCCCGGAGGGGAGCCGGGCGCTGGCCGGGATCGGCTGCCATTACCTCGCGCAGTTCATGGACCGCTCGACCGCCCGCTACACCCACATGGGCGGCGAGGGCGCGAGTTGGATCGGCGAGTCGCGCTTCAGCAAACGCAACCACGTCTTCCAGAACATCGGGGACGGGACCTACTTCCATTCGGGGCTCCTCTCGATCCGGGCCGCGATCGCGGCGGACGTCAACGTCACCTTCAAGATCCTCTACAACGACGCGGTGGCGATGACCGGCGGCCAGCCGATGGACGGCCCCCTCACGGTGCCGGCCATCACCCGGCAGATGGAGGCCGAGGGCGCGCGCCGCATCGCGGTGGTGACCGACGAGCCGGAGAAGTACGGGGCGCGATCGGGCCTTGCCCGTGGAACCACGGTCTACCACCGGCGCGGGCTGGACGCGGTGCAGCGGGCGTTCCGCGAGATCGCCGGCGTCACCGTCATCGTCTACGACCAGACCTGCGCGGCGGAGAAGCGCCGCCGGCGCAAGCGCGGGAAGTACCCCGACCCGCCCCGGCGCGCGTTCATCAACCCCGCGGTATGCGAGGGATGCGGGGACTGCGGCGTGAAGTCGAATTGCGTGGCGGTGGTGCCCGTGGAGACCGAGTTCGGAAGGAAGCGCGCCATCGACCAGTCGTCGTGCAACAAGGACTTCTCCTGCGTCGAGGGGTTCTGCCCGAGCTTCGTCACCGTGCACGGCGGCCGCCTGCGCAAGGGCGCCGGCGTATCGCGCGAGGGCGCTCCGCTGCCCGCGCTGCCGGAACCCCCGCTGCCGGGCCTCGACCGGCCGTACGAGATCATCGTCACCGGGGTGGGAGGCACGGGGGTCATCACCATCGGCGCGCTGCTGGGGATGGCCGCCCATCTGGAATCGAAGGGATGCTCGGTGCTCGACCAGACCGGGCTTGCGCAGAAGGGCGGGGCGGTGGTGAGCCACGTGCGGATCGCGGTCCGGCCCGGCGACATCACCACCACGCGGATCGCCAACGGCGCCGCGGACCTCGTGCTCGGCTGCGATGCCGTGGTCACCGCGGGCGCGGACACCCGCGCGACGATGCGGGCCGGGAAGACCGCGGTGGTGGTGAACACCCAGGAGACGATGACCGGCGACTTCACCCGCAACGCGGATCTGGTCTTTCCGGCCGAGGCGCTGATGCGGGGCATCGAGCGCGCCGTCGGCGCCCGCTGCGTGGAGCGGGTGGATGCGACACGGATCGCCACGGCGCTCACCGGCGACGCCATCGCCACCAACCTGTTCATGCTCGGCCATGCGTGGCAGAAGGGCCACATTCCCCTGTCGAGGGCCGCCATCGAGCGGGCCATCGAGATCAACGGCGTCGCGGTGGAGATGAACCTGAGCGCGTTCGACTGGGGCCGGCGCACGGCGGCCGACCGCGGCGAGGTGGAGCGCCGCACCGCGCCGGGGGTCGCCTCGGGTATCGAGGTGGCGCCGCCGCCGGCTCCCGAGAGCCCGGAAGCCGCCATCGATCGGCGGGCGGCGTTCCTCACGGACTACCAGGACACGGCGTACGCCGACCGCTACCGCGGCTTCGTCGAGCGGGTGCGCACGGCCGAGCGTTCGCGGGCGAAGGGGATGCGGGGGCTCGCGGAAGCCGTGGCCCGCGGCTACTTCAAGCTCCTCGCGTACAAGGACGAGTACGAGGTCGCGCGCCTGCACTGCGCGCCGGAGTTCCGGCGGCGGATCGAGGCGACGTTCGAGGGGGACTGGTCGCTGGAGTTCCACCTCGCCCCGCCGCTGTTCGCCCGCCGCGACCCCGCGACCGGCGAGCCCCGCAAGGCGCGCTACGGCCCGTGGATGATGCGGGCGTTCGCGGTGCTCGCGAGGCTCAAGGGGTTGCGGGGCACGATGCTCGATCCTTTCGGGTACACCCGGGAACGCCGCCGTGAGCGGGCGCTGATCGATCGGTACGAGCAGGTGGTCGTGTCACTCCTCGGCGAACTCGACCACACCAACCACGCGCTCGCGGTCGAGATCGCGTCGCTGCCGGAGCGGATCCGCGGCTTCGGCCACGTGAAGGGGAAGAGCATCGAGGAGGCGCAACACCGCGAGGCCGAGTTGCTGGAGCGGTTCAGGGCCGCGGCCGATTCGTCCGCCGCGGCGTGACGGCGGCGGACGCCGGTGGTGCTGCCGTTCCCGCCGGCCAGCTTTGCGCCACGCTCGTCGCGCTGCCTGCAGGCTGATCGCGGGGAAGGCTCAAGCATGAAGGCAACGAACGCGGAACCCGCGGTAGCGGCGGAGGAGGAGTGAGGAATGGGAACCAAGAAGACGAAGATGGTGGATCTACCGGATGGGGCGAAGTACGGGGGCGAGTTCGTCAATGGGAGGCCGCACGGGCAAGGCGTCAAGACATGGCCGAGCGGCCTGGGCTACGAGGGCGAGTTCCGCGATGGCAAGGCGAACGGCCGGGGAGTCGAAACGCGGGCGGACGGAACGCGCATCGAGGGCCAATGGTGTGATGACGATGGGCCGTCCGCCTTCGGCGGGTTCTCCTCTTGACCCGTGTTGTCGTTGCGGCCCAGCATTGTTGAAATCTGCAACAATTGAGGGCGGGTGTTATGGCCACCGTCAATTTCAGCGTTCCGGAGGACGTCAAGACCGCCTTCAACGAGACGTTCAAAGGCCGGAACAAGAGCGCCGTCATCGCGGAATTGATGCGCGAAGCCGTGGAGCGGGTCCGGCGCAGGCAAAAGGGCCAGGAGGCGATCGAGCGCATTCTGCACCGCCGCCACCGGGCACCGGTCGCCTCCGGTGGCGAGATCCGGTCGATACGGGAGGAAGGGCGTCCATGATCGCCGTCGTGGACGTCAGTGTGGCGCTGAAAATGGTTCTTCAGCGAGTACACCGACGAGCCGCACGCCGACCGGGCCGTGGCCGTTCTCCGGGACGTCGGCGCCGGGCGGTCGAGGATGGTCCAGCCGCCGCACTTCCTCGCTGAAGTTGCAGCCGTTCTCGCACGAAAAGCGCCGGAAACCGCCCGGGAGAATCTGTTCGATCTGCAACTGCTCGAATGGGAGAGCGTCGAGTCGCCCGCCATCCATGCGACGGCCATCGACCTCTCGATCGATCTGCGGCACCATCTGTTCGACACCCTGTATCACGCGACGGCCATGCACACCGAGCGAGCATCAGTACGCCGAGCACCGTGGGCGTGGGGTCCGTGACGGACGCGATCATCTTCGTGGCGGCCAGGCGTTCTTCCACCGTACGGTCGTTGCGGGCCAGCACTTCGGCGTCGAACGCGCGCGGCAAATAGAGATATTGGAACCGCGGCAGATCGAGATCGGCGAGCGTGGCGCCGCGCACGGGCCGCGTGTCGAAGGGCGCGTCCCCGTGGCGCCGTTTCTCGTTGAGCATCCGTTCGTCCTGCGCGCTGGCCAGCGCCCGGCGGGGTCCGACCCGCGTCCAGATTCGACCGCGGAAGCGCACCGGCGGGGAATCGGCCGGCGCGACGGTCACCACGGCCACGTCCTTGCCGCCGAGCACGTGCTTGCCGACCGTCATCGAAGGCGGCGGCAGGATGTTGCCGTCCGTCTTGCAGTGGGCGAGCTTGAGCAGCAGGGCGTCGTTGATTTCCAGACCGGCGGGCGTGCCGTCGTCCCGCACACCGACGAAGACCACCCCCGGACGGCGCCGATCCGGCAGATCATTGGCGAACGCGCAGATGGCCTCGCGCACGGTACGCGGCGCATCGCCGTCGAAGGTCTCCTTGCGCTCGACGAGGTCCGACTCGACGTCGGTCATCATCGCCTGGATTTCGACATCCGAATAGGCGGTGCGCATGCGTCGTTCCGCAAGCTGGCAGACCATTCGATGGTAGCGTATCGGCCGAGACCGTATCGCGCCGCTACGGTCGCATGGCAATCTTCCCAGGCGTGCCCGGGCGGCTCATCGGCTGGCGATCGATGAACGCCCGCCGGACTTCCGATCCGCCGCCCCCGCACCGTAATCCGCTCTTCGAGCGACGGCGACCGGGCCGTTCCGGGGCAGATGGTGTTGTATCGTACCCCTCCGCTCGATGAAATCGGCCACCACCGCCTTGCCGGAGCGGATCCGCGGCTTCGGCCACGTGAAGGGGAAGAGCATCGAGGAGGCGCAACATCGCGAGGCCGAGTTGCTGGAGCGGTTCAGGGCCGCGGCCGATCCGTCCGCCGCGGCATGACTACGAACGCCAAGGAGGAACAGATGAGCATTGAGCGTATGCATTCCGGGCCACGCATGAGTCAGGTCGTCGTGCACGGAGGGGTGGTCTACTTGGCGGGACAGGTTGCACAGCGGGCACCCGGCGCCTCGGTCGGGGAGCAGACGACCGACATCCTCGCCCGCATCGACGAGTTGCTCGCCGAGGCCGGAACCGACAAGTCGAAGCTGCTCTCGGCGACCATCTGGCTCACCGACATGGCCGGGTTCGCGGAGATGAATGCGGTGTGGGATGCGTGGATCGATCCGGAGAACCCGCCGGCCCGCGCCTGCGTCCAGTCCCCGGCGCTGGCCGCGCCCGCGTTCGACGTGGAGATCATGGTGAGCGCCGCGGTGTAACCCTTGCACACCGGGCACCGTCGTGAGAGCGCCGGCACCCGGTCGCCGGAAGTTCGACCACACCCTGCGCCCCCGCGGGGTGGTCGGTGGTGAGAGCGCCTGCGCTCGGTGATCGGGACCTCCGCGAGTGACGGAGAGCCCGAGGCGGAGGACGACCATGAAAGTCCTGGTGCTCGGCGGCGGGGTGATCGGGGTCACCACCGCCTACTACCTCGCGAAGGACGGCCACGAGGTGACCCTGGTCGAGCGTCACCCCGCCGCGGCCAGCGAGACTTCGTATGCCAACGCGGGGCTCGTGGCGCCGGCCCATGCGTATGCGTGGGCGTCGCCGAAGGCGCCGAAGATCCTCTTCAAGTCTCTCTTCATGAAGGACCAGGCGCTACGGCTCAAGCTGCGGGCGGACCCGCGCATGTGGCGGTGGGCGCTTCGGTTCCTGGCCCAGTGCACCGAGGAGCGGGCGAGGATCAACACCCTGTGCAAGCTGCGGCTGTGCGTCTATTCCGTCGAACGGCTCAACGAGGTCGTGGCCGACACCGGCGTCGCCTATGACGGCCTTGCGAAGGGCAATCTCTATCTCTATCGCTCCGGGCAGAGCTTCGAGAAGGGCGTCGCGCACACCGCCATCCTGCGCGAGCAGGGGGTGGAGATGCGGGTGCTGGACCGTGACGGACTCGCCGGGATCGAGCCGGCCCTCGAACCGGTGAAGGACCGGCTCGCGGGCGGGATGCACGCGCCGGGCGACCAGAGCGGGGACGCGCGGATGTTCACCCGCAATCTGGCCGCCTGGTGCACCGAGCACCTCGGCGTTCATATCGAGTACGACACCCGCGTCACCGCTCTCGTGGCGAGCGGGGGTCGGATCGAGCGCGCGGTGACGGACCGGGGCGCTCGGGACGCCGATGCATTCGTGCTGGCGGCGGGACACGGGTCTCCGTTCCTGTCCGCACCGATCGGGGTCGAGCTGCCGATCTATCCCTGCAAGGGCTATTCGGTCACGGTGCCGGTCGGACGGTCGAACCTGAGCCCGAAGATCGGCATGGTGGACGAGGACCACCTCGTCGCGTTCTGTCCGATCGGCGAGCGGCTCCGCATCACCTCGACGGCCGAGTTCAGCGGCTACGACAAGAGCCACTCGGCGAAGGATTTCCGCGCGATGTTCAACGTGGCGAGAGACCTCTTTCCCGGTGGTGGCGACTACTCGCGCCCCGAGCACTGGGCGGGTCTGCGGCCGATGACCCCCACCACCGTGCCGATCTTCGGCTTCGCCCGCTACCGCAACCTGATGCTCAACGTCGGCCACGGACACATCGGCTGGACGATGGCCTGCGGGTCGGCGAAGGTCGTCTCCGACCTGCTCGCGGGGCGCGACCCCGGTATCGATCTCGACGGGATGCTCTATCGGTGAGCCGGCGATGAACCGGCCCGGCCGGCGTTCCTTGCCCGCTCACGACGCCGGCACGTCGCCGATGGCGGGCCGCTGCACGCCCGTGCGAACGCGCCATACGACAACATCATCTGGAACACCTGGTTCACCTCATACACGGAGGAAAGCGTGGTCACGTCGCCGCGGGGAACTCCCGTCATCGTCGTGGTCCATGGCGGGGGCATTTTCGCCTCACCGGAACGATTCGAGAGGACCTACCGTGCAAGTGTCGACCGCAACAATCCCGAAGGCTTCACCGGACAGTACGCCGGCAAGATCTCCCCAAAGGAAGCCAGCGACGTTCTGAACGGCAAGCTGCCCGATGGTACGGAAATTCCGGTTTACCAATTCGACGAGTTCAAGCGGGGCATCTCCAACCTGCCGAGGCGCTACGGCGTCGTCCTGGATTACGAGCTGGCGAGACAGCCGACACGGGGGTTCGATACCTTCGAGGTCCTGGGAGATGAACCGAACCTGATCGCCCGCGCCGGCGGCATCCAGCCCTTGGCGGCATATCTCGACAAGGCGCAAGCCCGGCACAACACGAAAAAGATGGGGAACTGGCACCCCTACAACAGGATCGATCCGAAGCAGCCTCAAACCCGCATCGTGTTTCTCGCCGGTAACCAGGGCGGCGTGGGGTCCGAGGACGATGACGACGATGACCATGGCTACGACGCGGAATATGGCATCGGCGGAGACGCCTGCATCCACAATATGGCCCGCTACGTCGCGGTCGCGCCCAGGGACGTCTCGACGAGCCTGCGGTATCTGGATCAGGAGGGTCTCGCGGTTGATCATCGCCGGATTGGCCGATTTGGAACGCCACGTCCAGGAGCATGGCATCGATTGCGAGTGGTCGCCGCGGGGCCACCTGACCGCGGTCGTCGAACCTCAGCGAGAGAAACGTCTTCACGCCACCGCTCGCATGCTCGATGCCGCGGACGAAGAATACGAGTGGCATGACCGGAGCTCCATCGCCAGGGTGACGGGAACCGACCACTACCATGCCGCCATTCTGACCCCGCGGTCGGTGCTGTTGAACCCGGCCGCGCTATGCCGCGGACTGGGGGAGACGTTGCCCGGCAATGTGGAGGTGTGCGAGCAAACCCCGGTTCGCCGGGTCGAGCCCGGTTCGCCGGTGAAGATCGAATGCGCCGAAGCCTCGATCAGTGCCAGGAACGTGTTGCTCACGACCAATGCATTCATCGCCAGGCTCGGATTTCTGCGGCGCGACGTATTCCCGATGATCGCCTGTGCAAGCCTCTCACGACCTCTGACCGACGACGAACAAGCCGCGATGGGTGGCGAGTCCGAGTGGGGTATCACCGGGGTCACGACGATGCGGCGTACCCTCTCGAATCGTATTCTGGTTCGCCATGGAGTCGACTACACATACGATTTTCGTTTGAGCGAAAGCCGACGCAGGCATCTGGTGGAGTCGCACAAGGTGATTTTGAGGAAGCGATTTCCCATGCTTGCCAATCCGGACTTCGAGCACACTTGGGCCGGCGTCTTCTGTATGACCCGGAATTGGGCGTCGCACTTCGGACGTCTCGAACCCGGGGTATTCGCCTCACTGGGCTATTGTGGCGTCGGCCTGCCTCGCGGCACGATCTCCGGAAGGCTGCTCGCCGAGTATGCCATGGGCACGGAGTCGGGCCTGATCACCGATGTGCAGGCGCTATCCCGACCCAGAGCACTGCCGCCCCAGCCATTTCTCGGAATCGGGATTCAAGCAAGACTGGCATGGTACAGATGGAGAGCACGGGCCGAGGCGTAGGGCTGACGAGTCGGTCGGCGCCCCTTCGACTTCTCGAAGCTACACTCCACGTTCCGGTCCCGGGGGCTTGACGTGGAACTCGTCGACATCGGCGCGAATCTGGGCCACGAGTCGTTCGATCGCGATCGTGAGCAAGTGCTCACACGCGCGCGCGAGGCGGGAGTGGCGCAGATCGTGGTCACAGGTGCGAGCGAGGCGGAGAGCGCGACTGCGCTCGGTGTCGCCCGGACCGCGCCGGGGACCCTGTTTTCCACCGCGGGTGTCCATCCACACCACGCACGCGAGTGGCGCACGACGAGCGCGGCGGCCCTGGAGCGGTTGGCGGCGGAGCCCGAGGTCGTCGCCATCGGGGAGACCGGGCTCGACTTCAATCGCGACTTCTCGCCGCGCGCGGATCAGGAACGGACGTTCGAAGCGCACCTGGAGCTGGCGGCGGGGCTCGGGATGCCGGTGTTTCTCCACGAGCGCGACGCGCACGAACGGTTCCTTGCCATCGTCTCCCGCTGGCGCGCGCGACTTTCCCGCGCCGTCATCCACTGCTTCACCGGTGACGGGGCCGCACTCGACGCTTATCTCGATCTCGACCTCCACGTCGGGGTGACCGGCTGGATCTGCGACGAGCGCCGCGGCCTGCACCTGCGCGAGATCATCGCCCGCGTTCCCCTCGATCGCCTCATGATCGAGACCGACGCGCCGTACCTCCTCCCTCGTGACCTCGTTCCGAGGCCGAAGATGCGGCGCAACGAGCCGATGCACCTCCCGCATGTTCTGCGGACGGTGGCGGTCGCCGCGGGGCACGAGCCGGAGGCTCTGGCGCGCTCCACCGCCGGGGCCGCGCGTCGCTTCTTCGGGCTGCCGGGTCCGGCCTGAGGTGCGACGGCGCTCGCGCGGTTGGACAAGACTGTCAGTCGCCTGTCGGTGAAGTCTCGTGCAAAATGAACAACGGTCGTTCGTGGCGTCGGGATACCCGCTTCCGCGGGTATCAAGGAAGGCACCCAGGATGCCGCTCCTTGTCATTCCCGCGAAAGCGGGGAGCCTGAAAACTGAAAATCTGGTTCCGGCTGCGCCCGGTCAGGAGAATCCAACCATGTCACTTCCAGCTTCGATGCGCTTGGTGAACACCGTCGTGGCGGTCGCGGCGGCCACGCTCATGGGCGTGACGGCCGTCCAGGCCGAGACCCCGGTGCGCGGCGGCACCCTCACCGTCGGATTTCCGTCGGACTCCAAGACCATGAACCCGATGTTCTCGGTGCAGTTCACCGAGCGTCAGGTCCTCTATCTCGTCTACAACACCCTGACGAAGCTCGGTCCGGACTTCTCCATCAACCCCGAGCTCGCCGAGCGCTGGGATGTGGAAGACGGCGGCAAGCGCATCGTCTTCCATCTCCGGAAGAACGTGAAGTTCCACGACGGCACCGACTTCGACGCCGCCGCGGTGAAGTGGAACATCGACCAGCGGCTCGACGAGCAGGTCGGCTCGCCGCAGCGCAAGCAGCTTCTTCCGGTGGTCGACTCGGTCAACGTGCTCGACGATCACACCGTCGAGTTCAGGCTCAAGGGACCGTTTCCCGCGTTGATGGGCATGTTGGGGCAGCGGGTCGGACTCATGGTCTCCCCCGCGGCAGCCGAGAAGTACGGCGAGGAGCTCGCCTCGAACCCGGTCGGCACCGGACCCTTCGTCTTCAAGGAATGGGTACGGGGCAGCCACATCACCGTCGAGCGCAATCCGGACTACTGGGAGGAGGGACTTCCCTACCTCGACCGGATCGAGTTCAAGGACATCTCGGGGGCGGTGGTCGGTGTCCAGCGGCTCAAGACCGGCGAGATCGATTACGCCGGACAGCTCTCGCCGAACGACGTCCGCGCCATCGAGGGCAGCCCCGGCATCGTGCTGCATCCCATCAAGGTGGGCCGGTGGTACTCGGTGCAGTGGCAGTGGGACGTGCCGCCCTTCGACAATCCGGATCTCCGCAAGGTGATCGCCCATGCTATCGACCGGGATCACATCGTGGCGATCACGATGGCCGGCAAGGCGGCCACCGCATCCGGGCCGACGCCTCCCGGACTGTGGTGGTACGACCCTGGACTCGAAGGCTACGAGCACGACCTCGACAAGGCGAAAGAGTACTTGGAGAAGGCCGGATACGAGCCCGGCACGGAGATCGTTCTGGCCGCTCCCGGCACCGGCATCTACCAGAAGATCAGCCAGCTCGTGCAAGAGCAGCTACAGGCGGCGGGGATGACCGTCAGGCTGGAGCCGATGGCGCAGAAGGGCTGGTACGGCAAGGTCGTGAAGCGGCAGGTGAACTTCACCCCGATGCGCTGGACGCAGCGCCCCGATCCGGACGGGCTGCTGTACATCCTGTTCCACACCGACGGCTTCGCCAACACCACGCATTACAGCAACGCCGAGGTCGACGATCTGCTCAACCGGGCCAGGACGATGACCGACATTCCGAAGCGGGCGGCGCTGTACTCGCAGGCGCAGCGCCGGATCGTCGAGGATCTGCCCTACGTGCCGCTGTTCTTCGCCATCGAGTACGGCGCGATCCGCGACGACGTTCATGGTTTCGAGTGGATTCCGGACCAGATTCCGCGTTTCCGCGAGCTGTGGAAGTCGAACTGAGCACGGGACCGCAGCCGCGGAGAGCGCGATGACGACGACGGCGTTCGACATCCACCCCGACATGGATGAAGTGATCGCGGCCAAGCAGGCGGTCGCCTGGACGAACGACCCCGAGGAGATGCGCGCGGCCTGGAACGCCTACGGGGCGCGGCTTTCGCGGGATCGTCCCAGCGGAATGGCGGTACGGGATACCGCCATTCCACGTCCGGGGCCGCACGGCGGGGAGATCCCGGTGCGTGTTTACCGTCCGGAGCGCGCGGAAACGCCCGGCCCCTGCGTCGTGTATCTGCACGGCGGCGCGTTCGTCAAGGGAAGCCTCGACAGCGGCGACACCGTCGCCTGGGGCGTCGCCGAGGAATCCGGCGTGGTCGTGGTGAGCGTCGACTACCGGCTCGCTCCGAAGCATCCGTTTCCGGCCGGCCTGGAGGACTGCTACGCGGTCACCAGCCACCTCTCCGAGCAGGGAAGGACGTTCGGGATACGGGGCGACCGGCTCGCGCTGTGGGGAGACAGTGCGGGCGGCAACCTGGCAGCGGCGACCTGTCTCATGGCGCGTGACCGGGGCGGCCCGCGCATCCTGGCGCAGGCCCTCAACTACCCCTGCCTCACCGACGAGCTGACGTCCGACTCCTATCGGCGCTACGCGGAGTCACCCGGACTTCGCACCGCCAACATGGACATTGGCTGGAGCCATTACCTCGGGGATCGGCGGCCGACGGACAATCCCCATGCGGCGCCGCTGAAGGCCGAGGACCTCTCCGGCCTCCCGCCGGCCCACGTCCACTACGCCGAGATCGACCCCCTCGCCGACGACGCCGTTCGATACGCCGAGCGGCTCGCCACCGCAGGCAACGAGGTCGTGTCGCGTTGCGCGCGGCGCATGATCCACGGATTCCTGCGCGCACGGTTCTCGGGAGCAACGGCCGCGGCCGAGTTCGCCCGTCCTTGCGAGTTCCTGCGCAACCGGCTCGTCACCTGAAGGCCCCCCGGGCCTGCATCGCGAAGGACCTCGCTGACCCGGACCCTGCCGAATTCGACATTTCCTATCCTTCTCTCCTTCTCCACTCGCGAAGTCTCGTCCTCGACCGTCGGGGTATCTCTTCTTCCGGGAAGACCACGGCGTGGATCCTCTCCAGCTCGTCCGCGCTTTCGACCCCGCTCAGCTTCGCGACGCGCTCGATGTCCTGCCAGTCGATGTCTCTCCCCGCGCGCATCTTCATCGCGATGATGTGCTCTGGGCTCGCCCCGGTCACCACCAGGTGCGGCGACTGGTACAGCACCTTCGCTCTCGTATCCGCAGTGCGCGGCAGCTTCTGGGTTCCCTGCTCGTTCATCCACGTCGTGGGCCACTCTCGTTGCCGCGCGATCTTCAGGATCGCGTCCTGGACCGCTCCGTGATCCTCCCTGACATGCACGTCGATGTCTCCGGTCACGCGGTTCCGGTCGAAGCTCAGGCTCACGCACGCACCTCCGAAGACGTAGATGTGGGTCCTTCTATCCCTCTTGCGCAGTTCCTCGTCCAGGGCTTCCAGCGCCTCGATGATCCCGTTCCGGTCGAGGGTCGGGGTCACGAGCGCGCCATCCAGGCGAAGCGTTCGCCTCCCCGTTCGTCGAGCTCCAGCGGATCCGGGATGGCTCCGTGGCGGATGAACGCGCCGGGGCCGTACATGGCCGCGTCGGCACGGATCGACGGGCTGTCGGTCACGAACCAAGGGGGGGCGAGGAACCACTCCGGCGCCTCGTTCCAGCGCGGGTTCTCCCACCCGTTGAGCCACGCCACGTGCTCGACCATGCCGCCGATGAGCGCATCCCAGCGGGTGCTGCTCGGCGCCGGGCGCGCGTGGAGCGTCCGGTACCGTTGCTCGCGGGTCATTGCGTGCAGCTTGCGCGGCAGGTCGCGAATGATCATGCGCTGGCGCTCCGTGTCGTCTTCCGCCCCTGCGATGCACCCGGTGTAATCGTCCAGGCTCAACCCGCGCAGGGAGAGCGGGTGTCGCGGTTGTGCTCCGTGGGCCACCGTAGCGTCTCAGCTCAGGGTATCGAGCACTCGCCAGACCTCCACCTGGACGTCCAGCTCCTCGAGCCGGCTGTCGAGGCTCACGCGCAGCTTGCGGTGCGCCGCCGCCGGATCGTAGAAGAGATATCGGCTGATGGTGGGGCGTGCCTTGCCCATGACCGAATCTCCCTCCGATGCCGCCTTCCACCCCTGGCCGTTCATCCACTTGATTCGACCTTCACGCGCGGAACCGGATGTTCGCGAGCGCTGCCTTCCGATCGGTCGGATCGGGTCGTGAACGGATGGTTGATCGGGTCTTCGAGGACACTTGACGACCGTATGGTATCGTCTCGTGCGTTCGGTCGTCGATCCGCCCCCTCTTCCGGCCCACCGGGGGAGGTCGCAGAGATGCCTTCGGCCGCGCGGCGGAAGCCTGCCACATCAGCCGCAGCTCCGGAAGCTGGAGGAGTCGTTGGGCGTGGCGCTGTTCGAGCGCACGAACAGGACACTCCACGCCACGCCGGTCGGCGAGCAGATCGTCGCCAAGGCGCGGTGGGTGTTCTCGGAGCATGAGCAAATCTATGGTGCAACAAGTACCAACAGGACTAGAATTCGATCCTTGCCGATGAAGCGGTAAGCAAGCGGGCAGGCCGGTTCGGGACGATGCCGAACATTCAGGAGGTCGATGTTGCACCGGAAACGGCGCGTCATCGGGGTCGGTCTGCCCGGCCGCAGGCTGTTTCAAAGGGAGGTGTCTCGGAAAAACGAGGAAATTGCACCTCATACGGGCCTTGCCATTGAGGCACGGATCATCGAGTCGGGTTCCTCCTGCGTAGAAACCGTCATGCATTGTCTGACCGATTTCAAGAATTTCGCGCACGCGGAAGTCAATCTGTTCGTGCCGCTGACCATTCTGTTCGGCAGGAACGGCTCGGGCAAGACAAATTTGATCGAGGGCGTCGAGCTCCTCGCCGCCCTGGCGGGCGGTGCGCCATTCAATGAAATCACCGACATCGGCCGCGGAGGTACGTTCGAAGTACGCGGCGGCTTGCGTTCGTGCCCGCGTTTCGGTACGAGCGGTTTTCGCCTGCAATTCAACAGATCTTCCATCACCTTCGATGGTATGAAACAGTCCATCGACTATTCAATCGAGGTCGCCTCGTATGGAAGACATGAAGTCCGGTTGTCGGCGGAGAGACTGAAAATTGGAGATCGTGTCTTTTTCGATGCAGAAAATCGCGGTGGCGAAATAATCGACGTCAGGTACGATAATTTCTCGCCCGGCACCAATCCATCCTGCCAAGTATCGTCGGCGCGCTCCGTTCTTTCGCGTTATGAGGAAGTCATCGGAAACAGCCGGGCACAAAACGCGAAACGGCGAAAGTCTCCAGCTACGGTCGGAGGCGTGAGAGATTATCTGCGCAGCTCCTATATTTTCGATCCACAATCCAAGTTGATGCGGGCGTACGAACGTATCGAATCCCAACCCCGATTGTCACGCAATGGCGCCAATCTTTCCGCGGTCCTGTTCGCGCTGCAGGAAGAAGGCGATCCTGAGAAAAAAGCAACGTTGCAACGCATCACGGAGACCATCCGACGGATTCCTGATGAACCGTTCGCCGAAATCGGCTTCGCCGATACTCGTCTTGGGGACGTGATGGCGGGGTTCATCCCCGAAAACGGCGAAGGGACGAACGGCGGGAGGCTGATCGATGCCCGGCTTTTGTCCCACGGCACCTTGCGGATGCTCGCCGTCGTCACCGCGCTGGAGACGGTCCCCGAACGTTCACGTATCGTCATCGAGGAGTTCGACAACGGTTTGCATCCGAGCCGCGCAAAGCTGCTCGTGCAGAAGCTCGCCGAGGCCGCGGAGCGGCGCAAGCTGAACGTCCTCGTCACGACACACAACCCGGCGTTCATGGACGCGTTGGACGAATCGCAAATGAACAATGCCCTGCTGTGCCACCGTGACGAATCCAGGGGCGCGTCGCTTGTGACCAGGCTGGGGGATTTGGAGCTTGCCGGCACGTTGACGTTGCGCGGCGGTCTGGGCAGTTTCGTCACCAGCGGCGCACTCGAAAGGCATCTCGCACCGGATTTCGCCGAAAAACGCACTCGGACCACCCGCGAATGGCTGGAATCCCTGTCCTGAGCGGCATTGCGATTCTCGATACTTCGTGGCTGCTTGAATTGTATCGAGTGCCGGGCTACTGCAAGGCATCCCGGTTCCATTGCGTCCGGAAGAACATCGACGACATCATCAACGCAGGCGGTGAATTGTTCGTCACCGTCCCCGTGTTGTTCGAGGTCGCCAACCACATCACACATGTGCGCGACGGGCGTCGTCGCCGCACGCTCAGTGGCAAATTCCGCGATGATGTGAAGCAATCCCTTGACGGGAACGGCCCCTGGACGATCGTCGCCACCGGCAAGGACATCCTGCTACGGTCGGAGGACGTCATCCGGTTGGCCGATCGGTTCTTGCAAGCGTCAGGAGAGAACTATTCCTTCGCCGACATCTCGATCATCGATCTCGCGACCACGCTTCAAGGAAGGAATCGGGCGGTCGAAATCCTCACATTCGACGGACAGCTTGCGGCATATTCGGGTTGATCGTCGTTTGCGCGGCGCAGTAGTGGCGGTGTCCAAGGATGTCGACGGCTCGGGGCCGGTGCTGCGGGCAGGTCGGAAGCTGCCGTTTCGGGTGTTGGAGGAAGTCAACGAGGGAGCTCCCCATGAACCGTGGAATCGACCACCTCGTCCTCGCGGTCGCGGACCTGGAGGCCGCCGCGGGGTTCTATCGCCGGCTCGGGTTTACCACCACGCCGCGCGCGCAGCATGCCTGGGGCACCGACAACTGCCTGGTGCAGCTCGGAGGGAACTTTCTCGAGCTCCTCACCGTCGCCCGGCCGCACCTCATCGCGCCGCCGGCCGCCTCGGGCACGGAGTTCAGCTTCGGCGCACACAACCAGGCGTTCCTCACGCGCCGGGAAGGCATGTCGATGCTGGTGTTCGAGAGCCGCGACGCCGAGGCCGACCGCGCGGAGTTCATCGCCCGCGGCCTGCCGCCGTGGGAGAACTTCCACTTCGAACGCGAAGCGGCCCTGCCCGACGGGTCGCGGGTGAAGGTGTCGTTCTCGCTTGCGTTCGCATCCGATCCCACCATGCACGAGGCCGCGTTCTTCACCTGCCGGCAGCATGCGCCCGATCTCTTCTGGAAACCCGACTACCAGCGCCATGCGAACGGGGCGACGCTGGTAAGCGAGGTCGTCATGCTCGCGGATCCTCCAAGCGGACTCGCCGACCATCTCGGCCGGATGCAGGAAGCGGACGCGGTGAGCCGAGACGGCGACGGAATCATCGTCGCGACCCCCCGCGGGACCATTTCGGTGGTGACACCGGACGGCGCCCGCGAGCGGTTTGCGGGCGTGGATCTCGGAAAATCGCCGCCGATGCCCTGTTTCCTCGGCTACCGGGTCCATGTCCTCGACGTGGCGGCGGTGGCGGGACGGCTCGGCGAGGAAGGTATCCCGCATACCGCGAGCGGCGGTGCGGTACGCATCGCCCCGGCCGACGCATTCGGCGCGTTGATCGAGTTCCACGCCGGATGAGGAACGGGATGGGAATGCCGCCGCATCATTCCCGGTCGAAGACCCCGGTCTCGGTCATCACCGGGTTCCTCGGCAGCGGCAAGACGACGCTCCTCAATGCGTTGCTCAAGCACCCCCGGATGGCCGAGACCGCGGTGCTCGTCAACGAGTTCGGCGAGATCGGGATCGACCACTTGCTGGTCGAAGCGCTCGACGACGACATCCTCCTCCTCGCCGCGGGCTGTCTGTGCTGCACCATCCGTGAAGACATGATGGCCAGCCTTCGCTCGCTGTTCGAGCGGCGCGCCGGCGGGCAGGTGCCCGAATTCCGGCGAGTCGTGGTCGAAACCACGGGACTCGCCGATCCGGCGCCCATCCTGCACACGCTGCTGGCTGGGGATTCGGAGCCCGCGCATTGGGTCGTCGACGGCATCGTCACCACCGTGGATGCGGTCAACGGCCACCGGCAGCTCTCCGCGTACCCCGCATCGGTGAAGCAGGCCGCGGTCGCCGACCGGCTCCTGATCACCAAGGCCGACATCGCGCGACGGCAGGAGCTCGACGCCCTGCACGAGCGGCTTCGAGCCATCAACCCCGGAGCGCCAGTCCTGGAGGTATGCCACGGCGGCGTCGAGCCGGACGAGCTGTTCGATGCGGGTCCGTATTCCCCGAACAGCGGCCGGCATCCGGACGTGAGCCGCTGGCTGGGAGAGGTCGGGATCGCGCACCGCCCTCACCATCACCATGCGGGCGGCCACGATGACGGGATTCGCGCCTTGAGCCTGAGCGCGGAGGCGCCGATCGAGATCTACCCGTTCGTACGCTGGGTCGAGAAGCTTCTCGAAGAGAACGGCGACCGCGTCCTGCGCCTGAAGGGAATTCTCGACGTGGTGGGCTGCGCCCGGCCGGTGGTCGTGCATGGCGTCCAGCACATCTTCCATCCCTTGAGCAACCTGCCCGCCTGGCCCGACCCGGACCGGCGTTCGCGTCTGGTTCTGATCGTCAAGGATCTCGATGTCGACCGGATCAGGCACGAATTTCAGGACCTCGTGCAGCGCGGCCCCGTATGCTGAATCGCCGGTGAATCGGGGCAACTCCAGCGTGAAATCGCCTCGCGGCGGTAGTCACCGGCATGTTGGAACGGACACGGCAGCCGCCGCTATCATTGCCGGCCCCCGCCGATGCCCGCAGAGCGCCGCCCCATGCCCCGGGACTACGTGACGAAGATCCTGAAAGCGCGTGTCTATGACGTCGCGCGCGAGACGCCGCTGGAGCTCGCCCCGAAGCTCTCGGCGCGGCTCGGCGGCGAGGTGTGGCTCAAGCGCGAGGACCTCCAGCCGGTCTTCTCGTTCAAGCTCCGGGGGGCCTACAACAAGCTCGCCTCGCTCACCGCCGAGGAGCGCTCGCGCGGGGTCATCGCGTCCTCGGCCGGCAACCACGCGCAGGGGGTGGCGCTGGCCGCGCGCCGGCTCGGCGCCCGCGCCCTCATCGTCATGCCGGAGACCGCGCCGCGCATCAAGGTCGAGGCGGTGGAGCGCCTCGGGGCGGAGGTGGTGCTCGAAGGCGAGTCCTACGACGACGCGAAGACGCGGGCCGATGCGCTGGCCGCGGAGCGCGGGATGGTCCTCATCCCGCCCTTCGACGACGAGCACGTCATCGCCGGCCAGGGCACCGTGGGGATGGAGATCGTGCGCCAGCACGGGGACCCCTTCGACGCGATCTTCGTCGAGGTCGGCGGGGGCGGGCTCATCGCGGGGATCTCCGCCTACGTCAAGGCGCTGTGGCCGCGCACGAAGGTCATCGGCGTCGAGCCCTACGATACGCCGACCCTCTACTCGGCCCTCGCGGCCGGGGAGCGGGTCACCCTGGAGAGCGTGGGGAGCTTCGCCGACGGGGTGGCGGTGAAGCAGATCGGGGCCGAGCCGTTCCGCATCGCGCGCGAATGCGTCGACGACGTCATCCTCGTCACCACCGACGAGATCTGCGCCGCGATCAAGGACATCTTCGAGGACACCCGTTCCATCGCCGAGCCGGCCGGGGCGCTGGCGGTGGCGGGCTTGAAGCGCTACGTGGAGCCCGGTGGGGGCGCCGGCGGCGGCTGCTACGCCGCGATCGTGAGCGGAGCGAACGTGAACTTCGACCGCCTGCGCCACATCGCGGAGCGCGCCGAGATCGGCGAGCAGCGGGAGAGCCTGTTCGCGGTGACGATCCCCGAGCGCGCCGGAAGCCTGCTGCGGTTCTGCGAGCTGATCGGAACCCGCTCGATCACCGAGTTCAACTACCGCTACGCCGACGATGCGGACGCGCACATCTTCGTGGGCATCGAGATCCACGATTCCGGCGGCGACAAGCAGGCGCTGGTCGAGGCGCTGGAGCGCGACGGCTATCCGGTGCTCGACCTGAGCGACAACGAGATGGCCAAGCTCCACGTGCGCTACATGGTAGGGGGGCACGCCCCCCGGGATCTGGAAGAGGTCCTCTACCGCTTCGACTTCCCGGAGCGCCCCGGCGCCCTGATGCGCTTTCTCACCCTGATGGGGCGCAAGCGGTGGAACATCAGCATGTTCCACTACCGCAACCACGGCGCGGCCTACGGACGGGTGCTGATGGGTATCCAGGTGCCGCCCGCCGAGCGCGGCGACTTCCAGTCGTTTCTAGACGAGGTGGGGTACGAGTACCGGGAGGAGACGGGCAACCCCGCGTACCGGCTGTTCCTGCGCTGAGAGAGGGGCGCCGCTCTGGTCGGCGGCAGCGCTTGGTGTGGGGCGGCACGTCCCGGTTCGGGGCAGGGCCGGCCTGCCGCACGGTCCCGCGCCGCGTATCCCTCCTGCGTCATTCCAGCGAGAGGATGTACTCCCACTCCCGCTCGCTCACCGGCATCACCGAGAGGCGGTTACCGCGGCGCACGAGCGCCATGCCTTCGAGGGCGGCCTGCGCCTTCAGCTCGGTGAGAGGGATGGTGCGCCGGAGCTTGCGTTCGAACTTCACGTCGACCAGATACCAGCGCGGGTTCGCGGGGTCGCTCTTCGGGTCGTAGTGCCTGTCCTCGGGGTCGAAGGCGGTGGGATCGGGATAGCCCTCGCGCACGATGCCGGCGATGCCGACGATCCCGGGCACCTCGCAGTTCGAGTGGTAGATGAACACCCGATCCCCCTTCTTCATCTCGTCGCGCATCATGTTGCGCGCCTGGTAGTTGCGGACGCCGTCCCACGGCTCCGTCTTGCGGGGACGCTTCGCGAGATCGTCGATCCCGAACTCCCCCGGCTCGGTCTTCATCAGCCAGTACCGCATGAATGCGCGCTCCTCGGGTTCGTGCGCATGTGGCGCACGGTGATTGTAGCCGGCCCACCCGGTGCCGCGTGGCCGCCGGAGCACGCCCTCGCGGGAAAGGAGCACGCCGCGGTCACGCGCTGCAAGCCGGCTCGCGGGTCGTGACGCCGCTCATGGGATCCGGGGCACCGCGGGGCCGCCGGGTCGCGCATTCGGTGACGATGGCGTCGAGGGGGACGTCCCAGTCCGCCGCGGGGAGTGAATCCACCTGCTGGATCTCGTAGGCGACCCCGACCAGCTTCGGTCCCCGCCAGGCGGCGCGGCGGCGTACCGCCTCGAACGTGCGGTCGTAGTACCCGCCACCCATCCCGAGCCGGTTCCCGAGCCAGTCGAACGCGACGAGCGGGAACAGCACCAGATCCAGGGACATCGGGCGGATGCGCCGGCGGGCGGGCTCTACCGGTTCGGGGATCGCGAACCGGTTGCCGGCGAGCGCGGTCCGCGCGTGAAAGGGGAGGAACCACAGCCTCGGCCCGAACAGCTTCGGGAGGTACGTGCGCTTGCCCATCGACCACGCCCGCGCCACCAACGGAAGGAGGCTGATCTCGCCGTCGTTCGGGAGGTAGACCGCGATGGTCCGGCTGTTGGCGAACCATCGGCTGCCGGCGAGGCGCTTCGACAGCGCCCGCGCGGCTTCGCGACGGTCCGAAGCGCCCAGCGCGCGCCGCCGCCTGCGCATCTCGCGGCGAAGCGCACGGCGTTCGGTGGAAGTGCTCATCTTCGGGCCACCGCTCCGGTAAGGGCGGCTCGCCCACGATGTGTTTTCGGAGAGCCCGTGCGATGGAGAGCCGGGGGCTGCATGATGCCGTGGTCTCCGAGACCGCCCGTGCCGTCATGACGGGCCGCTACGGTGGAAATGACGCACCCCGTTGGCGTCGTCGTGCGCGATGACCTCTGAACCACTCGGGTTCAGGGGGGCGCCTGGCGATGCGCATCAGGCTTTCCGCTCGTGGCGCGGACTTGCGCAACAGCGCATCGTTCGGCTCCCGGCAGCATGGAATCAGGCTCGAGAGGTTGCAGGCGCACTCACGCACACCACGGGGGCGTCGGCTACGAGTCTAGCGACCGGGCGGGCTCCCGTCGACCGATTGCGGCGTCGAGCTTGCTCTCGAGTCTGTGGACCGCTTCCTGCGCCATGTCGAAAGCGCCGAGCTGTCCCGACTTGATCTGGTCGCGCTCGTGGATCACGTTGAGCGCGGCCATCACCGCCATGCGCTCGGCCCCGAGCATCTTTGCGTTGCCGCGCATCTCCTGCATCCGTTCGTTGAGCTCGCTCGCCGCCACGATCAGGCCCTCACGCTCATCGGGCGGGCACGAGATTCGGTACTCCTTGTCCAGGATTCGCACGGTGAGAATTTCACGGATGGCGCTCACGTGCCGGCCTCCATCGCCCGCAGGCGTGTGATCATCGCCTCGACCCGCGAGCGCGCCAGCTCCGATTTCTCGACCAGCGCGGCACGCTCCGCAATCAGGCTGGCCTGCTGGTCGCGCAGGGCGCGATTCTCGTCCTCGAGCTGGCCACAGATTCGGATCAGGTGATCGATCTTCTCTTCGAGCGCCCGTGTGTCGAGAGTATCCATGGAGACCCCGGCGCGGATTGGTGCGGTGCGAGGCCGCCGCGGGCGAATGCACTGCCGCCGCGATTCGCATGCAGAAACTTACCATAGGTAACGAGAGGATCGCCGGTCAACGCCACCGCCATGCCCTTGCGGTACCTTGCCCCGCTGATCCTGACGGAGATTGGAAACGCGAATGACGGCATCGGGCGAGATGGATCCATCCGGCAACCTGAAACAGGCGCCGCGTGGGAAAAGCTCGTGCCGCGGTGATAGCATCCCGTGCGCACGAGGACGTGCCGGTCACGAGCGGTGACCGGACACTGATTCGAAGCCCGCGAAGCGCAAGGCCGCACCGGCGTACGGTCCCGGGCAGGCGGGGGGCGACGGGGCAAGCCGGGTGCACGATCACGTTCGATTCGGAGCGCCATTCGTCATGCATCGACGAGAATTCGCGAAACGCCGCCGGCGACTGATGGACATGATGGAGGAGGGGAGCATCGCGATCACGCCCACGGCGCCGGTGCGGCCCCGCAATCGAGACGTCGAGTTCCCGTTCCGTCCCGACAGCAACTTCTACTACCTCACCGGCTTCGGCGAGCCCGAGGCGGTGGCGGTGCTCGCGCCCGGGCGCGAGCAGGGCGAGTTCGTGATGTTCTGCCGGGAGCGCGACCCCAAGGCGGAGCAGTGGCACGGCGCCCGCATCGGGCTGGAAGGGGTGTGCGAGCGCCACGGCGCCGACGACGCGTTTCCCATCGGCGACATCGACGACATTCTGCCGGGACTGATCGAGAGCAAGTCCCGGGTCTACTACGCGATGGGGCACTTCCAGGAGTTCGACCAGCGCATGCTCGCATGGATCGCGCGCGCCCGCGGCGGCGCGCGCTCGAGCGGCGGCCCGGGTGAGCTCGTCATGCTCGATCATCTGGTCCACGAGATGCGGCTGTTCAAGAGCAAGGCGGAGATCGACGTGATGTCGAAAGCGGCGCAGGTAAGCACCGCCGCCCACGAGCGCGCCATGCGCGTCTGCCGCCCGGGCATGACCGAGTACCAGATCGAGGCGGAGCTACTCCACGAGTTCATCCGGGCGGGATGCGCCTCCGCGGCGTATCCGTCCATCGTGGCCCGTGGCGCGAACGCATGCACGCTGCACTACACCAGCAACTCGGATCGGTTGCGAGACCGGGATCTGCTGCTCATCGACGCGGGCGCCGAGTATGAGCTCTACGCCTCCGACATCACCCGCACATTCCCCGTCGGCGGCAGGTTCTCCCGTGCGCAGCGCGACGTGTACTCGCTGGTGCTCGCGGCGCAGGAAGCCGCCATCGACACGGTGGCGCCGGGCCGGACCGTCGATGACGTGCACATGGCGGCAGTGCGGGTGCTGGCGGAAGGGCTCGTGGATCTGGGCGCGGTCCGGGGCAGGGTGAAGCGCATCATCCAGAAGGAGAAGTACAAGCGGTTCTACATGCACCGCACCGGCCACTGGCTCGGCATGGACGTGCACGACGTCGGGGACTACCGCATCGACGACCAGTCCCGGGTGCTGGAGCCGGGGATGGTCATGACCGTGGAGCCGGGTCTCTATATCGCGCCGGACGACGAGAAGGCGCCGAAGCGGCTGCGCGGCATCGGTATTCGTATCGAGGACGACGTGGTGGTGACGAATGCGGGCCGCGAGGTGCTGACCTCGGCGGCGCCGAAGTCGATTGACGAGATCGAGTCGATTGTCGGGTCGGGCTGACCCCGGCCGGCCTGCGCCCGGCTCCCGCCGCAGCCCCGTCGAGGAGGGCGTTCCGATGACAGGACCGAACCCCGAGGCGTCGGGCGCGGCGCCGCCGGAGTCGGCCGGCGAGGTCGAGTCGATTGCCGGACCGGGCTGACATCGCCCGGCCCGCCGCCGGCGCCCACTACGACGTCGCGGTAGCGGGGGGCGGCGCGGTCGGCGCAACGCTCGCCTGCGCGCTCGCCGATTCGGGATCGAAAGTGCTGCTGGCCGATCCGCCGGGGGCCGGTGCGGCGGAGCCGCCGCCCGCAGCCGCCGCGCATGAATCCTCCGCATCCGTACCCATCGGGTCGCCCGCGTTCGCGCCGCGCCCCCTCGCCCTCTCCCTGGCCTCGGAGCGCGTGCTCGCGGCGCTCGGGGTGCGGGAGGCGCTGGCGGGGCAGGCGACCCCGATCGAGTCCATCCATGTCTCGGAGGCGGGCCGTTTCGGGGCGGCGCGGCTCGATGCGGCCGGGTGCGGCCTCCCGCGCTTCGGCAGCGTGGTCGCCGCCGGCGCCCTCGGCGCGGCGCTCCGCGACGCGGTCGCGCGGCGGCCCGCGATCCACCGCGCGGGCGGACGCATCGTCGGTGCGCGCGTCTGCGCCGATGTCGTGATGTCGCGGGTGAGCGCGGGAGCCGGGGGCGCCGTGGGTTTCGGGGGAGCCAGAGACGCCGGAGGGATCGGAGAGACCGGGGAAGCCGGGGGATCCGATCATGCATCGTTCGCCTTCACGGCTTCGCTGCTGGTCGTCGCCGACGGAGGGCGTTCGGAGCTGCGCGATGCCCTCGGCATCGGCGCCACGATCCGCGACTACCGCCAGCGAGCGATCGCCTCGGTGGTGGAGGCACGCGCGCCGAGGGAACACGCGGCGTTCGAGCGCTTCACACCCGGTGGCCCCGTCGCCCTGCTGCCGATGGGCGGAGCGCGCTACGGTCTCGTCTGGTGTTGCGGCGGCGAGCGGGCGGACCGGCTCACCGCGCTGCCCGAGCATGCCTTCGTCGAGGCGCTCGACACGGTGTTCGCGGGCCGCCTCGGCGGATTCGCATCGGCCGGCGAGCGCACCGTGTTCGGGCTGCGGTTCGCGCGCGCGGACGCCACCGTCGCCGAGCGCGTCGCGCTGATCGGCAACGCCGCCAACCATCTGCACCCGGTCGCGGGCCAGGGGTTCAACCTCGGGATGCGCGACGCCGCGTGCCTCACCGAGGTCGTCGCGGCGGGCCGCCGGGAAGGATGCGCTCCCGGTGATGCACAGGTGCTGGAGCGCTACCGGCGGTGGCGCGCCCCGGATCACGCCAGGGTCGCGTGCTTCACCGACGCGCTCGTCAACGTCTTCTGCAGCCGGTTCTCGCCGGCGGCGCCGCTACGCGCGCCGGCGCTCGCCGCCCTCGATCTGGCCCCCCCGCTGAAACGCGCGCTGGCCCGCCGCGCGACAGGGCTTGCGGGCAAGGTGCCGAGACTCGCGCTGGGACTCTGCCCGTGATGCACGCGGCCGTATCGCCGGGGCGGATACCGGCCTGTTGCCCGGTGGGGCTCGGGGACAGGGTGCCGGGATTCCCGCCGGGGCTCCGGCCATGAAGTACGACACCGTCGTCGTCGGCGGCGGACTCGTGGGCGCGACGCTCGCCCTCGCGTTGGGAGAGCACGGCCTCCGGGTCGCGATCGTCGAGCGTTCGGCCGCGCCGGCCGCGCCCCGGGGTCCGGCCTGCGACCTGCGGGTCAGCGCGTTCACTATCGCATCGGAGCGCATCCTGCGCGCCCTCGGCGTGTGGGAGGCGCTGCCGGCGGAGCGCATTGGACCGATGCGCGAGATGCACGTATGGGAACGCACCGGCCAGGTGCACTTCGACAGCGCCGAGATCGGCGAGCCGGTTCTTGGCCACATCATCGAGAACACGGTCGTGCAGTGGGCGGTCGAGCAGCGGATCGAAGCGCTGCCGAACGTCGAATGGCATCGGGGGGCGGAGGTTGCCGGACTCGCCATCGACGGCGGGGAAGCGGTGGTCGCGCTCGCGGATCGGCACTTGCGCGCGTCGCTCGTCGCCGGTGCGGACGGCGCCGGCTCGCGGGTGCGCGAGCTCGCGGGGATCGGGGTCACCGAGGGCGACTACCACCAGGAAGCGGTGGTGGCCGAGGTGCGCACGGCGATGCCGCATCGGGAGACGGCATGGCAACGGTTCCTGCCCTCCGGCCCGCTCGCCTTTCTGCCGCTGGCGAACGGCGCCTCGTCGATCGTGTGGTCGACCACTCCCGGGCACGCCGCGCAGTTGCGCGCGCTCGACGCCGATTCCTTCGGTTTCGAGGTGGCCGACGCCTTCGAATGGAAGCTCGGCGCGGTGAGCGCGCCGGGTGCCCGCGCGTCGTTCGCGCTACGCCACCTCCACGCGCGAGCCTACGTCCGCGACCGGGTCGCGCTGGCCGGCGACGCCGCCCACGTCGTGCATCCACTCGCCGGCCAGGGCGTGAACCTGGGGCTGCTCGACGCCGCGACTCTGGCCGAGGTCATCGGCCAGGCGCGCGATCGGGGACGGGATGTCGGGTCGCGGGCGACACTACGCCGTTACGAGCGCTGGAGGCGCGGCCACAACGCGCTGATGCAGGCGGTGCTGGGCGGCTTCCGGCACCTGTTCTCCAGCCCCTGGACGCCGGTGCGCCGCCTGCGCGAGACCGGGCTCGGCGTGACCGATCGGCTCCCGCCGCTCAAGGCGGGCTTCATGCGGTTCGCGTCCGGCATCGACGGCGACCTCCCGACCCTCGCTCGCGGCGTCTTCCTTGGCCACTGACAATCGAATCTCGTGCAAGGCGTCGAAATCGATCGTGACCGCCATCTTCGAAACCGACATTCCGAACCTTGAACTGATCGGGCGCGGCAAGGTGCGCGACATCTACGCGGCCGGCGACGAGCATCTGCTCATCGTGGCCACGGACCGGCTGTCGGCGTTCGACGTGGTGCTCTCCGACCCCATCCCGGGCAAGGGCGCGGTGCTGACGGGGCTGTCGCGATTCTGGTTCTCGCGCATCGAGAGCATCGTGCGCCACCACTGCGCGCCATGCGGGGTCGAGGCCTTCGTCACGGATGCCGAGGTCCGAGCCTCGATCGCGGACCAGTCCATGATCGTGCGCCGTCTCGCCCCCCTGCCCATCGAGGCCATCGTGCGCGGCTACCTCATCGGATCGGGCTGGAAGGACTACGCGCGCACCGGGATGGTCTGCGGGATCCCCCTGCCGGCGGGTCTGAGGCAGGCGGACAAGCTGCCCGAGGCCATCTTCACCCCCTCCACCAAGGCCGAGGCCGGCGCGCACGACGAGAACATCGACTTCGAGGAGGCAGCGGCGCTCGTCGGCCGCGAGCTGGCCGAGCGGGTACGGGACACGAGCATCCGCGTGTACCGCGCAGCGGCGGACTTCGCGGCGGCGCGCGGCATCATCATCGCGGACACCAAGTTCGAATTCGCGCTCGACGCCGACAGCGAGCTGGTGCTCATCGACGAGGTGCTGACCCCGGACTCGTCCCGATTCTGGCCCGCGGACCGGTACGCGCCCGGCACCAGCCCGCCGAGCTTCGACAAGCAGTTCGTGCGCGACTACCTGGAAACCTTCGACTGGGACAAGACCCCGCCGGCGCCGCCGCTGCCGGCCGGGATCGTCGAGCAGACCTCGCGCAAGTACCGGGAGGCATCCGACCGGATTACAGGTGCGCCGTCGAGGAGCGAGTGAGGTCGCTCAAGCCACCGGCAGAGGTCGAAGTACCGGCGCGTGTCGATCTCCATGTTCCGTCGAGGAGCGGGTGAGACTGTTCAAGCCCGCGCACCTGCCGCGAGGCATTCGATCGGATCACGGGCGGGATCCGAGCCGCAACCACCGGTAGCGATTCCCGCCGAGGACGTCGATGCTGCGTGGTTCGCCGCCGCGTTCCACGGTGAGGGTCACCCGATCGCCCGGTCCGCGGCCGTTCCACAGCTTGCGGTAGAAGTCGGCGAGGCCGTGCACGCGGACGTCGCCGGCCGAGACGATGACGTCGCCCGGCTCGATACCCGCGGCCAGGGCCGGTCCGTCGTCGGCGAGGTTCAACACCACGACCCCGCCGTCCTCGCGCTCTTCGGCGTAGACCCCGAGCCAGGGCCTCAAGGGGCTCGCCGATCGCCCGGATACGATGAGATCCGCGAGCACCGCCTTGAGCTGCGCGATGGGAACGAACATGTTGCCGGGGGCGGTGGTGGGCTCGGGGGCGGCATCGGGGACGATGAGCGAGCCGACTCCGACGAGCCGGCCGCCGGTGGACATCAGCGCCGCGCCCCCGAAGTATCGGTACGGCGGGCTCGTGAAGATCGCATCCTCGAGCAGGTACTCCCAGTATCCCGCGAAATCGCGCCGGGACACGGTCATCACCGGCTGCAGAACGCCCGGCCCGCCGTATGACGCAATGACCGCCGGCGCGCCCTCGACCAGCGCATCGGAGTCTCCCAAGGCCATCGGCACCACCTTGTCGAGAGGGGCCTGCGCGCGCAACAACCCGAAGCCGGTCTCGTGGTCGTAGGCGAGGAGGTCGGCCGGGACGCGCTGCCCGCCCCCGGTGCGGACCCAGGCGTCGGTGGCCTCCAGGATGAGGTAGCCGATGGTGACGACGAGCCCCGCGCCGTCGATGACGATGCCGGTCCCGAGCCGTTCCTCGCCCAGGATCGCCGCGGTGCGGGCGTCGGGCGGGACGAGTGCTTCGACCGCGACCACCGCGCTGAGGATGGACATGAGATCAGGCTGTGCGGCGGCAGGCCGCAACGGCGCAAGGGCGAGCACGCCTGCGAGCAGGAGCGCCTTGATTCCGCGGGCGGCTGGAGTGTGGCGTGCTGCCGCGTGCGCCATGGTCATCCTCCGCGGCCTGAAGCCGCGGCCCGGCCTCATTCGAATCAGACCGCCCGGGCCGGTCACAGGTTCCGTCGGCTCCGGCGGACCATCACCGTCCTCACGTCCTGACCTTCCGGACCGCGAAACCATTGTCCGTCACCGTCGCAGCTACCGGCAACCTGCAACATGATTCGAAGGCGAGCCGGTGAGGCTCGAACACCGGCCGCGCGGCCTTGCTGCACTTGCCCTCGGGTTGTCGGCGTCGCAGCCGAGTGGCTGCGCGCCCGCGTGCAACGGGCGGCACTGTTTCAGAGCAGGCCGGCGACGCCGGTCAACCGCCGGCGCGGGCTTCGAGCGCCGCGATGGCAGGGAGCGTCTTCCCCTCGAGGAATTCGAGGAAGGCGCCCCCGCCGGTGGAGACGTACGAGATCCGTTCGGTGACTTCGAACGCATCGATGGCTGCGAGGGTGTCGCCACCACCCGCGATCGAGAACGCCGGCGAGCGGGCAATCGCGTGCGCGATCTCGCGGGTACCGGCCGCGAAAGGCGTCATCTCGAAGACCCCCACCGGTCCGTTCCACACCACGGTGCCGGCCGATTCGATCGCTTCGCAGTACGTGCGGGCGGTGTCCGGGCCGATGTCGAGGATCATCTCGCCGGGGTTCACGTCGCCCACCGCCTTGACGGTGGCGGCAGCGGATTCCGAGGGCGCGTCCGCCACCACCACGTCGACCGGGATGGGGACTTCGCCACCGCGCCGGTGCATCCCGGTGCGGATACGGGCCGCCTGCTCGACGAGTTCGGGTTCGTACAGCGATGCGCCCACCTCGTGGCCGGCGGCGGCGATGAAGGTGTTGGCGATGCCCCCGCCCGCGATCAGCCGATCCACCCGCTCCGAGAGCGCTTCCAGCACCCCGAGCTTGGTCGACACCTTGGAGCCGCCGACGATCGCGACAAGCGGGCGCGCCGGACGCGCGAGGGCCTTGCCGAGCGCTTCGAGCTCGGCGGCGAGGAGCGGGCCGGCGCAGGCCACCGGCGCGAAGCGGGCGACGCCGTGGGTCGAAGCGTGGGCGCGGTGCGCGGTGCCGAAGGCGTCCATCACATAGATGTCGCACAGCGCCGCCATCCGCCGCACGAGTGCTACGTCATCGGCCTTCTCCCCCGAGAGAAAGCGCACGTTCTCGCAGAGCACGATCTCGCCGGGGGCCACGTCGAGCCCGTCCAACCAGTCCTCGACCAGACGGACTTCGCGCCCGAGCAGCTCGCCGAGCCGGCGCGCCACCGGGGCAAGCGAGAGTGCGGGTTTGGGTGCGCCCTCTTTCGGCCGCCCGAGGTGCGACATCACCATTACCCGCGCCCCGGCCTGCGCGGCCCGCTCCAAGGTGGGCAGTGCGGCCTGGAGCCGGGCGTCGCTCGCCACCGTACCGTCCTTGATCGGGACGTTCAGGTCCTCGCGGATCAGCACCCGCCGTCCCGCGAGGTCCAGGTCGGTCATGGAGAGGACGTTCATCATGCGAGCCGCAGACACGCGACGATTCCAAGCCGGCGTCCGCATGCGTATGCAGGACGACACAAGTTATCTATTGGAAAAAATTGGTCCAGCGACAGGCACTCCAACTCCATCGACAAATAATCCGCTTCGTCGATAACGTGTCGCAGATAGTCAAGCAGATTCGGTGACATATTCGACAGACTTCAGTATTCGAGGACCGACGTGAGGGCTGAGACCAGTCGTCGTTACAACCTCCACGTGACGCTGGAACATGTCCTCCAGAAAAAAGGACAATTCCATAAAATTGTCGAATGTTTTTCGGTTCGGATCGAACTCCACCAATACATCAACGTCACTATGCAAAGTCGCCTCGTCGCGCACGAAGGAACCAAAGATTCCAATCTTCTTTACCCCGAGCTCCTTCATTCTGGATTCGTGTTCACGCAACCGCGCTACCACCTCGGATTTTCTTCTGACGTGGCTGGCCATCTGTTCGCTTCCCCTGCGTTTCATTCGATGGATGCTTGAAGCGGGTATCGTACAATCCAGCGAATATTCTCGTTCTTCTGCCTGTTCAACCCGCGTTCATCAGCGCAACGGTGGTATCCAGCATCCGGTTCGAGAACCCCCATTCGTTGTCGTACCACGCGATGACCTTGACGAGGCGGCCGTCGATGACCTTGGTGAGGCTCGAATCGTAGGTGGACGACGCGGGGTCGTGGTTGAAGTCGATCGACACCAGCGGCCGGTCGCAGTACGCGAGCACCCCCTTGAGTTCCTGCTCCGAGGCCGACTTCACCGCCGCGTCGATCTCCTCCCTGCTCGTCTCGCGCGAGGCGGTGAAGGTGAGGTCCACCACCGAGACGTTGATGGTCGGCACCCGCATCGCGAACCCGTCCAGCTTGCCGTTGAGCTCCGGCAGCACCAGTCCCACCGCCTTCGCGGCTCCGGTGCCGGTGGGGATCATCGACTGCGTGGCCGAACGCGCGCGGCGGAGATCGGAGTGGTAGACGTCGGTGAGCACCTGATCGTTGGTATAGGCGTGGATCGTGGTCATCAGACCGTGCTCGATCCCGATCCGGTCGTGGATCGCCTTCGCCAGCGGGGCGAGGCAGTTGGTGGTGCACGAGGCGTTGGAGATGACGGTGTGTTCGGCCTTGAGCGAGTGGTGGTTCACCCCGTAGACCACCGTCGCGTCCACGTCCGCGCCGCCGGGGGCGGAGATGACCACCTTCCTCGCGCCGCCTTCCAGGTGCTTGCCCGCCTTGTCCTTGCTCGCGAACAGCCCGGTACACTCGTGCACGACGTCGACCCCGAGCTCGCCCCACGGCAGCTTCGCCGGATCCCGCTCGGCGAGGACCTCGATCCGGTCACCGTTGACCACGAGCGCGTCGCCATCGACCTCGATCTCGCCCGGGAAGCGGCCGTGGGCGGTGTCGTAGCGGGTGAGATGGGCGTTGGTCTCGGCGTCGCCGAGATCGTTGATCGCGACGATCCGGATCTCATCGGTGCGCCCGCTCTCGTAGAGGGCTCGGAGGATGTTCCGCCCGATGCGTCCGAAACCGTTGATGCCAACCTTGATCGTCATGTCCGCTCCTCCGTGTACGGGTGGAATCTCATAAGAAGCGTTGAAGTCGGTGGTGCTGGTGTCATTCATCTTCAATCCCGGATGGTGTGTCGATCACCGACAGCAACTCGCGCGCCGCCGCCAACATGCTCGCCAACAAACACTCGTCCTGTTCCAGATAGCCCTCATATTCAGCGAGGTTGCGGCGCTCGTGGGCCTTGATCAACACCCGCCAATGCCCGGTGCTCAAACGTGCCGTATGGGGTAATGCCTGGAATACCAGATAACGGGCGTTGGACCGATAGCCGATACGCCGCAATGCGTACAGTGCCAGAGCGTGAGCGGCACTATAGCCAAGATCGAAACGGCTGGCGAAGGAGAGGTCCGGCCGTTCGGCGTCGTCAAGCCGGGAGAGCGCGGAACTCTTGAGACCGGCCAACTCGTCCGCCCGCGGCGGTTCCTTCTTGAGCTTGCCGATGCGGGCCAGATTCTCAAGCTTGTTGAAGGTCATCCTCGGTCCCCACCAGGAACAGGCGCGGACGATCCGCTATGCGCACGATGAAGCTGTCCTTCCGATGCTGCTTCTGCCGCCACTGCGAGGGGGAGATCAGGTTCGGATTCACTGTTCTGCCCAGGGTCCGTTCGGCGGCCTGCAATCCTTCGTACAGGGTTGCGTAGTCCAGTGATTCCGCCACGACCATCAAGTCGATGTCGCTGTCCGCCCGGTCTCGGCCCTCCGCCACGGAGCCGAACACGAACGCAGCCTGGATATCTTCCGCAAACGGCTCCAGCGCCTCGCGCAACGGATCCACCAAGCCGACGGTCTTGAGGATCAGCCCGACGAGATCTTCGTAAACGGGAGAGTGCGGGTTGGCCTGGTAGTACTTCTGCCGGCCCGACTCGCTCACCCGGACCAGCCCGCAGGCCGCCAAGCGCTTCAGCACGCGGTGCGCGGCTCCGGTGCCGGAGTCTACCAACCGGATCAGTTCGGCGCTCTGGAAGCGACGGCTCGGCTGGCCGAACAGGAGACCCAGTACTCGCTGCTGTACGGGAGTGAACAGCGCACCGGCCAGCGCGGCCGGCCGGTTGGCGATGGGAGTCTTCGTGATCATCGTTCCCACAACGGGAATCATACTACCCATTTCGGGAATGATGTCAATCCCGGCATCGGTGCTGCCGGTAGTCATCTCCGTTCCATGTCGTAGCACTCGGCGAGCTTCGCAAATTGGCCTGTTCCAGCCCGACGTCAGTGGCGTCGTCAATCATCAGGTGGTTCGAATCAAGCCACTATCGAGTCGGACTCTTGCCGGGGTGTGCGATTTCGCGGATTTGGTTCTGACATCCTGATGAGCAGTTGTCGCTTCTGTTTCCGGATCGATCTTTCTATCATCCGCTCCAGAGTCTTGTCCAACGAGAGATGAGCCTGAAGGGAGGGGGTGACTCCAACGAGAAGTGAGCCTGTAGCGTGGGGTCTGGGATCATCGGAGGATGATCGTGACGCTACAGACCGAACGGGTCCGGACGCTGGACCAGGTGCGAGCCTTCGTCGAGGGCAGCGAGGCGGTGGACCCCCGTACCCGCTTTCGCGAGCACAAGCTTTCACGGGGGCGGGCTTTTGCGGGGGCGGACCGGGAGTCCGTCTGCGAGTTCGTGCGCCGGGCGCTGGTGCGGTCGGGCTACGAGCGGCTCGGCAAGTCGGACAAGGGGCTGGTCAGGCGCTATCTGGCGAAGGTGACGGGGTTGTCGAGGGCGCAACTGACCCGGCTCATAGGCCAGCATCGCGAGACCAGGCGCATCGAGGACCGGCGCAGTGGTGCGCCGGCGCGCCCCTTCGAGCGGCGCTACACGCGGGCTGACATCGGGCAACTGGCGGCGGTGGACGCGGCGTTGGGTCAGATGTCGGGGCCAGCCACGCGATCCGGGGATCCATCCGCGGATGCGGCGTGGGAGATCAGGCCAGTTGCCGAGCGGACGCCGGCTCCCGATCCACATGAGCCTGCATCTGGTACTTTTTCAAGCACCTGATTAGTATCCGCAGGCATAGGGAGAGCGACCTGACGCCGGGAGCCTGCTCGTCACTTTCGGCGACACGAGCAAGATGCTTCTCATCCCCGCCATCGACATCAAGGACCGCAAGTGCGTGCGCCTGCGCGAAGGGCGCATGGACACTGCGACCGTGTTCTCGGACGACCCCGTGGCGACGGCGACGCGCTGGGTCGAGGCCGGCGCCCGCCGGCTTCACGTCGTCGACCTCGACGGGGCGTTCGCCGGTGAGCCGAAGAACGCCGGGGTCGTTCGGGACATCGTCGAGGCGCATCCCGACGTCCCGGTACAGGTCGGGGGTGGCATCCGGAGCGAGGAGACGGTCGAGACGTACATTCAGGCCGGCGTCCGATTCGTCATCCTGGGAACCAGGGCGGTGGCGGCGCCGCACTTCGTGGCCGATCTCTGCGTCGAGTTTCCCGCACACGTCATCGTCGCCCTCGACGTCAGGGACGGCAGGCTCGCGGTGGACGGATGGTCGAAGCTGTCCCATCACGATCCCTTCGATCTCGCCCGCCAATTCGAGCGCGACGGGGTGGAGGCTTTCGTGTTCACCGATATCGGCCGCGACGGAATGATGAGCGGGGTGAACGTGGAGGCGACGGCGGCCCTCGCGCGCAAGGTGTCGGTGCCGGTCATCGCATCGGGAGGGATCCGGGATCTCGACGACGTGCGTGCGCTCTGCGCGGTTGCCGACGACGGCGTCGAGGCGGCCATCACGGGGCGCGCGATCTACGAAGGCACCCTGGATTTCGCCGAAGCGCAGCAACTGGCCGACGAGCTGGCCCCCGGTCCCTGACGCGATGGCGCTCGCCAAGCGCATCATTCCCTGCCTCGACATCGATGCCGGGCGGGTCGTCAAGGGCGTGAAGTTCGTCGATATCCGCGACGCGGGAGATCCGGTGGAGGCTGCGCGGCGCTACGACGAGCAGGGTGCCGACGAGCTCTGCTTCCTCGACATCACGGCCTCGTCCGACGAGCGCGACACGATGATCGCGGTCGTCGAGGCCGTCGCCGCCGAAGTGTTCATCCCGCTCACCGTGGGCGGCGGTGTCCGCGACATCGACGACATCCGGCGCCTCCTCAACGCGGGGGCCGACAAGGTGTCGATCAACACCGCGGCGGTGTTCGAGCCGGAGCTCGTCGCCCGCGCCGCGGCGCGCTTCGGGTCGCAGTGCATCGTCGTCGCGGTCGATGCGAAGCAGGTGGAGAACGGGGCCGGCGGCTCCCCGCGCTGGGAGGTGTTCACCCACGGCGGACGGCGAGCCACGGGGCTCGACGCGGTCGCCTGGTGCGGGCGCATGGCCGGGCTCGGCGCCGGCGAGATCCTGCTGACCAGCATGGACCGGGACGGGACCCGCGACGGGTTCGATCTGGCGTTGACCGGCGCGGTCTGCGCCGCGGTCCCGGTCCCGGTGATCGCATCGGGTGGGGTCGGCACCCTGGACCACCTCGCAGACGGGATCGTCGAAGGCGGCGCCGACGCGGTACTCGCGGCGAGCATCTTCCACTTCGGGGAGTACGGCATCGCCGAGGCCAAGCGGCATCTCGCCAGCCGCGGCATCGAGGTGCGGCAATAGCAGCTCGGAGCGGGTCGCTCCGGCGTCATCGAGCGACCGGAGACGTGCGTGGAGTACCGGCCGCGGCGCTCCGGCCGGGGTCAGTCGATGTTGCGGATCGCCAGGATCTCCGATGCCGGGGTGCGGTCACCGGTACGGCTGATGAAGCGAGGTCCGTCGAGAACGTCCATCTTGAACCCGAGGCCGAGATAGAGCGCCACGATTCGATCCGTGGCCTGGTTCGACGCCACCACCGGACCGGGGTGGCGGGCGAGCCAGGCCGCGAGGCGCTCCTGTGCGTCCCAATCGAAGCCGTCGCTCGCGTACTGGCGGAACTGGACGTCGTAAGGCGGGTCGGCGTAGATGAAGTCCTTCGGCGATACCTCGATCGACTCGAAGTCGCCACCGGAAAAGACCCATCGTGAGAGCGGCCCGGCGTATGCCCTGAAATCCGAGGCATACCTGATCGCCGAGTAGCTTCCGAACGGCACGTTGAACTCCCCGCGCCGATTGAAGCGGCACAGTCCATTGAATCCCGTGCGGTTGAGGTAGTAGAACAGCTCCGCCGCCTTGCGGCTCCCCCGCCCGCGGGCCGTGGTCGCCAGCCGGTTGAACTCGGTGCGATGCCGGTAGTAGAGCTCGCTCTCGTTCCTCATCGGGATCCTGACCACGAGTCCGCGCTGCAGATGCCGGTAGAAATCGACCAGGTGCGGGTTGGCGTCGTTGAGCAGCGCCCGGCGGGGATTGAGGCCAAGCGCAATCGCAAGCCCGCCGCAGAACGGCTCGACCAGGCGCCGGCGTGTGAACTTGCGCCAGAGCGGCGCAACGTGCGGCACCAGCCAGCGCTTGCCGCCCGCCCATTTGAGCGGGGGTTTCAGCGTCGGCCAGCGCGGCTCGCCGTCGTGTCGGGTCGTCGCGGCAGTGGCCACATCCCGGTACCGAGGAAGATGATCGGATCGGCTCCCGGCGTGCTGCCCCGGGGGCCGGATGCGCTCGCGAGGCCGCGGGGACGGGGCTCCGGGCAGCCGCACATGCGCATCATAACCGACCCACCGATCAGGTCGCGTCCGCGGGATGACGGGGAAAATGAATTCAATTCTTCCTTCGCCGCAGGAGCCGGGTCAGGCTTTGCCCTGCCGGCAATGGAGAGCGATGCGGGAGGCATCGCAACGTTGACGACGGGATGCCGGCGTAATTACTCTGTAATCACTGACTTTCGAGGAATCGCACGATGAAAGTGAAGCTGGTCCCCGTCGGCAATTCCAGAGGCGTCCGGATCCCCCAGGCATTCATCAGGGCATGTGGGTTCGAGGATCATGTCGATATGCGCATCGAGAAGAACGCGATCGTTCTGGTGGCGCCCCGCTGCCCTCGCCAGAATTGGGACGCCGCTTTCGAGAAGATGGCGGCCGCGGGAGACGACGCGCTTCTCCTTCCCGATCACGCCGCGAGCGACTGGGACGACACGGAGTGGGAGTGGTGACGGCGACCCGTCGTTACGACGTGCATCTCGTCAGCCTTGATCCGACCCGCGGCCGGGAGATCCGAAAAATCCGTCCTTGCGTCGTCGTCTCACCGGACGAAATGAATCGGCACATTCGGACGGTGATCGTCGCGCCGATGACGTCGGTCAAGCGCGACTATCCCACGCGGATAGATGTCACGTTCCAGGACAGGGCGGGGCAAGTCGTCCTGGATCAAGTACGTACGGTGGACAAGGCACGGCTCGTCAGACGTCTGGGCCGTTTGCCGGAAGATCGGGCCCGGGTGATTGCGGATACCCTCCAGAGCATGTTCGCCTTCGAATAACGCCTGATTGACGCCACTTCCACCCATCCGCGGCTGTTCCGTCCATCCCCTGCTTCACCGGTCATCCGGATCAGCGGGTCGTCCCGCCTGTTCTCCGGGAGGTCGGATGCCTGACCCCGTGGCGCGGCGGTTGCGGCCGGCGCATGGCGGGTCAGCGCGCGCAACGGGTATTCTGCGCATCCTCCCGTGACCCGGCGTCAGGTGCGCCGGCGGGCCGGACAGGAGTGGACACGCGCATGGAACGGATCGTCTCCCTGGACGTGCTGCGCATGAGCGACGTGGCCCGCGCCGGCGGGAAGAACGCCTCGCTCGGCGAGATGATCGGCGAGCTGTCGGCGGCGGGGGTGCGCGTCCCCGGCGGGTTCGCGACCACCGCGGACGCCTTCCGCGAGTTCCTCGCCCGCGACGGGCTTGCCGAGAGGATCCGGCGGCGGCTCGCCGATCTCGACATCGGCGACGTCCGGGCGCTCGCCTCCGCCGGCGGCGAGATCCGCGGATGGATCAGTGCGGCGCCGTTCCCCGAGGCGCTGGAACGCGAGCTGCGCGCGCACTACGCGGAGATGTCGGCCGATGCGCCGGACCTCGCGGTGGCGGTGCGCTCCTCCGCCACTGCGGAGGATCTGCCCGAGGCGTCCTTCGCGGGCCAGCAGGAGACACTGCTCAACGTGCGCGGCGCGGACGCGCTGGTGGGCGCGGTGCACGAGGTGTTCGCCTCCCTGTTCAACGACCGCGCGATCTCCTACCGCGCGCACCAGGGCTTCGCGCACGATGAAGTCGCGCTCTCCGCCGGCATCCAGCGCATGGTGAGGAGCGACCTGGGGGCGAGCGGCGTGGCCTTCACCATCGACACCGAGTCGGGGTTCGAGGACGTGGTGCTGATCACCGCGGCGTGGGGGCTGGGGGAGATGGTGGTGCAGGGCCAGGTCAACCCCGACGAGTTCTACGTGCACAAACCCACGCTCGAAGCAGGACGCCCGGCGATCCTGCGCCGCGAGCGCGGCAGCAAGGCGCTGAAGATGGTCTATCACGACGATCCGGCCGAGCGGGTCGCCGTCGTGGACGTGCCTCTCGAGGATCGTCGCCGGTTCTCGCTGGACGACGAGGAGGTCGTCGCACTTGCCCGGTACGCGGTGGCCATCGAGCGCCACTACGGGCAGGCGATGGACGTCGAGTGGGCGCGGGACGGCGTGGACGGTCGCATCTACATCCTCCAGGCCCGCCCGGAGACGGTGCAGAGCCGTCTCGCGGGACAGGCGGTCGAGCGCTTCGAGCTGAAGGAGCGCGGGGAGGTGCTGGCCGAGGGCCGCAGCATCGGCCAGCGCATCGGCGCCGGCGCCGCGCGGCTGGTGCTGGAAGCGGGGCAGATGGACAAGGTGCGCGAAGGCGACGTCCTCGTCACCGACATGACCGACCCCGACTGGGAGCCGGTGATGAAGCGCACCGCCGCGATCGTGACCAACCGCGGGGGCCGGACCTGCCACGCCGCCATCATCGCCCGCGAGCTGGGGATCCCGGCGGTGGTCGGGACCGGCGATGCGACCCGAACGATAAGCGAGGGAGCCGAGGTGACCGTCTCCTGCGCCGAGGGGGACACCGGATACGTCTACGCGGGGAGGCTCGACTTCGAGCTGCGCCGGCTGGACGTGGAGACGATGCCTGCGGTTCCGTTCAAGATCGCGATGAACGTCGGCAACCCGGACCGTGCGTTCTCGTTCCGGGCCCTGCCCAACGCCGGGGTGGGTCTCGCGCGGCTGGAGTTCATCATCGGCCACTCGATCGGCGTGCATCCACGGGCGCTGCTCGAATTCGACCGGCTCCCCGATGCGCTCCGGGAGCGTGTGCGCGAACGGAGCGCGGGCTACGAGAGCCCCGTGTCGTTCTTCGTCGAGAAGCTGGTGGAAGGCGTGGCGACGATCGCCGCCGCATTCCATCCCAAGCCCGTGATCGTCCGTCTGTCCGATTTCAAGTCCGACGAGTACGCCAACCTCGTCGGCGGGGAGCTCTACGAGCCCGGGGAAGCGAACCCGATGCTCGGGTTTCGCGGGGCGTCACGCTACCTGTCGGATGACTTCCGCCCGAGCTTCGAGCTGGAGTGCCGCGCCATGCGCAGGGTGCGCGACGAGATGGGCTTCACCAACGTCGAGCTGATGATCCCGTTCGTGCGCACGCTCGACGAGGCCCGCGAGGTCGTGGATCTGCTCGCCCGCAACGGCCTGGAGCGCGGACTGAACGGTCTCAGGATCATCATGATGTGCGAGGTACCGTCGAACGCGATCCTCGCCGAGGAGTTTCTCGAACACTTCGACGGCTTCTCCATCGGCTCGAACGACCTGACCCAGATGACGCTGGGCCTCGACCGGAACTCCGAGCTGGTGGCCTCGCGCTTCGACGAGCGCGACCCTGCCGTGAAGGTGCTGCTCCACCACGCGATCACCGCCTGCCGCAAGCATGGAAAGTACGTGGGGATCTGTGGCCAGGGGCCGTCCGACCACCCCGACCTCGCGCGCTGGCTGATGAAGGAGGGGATCGGGAGCGTGTCGCTGAATCCCGATTCGGTGGTGGAGACCTGGCTGTATCTCGGGCGCGAGTGAACCGTTCCACAACCTTGCCGGCCAGCGCCGCAGACGGGCGAGGAACAGTCTTGTTCCATGCAGGCGTTCCGCCCTCCGTCGCCACGTGAATCATACCGCCAGCTCCGAGGACCCAGCGCCTGTTCGTGCTCACGTAGCGTTGGATTCAGCCCCTCCGTTCATGCGCCCCTGGCGTTGGACAAGGCTACCGGTTGCAGTCCCGGCATTCCCGGCGGATGATCGAGGGGTATGGCCCGAGGGCTCTCCGGGCCTTGTGCCACGCCTCGATTCATCGCCCGGGGCGCAAGGAAGGACGACATGGAGCTGTCGCCCCGCGAGAAGGACAAGCTTCTGGTATTCACCGCCGCCCTGCTCGCGGAACGCCGCAAGGCGCGGGGCCTGAAGCTCAACTACCCGGAAGCGGTGGCCTTCATCTCCGCCGCCATCCTGGAAGGCGCCCGCGAAGGCCGGACAGTGGCGGAACTGATGAGCCATGGCACGACCCTGCTCGGCCGCGACGAGGTCATGGACGGGGTGCCGGAAATGATCGACGAGGTCCAGGTCGAGGCGACGTTCCCCGACGGCACGAAGCTCGTCACCGTCCACAACCCCATCCTCTGACGGCCCGCGACGACCATGCTCCCCGAGCGCCATCCCCACCCGAACCGCCCGCGATGACCATGCTTCCCGTGTTCCATCCCCACCCGGACCGCATCGGATGATTCCGGGCGAAGTCTTCGTCGAGGAGGGCGAGCTCTCCCTGAACGAGGGCCGGGCCACCCGGCGCCTCACCGTCGCCAACACCGGGGACCGGCCCGTCCAGGTCGGCTCCCACTACCATTTCGCGGAAACCAACCCCGCCCTCTCGTTCGAGCGCGAACGGGCGCGCGGCTACCGGCTGGACATCCCGGCCGGGACCGCGGTCCGGTTCGAGCCGGGACAGGAGCGTGAGGTGGGGCTGATCGCCTTCGCGGGCCGGCGACACGTCATCGGATTCCAGGGTGCGGTCGACGGTCCCGTGGACTGAGCCCTTGAATCCATGAGCACGATCGGCCGGCGGGCTTACGCGGAGATGTTCGGCCCCACTACCGGGGATCGGGTCCGGCTCGGCGACACCGATCTGGTGATCGAGGTGGAGGCCGACCGCGCGATCCCCGGCGAGGAGGTCAAGTTCGGGGGCGGCAAGGTGATTCGGGACGGGATGGGACAGAGCCAGCTCGCCTCCGCCGGCACCGTCGACACGGTCATCACCAACGCGCTCGTCCTCGATCACTGGGGCATCGTCAAGGCCGACGTGGGCATCGAGGACGGACGCATCGCCAAAATCGGCAAGGCCGGCAACCCCGACACCCAACCGGGGGTGGACGTGGTCATCGGCCCCGGCACCGAAGCCATTGCGGGGGAAGGGCTCATCCTCACCGCCGGGGCGATCGACGCGCACATCCACTTCATCTGCCCCCAGCAGGTCGAGGACGCCCTGATGTCGGGGGTCACCACCATGCTGGGCGGCGGGACCGGCCCGGCGGCGGGCACCAACGCCACCACCTGCACCCCCGGCCCCTGGCACATCGAACGCATGCTGGAGGCGGCGGAGGCCCTGCCGGTGAACCTCGGCTTCCTCGGCAAGGGCAACGCCAGCCGGCCCGCGGCGCTCGAAGAGCAGATCGTGGCGGGTGCCATGGGGCTCAAGCTGCACGAGGACTGGGGCACGACCCCCGCCGCCATCGACAACTGCCTCGCGGTGGCGGACCGGTTCGACGTCCAGGTTGCGATCCACACCGACACCCTCAACGAGTCGGGCTTCGTCGAGCGCACGTTCGAGGCGATCGGCGGGCGTACGATCCACACCTACCACACCGAGGGGGCAGGGGGCGGGCATGCACCGGACATCATCAAGGCCTGCGGCGAGGCCAATGTGCTGCCGTCCAGCACCAACCCCACCCGGCCCTACACCGTGAACACGGTCGACGAGCACCTCGACATGCTGATGGTCTGCCACCACCTGGACAAGAACATCCCGGAGGACGTGGCGTTCGCGGAGTCTCGCATCCGCCGCGAGACGATCGCGGCCGAGGACATCCTGCACGACCTCGGCGCGTTCTCGATGATCGCCTCCGATTCCCAGGCGATGGGGCGGGTAGGGGAGGTGGTCACCCGGACCTGGCAGACCGCCCACAAGATGAAGGTGCAGCGGGGCAGCCTTCCCGGCGACGGCGCGCGCAACGACAACCTGCGCGCCCGCCGCTACGTCGCGAAGTATACCATCAACCCCGCCATCGCCCACGGGCTCGCGCACGAAGTCGGGTCGGTGGAGGAAGGAAAGCTCGCCGACCTCGTGCTCTGGAAGCCCGCCTTCTTCGGGGTCAAGCCGGCCATGATCATCAAGGGCGGCATGATCGCGGCCGCCCCCATGGGGGATCCGAATGCGTCGATCCCGACCCCCCAGCCGGTCCACTACCGGCCGATGTTCGGGGCGTTGGGACGGGCGCGGGCGAGCACGAGCGTGACGTTCGTCAGCCGGGCCGCGGCGGAGGCGGGCGTGGGGGATCGGCTCGGTCTCGGCAAGCGCTGCGTGGCAGTGGTGAACACGCGGAAGGTGGGGAAGCCGGACATGGTCCTGAACGACTACCTGCCCCGTATCGAAGTGGACCCCCAGACCTACGAGGTAAGGGCGGACGGGGAGCGGCTGGAATGCGAGCCGGCGGCGCAACTGCCGCTCGCGCAGCGTTACTTCCTGTTCTGACCGGCCGCCACCGATCGGCGATCGGCATCCCGGCCCGCGGCGGCGCGCTCCGTACCATCTCGTTCCGTTCTCCGTTCCGCTCACCCCCGTCCCTGGTCTCGTCCCCTCCATGTACACGCTGGCCTCACCCTGGGAAGAGTGGCGGCGTTCCGATCCGGCATGGCCCCACGATCCGGCATGACCTCACCTTCCGCACCGAGCCCCGAGCTGATCGTCGTCCGGGAACGGGCGCCGGGGGCCGGCGCCGGGGCGGGTGACCGAGCCCCGGACGGGAGGTTGACCCTGCCCTTCGAGCTGCGCCGGAAGAGCCGGCTCCGCACCCGGCTCGACGACGGGCGGGAGGTCGCGCTCATGCTGGAGCGTGGCAGCGTCCTGCGCGGCGGCGACCGGCTGCGCTCGGACTGCGGGCGGTGCATCGAGGTGGCGGCGGGACGCGAGGCGGTGAGCGTGGTGCGGGCGGGCGATGCCCGGATTCTGGCGCGGGCCGCCTACCATCTCGGGAACCGCCACGTTCCGGTGCAGGTCGGCCGGCACGAGCTCCGCTACCTGACCGACCACGTCCTCGACGAGATGGTCGCCGGGCTGGGGGCCGAGGTCGTCCGGGCCGAGCTTCCCTTCGAGCCGGAGGCGGGCGCATACGGGCACCACGGCCATCACGCCAAGGACGGCCCGGACGGACACGAAGGGAACCACACCAAGGACGGCCCGGACCACCACCGTGGCCATCACGCGAACGACGATCCGGATCGCCATCACGGCCACCACGCGAACCACGGCCCGAACCACCACCACGGCCGTCACGACTCCGGCGAACGGATCCTGCCGGACGCGGGCGGTGATGGGTCCTGCCATCCCCGCTTCTCCGAAGGGCTTGACGATTCCACTGGGCGCGGGCAGCGGTGAGCGGCGATGTCCTCGTTGTCCCGTCTCTTGCAGCTCGCGAGCCCGGCGCTTCCGGTCGGCGCCTATGCGTATTCGGAAGGGCTCGAATACGCGGTGGAAGCGGGGTGGGTGGACGGCGAGTCCGGATTGCTGGCCTGGGTGGAGGGGCGGCTCCGGCACGGCTTCGGGCGCCTCGACGTCCCCTTGTACGGCCAGCTCCATGCCGCCTGGAGCCGGGGGGACGAGGCGCGCGCCGCGGCCCGGAGCGAGTGGTTGCTCGCCAACCGGGAAGCCGCCGAGCTCCGGTACTCCGACCGCGCGATGGGCCAGGCGCTCGCCCGGGTCCTGGCCGGGCTCGGCATGCGGTCCGCCGCGCCCTGGACGAAGGCGCCGGGATGCACCTTCGCCGCCATGTTCGCCCTGGCTTGCTCCCGTTGGGGGATCCGCCCCCCGGACGGCGCCGGCGGGCTCGCCTGGAGCTGGGCCGAGAGCCAGGTGGCGGCCGGGATCAGGCTCATCCCCCTCGGCCAGAGTGCCGGGCAGCGGGTCCTGTTCCGGCTCGGGAGCGCGATCCCGCCGGTCTGCGAGGCCGGGCTTCGCCTCGACGACGACGAGATCGGGGGATCCGCCTTCGGCCTCGCGCTCGCAAGCTGCGGGCACGAAGTCCAGCGCACCCGGCTCTTCCGGTCCTGATGGAGGGCGCGGTCCCCTCTGTCCGTACCGGCTCCGCCCGAGGAGGCGTCACGGGAGCCTCGCACAATGGATTCCCAGATACCCCGCCGGCCCCTCGGTCGAACGAATTCAATGACTTCCGATAGCACCCGGCACCCTGGTCCGGATTGTGGGAGGTTCCCGTCATGACCGCACGAACGTTACGGGTCGGGATCGGCGGCCCCGTCGGCTCCGGCAAGACCGCGTTGCTGCTGCATCTGTGCCGCCGGATGCGATCCCGCTATCGGGTGGCGGTGGTCACCAACGACATCTACACCCGGGAGGACGCTGAATTCCTGGTCCGGCACGATGCACTCGCGGCCGACCGCATCGTCGGGGTCGAGACCGGCGGCTGTCCCCATACCGCCATCCGCGAGGACGCCTCCATCAACCTCGCGGCCGTGGACGAGCTCTGCACCCGCCTCGGGCCGCTCGACGTGGTATTCGTGGAGAGCGGTGGGGACAACCTCAGCGCCACCTTCAGCCCGGAGCTGTCCGACCTGACGATCTACGTCATCGACGTCTCCGCCGGGGACAAGATCCCGCGCAAGGGGGGACCGGGGATCACCCGCTCCGACCTGCTGGTCATCAACAAGACCGACCTCGCCCCCCACGTCGGGGCGTCGCTGGAGGTCATGGAGCGGGACGCGAAGCGGATGCGGGGAAGCCGGCCCTTCCTGTTCACGAACCTGAAGTCGGGCGAGGGGGCGCCGGCCGTGCAGGAGTTCATCGAGCACCGCGGGATGCTCGCGGTGGCCTGACCGTGGGGCGGCATGCGCCGCCCGGTCACGTCATGGAGGCGTACTCCCTTGAGCGCGGTGGCCTCCGACCTCGGGCCGGCGTGCCGCCGCGCGCCTGGGCGGGAGGGTGCTCTCCGCCCGCCGCATCCCGGCAGGCCGGCTCAGGCGTCGGGATACACCGACGGGACGAACGTCTGGTCGGTGATCGGCGGGCGCACGTACGCGCCGGCATCGGTGCGTTTCGGAAGCGAGATCGGCTCCGGCGTCAGATCCTCGTAAGGAACCATGCTCAGCAGGTGGCGGATGCAGTTCAGTCGCGCGTGCTTCTTCACGTCCGCGTCGACGACGTACCACGGCGCCTGCTTGATGTCGGTGTGCGCGAACATGTCGTCCTTCGCCTTGGAGTACTCGACCCACCGCCGCCGCGATTCCAGATCCATCGGGCTGAGCTTCCAGCGTTTGTGGCTCTGGGTGAGCCGGCTCTGGAATCGCTTCTCCTGCTCCTCGTCGGAGACGGAGAACCAGTACTTGATGAGCTTGATGCCGGACCGCACGAGCATGCGCTCGAACTCCGGGCAGGTGCGCAGGAACTCGCGGTGTTCCTCGTCGGTGCAGAAGCCCATGACCCGTTCGACGCCGGCCCGGTTGTACCAGCTTCGATCGAACAGGACCATCTCGCCGGCGGCGGGCAGGTGCGGCACGTAGCGCTGGAAATACCACTGGGTCTGCTCGCGCTCGGTCGGCGCCGGCAAGGCGATGACCCGGCAGATGCGCGGGCTCAGATGCTGATTGATGCGCTTGATGACGCCGCCCTTGCCGGCCGCGTCGCGCCCCTCGAAGATGACCACCACCTTGAGCCCTTCGTGCTTGATCCACTCGACCATCTTCACGAGCTCGACCTGGAGCCCGAACAGCTCCTTCTCGTATCGCTTGTTCTCGATCTTCTTCGGGCCCTCCGCGGTCTCCCCGTTGCCCTTCCCCGCGGTCGTGTCCTTCGTCCGGGCGGTCCCATCCGTACCCTTCCGAGCCTTTTTCGACTTGCCCATGTTCCCCCTCCTCTTCCTCTTCTTCGGTTACGCTCAGGTAGCGCAGCTTGCGCCGTGCGAGGTTCCGGAAATCGGCACCAACCGCGACACATCCACCTTACACGCCGCCATGGCAATGCGGGAGTACCGGAATGCAGGCCGCCCGCCTCGTCCGGTCACCGTGGATTTGTTCGACGTCAACAATCCTGCTACGGTCGAGCCGAAACGATACCGCATCTCCACTCCGCCCCGGGAGATGCCGGCCCGCTTGGTCGCCTTGCCCCTGGGCCCGCCGCTCTGGCCGACGAAGCCCGGCGGGTCGAACCTCGCCAGTCTGGCCCTCCTGGCGAGGGAATGACCACTGGCGGACCGCTCCGGAAGATATGACATGACCTGTTTGGTACGGGAGATTACGGAAATGCGGCGATCCGAAGCATTCCCTGCCCCTCCCCTCCGCAAGCGGATCATGATCATCGACCCGCCTTTCAAGCGCCTCTACCACGATACTGCCTCGCTGGTGAAGTTCCCCCTGGCGCTCGGCTATCTTTCGGGGGCGGTCTTGAAGTGGACGGATTGGGAGGTCCAGGCCTGCAACGCCGATTTCAACCCGAAAAAGAAAGCTATCTCAATCGACAACGTAACCCGCATCAAAGAAGGAATGGCCCGTTACCTGCGGACGCTGGAAGATCCGGCAGCGCCTGTCTGGGCGGAAATACGGGCGGCCATCACGGAGTTCAATCCGGGCGTCGTCGGCATCAGCTCCAAGACCCAGAACTTCCCGTCCGCGATGAGGGTGGCGCGAATCGCCAAGGAGCATGATCCCGGCACGCTGGTCGTCCTGGGCGGCCCCCATGCCACCTTGTCCACGCGGGCCGCGCTGGATTGCCCGGATATCGACGTGGCGGTGTTGGGCGAAGGGGAGATGACGCTGGTCGAGCTGCTCAAGGCTTGGGAAAACGGTGCGCCGCTGGGTGAGGTGGCGGGGCTGGCCTACCGTCAGGACGGCCGCAAGGTGTTCACGCCGCCGCGCACCAACATGCCCGACCTCGACGAGCTGCCGTTTCCGGCGGAAGCCGCGCCGCGAATTCTCCGGGACTACGCCAGCTATCCGGCCGAAGCCTTCGGATACGTCTTCTCGGCTCGCGGCTGCCCTTACGCCTGCACGTTCTGCGAGTCCAAAGCCATCTGGACGCGAACGACCCGCTGGCGCTCACCGGAAAACGTGGTCGCGGAGCTGAAGCTGCTGATGGAGCGGGGCGTCCGGTACGTCTACTTCGACGACGACACCTTCGGAATCCACCCGCGTTATATCGAGGAGCTGTGCAGTTTGATCGAAACCGAGTGTCCCGGGCTCAAATGGGGCTGCGAGATCACGGTGGGCGTCGTCAAGGAGCGGTCGGTCGAATATATGCGCCGTGCCGGCTGCGTGCGGGTCAACATCGGTGTCGAGTCCGGCAACAACCGGATACTGCGCAGCGTGAAGAAGGGGCACACCATCGAGAAGGCGTATCCGGCGGTGGACCTCTGCCGGCGGAAGGGCATCGAAGTCGGCGCCTTCTTCATGGTGGGCTTCCCGGAGGAAACGGAAGAGACGCTGCGGGACACTCTCGCGGCCATCAGGAAGATCAACGCCGACAACATCATGCTGAGCATCTTCACTCCTTATCCGGGCTCCGAGCTGTTCCAGGTGTGCAAGGAGCTCGGGGTGGTGGACGACGACTTCGACATCACGATTTACAACCATCAGAGCCCGGAAAACTGCTTCACCGCCTTTATCCCGCCGGAACGTTTCAAGGAACTGGTCCGGGAGGCGGTCTCTGTGGTCGGGCGCAAGAACCGCCGCGGCCGGTGGCGCCGGGCAGCCCTGATGCTGCGCCAGCGCGACTTCCATCGCACGAAGCAGATGGCACGGCGGTTCCTCCTCACCCGCGCGGCGTGGTATTTGAATGGGCTGAAGCTGGCCGTCTCCAGGCGTTAGCCCCTGCATGGATATTTTGCGTTTTCTGACCCGCTATTCACCCCGGCTGGCCAAGAAAGCGTACCGGCGCCTTTTCGGCGACGAGCAGTGGTTCCTGGCCATGAACGCCGGCCGGCCCGTGACCGATTCCGGAATGATCGGACGGGCGGCGCCCGCGGTGCAGTTCAAAGTGCATCATGCTCCGCCCGGCCGCTTCTGGGCCGACCCCTTCCCCATCGTTGTCGACGGCAAGGTTTGGGTGTTCTTTGAAGATTACTCTTTTGCATCGAAGAAAGCCGCCATCGCGTGCGCCCCGGTGTCCGCCGACGGCGACCTGGGCGAAGTCGCCACCGCGTTGGAATGTCCCTGGCATCTCTCCTACCCGTTTGTCTTCGAGCATCGAGGTCGGCTTTATCTGATTCCCGACACTTGGGACGAGAATCGGGTCGACCTGTGGCGCTGCCGCCGGTTCCCCGGCGATTGGAGCCGGGAACGAACGCTGCTCGACGGCGTGGGCATGAGCGACCCGACCCTGCATCGGCAGGACGGGAAGCTGTGGCTGTTCGGCACGGTGAGCGAGGCGAGGGCGCGGGCCAATGACGAGCTGCATATCTATGTGACCGATGCCCTGGACGGCGCGTGGCGGCCCCACCCGGCCAATCCGGTGGTGTCCGACCGCCGCCGGGCCCGGCCGGCGGGCCGGCTGTTCTTCCGGAACGGCCACCTGATTCGCCCGGGGCAGGATTGCGGCGGAGGCTACGGACGCGCGGTAGTCCTCAACCGGGTCGATGCGCTGAACGAGCGCACCTATGCCGAAGCCCCCATCGGACGTATCGACGGCTCCGGGCTGCCCGGCAACCGGGGCACGCACACGCTCAATTACGCGGGCGGCCTCGAATTCCTGGACGGACGCACGAGGGCGCGCAGAGAAAGGGGCCAGAGCCTGGAGGAAGGCGGTTGAGCCTGGAAGAGGCGAAAAGGGTAAGGCTGCTGCTCGTAGGCCCGCTGCCCGCCAAGTCGGCGTCCCTGGGTGAACCCATTGGTGGGGCCAGGGTAACTTTTGCCGAAGCGGTCCGAGAGCTGGACCTGCGAGGCTTCGATCTCGACGTCGTCAACACGACCAGGCCGAGGCCCAATCTGCCTCTTTGGAAGATTCTGGGTTACGAGCTTCTCACCTTCGTCCGGGTGGTTCGGACAATCCTGTGGCGGGCCAGGCGTTCCGACCTGGTGTTCCTTCACATGTCGGCCTATTCCGCGCTGCTGGCGGCGTCCGCCATCTGGGCCCTGTGCCGGGTGCTGCGTCGCCCCCTGGCGCTGCGCTTCTTCGGGGACAGTCTCTACTTCACCTACCATCGTTATGGGCCGGCTCGCCGCTGGCTGATGGACCGGACGTGTCTCCGGGCCTCGCTGGTGTATGAGGAAAGGCGAACGCTCCGGGAGTTCAGCCGCCGGGACAACTTCCGCTGGCTGGCCAACACCAGGGACCTCGGCCCCGCGGAAACCGGGCAAGACCGGAATCATGTCCGCAGGCTGCTGTTCATGGGCCAACTCAGGAAGGAAAAGGGGTTGGCCGAGGCGCTGGAGGCCTGCCGTTCCCTGCCCGAGGGCTGCCATCTCCGGGTGTTCGGACCCCGTATGCCCAACACCGACTTTTCCCTGTTCGACAGCCACCCCAGGGCGACCTACGGCGGGGTGCTGGAGCCGGAGGAGGCACCCCGCATCTTCGCCGAGCATGACCTGCTGCTGTTCCTCAGCTACATGGGAAGCGAGGGCACTCCGGGGGTCGTCATAGAAGCCTTCCAGTGCGGCGTGCCGGTCGTAGCCACCTCGATAGGCGGCGTCCCCGATCAGGTGGAACACGAAAAGAGCGGGCTGCTGGTGGCGCCTCGCTCCGTACCGGAGTTGAAGGCGGCGATCCAGCGGCTGATTGACGATCCGGCTCTGTACCGGCGGCTTTGCGCCGGGGCCAGGCAGCGCGGCGAGTTCTTCCGCAGCGGGCGCCATTTCGACCGGCTGGCCGAGGAGCTGCGGGCCTTGGCCCGCCAATAGGCAACGGTGCTTGCTCGGTTGCTTCCGGCCTCGGACCGGCGCGTGGTGCAGAACAAGTGGCGCACCAGTCTGAGGGCGCTACCGTGCGCAAGGAACAGGGGCTATCTCGCGGGATGGGAGCCAGATGTTTGGTAAGACGATCGATTACTGGCTGCTTCGGCCATTCGTGCATGGCAGGCACCCCGAAGCGGAGGAGCTTCGTCAGCTTGAGCGTAATCTCGGCATCGAATCCGCGAAGGCCCGCTTCGAAAAATGGAACCGCCGCCTGGGCAACGAAATTCCCATTGACCCGTCCATGCGTTACTTGGAGGTCGGGTGCGGCATGGGAGAGATGTCCCTGGTGCTGGCGCAGTACGGGTGCGGACACGTGACGGGTATTGATAAGGACCCGTATTACATCGAAATCGCAAAGCGCTGTGCCAGGAAGGCGCAATTGCAGGACAAAGTCACGTTCGAGTGCATGAATGTTCATGATCTACCGAACGAGAAAGAGTACGACATCGTACTTTCCCACGAGATGCTTGAGCACGTGGAACGCCCTGGCGATCACCTCCGCCGTATGGACGGCGTCCTCAAGTCAAGCGTCGTGGGGGGCGTGATAATTCTGGCGTTTGGCCCGCTGTTTCATTCACCGATGGGGGGCCACCTGAACCGGTTCTTCAGATTCCGCATACCGTGGACAGGAGTCCTGTTTTCGGAAGACGCGCTTATGCGTCTCAGGCGCGAGTTCTGGCGCCCTGTAGCGGATGAGGCCGAGTCGTTCGAAGACACGCGGGAAGGACTGAACAAAATGAAGTTTTCGGAGTTTCTTCGCTACGTCGAAGAAACAGGGTGGAGAACGGAACGGTTGATTGTGAACCCGCAGTTGAAACGCTGGCCTGCGCTCTGGCGACTTTCCAACCTGTTGTTGCGCGTGCCTTTGTTGCGCGACTACCTTGCGATTTCCGTATATGCGATTTACCGGCGGCCGTAGATGGCAGGGATTCAGTACGCGGCGGCGCGCGCAAGCCCCTGCGGGGTCGGCCTGCCGGAATGACCTGGTGTAGTGAAGCTTGAATCATCCTCCAATCGCCCAGTTGCTTCCGGCCTCGGACCGGCGCGCAGTGCGGCAGACCCTTCAGATGGGCGCCATTACGGCGGTCCAGATCTTGGGCGGACTGGCCCAGCTAGTCATCTCCGCCCGGATACTGGGGCCGGAAGGCTTCTCCGCGCTTGCCGTGCTACCGGCGGCGGTCGGGCGCGTTTGGCCGTTGTTGGCGGGGCAAATGGGCGCTTTTGCGGTTTTCGTCGCCGTCCTCGTATGGCTGATTCCGCTACACGGCGCGGAGGGCGCGGCCTGGGCCAATACGACCTACTACGGCGTCATTGCCCTGATTCTTCTACCCTTCGCAATCTCGATATTGAGGGAGAGCCGCCGTCCGCGGCAGAAACCATAGGGAACGCGTATGAGCCCCCTCCCCGAAAAGATTCTCGACAGCAAGGTTTCCGTCTTTGGTTACCTCTGTCTGTGTCTGAACGTATTTGTCTTCAGCTCTCTCCTTGTTGCCGACCCGTTGACATTCCAGGCGCTGTCCAGGGAAGACTACTGGGTGGAGAATCTCACCGCGGTCTGGTTTCTCCTGGCGGGCCTCTTGTTGTTCGTCACGACCCTGGTGGAGCGGAGCTTCTTCCGGCGCTGCGTCTATATTCTCGGCGCTATGGCGATGGTGTTTGCCGCCGGTGAAGAAATCAGTTGGGGACAGCGCATCTTCGGGTTTGCGACGCCCGATTTCCTGATGCACTTGAATGAGCAGAAAGAATTCACGGTCCACAATATCGCCAATAAATCGTTTGACATTATCTGGTTGAATGGCACGCTGATCCTGTGCATGACCACCAGCGCGGCTTTCTTTTGCCGGAAAGACCGGCTTTTCGGGATTCCGCTGCCGTCAATCCCGCTGATGCTGGGCTTTCTGATAGTAATTTCCTATGAGTCGGGAGCGAACCTCAGAGAACTCTCAGGAGAGAACCTCAGAGAGTACCTGGTGGGCGTCAAAAGATCCTTCGGGTTTGTTTTGATTGAGGAGAAGGGGCTGCTGCTGCTCTTTCTCATCTTCACGTTGCTTTCACGGCAAGTCGAATTGATCATTGCTTCCGCTGCAACGCTGGCGCTCGTTTTGGCTCTCACCTACGTGAACTACCATGGAAACGTCGATGTTGGAAGCGTGTATGAGATGCGTGAGTATCTGTTCGGCATCGGCTGTCTTTTCTATTCTTTGGAGCTCGTGCTGGCTCAGGGACGGTTAGCGGCATTCTCATGGGCACCATTCAGCGGCCTGAAACGGCCGGTCGGACGGATTCCATTCTGGCTGATGGCCAGCTCTCTGGTAATTGCCGGCAGTGTCGGGTTGATGGTTTTTGAGTATTGCAACCTCAGGGCCAAAACCGACTCCATCGAGGAGGCATACCGGTCGATCACGGCCGGCGAGCCGGCGGTCCGCTCCAATTTTGACGTCTATCTCATCGAGAACGAGTTGGCCTACGTCAAGTCGCCGTGCGGCGCGCTGGATACGCAAGCACTTTTCTTTCTGCACATCGTCCCGGAGGCGGTGGAAGACCTGCCGGCCCACCGCCGGCGGTACGGCTTCGACAATCTGGATTTCCACTACGACGACTACGGCTCGATGCCGCTTCCGGACTTTGGCGGCAGGTGCATGGCGGTGCGTCGGCTGCCCGATTATCCTATTGTCGGCGTCATCACCGGGCAGTTCGCCCCCGGCGAAGGCTCAATCTGGAAAGCGTGGTTCCCGGTTCCCGTCCGCGCGGTCAGGGGCGAGCCCGGCGCCCGGTCCGCGCCGGGCAGGGCGGCCGGCCGCTGATTACCTCCGGGGCGGGAGTGCTGTAACATCTCTGTCCATGGGCGAAGCCCTCCCCTTCGACAGCCATCGATTCGTCAAGGATCCGACGGACAGCGACTTCACCGAGGGTCTTCGGTCAGCCGGTCGTGGCGAGATAATCCACGAAGCGGTGCGGACCAACTGCCGCGTTGCGTGGGACGCGCCGTCGGCTGGCATATTGGCGGGTTTCACTACGACACAGGAACGAAAAGAGACTTGAACCTTGTGAGAAACAAGATCCGAACCGGAGAGATCATTCCATGAGCGATCCTGGAAAAGAAGCTCTATCCTGGCTGCGGAACCTCGCCGGGTTACTCGACGAGTCGACATGCCGACACCAGGGAGATCCCATATCATTGGATCATGGCCTGAAAACCCTGCAACAGATCTGGTCGAGACAGATCGGTCACGACCGCTCGGTTTTCTGGATCGGCAACGGCGGCAGTGCGGCGCTGGTTTCGCACCTGTCTCAGGACTTGATCAACAACTGCGGGGTCAGATCTCTGACTTTCAACGATCCTTCGCTGATCACTTGTATGTCGAACGACTACGGGTATGAGCAGGTCTTCAAGCGTCCCTTGCTGACCCTCGCCGGTGAACAGGATGTTCTGATGGCGGTGTCGAGCTCCGGAATGTCGCCGAACATCGTGGATGCCGCCCGGGCCGCCCTCGATATCGGGATGAGCCTGGTGACGTTCTCGGCATTCTCGGCCAACAACCACTTGCACAAGCTGCAATCCACACTTTCCTTCCATACGCCGACCGAGGTCTACGGTCACGCCGAACTCACCCATGAAGCGTTGATTCACGCCGCCATCGACACGTTTTCTCGAGAGGAAGGGGGTAGATGATCATCACTCGCACCCCTTACAGAGCCAGCTTGATGGGAGGCGGAACGGATTTCCCGGCTTTTTTTCGCGAACGCGGCGGCTTGGCAATAAGTGCTGCGCTGAACAAGTATTTTTATGTCAGCATGACTCGTCGTTTCGACGACAGTATACGCTTGTCCTACTCCAGGACGGAGACGGTTCGGACGTCGAGAGACTTGGAGCACGACATAGCGCGTACGGTCCTTGCGCGGTACAACCTTCATTCCGGATTGGAGATCGGAATGATTGGTGAGGTTCCCGGGGGAACCGGCTTGGGATCAAGCAGCGCCGTTGCCGTTGGATTGCTGCACGCGGTTCGAACCTCTTTTGGCTTGGAGTGCAGCGCGGATACGCTGGCAAGAGAATCAGTGATTATCGAGACTGAGCTGCTGAAAAAACCCATTGGATGGCAAGATCAGTATGGGGTAGCGTTCCCCGCCTTGAAGAAGATACTGTTCAATCGAGATGCTACGGTGCAAGTGGAACCGATGGCGCTGGCGCCCGAGGACCGAACGGCCCTGGAAGCCCACTCCCTGCTCGTGTACACGGGCGAGACGAGAAAAGCGGAGACGGTGTTGTCAGGCCAGTCATCAAATGTGGATGCCAATCAATCCGGTCTTGAGACCATCCGCAGTATTGCCCACGACATGGTGGCGGTCCTTCGGAACAGTCCGCTCGACTTGCCGTTGATGGGATCGATGCTCAGTGAGAGCTGGATGATCAAGCGTACATTTGCTGCCAACGTCGCCAATCCGGCAATTGATGAGCTGTACCAAACAGGGATCGCGTCGGGGGCGTGGGGTGGGAAACTGCTTGGCGCCGGCGGTTGCGGTTTCCTGCTCTTCCTGGTGCCGGCAGAACGGCAGGCGGCCATGCTCTCCCGCATGGGAAACCCGCCGGCCTTCCCGTTGGTGCTGGATTCGACCGGCTCGCAGCTCATCCACGAAAGCGGGGGCGTCGGAGTGGTTTCTGATACGGAACGATACGATGAGAGCATTAATTATTGATAATAAATGGCTTGCTGGTCTCGTCCATGGTGCGGTACGCTTTCGTCGCAACCTTTCGAGGATTGGGCGCTGAAGTTGGCAAAGGATACGCGATGAATCATCGAAACCGAGTGCTGGTGACCGGGGGGGCAGGATTTCTCGGGTCACATCTGTGCGAACGGCTGCTTGCGGAAGATTCCGAAGTCCTCTGCGTCGACAATTACTTCACAGGGTCTCGAGACAACATCGCCGCCATGTTATCGAATCCGAATTTCGAGACCCTCAGACACGACATCACGTTTCCGCTCTACGTCGAGGTGGACCAGATCTACAATCTAGGCTGCCCGGCTTCGCCGATTCACTATCAATTCGATCCCGTGCAGACCACCAAAGTCAGCGTGCATGGCGCGATCAACATGCTGGGACTCGCAAAGCGGCTGCAAGCGCCCATTCTCCAGGCATCAACCAGCGAAGTGTACGGCGATCCCGAGATGCATCCGCAAACGGAGGACTATTGGGGCAACGTCAACCCGATCGGCCTGCGCGCATGCTACGACGAGGGCAAGCGGTGCGCCGAGACGTTGTTCTTCGACTACCGACGCCAGCACGGTATGCCGATCAAGATCGCGCGAATATTCAATACCTACGGACCGCGCATGTTGGTTGATGATGGCCGCGTCATGTCCGCCTTCATGGTGCACGCCCTGCGCGGCGAGCCACTCACGGTCTACGGTGATGGTGGCCAAACCCGTTCCTTCTGCTACGTAGACGACATGATTGATGGCCTGGTGAAGTTGATGAACACCCCCCACGAAGTCACCGGGCCGATCAATCTTGGCAATACGAGGGAGATCACCATTCTGGAGCTCGCAGGCAAGATCATTCGTCTGACCGGCTCGAAATCGGACATCATCCACAAGGAGTTGCCGAAGGACGACCCGCGACGTCGGCGACCCGACATTACGAAGGCCGGGGACATTCTCGGCTGGGTGCCTTCCACGACGTTGGAAACGGGAATCGAGAAGACGATCGATTTTTTCGATCGTCTTCTGAATACGGAGCATATCTCTCCCCTCTCATCTCCAGGATACTGAACGTCGAACTCCTCTTCGGCGAGCGCGGGTTCAGGCCCGATGCCACGTTCCCGGATGCAGCGGTGTGACCCAACAGCCTTGTTGGGGCGCCTGTCCGGTCAAGGGTGCGGGCGAAGCACGTAGGGCCGCTCGTTCGGCTTCAATGAAAGCATCGCCGCCTCCGTGTCGAAGACGAGCTCATCCAGCGATTCACCGTCCTGGGAAACGGTGAATGGTCTGCCAACCCAATCCGTTGGCTGGTCGAACAGTATCGTCAGCGGCTGATTGAACCTGCCGTTGTCCAGACCGTCGGACAGCGTAATCTCGATGCTTTCGGTTCCGGGGCTGCCCTCGACCGCTTCAACCGTTATCACGGCATTCTCTCTTTCCCGGACATAAAGGGTGATGTCCTTCATCGGAGCCGTCCAGAAATCGCGCGCCGCGATGGATTGAACGTCTTTACGGAACCTGAAACCGTCCTGAACGAATCCGCACGCTGGCCCGATGCGCTCGAATTCGCGGCTCGGTTGATGGCGGTCGACAGCCTGAGCTACCTTCCGGATGACATTCTCGTCAAGGTGGACAGGGCGGCGATGGGCGTGAGTCTCGAGACGCGCGCGCCGTTCCTGGACCGTCACGTCATGGAGTTCGTCTGGCGGTTGCCGCTGTCTTTCAGGATCCGCAACGCTCGGAGCAAGTGGGTGTTGCGGCAGGTGCTCTACAAGTACGTACCGATGCGGCTCGTTGAACGGCCGAAGGCGGGATTCTCCATACCGCTCGCGTCGTGGCTGCGTGGTCCGCTCAGGGATTGGGCGGAGGCGTTGTTGGACGGCGGACGGCTGCGGGCGGAGGGTTTCTTCGATCCGCGGCCCATCCGTCGGAAATGGTATGAATTTCTGACCGCGCACGGGCAATGGGAGCCGCATCTCTGGAACATTCTGATGTTTCAGGCATGGCTGGACCGCAGCCGACGGGAACTCCGGGCCAGGCGCACCGCGCCATGAGCGCCCGAACAGTCTTCTTCAGCCCGTCACACCCCGCGGCCTGAAGAAGACACTGACCGGCGGGAATGGCGTTCCTGCCTGTCCTCGCCGCATTGAGCACGGCGGGGACGCTGCTTTTCGGGATTCGTGATCAACAAGCCTGATCTCTGCTCACGCACCGGAGTGACCCTTCAGCTCCACCTTGACGTTCTCCTCCGCCGACAGGCCACCGTAGTACTCCCGCAGGATGTCGAGGACCTCGAGGCGGCTGAAGGTGTCCGGCACCTCGTCGCCCTCCGAGAGCATCTTGCGCAGCTTCGTCCCCGAGAGCAGCAGCCGGTCTTCCGGATCGTGGGGGCAGGTGCGCATCGACGCCATCTGCGCGCACCGCGCGCACCAGAAGGTCCAGTCGATCCTGATGGGCTTCGTCTCCAGCGCATCGGCGTCGATCTCGTCGAAGATGCGATGCGCGTCGAACGGGCCGTAGTAATCCCCGACCCCTGCATGGTCGCGTCCGACGAGCAGGTGCGAGCAGCCGTAGTTCTGGCGGAACAGCGCGTGCAACAGCGCCTCGCGGGGACCGGCGTAGCGCATGTCGAGGGGATAGCCGGCGTGCATGACGGTGTTCGCGACGAAGTAGCTCTCGATGAGGGTGTCGATGGCGCGGGCGCGCACCGAGGCGGGTACGTCACCGGGCTTCAGGTTGCCCAGCAGCGAGTGGACGAGCACCCCGTCGCAGATCTCGATCGCGATCTTGGCCAGATATTCGTGCGACCGGTGCATCGGGTTGCGGGTCTGGAACGCGGCGACGGTGCTCCAGCCGTTCGCTTCGAACCGCGCCCGGGTCTCGGCCGGGGTCAGGAACAGCGCGCCGAACTCGTCGGGGAAGCTTCCGGCGGAGAGCACCGTGAGGCGGCCGGCGAGATTCACCTCCCCCTGCTCCATCACCATCTTCACGCCGGGGTGGTCGAGGTCGGTGGTGCGAAAGACCGAGCGGCATTCATGGGCCTTGTCGATGGCGTACTTCTCGGTGACCGCGAGTATCGCCATCGGGGCCGAGGCGTCGGGAGCGAGGAGTGCGATCTCGCTGCCCGTTTCGATCCCACCGGCGGTGTCGGCATCCACCGACAGAGTGATCGGGATCGGCCAGAACAGGCCGTCGGCGGTGCGCATCTCGTCGCAGACGCCGCGCCAGTCCGCCTCGCCCATGAAGCCTTCGAGCGGCGTGAACCCGCCGATGCCGAGCATCACGACGTCGCCGGCCTCGCGAGACGACACCGGCACCGCGGGCAGGCGCCCGGCCCGCTCGCGCGCGGCGGCGAGGGCCTCGCCCTCGGGCATCAGGGGCCGCAGGGAGGTGCCGCCCTGCGGGCCGCCGTGCGGGCGAACGAGACTTGCCATCGAACATCCTCCTGACCGCGATCATGCGGTCCGTGGTGCGCGCCGGACCCGCTCATCGGTACCGTCACGCGATTCACGAAACGTGTCGGGATTCGCCGACCGGCTCGGCCTCGGGGGCGCGCCGACCTCGCCGGATGGCGCTCGACGATACATTGCCGCGCCGTTGACGGACTGCGCCATGCGCGTTCGCCGCAACCATAGGGGGTTGTTCGGCGAGGGCCAAGCAATTTTCCCTTGAATCGCCATAAACTACGCTTATCGCCCGAGCGATACCCCATGTAAGCATTCGGCCGGCCCGTGAGACTGCTCATTCCTGCCCCCGGAATCTACCCCCGGCCCGGTGCCCGGGGGCTCTCGCAGCTCGATGCCTTGCCCCCATGGGCCGACCGAAAGGCAACCGGGCAGCATCCCTCGCCCTCCACGCTCTTGCGCCGTGCCGTGTCCTTGCGCGGCGATTCGGCATCTTCTCGACGTGCCGCGCCCCGGCCCTGTCCCGCACCCCCGCCCACCGGCCACGCGCCATGATCGACCGGCGGCTCCAGGTATTCCACGCCGTCGCCGAGCTCAAGAGCTTCACCCGCGCCGGCCAGCGGCTGCACATGACGCAACCGGCGGTGACCTTGCAGATTCGCCACCTCGAAGAGCATTTCAACACCCGGCTCTTCGACCGCGAGCACAACCGGATCGAGCTGACCGCGGCGGGACGGCAGGTGGAGAAGTACGCCAAACGCATCCTCGCGCTGTACTCCGAGATGAATGGCTCGCTCAGGGAGCTGGCCGACGACATGGCCGGCACGTTGATGCTCGGCGCGAGCATGACCATCGCGGAGTACGGCCTGCCGCGACTGCTCGTGCGCTTCAAGCAGCGGTTCCCCGAGGTGAACGTCCGCCTGCTGATGTCCAACACCGGCGGCATCGTGCAGATGGTGGTCGAGAACCGGATCGATCTCGGACTCGTGGAAGGACCGGTGCACAACCGCAGCCTCGCGGTGCGGCGTTACGACCTCGACAGACTCGTCGTCGCGCTTCCCCCCGAGCACCCCCTCGCGGGCGAGCCGCGCCTCCCGTTCACGGCGCTGCGCGGCGTGCCGCTGATCCTGCGCGAGGAGGGCTCGGGAACCCGTGAGGTGTTCCTCGATCACGCTCATGCGGCTGGCTTCGCACTCGACGACTTCGACGTGGTCATGGAACTCGGGAGCCCCGAAGCGATCAAGGGCGCGGTCGAAGCCGGTCTGGGCATCACCATCATCTCCATCGCGACCCTGCGAAAGGAGATCGCGCAGGGCACCCTGCGGGCGGTGGATCTCGACCCGCCGGTCGAGCGCCCGTTCTCGTTCGTGCACCAGAAGCAGAAATTCCGGGTCCCTGCCGTCGAGGAGCTGCTGCGCTTCGCAACCATCGGCAGAGACGCCTGACACCGGCAAGGCCCGAGCACCATCGATTGGGCGCGCGTCCCCGGCGGACGGGCGGCGGGCGTTCCCATTCGCACGATTGCCGCCATCCGTTTAGCATCGTGCGATGCCCGCCGGGACCTCCTCGCATTCCCCGACCCGACCGCGAATACTCGATCCCGGCGACGCTCGCGGTATCGCGTTGGCGCTGCTGTCGGCAATCGGCCTCGGTCTCTCGATAGCGATTGCACGTTACGCCTACGAAGGCGGCACCAACGGACTGACGGTGGCATCGTTACGCTCGCTCGCGCTCGCCGCCGCGCTGTTCGTGTACTGTCGGGCGACGGGACGTTCACTGGGCCTGGGACGCGCGGATCACCGGCGTTGCGCGTCGCTCGGGTTGCTCATGGCGATGGGGTTCTACGGCAACGTCGGGGCGGTCGAGTACATCTCGATCGGGCTCACTGCACTGCTCTTCTTCACCTTTCCGCCTCTCATCGGCCTGATCCAGGCGATGCTGGACCGGGCTTGGCCCGCCCCTGCGAGGACCGCGGCGCTCGCGATGGCGTTCGCGGGGCTCGCGACGATGCTCGGGGCCTCGCTCGGGGCGTCCGATCCGCACGGGGTGGCGCTGGTGCTCGGCGCGGCGGTCGCGGTCGCACTGAACTCGGTGGGCGTCGTGCGCTGGGTGGGCCACGTCAACCCCCTGGTGGCGATGTTCCACATGGCGGTCACCGCGGCGGTCGCGCTGCCGGCGCTGGCCCTTGCGACCGGCAGCGTGCAGCTCCCCGTATCCGGGACCGGATGGACGGCCATGTTCGGGGTCATCGCATTGCAATGCGCATCGCTGCCTCTCTACTTCGTCGCCATCGCGCGCATCGGAGCGCTGGAGAGCGCGATGCTGGCGAACATCCAGCCGGTCACCAGCATCGTTGCCGCGCGGGTGCTCTTCGGCGAGCTGCTCGGCGCCGCACAGCTCGTCGGTGGGGCGATGGTGCTGGCGGGGGTCATGCTCATGCAGTGGCACGATGCGCGATCGAGGCGCCGATCATGAGCGCCGGCGCGATCAGTCTTCGGCGCGTGCGCGCAGTCCCTCGACGTCGAGCAGCACGATGTCCTGTCCCTGCACGCGGATCAGGCCATCCTTCATCAACCGCGCGGCGACCCGGGAGAACGTCTCGGGCTGGATGCCGAGGCGCGAGGCGATGACGTTCTTCGGGGCGGTGAGGTGGACCTCGGGGGAAAGGGGGACGTCACCCGGCACTTGCCCGATCAGATAGCCGGCGAGCCGGGAGACCGCGGAGTGGAGGGTGAGCTTGTCGATCTCGTCCACCTGCTGGCGGAGCCGATTGCTCAAGCTGGCGAGCATCCGGAAGCAGGTATCGACGGACTCATGCAGCACGCCGTGCATCGCCTCGCTGCTGAAGCCGAGCAGCACGCTCGGCTCGATCGCCTCGGCGCTCACCGGATAGCCGCGGTCGGGCTCCATGAACATCACCGCCTGCGCGAACACCTGTCCCGGCTGGATGATTTCGATGATCTTCTCGCCGCCGCTCGGCGAGTTGCGAAAGAGCTTGAGCAGACCCGTGTTCAGACGGAAGAACTGCCGCGCCGGCTGCCCGTGATCGAACAACCGCTGACCGCCGTCCAGACGAACCACTCGGGTGCTGTCGACCACGACCCGAAGCTGCCCCGGATCGAGCGCGGTGAACAGATCGATCTTGCGCAGCTCGTCTGCAATATCCTGGCTCGGCCTTTCCATCGGCGGTCTTTCGGAGCGAGCCGATTGCACATTCGTGCGCCCCGGGCGTCGTGTCGCCGGTACGCTCTCTACATCATCATGATGGAACTCGGAACCGACTCCTCGGGGCTGACTTCGCGGGCGAATTCCGTTCCCCGGCAACGCCGCCGTCAGGCGACCTTGCGGCCGGTGATGGCTTCGCGCAGACCTTCCAGGAGCCCTTCGAGCTTCGCCATGCGTTCGCGCAGCCCGCCGATTTCAGCGTGGACTCGATTCATCTCGCCACGAAGTCCGTTCATCTCGCCACGAAGCTGTCGATTGGACGTTGCGATCGCGATCAGGATCACGACCCCGGTGCCGATTACGGTCCAAGCTTCAGGAGTCATCGTCATCCTCTTCCCGTCCGTTGCGTCCGCTCGATGATGCAACAACCCCGATGAGATTCCACGGGCCTCGGTCCCCTGTGCTTGTCGGCATCGGGCGACTCCAGTATAGGCGACCGTCGCGATCGAGTGACACCACGCCGCCATCGAAATGGCGGGCAGGAGTCACTACGATGCGTGGGCGTTGCCCGTCCGCCGCACCACGAAGACCGGCCGCGTCGAGCTTCGACCGTGGTGGCGAATCGTCCTCTCCCTGCGGCTCAGCGCACGGTGCCCGAATACGAGGCCTGGATGTCGCCGCTCTCGCGGAAGTAGAGCCGCGAAGCGTCGCGCATCGGCTGGAAATCCCAGGGGGTGCGGGTTCCGGCGCCGAGCGCGGCGCTCACGAGACGGCGCGCCGACTGGCTCTCGTGCACCGCGCGGTCGAGGGCCTCGACATCCCAGGTCTCGGCGACCACCGCTTCCAGCTCCGCGCGTACGTCTACCGCGACGGGATTCCCGGCAAGGTCTTCGAGCTCGTGCGGATCGGTGTCGAGGTCGAAGAGCATCGGCGGGTCACCGGGGCTCGCGATCAGCTTGTACGGACCCTTGCGGACCATCAACAAGGGGGCGCGCACCCCCTCGGCGGTGTACTCCGCGCATACGACATCCGGCCAGTCCGCCGCACCTCCCGGGGCGCCCGAAGCGAGGGATGCGAGCGATCGGCCGTCAATCGGGGCCGCCAGCTCCGGCAGGGCGCCGTCGCCCGCCGCTTCGAGCAGGGTCGGGAAGAGATCGAGATGGGAGACGTTCGCGCGTACACGCCGCGGCCCGAAGGCGAACGGCGCGTGCACGATCAGGGGCACCCGGACCGACCATTCGAAGAACGACATCTTGAAGAACAGGCCGCGCTCGCCGAGCGAATCGCCATGGTCCGAGGTGAAGACGACCAGGGTGTCGTCCGCCGCGCCGATCTCGCCGAGGGTCTCCAGCAGCCTGCCGACCTTCGCGTCGATATAGCTCGTCAGCGCGTAGCAGGCGCGCCGCATGTGCAGGACGTCGGACTCGCCGACCGTCGCGCGGTGGCGCCCGGTGAGGAACCAGTGCCTCCGGCTGTGCGGGTCGCGCTCCTCGAGCGGGATATCCGCAACCCGCGGCGGGTCGATCTCGACGCCGTGGTACCGCTCCCACCAGCGCGGCGGCGGGAGATAGGGATCATGAGGCGAGATGAACGAGACGGTGAGCGCAAACGGCCGGTCGTCCCCGCCGTCCGCGTGCTCGTGCAGCCACCGCACCGCCTCGAACTCGACCTCGTCGTCGTAGGCGACGTTGACGCTGCGCCGGTGCGGCCCGGCTTCGAGCACCCTGCGCATGTCGTGGTACCACTCGAGCCAGGTCTCGTCGTCGAGCCGCCAGTCCGGCGTCCACAGGAAGTCGGCCGGATAGACGTCGGTGGTGATCCGCTCCTCGTAGCCGTGGAGCTGGTCGGGGCCGACGAAGTGCATCTTGCCGGCAAGACAGGTCCGATAGCCTGCGAGACGCAGATAGTGATGGAAGGTGGGCACGGAAGCGGGAAGCTCGACCGCGTTGTCGAACGCCCCGATTCGCGAGGGCAGCCGCCCGCTCAGCATCGAGAACCGTGCCGGCGCGCAGAGCGGAAAGTTGCAGTAGGCGTTCTCGAACACGACGCCGTGCTCGGCGAGGCGGTCGAGATGCGGGGTCCGCACCCGGGGATGGCCGTAAGCCGGTAGTACCTGCGGCGCGAGCTGATCGGCCATGACGAGCAGAAGGTTCGGGCGCTTCGCCATCACCCATCACCACACGCAGCCGCGCGCCACGAACTGCGCTTGAAGGCGTCAAGGTCGATGAGCAACACGGGCGTGTCGACCTCGGCGAGCCGCATCCCGATTTCAGCCGGTGGATGGTTCATCATCGGAAGTCGCCCGTACTTGCAGAACCCATCACGAACCATAGGCGTGCCGATGTCTTGATGCAATGCGGCTTTCCCTGCCTTCCAGGTGTCTGGTCGTAGCGATTCAACGGACATTTTCGGGCTTGGCGGGAATTGCCAGGTCCGGTGCGGCACCGGGAACGGAAAACCCGAACCTCCCGGCCGCAAGCCTCTACATACCCGCCGGGGGCGACTATCATCCGGTGCCGATGCGCGGTGCGCGATCGCGAGGACAAACGATGCAAGCGAGGGAACGATGAGCGAGAGAGTGGAAATCGGCGGCCTGGGTGTCGCCGAAGGGTTGCACGATCTGGTCAGGGACGAGATCGCCCCCGGAACCGGGGTCGAGGCCGAGGCGTTCTGGCGCTCACTCGCGGACATCGTCCGGGACCTCGGACCGAAGAACCGTGCGCTGCTCGACCGGCGGAACCGACTCCAGGCGCGGATCGACGCATGGCATGAGGAGCGCGCGGCGCAACCCATCGATCCGGCCGAGTACCGCGCCTTCCTGGAATCCATCGGCTACCTGCTCCCGGACGGCAGCGAGTTTCAAATCGACACCGCGAACGTGGACGACGAGATCGCACGGATCGCCGGCCCCCAGCTCGTCGTGCCGGTCGACAACGCCCGCTACGCACTCAATGCCGCCAACGCCCGCTGGGGCAGCCTCTACGATGCGCTGTACGGCACCGACGTCATCGCCCGCGAGGAGGGCGGCCCCGAACCCGGCCCACGGTCCGGCGGCATCGACCCGGCGCGCGCGAGGCGCGTGATCGCGTGGACGAACGATTTTCTCGACGAAGCGATCCCGCTTGCGGAGGGCTCCCACGCCGACGTCACCGCCTATGCGCTGTGCGAGTCCGGCGCTGGCGATGACGATGGCGCCGATGACGAAGCCGGAGGGGGCGACACGACCGAAGGCGCCGGCGTCCGGCTCATGGCCGTCCTCGCCGACGGGCCGCAGACCGGGCTTGCGGACCCGGCGCAGTTCGCCGGATACCGGGAGCACTCCGGGCAACTCTCTTGCGTCCTGCTGAGAAACCACCGGCTGCACGTCGAGCTGCACATCGACCGTGCGCACACCATCGGGAAGCTCGGCCGGGCCGGTGTCAGGGACGTCGTGCTCGAAGCGGCGGTGACCACCATCGAAGACTGCGAGGACGCGGTCTCCGCCGTGGATGCCGAGGACAAGACGCGCGTCTACCGCAACTGGCTGGGGCTGATGAAGGGCACCCTCGAAGCCGCGTTCACCAAGGGCGGCCGGGAGGTCGTCCGGCGCCTCGCTCCCGACCGCACCTACCGCGCCCCCGGCGGCGGCACGGTCGTGCTTCCCGGACGCAGCCTCATGCTGGTGCGCAACGTCGGGATCCACATGTACACCGACGCGGTCCTCGACGGGAACGGCGGCGAGATCCCCGAAGGCTTCCTCGACGCGATGGTCACGGTGCTGGCCGCCAGGCACGACCTCGATGGCCGCGGCCCGCTCGCGAACAGCCGCAAGGGCAGCGTCTACATCGTCAAGCCGAAGCTCCACGGCCCGGAGGAGGTCGCCGCCACCGTCGAACTGTTCGAGCGGGTCGAGGACGCGCTCGGCCTGGCCCGCGACACCATCAAGATCGGCATCATGGACGAGGAGCGGCGCACCACCGTGAACCTCGCCGAGTGCATCCGCGCCGCGAAGTCCCGCGTCATCTTCATCAACACCGGCTTCCTCGACCGCACCGGGGACGAGATCCACACTTCGATGGAGGCCGGCCCGGTCATCCCGAAGACGGAGATGAAGGCGGCGCGCTGGATCGCGGCCTACGAGGACTGGAACGTCGACGTCGGGCTCGCGGCCGGGCTCGCGGGCCGCGCCCAGATCGGCAAGGGCATGTGGGCCGCCCCCGATGCGATGGCCGACATGATGGCGCAGAAGATCGACCATCCGCGTGCTGGCGCGAACACCGCGTGGGTCCCCTCGCCCACCGCCGCCACCCTGCACGCGATCCACTACCACCGAGAGAACGTGGCGGAACGCCAGAGCGAGATCGCCCGGCGCGGGCGCACCCGACTCGGGCGGGCGGATCTCGACGACATCCTCTCGGTCCCGCTCCTCGCGGGCCGGAACCTCCCACCGGAGGAGATCCGGAGCGAGCTGGAGAACAACGCCCAGGGGATCCTCGGCTACGTCGTGCGATGGGTCGGCCAGGGGGTGGGATGCTCGAAGGTGCCCGACATCGGCGACGTCGCCCTGATGGAGGATCGGGCGACCTTGCGCATTTCGAGCCAGCACATCGCCAACTGGCTTCGCCACGGGGTGATCGACGAAGCGCAGGTGCGCGCCACCTTCGAGCGGATGGCGGCGGTGGTGGATCGCCAGAACGCGGGCGATCCGGCCTATCGCCCGATGGCGCCCGACACCGGCGCGAGCATCGAGTTCCAGGCCGCGCTGGAGCTCGTATTCAAGGGAGCCGGGCAGCCGAACGGCTACACCGAGTGGATCCTGCACCGCCGCCGGCGCGAGGCGAAGGCGGCGCAGGCACGGTCGGAGTGAGGTGGAACACCCCGCCCGCCGTCGAGGCGAAGGCGGCGCGGGCGCGGCCGGCGTGAGGTGAAACGCCCCACCCGCCGTGGAGGCAAGGGCGGCACGGGCGCGACCGGCGTGAGGTGAAACACCCCGCCCGCCGTTGTTGCCGAGGGCAGTGCCCCGTAGCGCGGTATGCACGCCGGCGGATCGAGCGTCAGACGGAGCGTTCGGCAAGCCGTTGCCGGATCTGCGCCAGCGTATCCCCTCCCCAGAAGAGCTCGCCGTCGAGGATGAAGCTCGGGACCCCGAAGACCCCCTGCGCCTCGGCGCGGCGATCGATCGCTTCCAGCTCCGCGGCGCCGTTGCGAAGGCGCCGGGACCAGGCGTCGACGTCGCCGCCCGTCTCGGCGAGCGCCGCGCGGACGTGGGCCGGATCGTCCGGGTCGAGCTCGCGGCGGAAGACCCGCTCGAACGCGAGGTCGTGGAAGGCGCGGAAGACACCGTCGTCCCTGGCCTGCAACAGGCCGACGTGGGCGGGCGTGGGGTCGAAGATCCGCTTCGTGCCCCGGATCGTGAGGCCCTGGGCGGCGCCGAGCCGGCGCACGTTCATGTACGTGTACCTGATCTTCCGGAGCTGGCGTTCGTCGCGGCCCTCGGCGGGTCCGAACGCTTCTTGCAGCGGCGTCGTATAGGGCCACCAGTCCACGGCCACCCCGAAGTCCTCCTCCCACCGGTAGACCTCGGCCTTCGCGACAAAGGTGTAGGGACTGCGAAGATCGGTATATGCGGTGATCGTGATCGTCATCCGGACCTCCTCGAAGATGCGATCATGATGCACTATTTTCCGGTCGAATCCGGCATCCATGCACACCGGATGACCGCCCACATCGACCCGACCCATCTTTCTGTTCGGACCACGCGGGACCGGCAAGTCCACCTGGATCCGGGAACGCTTCCCCGGCGCCGCCACCTGAGGGGGTCCCACTATTCGGGGCAGCTCGGTTCCCGGTCTCCGGCACCCGTGGCTTTCAGCGCTTGCGCGGGCGCTGCCAGTGCTTGAAAGTTTTCTGCGGCGCCCGGGTCAGGGTGAGGGCATCGGGCGGCGCATCCTTCCCGATGGTCGAGCCCGCTCCGATGGTGGCGCCCGTATGCACAGTGACCGGCGCGACCAGCATCACTCCCGATCCGATGAAGACATCGTCCCCGATCACCGTCGTGTGCTTGCTCGCCCCGTCGTAATTGCAGGTGACGACGCCCGCGCCCACGTTGACGTCGCGGCCGACCCGGCTGTCCCCGATGTAGGTGAGATGGTTCGCCTTCGAGCTTTCGCCGAGGGCCGCGTTCTTGACCTCGACGAAGTTCCCGACGTGCACGCCGCGCGCGAGCCGCGCATCGGGACGCAGCCGCGCGAACGGGCCGACCAGGCACCCGACCCCGACGTGCGCTCCTTCAATGACGCAGTGGGCGCGGATCTCGGTATCCGGCTCGATCACCGTATCCCTGATCACGCAGCCCGGACCGATGCTCACCCGATCGCCGAGCACGACGTCGCCTTCGAGCACGACGTTCACGTCGATGAAGATGTCCCGCCCGGTGCGCACACGGCCCCGGACGTCGATCCTGGCGGGGTCGGCAAGGCTCGCCCCTTCGCGCATGAGGGTTTCGGCGAGGCGCCGCTGATGGAACCGTTCGAGCGTCGCGAGCTGCACCCGGTCGTTGACCCCGAGCACCTCCTCGATCGCTTCCGGCGGCACGGTGCGAACCGGCATCCCCTCCTCGACCGCGTGGGCGACGACGCCGGTAAGGTAGTACTCGCCCTGCGCGTTGTCGCGGCTCAATCTCCGGAGCCAGCCCCGCAGCTTCCCGGCGCGAGCGGCGAGGATCCCGGTGTTGATCTCCGCGATGGCGCGCTGCTCGTCGCTCGCGTCTCCTTCTTCGACGATGCCGAGAACGTGCCCGTCCGGATCGCGGACGATCCGGCCGTATCCGCCCGGGTCGTCCACCGCCGCGGTAATGAGCGCGATGCCGCTGCCGCCGCCGGCCAGGGTCGCGGTCTCGTGCAGCGTGGCGGTATTGACCAGCGGCACGTCACCGTAGAGCACCAGCACCGTCGCATCGTCGGGGATGCCGGGCATCGCCTGCGCGACGGCGTGACCGGTGCCGAGCCGCTCGCGCTGCTCCACCCATTCGACGTCGGCCGCGGTCATGGCTTCGCGCACGGCCCCGCCACCGTGCCCGTACACGACGTGCACGCGCGCCGCGCCCAGCCCGCCGGCCGCATCGATGACGTGGGACAGGAGCGGGCGCCCGGCGAGAAGATGCAGGACCTTCGGCAGGTCCGAGCGCATGCGCTTCCCCTGCCCTGCCGCGAGAATGACCACGTGCAGCGGCGTCACACCGGAGGGCGAACCGCTCCGGGGATGCCTGAGAGTGGCTCGTTCGAGTGTCGATGGATTCATCTGCTCCTTCCTCCCGATCACACGACGATTGTAGTCTCCGGGAGATCCGGGATGGTTCATGCGGCTGCTCCTCTTTCGAACGAGGTGTCAGATGATCGTAAGCGCCCCGGGAACGGCGCTGCGCCGACCGACAGCCCATGCTCCTGTGCACAGGCTTTCAGCGTCTGTCGTTGTTCACGACAGGCGCACAGATGGTCGAGCCGGAATGGGTCGCGCCCTTGAGCGGGCTCTCGCCTGAGCCATCACTGTCACCCTCCCACAGGACATTGGAGGGGATACCGTGGCACGAGCGACACAGCTATGGAATTACGTACTTCTCCGAGCGCTTACGTTCCATCGACAATCCCACGGAATTCGTGACCACCTCGGTAATCCGGACGGCGGATTGCGCTCGCTCGAGTGGGGCGCGTGCCGATGTAGACCTCGTGTCCCGGCGACCGTTGCATCCCATTCGTAGCTTGTGCTCACCGGCAGATGCTGCGGGTTGACGGCATCGCGTCGGAATCCGGACTTGCACTGGCGCAATACGGAGAATCCCGCACGACCGATTGATCGGATTGACGCGCCGGCGAACAGGAATTTGCCGAATCCGGCGACGACGACGTTGACGCGTTCGTGCAGTCGGCGACACGAGGTGAGAGAGTGCATATGGGATTCTCGGCGCATATTCGAAATTCGTACAGTTTATTTCGTTCAGCAAGGAACCTCATCCAATCTTCTTTCTCTATAGCAGCAAGACCAAGGCATTCTTCATCTTTCTTTCGTTCAATCAAGGCTTCACGTACGGATTTCTCCAAACCAGGCAGCCTTTGTTTTAATCGGGACTTCGCATTGTACAAGGGCGCCTCAGAGCGCCACCGGTCCACGCTGCTGGCGGCAGTGTGCGGACTCTCACAGGCGAATTCGGCTGTCCAGGCAGCCCACGCGCACCAATAATCGCAAGAATCCACACCGGCGGCCGATGAACGCCATTCTGTAACTGCGGAATCATGGTAAACCATCTCTTTCTCCTCGGGCTCGCGACCATCGAATACCTTATGCGTGATATCTATCTGCAAGTATTCTTGCAAGTGCTTCCCAAGGGACACGCCTTCCCTCCATGCAAGTCTGATGCTCTGATCCTTATTCTCATTCTCGAGCTTTTCAAGATAAGCCATAGCGCGTTCATATTGCGAACCACCATTCGGGAAGTCGTCCACAGGAGGGAATTCGAAGGAGACATCCGGCATCCAGACCAGACACCAGGATTCGGGTTTGCCAAAACTACCCTGCAACTGCGCGTTCGCAAGATCCGCGCCTTGCAACTGCGTACCCGCAAGATCTGCGCCCTGCAACTCCGCGTCCTCGAGGTCCGCACCTCGCAAGTCCGCGCCCTGGAGATTTGCCCCCTGCAACTGGGTTCTGTCGAGCTTCGTCCCCTGTAACTGAGCACCTGAAAGCCTCGCACCTCGCAATGACGTTCCTGTCAGCGTTGCGCCCTGCAAATCCGCGGAGGCGAGATCCGCTCCCTGCAACTTCGCTCTCGAAAGCAACGCTTCCCCCATCTTCGCGTGAATGAGGTTCGCTCCCTGTAACTGCGTGGTTTCAATTCTCGCACTCCGCAGGTTCGCACGGTAGAGGTTCACACCCTGCATCTCAGCGCCCGAAAGCGTTGCGCCCTGCAGATCCGCATACTTGACGTTCGTACCCGGCAGCTTTGCGCCAGCGAGATCTGCATTTTGCATCCTGACACCTTCCAGGTCCGCGCCTCTCAGTTCTGCTTTTACGAATGACGCTCCCTGCAAATTGGCGCCTTCCAGGGCCGCACCCCGTAAATCCGCTTCGATGAGGCTTGCTCCGTGCAACCAAGTACCCCTCATTTTGGCGAAACGCAGATTTCGCGAATTCAGATCGAGTACATCTGTGTGAAACCGATCAATCCCATCCTCGTCCTCGGTTGTTCCGACTCTCTGTTGTCGAGTTCGAGCCTGCAGCTCCCGGTTTGGCATCCTGGCTAGTTCCTTGGTGCTGACGTCAAGGTAACGGCATAGGCGATCCGACATTTCACACAGCACGGAGTCGACAACATTTTCACCCTCGAATACTACATCCGGGATACCCTCCTCCACTATCCGCAGAAACTGCGACCAACCAATGGTTCCATTTTGTTCACGCCAGATCCGTTTACGATCATCTTCTACTGTTTCCTGGTTGAATACCGGTGGATAGGCGGCAAGTAGAATGACCAGCAACATGGCAACCGAGAGCGCCATGAAGCCCAACCTCAAAACCAATGCTTTTACACTCAAGGCTCCCATCATGTTCCGCGTGGCCGTACGCCACCCTGGCCACCTTTGTTCATAAAACCTGAACCATAAGATGGCCGCCAAATCAGCTACGAAGAGACAGTGATGAATCCGGGTAATCCCGTCGGACTGATAACGAACAAAAGAGAGATCGATAGCAAACAGCAGCGCCCACGGGATTAATACAACGGTCAAATCCGATAACCTTCTCGGCAAGCAGGATGAATCCCTCCGGAGTGACTGAACAAGAATGGAAGCGGAAAGTCGTCCAAATAATTCCTGCCTGGTTTCTTCTTCGGCTCCAGGACACAATTCGGCCAGCACATTTTCGAACCTTGCCATCCTCCGTCTGAGCTCCTGCCACAGGAACAACAACGAAACGTGCAGAAAAAACAGGAGCATCGGTCCAAGAATATAGATCGCATCCAGTGAAAGACCGATGTTCAACTGTCCCAGCAACAGTTGTCCATTGAGGAACAGACTCTCGGCGGTAGAGGAAACCAGGACCCACAACATATAGAACGCCGTCACCAGGACCGCGTACACCATGGCTTGGGCCTTCAGGGCCGCGCCATTGACTGACTTGACCAGTTCGTTCAGCCGTTGCCGTTGTTCCTCATCCATCGAGAACGACTCCCTATTGGGCGTCTAAGGACGGGTAGGCGCGCCCCGACGCCAAGTCGTGTTGACGAATCCATACAATCCTGGACAATTGCTCCCCGTCGATGGCTTTCGGAGAACAATCATGACCCCCCGCTTCCGCGGGGGTGGGCCTGCGCTTGCTCATCAGCGACGCTCTGTGGCCGCAAATCGAATCCGTGCTCCGGTTGACGATCGCATCAGGGTGTCGTTCATGTTGACTGGTGGGCAGCGCAATGACCCGGTGGGATTCGAGCCCGTGTGGGAGGGCCCGTGTGGCCCGTGTGGGAGGGGGTGTCGGCGTTGCCTGCTGTGGTGGCCGCAGGGCGGGCAAGGCGTATGACAGCAATGCCGCCATACATGCACTCCTGGCCGCGCAGGAGATTGAGGCCGGCAGGCGGCACCCAGCGCACCGCCTGCCCCGCAACGCCATTATTTGCAAATGTCGTGACACTCTTCGGACGAGCCGCCATCTGCCCTGCAGGCATCCTTGCACGTGGCATAATCCGCATTGACCGCCGATGGGGATGCGAAGAGTGGGATTACGAGCACCAAGCTGGCAATCCATGATGCCAAACGCTTCTTGTTCATGATTCGTCCTCCTTGTCATCAGAGCCGCAAGTCATGAGGATCACAGGATAGCTGCTCCCTCCTGCCGACCATCCCATGGTCGATGGTGAGAGTGTACAACAAAATGAGTAGTGCGCGCGGTGGCCACCACTGACCGGCGACCTGGTCGGTGCGCTCCCGGCGTCTTCGCCCCCCTCCCCCCCCCTCCTCAACCACTGACCCAAGGCGTACATCGGGTTGGGGGTGATGTTCCACGATTGGGAGCTGGCGGCGTGCGAGGCGGTGGAGCATGGACATCGAGTTCGTGCAGGACAGTCACTCGCTGTCGGCCGAGAAGGGGACGGTGCGCGGGCTACACTTCCAGACGCCGCCCTTCGCTCAGGACAAGCTGGTGCGGGTGGTGCGGGTGGTGCGGGTGGTGCGGGGGATGGTGTTCGCCGTCGCTGGTGGACCTGCGCCGGGGCTCGCCCACCTACGGACAGCATGTGAGCGTCGTCCTGTCGGCCGAGGCATGGAACCAGATCTCTGGTGCAGACCAGGCCGCGACCGAGTATCGGCATGGGCTGGGCCGCGGGCGCAGGCGGCGTTTCGCTTTCTGCACGTTTCCACCGACGAGGTCTATGGCTCGCTCGGGACCACGGGCGTCTTTACCGAGACGACGCCGTACCGGTCCAATTCGCCCTACTCGGCGAGCAAGGCGGCTTCGGACCACTTCGCCCAGGCCTGGCACCGCACCTTCGGCTTGCCGATCATGATCAGCCACTGCTCCAACAATTAAGGCCCCTACCAGATGCCGGAGAAGCTGATACCGATCACCATCCTGGCGGCGCTGGAGGGGAGACCCATTCCCGTTTACGGCGATGGAAAGAACGTACGTGACCGGCTCTTCGTCGAAGACCAAGCACGCGCCTGGAGCTAATTGCGCGCGAGGGAGAGCCCGGCCGAATCTACAACGTCGGGGCGGACGCGGAGACGACGAACGTCGACATGGTGCGGGCAATCCGTAGCTGGATGGACGAGCTCGTACCCGACAGGCCTCATCGTTCACACGCCGGCTTCGTCACTTTCGTGGCGGATCGCCCGGGGCACGATCACCATTATGCCATCAATGCCAGCCACATGCGTGATGAGTTGGGATGGCGGCCGACGCTCGATCTGCATGAAGGTCTCGGGCGCACCGTCCACTGGGACCTGGAGAACCGCTGGTGGTGGCAAAGGATCCGCGAAGGCGGCTTCGAGGACCGCCGGCGCCAGAGCCGAAGCGCCGCTACGGCCTGCGCGGGGTAGCGAGAGCAGTGCGTACGGAGAGCGTCGGAACATGAAGGTGTTGCTGCTCGGCACGAACGACCAGCTCGGGCACGACATCCCTCCGTGCTCATGCGCAAGCCGGGGAGCCGTTCGAGATGCGTCCACTGGTGCGCGACCGGCTGGACGTCGCAACGCCGGGGGCGGTCGGCCACGTCCTCCGCGGCATGGACTTCGACATTCTCGTCAACGTGACCGCATGCAACCTGGTGGACCAGGCGGCAGATGAAGCCGCCGAGATAGCCGCGCACCGTGGCCAAGTCGCGAAGCCCCTGGGCCGACACTCCGCCGCCCGCGCGCAACGCGTCGGACAGGACCGGCCCCCCATCTCCCGATCGAGTTATCATGTCCCGCGGCGCGCGCTTCGAGCGGTGACCGCTGGCACCGTAGACGGGCGAGGAACAATCCTGTTCCATATAAACAGGGGGCAAGGGCTTGAAGATCGCAAGGAGCGCCATTCGGCTGCGCAGTCGGGGCGGCGCCATCGCACATGACCTCCTGATGATCCCCGTCGCCTGGCTGGGAGCGTTCTGGCTGCGGTTCAACCTCGATTCGATTCCGGCGGAGTTCCTTGACCAGGCGTTTCGCCTCCTGCCCGTGATCGTCGTCGTCCAGGGCTCCATCTTCCTGTACCTCGGCCTGTACCGCGGCGTGTGGCGGTTCGCGTCAATGCCCGATCTCGTCCGGATCGTCCAGGCGGTGGTCGTCGGGACGGCCGTATGCGCAACCATCGCGTTCCTCGCGACCCGGATGGCCCACGTTCCGCGCGCATCCTTTCCGCTCTTCGCGGTCCTGCTCGTCACGTTCCTGAGCGGGCCGCGGCTCGCCTACCGCTGGATCAAGGATCGGTGGCGCGGCGCGGCGAACTTGAAAGCGGTGCTCATCGTGGGAGCGGGAAACACGGGAGAGCAGCTTGCCCGTTCCCTGCTGCGCGATCCGTCTCGCGGGTACCATCCGATCGGCTTCGTCGACGACGACCCCAGGAAAAAGGGCCGGGAAATTCGCGGCGTTCGAGTCCTCGGCCACTGTGGGCAGATTCCCGAGCTCGGCACTCATACCCGCGCCGAACTCGTCGTCATCGCGGTGCCGTCCGCGAACACTGCCCAGATGCGCAGGCTCGTGGAGTGCTGCGAGCGTTCGAACGTGCCGATGCAGATTGTTCCGCGCGGGCAGCAGAATGCCGCCTCCACCCGCGTCGCGCTCGACGAGTTGCGAGAGGTCGCCATCGAGGATCTGCTGAGCCGGAAGCCGGCGCGGCTCGACTGGCCCGGGATGCGGGACGAGCTGGCCGATCATACGGTCCTCGTGACCGGGGGGGGCGGATCGATCGGGAGCGAGATGTGCCGCCAGATTGCGCAGCTCGATCCCTCCCATCTCGTTGTCGTGGACATCAGTGAGTTCAATCTTTACCGGATACATCGCGAGCTGAGCGACGCCTGTCCGAACCTCCCGCTCTCGGTCGTCCTCGCCGACGTCTGTGACACGACCGCCGTGGAGCGTGTCTTCGAGCGCTACGGTCCGGACGTCGTGTTTCACGCCGCCGCGTACAAGCACGTGCCGATGCTCGAGAGCCAGGTGAGGGAGGCGGTCCGGGTGAACGTCCTCGGGACACATACGGTGGCGTACGCGGCGGCACGGCATGCCACCGGCCGTTTCGTGCTCGTGTCCAGCGACAAGGCAGTGAACCCGACGAATACGATGGGGGCGAGCAAGCGGCTCGCGGAGAAGGTGTGCCACGCCGTCCATGACGAGTCGCCGTCGACCCGGTTCATGGTGGTACGGTTCGGAAACGTGCTCGACTCCGCCGGCAGCGTCGTGCCCCTGTTTCGCGACCAGATCGCCCGCGGCGGTCCGGTCACGGTCACCGACCGGGACATGGAACGCTACTTCATGACGATCTCGGAAGCCTGCCAGCTCGTCATGGCTTCGGCTGCCCTGGGGAAAGGCGGCGAGGTGTTCGTGCTCGACATGGGGGAGCCGATGCGGATCGTCTATCTGGCCGAGCAGATGATCCGTCTCTCCGGGAAGATTCCCGGCGAGGACGTCGCCATCGAGTTCACCGGCGCCCGGCCGGGGGAGAAGCTCTCCGAGGAGTTGTTCCACTCCGCCGAGCCGCTCGATGCGACCAGCCACGAGAAGATCCTCCTCGCGCGCCACCGGCCCGTCGACTACGCCGGGTTCGCGACGCATCTCATGGAGCTGCGCAAGGCGTGCGATGCGTTCGACGAGCCGGCGCTGGGGCGCATCCTCGCCGGCCTGGTCCCCGAATACCACGGTGGATCGACGCCGATGGAGAGCGTGGTCCCGATCGCCAGAGCAAGACGCTGACGGCAGCCTTCACGCGCTCGTCCGCACCGTCCGGCGGGGCCGGTGCGAGGTCGATTCCGAAGCCGGATACGGCGACTCAGCCCATACGGGCGTCCGGAGCAGCGCCGGATCCGTCCTCGCCGGCTTGGGCAGCGAAGATCGAGGTATAGCCGCCCGACCAGTCCGGCGGAATGAGGCACGGGCGCGGGTCGTGATGCGCCCAGCGGGCGGACCTGCCGCGGATCACCTCCCCGACATGGGGCGCGGGCTCCGGATGCGGGGTGTAGGGAAATGCATCCGCCGACGCATAGGCGTTCAACAGCAGCGGACGTCCATCGGCCCTGGTGCTCGGCGGCGAGCCATGCACGGTGCGGCAGTTGTGCACGGTGATGGAGCCGGCCGGGGCCTCGACATGGACGACGCTCCGGATGTCGAGCTTCTCGACGTCGCGCGCCTTCAGGCACCCCGTCCACTGCCCCTCGTCGCTGTACTGGTCGAAGAGCTCGCCGGCATGGCTGGCGGGGAGGAAACCGACGGCGCCGTCCGCGAAGGCAGTGTCCTGGAGCATCAGCCCGATCGTCAGCGGACTGTAGTTGGTGTGGGGGTAGAACTGGATGTCCTGGTGCCAATCCACCTGGTCATGGCCGTCGTTCCACTTGAAGTTGAGCTTCGAATGGTGGAACACGACGTCGGGTCCGACGAGGTCCGCCGCCACGTCGGCGAGCACCCCGGTGGCGACCTCCCAGAACAGCTCGTGCTGCTCGTGCGGCCGCTTGAGGCGGCGGATGCGCGGCGTATCCGCCGAATGGCCCGGCGCGAGATCGAAAACGCCGCCGGAACGGCGCTCGCCGCGGCTCTTCTCGACGAACTCGTCGACAACGGCACGAATGCGCGCGACCTCGGCGGCGCCGAACAACGACTCGACCGCGACGTACCCGTTGGAGAAATAGTCCTCGCGCTGCTCCTGGGTGAGGACTCGCGCGGGGTGGGACAGCACTTCTTCAGGTGTCATCGGATCGACCTCCCAATCGGGCGCGGACTCTGGTACACCGGTAGTATATCAACAGAGGCTGAACCTGCTCCGGGCGGGGGAAGGACGTTTCGGGTCGCGGTTCCAGCCACGTCCCGCCGAACCGTTCGCGCGCTTTCCGTTCCGTGTTTCAAGGCAAGAATGACGCAGGCGACACGACACCATTCTTCGGAGCGAGTGCATCTCTCCACCGACGTCCTCGTCATCGGCGCCGGGGGAGCCGGCATGTACGCCGCCCTTGCCGCGGCGCGCGCCGGCGCCGGGGTCATCCTCGCCGACAAGAACATGATTGGGCGCGGCGGGGCGACGGTCATGGCGCAGATGACCGTCGCCGCCGCCCTCTCCGAGCAGGAACCGGACACCTGGGAAGACCACCTTGCCGACACCCTCGCCGCGGGCCGCGGACTCTGCGACGCGGCGCTCGCGGAGGTGCTGTGCCGGGCCGCGCCCGCGAGGATGCGCGAAATGGACGACTGGGGGGTCGGATGGGCGCGCGCGGGCGGTCCCGCCGGTCATCCCGGTCACATCCGCCAGGTCATGGCGCCGGGCCACGGCCGCCGGCGCTGCTGCTACGTCGACTTTCTGAACACCGGGCCGGCGGTGGCCGGGACCTTGCGCAAGCGGGTGGGAAGGACCGACGGCATCCGCGCACTCAGCAACGTCGCGATCACCGATCTCGTGGTGAAGGAGGGCTCGGTGCGCGGGGCGCTTGCACTCTCGCTCGCCGACGGCGCGGAGCTCTGCATCGCGGCCGGAGCGACGGTGATCGCGACCGGCGGGCTCACCAAACTCTACGCGCGGTCGAGCGCCTCGAACAACATGGCGGGCGAAGGCCATGCGCTTGCGTTGCGCGCGGGCGCGACCCTCATCGACATGGAGTTCGTGCAGTTCTTCCCGATCGGCCACCTCGCGCCACGCCTCGTGGGCATGGATCCCATCATGTGGGATCCGTTCCGGTACAAGCTCGGAGGCCGGTTGCTCGATGGCGCGATGGAGGAGTTCATCGATCGGTACGGAGGCGAGGACGGCGGCAGGTATACCGCGACCCGCGATCTCGCGACACATGCGATCTGCCGTGAGGTCGAAGCGGGCCGCGGCTCGCCGTCGGGAGGAGCCTGGCTGTCGTTCACCCACCTCCCCGAGGCGGAGCTGCGCACCGCCTTCGGACCGGTGATCGACCGGTTGCTGAACAACGGCATCGATCTCACACGCGAGCCGGTCGAGGTCGCACCGATCGCGCACTACCACATGGGCGGTGTGAAGGTGGATGTGCGCATGCGCAGCACCGTGGCGGGTCTCTACGCGGCGGGCGAGGCGGTCGGCGGCGCGGCCGGCGCGAACCGGCTCTCGGGCAACGCGATCAGCGAAGCGCTCGTGTACGGCGAGATCGCCGGGCGCGAGGCGGCGCGCTTCGCCGAGGGACATGGCGCCGGGTGGGATGACCACACCGCCGCGGCGGCTCGGGACACCGCGTCGCCGCGGCCACGCGCCGCATCGCGCGGCGCCGGTGCGGCGGCGCTGATGCACGAGCTGCGCCGTCTCATGTGGGCGCAGGTCGGACCGTTCCGCAATCGTGCGGGACTTTCGGCCGCCCTGGATTGCATCCGCGCGATGCGGGCCGACGAGCTCTGGCGAGTCCCCGTCCCGCGCGACACCGCGTTCGCCATCGAGCTCACCGACTGGCACGAGCTGCGCTCGGCATTGCACGTCGCCGAGGCGGTGACCGTCGCGGCACTCGCACGTGAGGAGAGCCGCGGCGCGCATCAGCGGGACGACTTCCCGGAAACGTCCGAGAGATATCGATCCAATCAGGAGATCCTCGAACGATCGGGCCGCCTCGATTCCCGGCTCATCCCCGTCGCCCGGGCGGACGCCGCGGCATGAGCACAATCGCGGTGCTCAGAATCGCCCGGGGAGGTCCCGGGGACGCAGGCCGGTTCGAGACGTTCGAAGTCCCGTACGTTCCGGGACAGTCAATCCTCGACGGCCTGATGTGGATCCGGGAGCACGTCGACCCGAGCCTCGCCTTCCGCTTCGCCTGCATCAACGCCAACGTGTGCAAGGAATGCGTGATGCGGATCGACGGAAAGAACGGGTATGCGTGCACCGAACGGCTGAAGCCGGGCGAGACGGCGCTGGAGCCCCTGGCGAACAAGCGCCGCATTCGCGACCTCGCCTGCGATACCGTGCCGCCGAAGGAGCGTCTGATCGCCGGTTGATTGCGGCCTGCATCGTTGTCGAGACGATTTTCATGTGGCGGCGTTCGAGCGAATCAGGCCACCGCTTCCATTGCCGGTGGCACGAGCGGCGAGTCGGTGTCGTACCGCGCTCCGGCCCGCAGGCAGAATGCCGGGCGGATCAGCGTGTCGGTGACGACCTCGACCCCGTTGTTGTCGGAGAGCCGGAAGCGGCCCTTCAGCATATCGAGCACCGAGACGTCTGCCTCACGGCCGATGTCCAGGCTTCCCAGCTCGTCCTCCATCCGGAGGAGCTTCGCGGCGTTCGCGGTGACGGTCGCGACGACCTCTTCGAGCTCCAGGCCCAGCGCGAGAAGCTCGGTCATGGCGATGGTGAGGTTGAAGGGCGCGACGCCGGCGAAGGGGTTCGTGGCGCGCTCTTCGTCGCTCATGCCGGGTTGGGGCACGCGCACGTTGTAGCCGTGCATGTCCGCGCCGAGGGTGAACGGGCGAATTCCCGCGTCCAGCGTGCGCCGCGCCATGTCGAAGCTGAAATGCGAGCCGTGCCCCACGTCCACCACTACCCCACGTCCGAGCGCTTCCCGGATCACCGGATGGACCTCGCCGGTCTCCGCACTGACGAAGCCGCCGGGGTGGCGGGTGAACGGATGCGCAAGCACGTCACCTTCGCCCATCAGGGGGACGAGCTCACGGATGTAGGCATCCGCGTCGATCACCGCGTGATCGGCGGTGGGCCAGAGCTGACCGAGGTGAACGTACAGGGGAACGTCCGCTTCGCGCGCGATTTGCCGGCCAAGCTTGACGACTTCGAGGCCCCAGCGAGACGCGCCTCCAATCTCCGCGTGCGACTTCACGCCCCTGACCAGATCGCGGTTCTCGTCGATCGCGCGAACCGTGTGGTCGACGTTGACGCCGCCGGGACCGTAGAGCTCGGGATAGTAGTGGCCCTCGAGGCCCCCGACGAGGTAGCTGGAGATGAACGCCAGCACCCGGCTCGACGCCGGCTCGGCGACGAAGTGCCGGAAGCCGCGAATGGTCATGCAGCTCGGCCCGCCCTGGTCGATCATAGTGGTGGTCGCCGATCGCACCCCCACCATGTCCGCGTTCAGACCGAACTTCCCGGTGACGTGTTCGTAGACGTGCGCATGGGTATCGATCATCCCGGCGATGACGAGCTTGCCCGCGACGTCGATGACCGTCGTCCGCCCGCCGGGCGCGAGCGCAGGCTCGACCGCCACGATACGCCCGGCCCGGATTCCAACATCGAACCGTCCGTTCCGGCCTGTCGCCGGATCGATGACGGCGCCTCCTTTCAGGATCGTGTCGTACCCGGTCTGTTCGTTTGCCATGTCTCGTCCTCCGATGCCGTCGAGTGGCGACCCGCTCGATGCCGGGCGCCTCGCCGACCGCCCGATTCGTGCCCGAGCCCCGCCTTGCGTCAATCATACCCTTGGCCCACGATATCGCGATTCTGGAACGGCGGTCCCAGGAGCAGGCGATGGGCAGGGCAAAGGGCGTGGGAGCGAGCCTGCCGCGCAAGGAGGATCACCGGCTGCTGCACGGGCGAGGCGAGTTCATCGCCGACGTCGCAATGCCCGGAACGATGGACGTGGCGTTCGTGCGCAGCCCGCTCGCCCACGCTCGGATACGCGATGTGGTCAAGCCCGCGCGCGACCAGGAGCGAGTGTATACCGCCGCCGATCTCGCCGGAGTGCGCCCGATCGTCGCGCGATCCGGACTGCCCGGCTTCAAGGTCTCGGAGCAGCCGGTGCTCGGCACCGGTCGCGTACGCTACGTCGGCGAGCCGATCGCAGCCTGCGTTGGAGAAACGCGAGCCGCAGCGGAGGATCTGGCGAGCCGCGTGATGCTCGACCTCGAAGAGCTGCCCGTCGTCGCCGACATGCTTCGCGCGCGCGACCCGGGGTCGCCGCTGCTGCATCCGGAGTGGGGCGACAACGTGTTTCTGGAGTCGGTGGTGGACGGCGATCTGAGCGAGGCCGAACGCAAGGCGGCGGTGAGCGTCACCCGAACGTTTCGCACCGCGCGCCAGTGCATGTCGCCGATAGAAGGCCGCGGGGCGCTCGCGTTCCGGGACCGGCGGCTGGAGATGCTCGTGCTGCACACCGCCTGCCAGATGCCGCACGTCGTGCGCACCGGACTCGCGGAATGTCTGGGACTGGAGCAGGACCAGGTGCGGATCGTCGTCCCCGACGTCGGTGGCGGATTCGGCTACAAGGGAATCCTGCTCCCGGAGGAGATCGTGCTTGGATGGATCGCGATGCACCGTGATCATCCCGTGCGGTGGATCGAGGACCGCCGCGAGCAGCTCGTCGCCAACGCGAACTGCCGCGAGCATCATTACGTCATCACCGGCCATGCCGCGGGCGACGGCACCCTGCTCACCATCGACTGCGAAGCGCACGTCGATGCCGGAGCATACTCCGCCTATCCGTTCTCGGCGTGCCTCGAGGCCGCGCAGGTCGCGAGCATCCTGCCCGGTCCATACGTGTTCGATGGCTACCGGTGCCGGACCTGGTCGGTGGCCACCAACAAGCCGCCGATCCTTCCCTATCGCGGGGTGGCCCGCACCGGTGTGTGCTTCGCGCTCGAGTTGCTCCTTGACGCCGTAGCGCGCGCACTCGACATGGACCCCGTAGAGCTCCGCCTCAAGAACCTGGTCAAGCCGCGGCAGATGCCTTTCGACAACATCACCGGGAAACACTTCGACAGCGGCGACTACCCGGAGTGCCTGCGCCGCGCCGCGGCTGCCATCGATCTGCCGGCGGTACGGGAACGGCAGCGGCAAAGCGGCGAATCCGACGGGAGGCTGATCGGCGCCGGCTTCTCGATTTTCTGCGAACAGGCGGCGCATGGCACCTCGGTCTATGCGGCGTGGGGGGTGCCGATGATCCCCGGCCACGAGCAGGCGGGGGCGCGGATGACGCCCAGTGGAGGGCTGGAGCTGCGCGTTGGCCTGCACTCCCACGGGCAGGGGCTCGAAACCACGCTCGCGCAGGTCGCGCACGAGGTGCTCGGAATCGATCCCGAAAGGGTCAGGGTCATCCACGGCGACACCGCGCTGACGCCGTACTCGACCGGCACCTGGGGGTCGAGGGCGATGGTGATGGCCGGCGGCGCGGTAGCCGCTGCATGCGAGGTGCTACGCAACAGGATTGCGGCGCTGGGGGCGCATCTGCTGCAGGCAGGGCGTGAGGAGGTCACCCTGCGCGACGACGGGGTGTACGGGCCATCCGGCCATGTATCGCTGGAGGACGTTGCGCGCCTCTGGTACCTGCAACCGGAAAACCTGCCGGAGGACGCGGACCCGCGCGGACTCGAAGTCATGGAAGGGTACAAGACCGAGGTCGACTCCGGCACGTTCTCGTATGCCGCTCATGCGTGCGTGGTCGCGGTCGACCCGGAAACCGGCGCGCAAGAGCTGCTCGACTACGTCGTCGTCGAAGACGGCGGCGTGCTCGTCAACCCGATGATCGCCGACGGCCAGGTCCATGGAGGCACCGCGCAGGGCATCGGCACCGCGCTGTACGAGGAGATGCCCTTCGACGACGCCGCGCAGCCGCTCGCCTCTACCCTTGCCGACTACCACCTCCCCGGCGCTGCCGAAATTCCCGCGTTACGCATCCAGCATATGGAGACGCCATCCCCCTATACCCGGTTCGGCCAGAAAGGCATCGGCGAAGGAGGCGCGATCGGGCCGCCTGCCGCAATCGCAAATGCGATCAACGACGCGCTGGCGCCTCTCGGGGTGGAGGTGGACTCCACTCCGATCACCATGCGGAAGGTGCTCATGAAGATCATGGCGGCGGACGCCGGAGCCGTATCCTGAACACCACCGCTGCCGACGACGCGCGCGAAGCTGCCATCGAGGTGGTCTCCACCGCGATCGCCACGCAGCTAGGGCTTGCGGCGAGCCCGCGGGCACCGTTGGGCGTATCGTGAAAGCCGCCCCCTTCGACTACGTCCGCGCCCGGGACGCGGCGCACGCGGTCGAGTTGCTCACCGCCGCGGAAGGATTCGTGAAGATCATCGCGGGCGGACAGTCGCTCGGCCCGATGCTGAACCTGCGACTCGTCGAGCCTGATCGACTCGTCGATGTCCGCACCTGCCCCGATCTGCGGGGCTGCCGCGACGAAGGCGAAACGATCGTCTATGGCGCCGCCGTCACCCACTCCGAGATCGAAGACGGCGCGGTACCGGACCCTTGCCATGGATGGCTGGCGGCAGCGGCGCGTCGGATCGCCTACCGCGCGGTGCGAAACCGAGGCACGCTTGGAGGCAGCATCGCACATGCCGATCCTGCCGCGGACTGGCTCGTCGTCCTGCTCCTGCTCGGCGCGGAGGTCGTTGTCCTCGGTCCGGGAGGAATGCGCACCGCGACGCTCGCGGAGTTCGTCACCGGCCCGTTCTCGACGGCGCTTGACACGGGTGAGGTGCTTGCCGCGATTCGGATCGCCAGGCGTTCGGACCGCGTGCGCTACGGTTATCGCAAGATGGCAATGAAGGTCGGAGAGTTCGCGACCGCGTTCTGCGTGGCGCTCGATGACCCCGAGCGCGGGGAATCGCGCGCGGTGCTGGGTGCAATCGAACGTCCGCCGATCACCGTGGACGACTTGCCGAACGTATCCGACACGGCGGGCGCGGAGGCATTCGTCAGCGCGTGTGTTCCCGGCCTCGACGCCCCGGCCGTCAGGCTGCACGCCGTCACGTTGCGCCGCGCGGTTCGCGATCTCGAATGCCCGGGCCTCCAGGTGTGACCCGGTCGATATCGCTCGTTGTCAACGGCCGCTCCATCGAAGCGGCAGTAGAGCCGCGCACGCACCTGGCCGATTTCGTCCGTGACGCGCTTCGCTTGACCGGCACCCACCTCGGCTGCGAACACGGCGTGTGCGGTGCCTGCACTGTGCTGATCGACGGGGCGCCGGCCCGAAGCTGTATCGCGTATGCAATCGCCTGCGACGGAGTCGAGGTCCGAACCATCGAAGGCTTCGATGACGATCCGCTCATGCAGGCGCTGCGCGATGCGTTCACCCGTCATCATGCGCTTCAATGCGGTTACTGCACGCCAGGGATGCTGATCACGGCCCATGACGTCATCCAGCGTCTCCCCGGCGCGGACGAGGCCCGCGTGCGGGAGGAGCTTTCCGGCAATCTCTGCCGGTGTACGGGATACGTCGGGATTGTCGAGGCGGTCCGATCGGTACTTGAAGAAACACAGGTGACCGGCAGTGCGATGCGAAGGGAAGCAGCGACTCCATCCGGGACGATTCCGTACACCAACGCGCGATTCGCACCACACGACGCGTTACCAGTCCTCGATGCATCGCCCACGGTGCCGAACGAGCCTGCGCCCCGTCGGTCGATGCGGACGACACCATTCGCTTCACCCGGCGTGCCGCCGCCCGCCGCACCGGAACGCCGCGCGCTTGCAGCCCCGGAGGCCCCCGGGTCCGAATACAAGATCGCGCTCCCGATTGCGCTCGATACACTGTGGTCCACCCTGCGCGACATTGCCACGGTGGTGCATTGTCTCCCCGGGGCATCGCTCGGTAGCCCCGCGAACGCCGATCCCCTGATCCTCCGGATGACCGTCGCGATCGGTCCGATTCGGGCGCAGTTCGAAGGCGTGGGGCGCGTCACATTCGACGATCGACAGCGTACCGGAGTGATCGAAGGCGAGGGGTATGATCCTCGAACCCGATCGTCGAGCGAAGGACGAATCGGATTCTCGGCGGAGCCGTCACACACCGGCGGCTCGGTACTGTCCCTCTCCTTGCAGTACACGCTCAAGGGACCGCTGGCGCAGTTCAGCCGTGGCGCGGTCGTGGATGCGGTAATCGAGAAGCTCATCGAGCGATTTGCCGCCAACCTTGCCTCGGCGGCTGCGGGCAGGGAGGCCGATGCCTCGCCGCTCGGGGGACTCGGCTTGGCGGCCGCCGCATCGTGGCGGCGGCTGCGGCGCTGGCTGACGAGCAGCGACGGCTGACCTGGCCCTGTGAGTATGCCTCCGGTGACCGAGCAGGGTAGCGAAGCGGCACATCGCACTGTCTTCCGGAGGCAGGGTGAGACGATGCTCACCGAAGCAGACCAACACGCCGCCGAGGCACTCACCGCGGTCGAGCCCGCCTGGACCGGCATGCGCACCGCGGCGGATGCGCTGGGGCTCGAGACCCACACGTTGCTGCACTGCGGTCCACCCGCCGTCCCCGCCCACATGCTTGTCCAGCCCATAATGAACTCCGCCGCCGTCGCCTGTGTTTTCGAGGGATGGGCGGATGGTCTCGACGAGGCGATAGCGCTTGTACGCTCCGGTGCGATCCGGTTCGTGCCCGCCCAGGATCGCCTCGTAGCGACTCCGATGGCCGCGGTCGTATCACCCTCGATGCAAATCATCGAGATGACCGATCTCAACGGCGGGGCACGAAGGTGCTACGCGCCAATCAACGGCGGTGGCCACGGCGGCAGCCCCGTGCCGCGCTATGGTCGGCGGACGCCGGAGTGCGTGGAATTCCTGCGATTCCTGAACGGCGCGGTGGCGGAGCTGCTCGATGACATCTCCCGCGAGCCGCTGCCCTGGCTGCCGCTCATCGACCATGCCTTGATCAGCGGAGACGATACCCACTTGCGTCATGTCGCAGCTCACGCGCGCCTCGTCGATATCTTCGACGCGCGGCGCAACGGGAAGCATCCCGACACCGGGGCGGACGCGTTCATCCGCGAGTGGCCGTTCTTTCATCTCAACTTCTGGATGGCGGCGGTGCGGTGTGTACTCGACGGCGCAAGCGGCGTGGCGTCGAGCAGCCTGGTCACCGCATTCGGCGGGAACGGCGAGACGTTCGGCTTGCAGGTGAGCGGTTTCCCCAAGCGTTGGTTTACCGTCGGCGCAACTCCACCGCTCGGCAGACTTCGCGATGGATTCACCGCTGCTGACACCACCGGTGCCTTCGGGGACAGCGCGGTAATCGAAGCGTTCGGACTAGGGGCGCTCGCGCACCGCTACGCGCCGCAGATGCGCGAGCTGCACGCCGGGCATTGCCATGAGGATCTACTCTCACTGCCTGCAAAGTTGCTCGCCACCGAACACCCGAGGTTGCCGCAGTCCCGCGCCCGTGTCGGGCTCGTTGCCCGCAAGGTCATCGGGCACAGGGCAACTCCCGTCATAGAGCTCGGCATCGTTGATCGGAACGGCACAGCGGGGGGACTCGGTGCGGGGCTCTACCGCCCGCCTCTCAAGCTATTCACGGCCGCCGGCGCAGCGCTGGACGCAACGTAAAAAGCTCCCCCGGCGTTGACGCCGGAGGAGCTTGAGGGATTAAAGTGCTTGGCGGTGTCCTATTTTCACATGGGGAAACCCCACACTATCATCGGCGCTGAGCGTTTTCACTACCGAGTTCGAGATGGAATCGGGTGGTTCCCACTCGCTATTGCCACCAAGCAGGACTGACAAATCCAGAGAGTCGCATTGCTCGCTTTCGAGTATGCCACACCGCGATTCCGAAATCGCTTGGGTGTTATATGGTCAAGCCTCACGGGCAATTAGTACCGGTTAGCTTCACGCATTACTGCGCTTCCACATCCGGCCTATCAACCTCGTAGTCTTCGAGGGCCCTTCAGGGATCTCGAGGATCCGGGGAGACCTCATCTTGGGGGAGGCTTCCCGCTTAGATGCTTTCAGCGGTTATCCCGTCCGTACTTAGCTACCCGGCAATGCCACTGGCGTGACAACCGGAACACCAGAGGTACGTCCACTCCGGTCCTCTCGTACTAGGAGCAGCTCCCCTCAAGTCTCCGACGCCCACGGCAGATAGGGACCGAACTGTCTCACGACGTTCTAAACCCAGCTCGCGTACCACTTTAAATGGCGAACAGCCATACCCTTGGGACCGGCTACAGCCCCAGGATGTGATGAGCCGACATCGAGGTGCCAAACACCGCCGTCGATATGAACTCTTGGGCGGTATCAGCCTGTTATCCCCGGAGTACCTTTTATCCGTTGAGCGATGGCCCTTCCATGCAGCGCCACCGGATCACTAAGGCCTGCTTTCGCACCTGCTCGACTTGTACGTCTCGCAGTCAAGCGCCCTTATGCCTTTACACTCATCGCGCGATTTCCGACCGCGCTGAGGGCACCTTCGCGCTCCTCCGTTACTCTTTGGGAGGAGACCGCCCCAGTCAAACTACCCACCACACACTGTCCTCGACCCGGATGACGGGTCTGAGTTAGACCCTCGAACATGCCAGGGTGGTATTTCAAGGATGGCTCCACGAGAACTGGCGTCCCCGGTTCAACGCCTCCCACCTATCCTACACAAACAGGTTCAAAGGCCAGTGTGAAGCTATAGTAAAGGTTCACGGGGTCTTTCCGTCTTGCCGCGGGTACGCTGCATCTTCACAGCGAGTTCAATTTCACTGAGTCCCTCGTGGAGACAGCGTGGCCATCGTTACGCCATTCGTGCAGGTCGGAACTTACCCGACAAGGAATTTCGCTACCTTAGGACCGTTATAGTTACGGCCGCCGTTTACCGGGGCTTCGATCAAGAGCTTCGCCTGACGGCTAACCCCATCAATTAACCTTCCGGCACCGGGCAGGCGTCACACCCTATACTTCCTCTTGCGAGTTTGCAGAGTGCTGTGTTTTTAGTAAACAGTCGCAGCCACCTGGTCACTGCAACCTCCGGCAGCTCAGGAAGCAAGTTCCATCACCACTGGAGGCACACCTTCTCCCGAAGTTACGGTGCTATTTTGCCTAGTTCCTTCACGAGGGTTCTCTCAAGCGCCTTGGGATTCTCACCCTGCCCACCTGTGTTGGTTTCGGGTACGGTCTCTTGCTGCCTGAAGCTTAGAGGCTTTTCTTGGAAGCATGGCATCAACCACTTCGGCCAACCCGAAGGAGGGCCTCGTCATCACGCCTCGGGATTGCAGCTCCGGATTTGCCTGGAGCTACTCCCTACACGCTTGAACCGGGACATCCGTCACCCGGATAGCCTAGCCTTCTCCGTCCCCCCATCGCAGCAACAAGAGGTACAGAAATATTAGTCTGTTTCCCATCGACTACGCCTT